>JAJZBK010000004.1 GCA_021798955.1 Actinomycetes bacterium
GCGGCCTCGGAAGGGCGGCGTCGGAAGGGCGGCCTCGGAAGGGCGGCCTCGGATGGGCGGCCTCGGAAGGGCGGCCTCGGATGGGCGGCCTCGGATGGGCGGCCTCGGATGGGCGGCGGCGGAAGGGCGGCGGCGGAAGGGCGGCGTCGGAAGGGCGGCGGCGGAAGGGCGGCGTCGGAAGGGCGGCGTCGGAAGGGCGGCCTCGGAAGGGCGGCCTCGGATGGGCGGCCTCGGAAGGGCGGCCTCGGATGGGCGGCCTCGGATGGGCGGCCTCGGATGGGCGGCGGCGGAAGGGCGGCGTCGGAAGGGCGGCGGCGGAAGGGCGGCGTCGGAAGGGCGGCGGCGGAAGGGCGGCGGCGGAAGGGCGGCGGAAGGGTGCGCCGCCCTCAATCGGCGGCAGCGGCCAGCGTCTCGGCGAGTGCCGGGTGCACGAGCATCGAGTCCACGATGTCGGCCACCTTCAGGCCGGCCGTGACGGCGACGGCGAGGACCGAAATGAGCTCGGAGGCGTTGCGACCGACGATCGACCCGCCGAGGACGACACCGGTCGCAGGATCCGAGACGATCTTCACGAAGCCCCTCGGATCGTTGTCGATGAGGGCCCGGGCGCTCGACGCGAACGGAACTTTCGTGACGCGGATCTTGCGTCCCTCGGCGAAAGCGTCGGCCTCGGCCAGGCCGACGTCGGCAATCTCTGGCTCGGTGAAGATCGCCGATGCTGCTTTGTCGTAGTTGAGGTGCCGGTGGCTCACCGAGTGCCCGCCGACGACGTGCTCGGCGACCTTGCGCCCTTGCATCATGGCCACCGACGACAGCGGAAGTTTGCCCGACAGGTCTCCAGCGGCATAGATGTGGGGCACGTTGGTCTGGCAGTGGTGGTTGATGGGCACGTACCCCGAGCTGTCGACGATGACCCCAGCCGACTCGAGGCCGAGCGTCTCCGAGTTCGGCACAGAGCCGATGGCGAGCAGCGCGTGGGTGGCTACAACCGACCGACCGTCGTCGCACCGGACGACGACCCCGGGGCCCGAACCACTACCGTCGCCACAGGCGCCGATGTCCTCCACCCGTTCGATACCGATAGCGCGCGCCCCCTTCAAGAGCCGGACACCACGCCGGAGGAAGTCCTCTTCGAGCACGGCGGCGACCTCGGGGTCCTTGCGCGGTAGGACCTGCTGCCGGCTGACGATCAAGGTCACCTGGCAGCCGAGGGACTCGAACATGTGCACGAACTCGACGCCGGTGACGCCCGACCCGACCACGACGAGGTGCTCGGGGAGCACCTTGGGCGGATAAGCGTCTCTCGTCGAGAGGACCCGTTCGCCGTCGAGCTCGGCCCAGCCGGGGATGCGTGGCCGGCTGCCCGTGCAGACCAGGACGGCGTCGGCGGCGAACGACCGCGTCCCGTCCTCGGTGTCGACCACGACAGCGTGCGGGCCGTCGAGCCGGGCGGCGCCGCGAACCAGCTCGACCTGCTGGCTGCGGAGGATGTCCGTCGTGGTCTGCTCGAGGTGCTCGGTGATGCCGGTGATCCGGCTGGCCAGCGCCGGGAGGTCGAGCTCGCCCCCGGCGTGGGTGACACCCATTCCGGCGATGCGCGACAGTGCGCTCATCGCACCCCCGGTGGCGATCATCGCCTTGGACGGGACGCAATCCCAGAGGTTGGCTGCACCGCCGACCACGTCCCGCTCGACGAGCACGACGTCGACCCCGAGCCGTGCCGCGGTCGTGGCCGCCTCGGTGCCAGCGGGGCCGCCTCCGATGATGACAAAGCGCATCGGCTCAGGCTACGTGTCCCAGTGAGGGCACTTGGAACGCGTTGGCTTCCGCCGGCACAACGACGAGATGGCGGCCCGGCCGCTCCAGCGCTGGCCACCCAGCCATGCGGAGGTCCTACGTGAGGCAATGCATGGGTTGACGCGGAGGTTCGAGCTGCGTCAACGCGGCCAGTCGCCACAGTGCAGGCCGGGACGGCTACCCTCTTGGCCCGGCTGGCTCCGTTCGCCACCGGGTGCGACGCCCATGACCGCCGAGGAGACCATCGATGGACCGCCACCACCGCCCACTCCGCTCACCCTTCGCCGCCGGGCTCCTGGTCGCGGCTGCCGCCCTGCTCGCTGCCTGCGGCTCGTCGTCACCCGCTGCATCGGGATCGTCCGCCACCTCCGCTCACCCGTCGTCCGGGGGAACGTCTCGGACGACAGTGGCACCCACCTCCAACAGCGGGTCCGCGAGCGGGTCGGCCATCGGCACGATCAGCGACCCGTCGCCAGCCGGCACCTTCGGCAAAGAGCCGACCGTGGTCGTGCCGCCGGGCCCACCACCGACCCAGCTCGAGGAGGCCAACCTCGTCACGGGCACGGGCGCCACCGCGAAGGCCGGAGACACGGTCACAGTCCAGTACGTCGGCGTCGCCTACTCCACGCACAAGGTGTTCGACGCGTCGTGGAACCGAGGCCAGCCCTTCACCTTCACGCTCGGCGTGGGGCAAGTCATCAAGGGTTGGGACGAGGGCGTCGTGGGCATGAAAGTGGGCGGCCGCCGCGAGCTGATCATCCCGCCCCAGCTCGCCTACGGGTCGACCTCACCAGGAGCCGGCATCGCCCCCAACGACACGCTGATCTTCGTGATCGACCTCGTGTCGGTCTCCTGACCACGCCAACCAAAGGGCGGCCCATCACCCGGGCGAACCGGGTCACCCGGTTCGCCCGGAGCGCCAGCGCGACCGGGCTCAGACCAACCGGGCCTGGTCATACCCCCTGACGTCCTCTCGCCGGTCAGCGGTCTGGACCGCCGCTCCCCTCGCCGAGCTCGCCGGGCCGGGCCAACCGGTCAAGGTGCGCGATGTCGTTGTAGCCGCGCACGGTCCAGCGGCCCTCGTCGACGACGAGCCTCGAGATCGAGGCGTTGTCGACCCCAACGAACGCGAACGGACGCGACCCCGTCGCCTCGGCGAGGATCGTCGCGATGACGCCGCCGTGCGTGAACACGGCCACGGTCTGGTCGGAACAGGCCTTGACCACCCTGCCGACGGCAGCGCGTACCCGTCGGACAAGGTCCTCGTTGGGCTCAGCACCAGGGATCACGTCCCAGCGCTCTTCGGTGAACATGCGCACGGCCACCGGGTCCCGATCGGCAACCTTCTGACGGAACAGGCCACCCTCCCACTCGCCGAGGTGGACTTCGCGAAAGTCGGGCTCTACAACTGACTGCACCCCAAGCATGGCCAGCAGCGGTGCTGCCGTCTCCGCCGTGCGGCGCAGCGGGGACACGACGACGCTATCGATGCCGAGCCCAGCCAGGCGCCGGCATACGGCCTCCGCTTGCTCACGACCCTCAGCTGCGAGCGGAGGGTCGCTGTGCAGGCCAAGCATCGGGAGGGAGCGTCCCTCCTCGACTGCTTCCGACGCCCCGTGACGGACCAGGAGCAGCTCGGTGGCGCCCGGAGGGACACGGTAGAGCTGCTGGGGAAACCGGCGCACCACCTCAGGAACCCTGGTAACGGTAGACGTTGGTCTCCCGCACCTCGAAGCCGAGGCGTTGGTAGAGCCGGTTCGCCGCCTCTCGACTAGGTCGGGACGTGAGGTCGACCGATGCTGCACCGGCCATCGCCGCCTTGGCGAGCGCGGCTTGGACGAGTGCCTCGCCGACACCCCTGCCGCGCGCCCGCTCGTCGACGACGACGTCCTCGATCCACGCTCGTACTCCCGTGGGGAGACGGAACAGCGCCAGTGTGAGCGAGCCGACGATCATGCCGACGTCGGCGCCCGCACCACCGAGTGCGTCATCGCCACGGGTCATGCCAACGGGCTCCTCGTCGTCCAGCACGGCGACAAAGAGCACGGTGGCATCGGAGGCGATGATGGCCGCGAGGTCCTCGGACGTGGGCGGGGGAGCCGACGAGGACAGCTGAGGCACCAGGCGGGAGATGGCGTCGACGAGGGTGTCGGTCACGGCGTCGACGACGACCACCCGCAGCGCGTCCCGGTGTCCGTCCTCGGGGTGGGCGCTCACGGTCGAGCAGTGTACCGACCGTCGGTCGACCGACCGGCTCCCGTGCCCGTGAGGTGCCCGTGACGGGCACGCGCCTTCGCGATTCGCGCACAAAGCCCGGGGGCCGGCTGGACCACCACGACCGGGGTACCGAAGAGCGACGTCGTCAGCACCTCAGAGTCGTCAGAGCCGATCGGGGTCACCGCGCCAGGTGGGCGACCGGACCGAGTCGTAGAGGACGTCGACCGGCTCACCGGCAAGGGCAGCGAAGATGTGAGGTCCCCACCGCTCCGCTCCGGCGAGCGGAGCGGGAAGCCGGTCGGGAGCGAACCAACCGACGTCGGCGCACTCGAGCGGGTGAGGCCGCAGCTCGCCACCGACAGGTCGGCACTGGAAGACGAGGGAGTACAACGGGATACGACTGATGCCGAGACGGAGCCCGTCGAGGACGGCGACGAGCCGGACGACCTCGACGTCGATACCGGTCTCCTCCTCGACCTCCTTCACGACCACCTCGGCCGCCGAGTAGCCCACGTCGGCCCATCCGGTCGGGTACAGCCACACCCCCGAATCGGCGCGCTTGATGAGCAAGATCTCTCCGCGGTCGTTCCCGACGGCCGCCCCCACAGCGACCTTGGGCGTGACGTACCCGGGGACTCCTTCGCCGACCGAACGGAGCCACTCGTCCACCCTGCCCTCGGCGTCCTCGCCGGCAGCGTCGCCCTCGGCGCTAGCCCGGATGTCGGCAGCGACATGGAGCACTTCTTCGAAGCGCTCCTGCTCGTAGAGGGACTTGGTGAAGCCGAGGCCGGTACGAGCGATGCCGGCCAGAGCTTCGCTCCACCGCAACAGCTGCTTGGTCGAGACCCGGTGGTCCACGCCGTCGACGCTACCGGATCGGCATCTCGATCGAACGCCCCACCGACACAGCAACGCCACCGACGTACCGCCGACTCCGCCGGCGGGGCCGTCTCCGGGTGGAGCTGCACTGCCGCGTGCCAGGTCGCGGGCATCGTGGGCCACAATGGGGCGTGCCCGCCAACGAGGAGTGCCGCCACTACATCATGCAGACGACGAGCAGGAACGAAAAGCTCGAGAAGTGCCGGATGGGCGCTAACGAGCACCTTCCGTTCTCCTGCCCGGACGGTTGCGTCTTCTTCGAGCCCCGGAAAGTCTCGGGAGCAGGGTGGACCATCCGCCCCGGGGGTGCCTGACCCGATCCCATCTGTTCGCCGAGACCACGCCGGTCGGCTCCGGCTCCGGCTCCGGCTCCGGCGGTGTCAGCTCTCGACGATGTCGCCGAGCAAGTCGACCTGGACGCCCTCGGTCCGCAACCAACCGAGCCCCCGGTCGACCGCGTCGGGATCGCCTTCCAGCTCGCAGACCATCCACCCTTCGTGCTCGCCCACGTCCGCACGGCGGATGTTCGCCATCACCCCGAGCTCGCTGACCAGTCGCGCCACGATCGGCTGGCGGACCAGCTCGTCTGGAAAGGTCAGTCGCACACGGACACCGATCATCGGTCGCCTCCAACCTGGTCGTCCCACGCACCCCCGACGTCACGTCGCCCACCACAGCCGTCAACACCCGGACCGGCAGGCGTCCCACCCGGACCGACAGGCGTCCCGTTCGGACCGACAGGCGTCCCGTTCGTCGTAGGTGGCCGGCCCGAGCCGGTCCCATCAACCACCAAGGTCGCGTTGAGGTTGCCTGACCGGAACCCGTCGAGATCGAGCGTCACGTAGCGGTAGCCGGCGTCGTGCACGGCGGCAGCGACCTGCTCACGTCGATCGACCACCAAGGCGAAGTCATCAAGCGGAACTTCGAGGCGTGCCGTGTCTCCGTAGTGGCGAACCCTGAGCTGGCCGAAGCCCAGGCCCCGGAGTGCCTCCTCGGCGAGCGTTACACGACGCAGGGTGCCGATGGTCACCGGCGTCCCGTAGGGAACCCGAGAGGCGAGACAGGCGGCAGCGGGCTTGTCCCACGTGCGCAGCCCGAGCGCCCGCGACCATCGCCGGACGGCCTCCTTGGTGAACCCGGCAGTGACCAGCGGGAACGTGGCACCCGCCTGGGCCGCCGCCTGCTGGCCCGGTCGGTGGTCACCCAGGTCGTCCACGTTGACGCCGAGCACGACGCTGACCGCAGTGCCCTGAGGAGCAGCTTCTTGCTCGGAGCTGACGATCGGCGCCAGTGCCTTCATGAGGGAGGACTTGCAGTGAAAGCAGCGCAGGCCGTCGTTGGCCACGTAGGCAGGGTCAGCGAGCTCGTCGGTGACGACCTCCGTCCAGCGGAGCCCCCACTCGCCAGCCAGCGATCGGCACTCGGCGCGCTCGCTCGGTGCCAGCGACGGCGAGACAGCCGTGGCGCACAGCACGTGGCTGGGCCCCAGGACGTCTGTCGCCATCCAGGCCAGGAACGCAGAGTCGGCCCCGCCACTGAAGGCGACGACAACATGGCCGAGCGACCGCAGCTCGGAACGCAGTCGGTCGACAGCTTCGTCGTCCGTTCGGACGGAACCGGCGAGGTGGGGCGTGCGCGCTTCCTCGGGGTCGTCCTCGGGGCGCTCCGCCCCACCCAGCGTCGGCGCCGACAACGCGGTGCTCACCCGAGCACCCGGTGCAGGACCACGTCAAGAGGTGCGACCATGCCCGTCACGAACGGACCGAACTCGCCAAAGCGCGCCGAAGCCTCGTCGAAGCGCATGACGTAGACGCACTCCTTCAGGTCGTCGGGATGGGCTGCGAACAAGGTGACACCCCACTCCCAGTCGTCAAGACCCGCAGATCCGGTGATGACCTGGAGGACCCTTCCGGCAAACGTCCGGCCCACGGCCCCGTGGCCGTACATGAGCTCCTTGCGGTCGTCGTAGGCGAGCGAGTACCAGTTCGAACCCTCGACGTCGCCCCGTCGCTTCGACATGGGATAGAAGCAGATCGCCGGCATCCCCTCTGGGGGCAACCGGGGGTGAAGACGTGCCTCCCGCATGGCGTCAGGGATGCCCGCCGCGTACTCGGACACCTCGGTCAGCGAGACGTACGAGTCGACGACGTCAAGACCGGCACTCTGGACGGCGCTCTGGAAGTCGCGCAAGCGCCAGACGTCGGGGCCGAGCACCATCAGGCCGACGTCGGCCTTGTGACCGAGCACGGCAAAACTGATGACCTGCATCTCGGCCGCCTCGGCGTCCTTGGCCGCGGCGACCACCGCCTCGACGTCGACCGGACGGGCTCGCGCGGTGCAGAAGAGGTGGAGCACCCCCCAGCCCACCGACGGGCTCACCGGGCCGACGGCATCAGAGGAGCGGGGCGTCCCGACACGGCGACTCGACGCCGCGTCGTCTGTCGCGGGAGCGCCGGCAGCTTCGGCACCGCGTTCGGAGCTCATCGCGCCAAGTCTAGAGAACGCGTGAGGGGCGCCCCGCCGGGGCGCCCCTCACAACAGCCAGACCGGTGTGGTCCGATCAGAAGTCGTCCATGCCGCCACCAGGCATGGCCGGGGCCGACTCCTCGGGCTTGTCGACGATCACTGCCTCAGTGGTGAGGAAGAGCGCAGCGATCGAGGCAGCGTTCTGGAGAGCCGAGCGGGTCACCTTGGCAGCGTCGATGACGCCGTTGTCGAAGAGGTCGACGTACTCGCCGGTGGCGGCGTTCAGACCCTCGGTCGGCTTCGGCAGGTTGCGCACCTTGTCGACGATGACGCCGCCCTCGAGCCCGGCGTTGACGGCGATCTGCTTGAGGGGCTCCTCGACGGCCCGCGCCACGATGCGTGCGCCGGTGGCCTCGTCGCCCTCGAGCTTGCCGGCGGCATCGAGCACGGCAGACTGTGCCCGCAGCAGGGCCACTCCACCACCGGGCACCACGCCCTCTTCGATGGCTGCCTTGGTCGTCGAGACCGCGTCTTCGATGCGGTGCTTCTTCTCCTTCAGCTCCACCTCGGTCGCCGCTCCCACCTTGATGACGGCGACGCCGCCGGACAGCTTGGCCAGGCGCTCCTGGAGCTTCTCACGGTCGTAGTCCGAGTCCGTGTTCTCGATCTCGGTCTTGATCTGGTTGATCCGGCCCTTGATCTCGTCGTCAGACCCGGCGCCTTCCACGATGGTGGTCTCGTCCTTGGTCACGACGACCTTGCGGGCCTGGCCGAGCAGGTCGAGCCCGACGTTCTCCAGCTTGAGCCCGACCTCCTCGGTGACGACCTGCCCACCGGTCAGGATGGCGATGTCCTGCAGCATGGCCTTGCGACGCTCTCCGAACCCGGGCGCCTTGACGGCGGCGCTGCGGAAGGTGCCGCGGATCTTGTTGACCACCAACGTGGCCAGTGCTTCACCTTCGACGTCCTCGGCGATGATGACGAGTGGCTTGCCCGACTGCATGACCTTCTCGAGCACGGGGAGGAGGTCGCGCACGGCGGAGATCTTCGAGCCCACCAGGAGCACGTAGGCATCCTCGAGCACGGCCTCCATCCGCTCCGGGTCGGTGACGAAGTAGGGCGAGATGTAGCCCTTGTCGAAGCGCATGCCCTCGACTAGGTCCATGTCCATGCCGAAGGTCTGCGACTCCTCGACGGTGATCACACCGTCCTTGCCGACCTTGTCGATGGCCTCCGAGATCATCTCGCCGATCTCCGTGTCGGCCGCCGAGATGGACGCCACCTGGGCGATCTGGCTCTTCGAGTCGGTCTCACGGGCGATCCCCCGGAGCGAGGTCACCGCGGCCTCGACCCCGGCTTCGATGCCCTTCTTGAGCGACATCGGGTTGGCGCCAGCCGCCACGTTGCGCAGCCCCTCGCGGACCATGGCCCATGCGAGGACGGTTGCCGTGGTCGTCCCGTCACCGGCAACGTCGTCGGTCTTCTTCGCGACCTCCTTGACCAGCTCGGCGCCGATCTTCTCGAACGGGTCCTCGAGCTCGATGTCCTTCGCGATCGACACGCCGTCATTGGTGATCGTCGGCGCGCCCCACTTCTTGTCGAGGACGACGTTGCGGCCCTTCGGGCCGAGGGTGACACGCACCGCGTCGGCGAGCTTGTTCATCCCGCTCTCGAGGGACCGACGGGCCTCCTCGTCGAAGGTGATCAACTTGGCCATCAGGTGTTCCTCCGTGGTCGTTCGTCGGCGACCCGCTGACGGGCGCCCTTGCTCCAAGCCATTAGCACTCTATGCTGTCGAGTGCTAACAGCAAACCACGATCCGACGGAGGATGCAACCGCACCGGGCCGCCGGTCTGACTCCGGCGTTGACCGGGCCGGAGTCAGCCGGGCCGGAGCCAGCCGGGCCGGAGTCAGCCGGGCCGGAGTCAGCCGGGCCGGAGTCAGCCGGGCCGGAGTCAGCCGGGCCGGAGTCAGCCGGGCCGGAGTCAGCCGCCGGCGACAGCCGGCACGATCGAGATGGTCTGCCCGTCGGCGACCGGCGTGGCGAGCCCCTCGAGAAAGCGGACGTCCTCGTCGGAGAGGAACACGTTCACGAAGCGACGGAGCTGGCCGGACTCGTCGAAGAGCCGCTCGGCGAAACCGGGGTGGGCGGCATCGAGGGCCTTGAGCACCTCGCCGACCGTCCCACCATCGACGAGCACCTCTCCGACACCGCCGGTCAGTGTGCGCAACTGGGCAGGGACACGAACCTTGACGCTCATCGGGCACTCCTCGGTGCATCGGTGCCACCGGAGCCGTGCTCCGGGTCGGCAGTAGGGTGATCGGACTCGGCGCCCACGTCGACGACGGCGTCGAAGGCATCGAGCGTCGGGGCGATCGTAGCGGTCGGCCCGACCGCCCCCGCCAGCGCTTCCACCGTCTTCAGGCCGTGGCCGGTCACGAGGGCAACGACTCGCTCGTCCGGGCGGACCACCCCCTCGGCCGCCAGCTTGGCCAACGTGGCAATGGTCACACCACCCGCCGTCTCGGCGAAGATCCCCTCCGTGCGAGCAAGCAAGCGGATCCCGTCGATGACCTCGTCGTCGGTGACCGCGCCGCATGCACCCCCCGACCGGCGGATCGCTTCGAGCGCGTACCACCCGTCGGCTGGATTGCCGATGGCGAGCGACTTGGCAATGGTGTGCGGCTTGACCGGGCGCACCGCGTCGGTCCCTTCGGCAAAGGCAGTAGCGACCGGAGCGCAACCGGCCGCCTGGGCCCCCGAGATCCGGACTGGCTGCCCACCGTCGATGAGGCCGACCTTGGCAAGCTCTTCGAACCCCTTGGCCACCTTGGTCAGCTGGCTGCCCGAGGCGATCGGCACCACGACATGGTCGGGAGCCCGCCAGCCGAGCTGCTCGGCGACCTCGAACGCCAGCGTCTTCGAGCCCTCGGCGTAGTAGGTGCGGATGTTGACGTTGACGAAGGCCCACGACGGGTGCTCGCTGGTCAGCTCGGCGCACAACCGGTTCACGTCGTCATAGGTTCCCTCGACGGCCACCACCGTGCCGCCGTAGACGGCAGTCATGGTGACCTTGGCCCGTTCGAGGTCGGCGGGGATGAGGACTACCGAGTCCATGCCGGCCCTGGCTGCGTGGGCGGCGACCGAGTTGGCGAGGTTGCCGGTCGATGCGCAGGCGGCGACCTTGAAGCCAAGCTGACGGGCCTTGGTCAACGCCACCGACACCACCCGGTCCTTGAAGGAGCCGGTCGGGTTGGCGGTGTCGTCCTTGATCCACAGCTCCCCCAATCCCAGCTCGGCAGCCAGCCGATCGGCGCGGACGAGCGGGGTGAAGCCGGCTCCGAGGTCGACCGGAGCGGCGTCGGCCACGGGCAGGAGGTCCTGGTAACGCCAGATGGTCCGAGGACCAGAAGCGATGCGGTCGCGACTGATCACCGACGCGATCCGCTCGTAGTCGTAGGTGACTTCGAGGGGACCGAAACAGAAGTCGCACACATGGAGTGCCTCTGCCGGGTAGGTGCGCCCACACTCACGACAGCGCAGTCCAGAAACGAAGTCCACGTGACCTCCTCATCGATCGGGCATTGGCACCTGGCAGACGACCTGCTCGCTCCGAGCCGGTCCTGCTGGTTGCCGCGGCGTCACGGGGCCCGTCCCTCGGCCGCTCTGGATGATGTTCCTATGGTGGACGATAGAGGCGGGCCACGTCAATGCAGGCCATCGGCCACGAGGTGCCCCCCTATGCTCCAGGCGGTGAACCACGAGCGTCTCCCACAGGACGTCCGCGTCACGACGGGCGCGTTCCTCGCCGAACCGGGTCCCGCCGACCGAGGCTCCGCTCGCTCGTCCAAGTCGTTCGACCCGGAGCCACTCGTCTCCCAACTGCAGGGCCGCCGGGTGTCGGTGTGCATTCCTGCCCGCGACGAGGCGGCAACCGTCGGCGAGATCGTCACCACGGTCGTCTCCTCGTTGACCAGCGGCGGCGGCGGCGTTCCGCTGGTGCACGAGGTCCTGGTCGTCGACGACGGGTCGCGAGACGGCACCGCCCGTGTCGCCGAGGAAGCAGGGGCCCGTGTGGTGGCCCCCGACGGTGGCGGGCACGATCCCGCCGGCACGAGCCCACGCACCCGAGCGGAGGCATCGACGACGGACACGCCGACCGCTGTCGGGGCACCGCCGACCGCTGTCGGGACGAGATCGGGCTTCGGCGGGAAGGGCCAGGCGATGCGGGCCGGTCTTGACGCCGCCGTGGGCGACCTCGTGGTGTTCCTCGACGGCGACGTCTCGAACTTCCATGCCGGCTTCGTCACGGGGCTGCTCAGACCGCTTCTCGCAGACGAGACCGTCCTGCTCGTCAAGGGCTTCTACGACCGGCCGCTCGACGGGAGGCCCGGCGAGGGTGGCCGGGTGACCGAGCTGGTCGCCCGCCCCGTCATCGAGCTGCTCTTCCCCGACCTCCTCGGAGTCCGCCAGCCGCTGGCCGGCGAGACGGCCGCGCCACGCTGGGTCCTCGAAAAGTGCGGCCTCGACGACGGCTACGCCGTCGAGCTCGGCCTGCTCGTCGACGTGCTTGCTCACTTCGGGCCCGAAGTCATCGCCCAAGTCGACCTCGGTGTACGCGTCCACCGGAACCGGCCGCTCGACGAGCTCCGGCCTCAGGCAACCGACATCCTGCGGGCCGCCCTCGTGCGCAGGGGTTATCGAGCCCCCGGCAGCGCCGACGGTTGACAGGGGCCGCCGTTGACAGGGGCCGCCGTTGACAGGGGCCGCCGTTGACAGGGGCCGCCGTTGACAGGGGCCAACGGAGCGACGACCAGGGTGCGAGAAGCCGCGGGCTGGCCGGGGTGCGAAGTTGCGCCGACTAACGTCGACTGCCATGGCAGGTGGCCTCCCGCCCGGACCGGGCAAGACCTCCTCGACCTCCAGGGTGGACGCTCGCGCTCTGGTCGGTCAGCGCGACCGGCCACCGGGCGCTTCCCTCCCTGCCCGCCTCGACGACGTCGTCTTCGTGTCGAACCGCGGGCCACTCGCCTTCCACTTCGAGGACGGCGTTCCGGTAGCCGGCGTCACCGCCGGAGGCCTGGCCGGCTCGCTCCACCCGCTCGTCGAGGGAACCGGCGCCACCTGGGTGGCCTGTGCCCTGACCGACGCCGACCGGGCGGCGGCGGCGGCGGGGCTCATGCGTGACCCGGGGTTCCACATCGAGCTCGTCGACCCAGACCCCGACGTCTACCGCATGGCCTACGACGTCGTCTCCAACGCCACGTTGTGGTTCTGTCACCACCACCTCTTCGACGGCGCACGGCGACCGCGGTCGGACCGCCACTGGGCCGAGGCGTGGGAGGCCTACGAGACCTACAACCGCCTGTTCGCGGAACGCGTCGCCGCCGTCGCTCCGGAGGGAGGCCGGGTCCTCGTGCAGGACTACCACCTCATGCTGGTCGGCCAGCAACTGGAGCGGGTGCGCCCCGACCTGTCCACGGTCCACTTCACCCACACGCCGTTCGCCGACCCATCGGCACTCCGAATGCTGCCCGACGAGGTCCGCGATGCCCTTCTCGACGGCATGGCCGCGTACCGGACTTGCGGGTTCCACTCCCCGCGGTGGTCCGCCGCCTACCAGGCCTGCCAACGGGACCGGCTGGGCGACGGAGCCGGCGTCGAGGGGTCCCCCGCACCCCCTGTCTTCGTGTCCCCCCTCGGGACGGACGCCGATCGGCTCCTCGAGAGCGCCCGGAGCCAGGCAGTCGTCGATGCCGGCGCAGTGCTCGACGAGCTGATCGGGACCGGCCGCCAGGTGATCGTCCGAGTGGACCGGATGGAGCTCTCCAAGAACCTCCTGCGCGGGTTCTGGGCGTTCGACGAGCTGCTCGAACGACAGCCTCAACGACGGGGGCGCCTGGTCTTCCTGGCGCTCGCCTATCCGTCTCGACAGGGTCTGGCCGAGTACCTCGCGTACCAGAACGAGGTCGAGGCGACCGTGGCCCGCATCAACGAACGGTGGGGCACGCCGGACTGGACCCCGATCGTCCTCGAAGTCGAAGACGACTATCCGCGCTCGCTGGCCGCGCTCAAGCGCTACGACGTCCTGCTGGTCAATCCGGTCCGCGACGGCATGAACCTGGTCGCCAAGGAAGGTCCGTTGGTCAACGAGCGGGACGGCGTCCTCGTCCTCTCCCGCGAGGCGGGAGCCTTCGACGAGCTCAGCCCGGCGTGCGTAGGCGTGAACCCGTTCGACGTGACCGGTACTGCCAGGGCCTTGGCTGCGGCGCTGGACACCGCCGGCGAACGTCGACGTGCGTGGGCCGAGGAGCTCCGGGCGATCGTGGGCAGACGCCCGCCTGCCGTCTGGCTGGCCGACCAGCTGGGCGCCGCCGGCTGAACCGCCCGGCCACCACCGGCCCGAGTGGAAGCGCTCCCCGGGCATCACGGTCACCCGTCACCGGCCGAATAGGACGAGCTCCGCGGGCATCACGGTCACCCGTCACCGGCCGGGACGACAAGAACGTCAGCTTCCGGCGAGGACCCTACGGGCTCCCGAGGCTCGCCTCGAGGAGGTCGGTGAGCAAGGCCAGCGCGCCGCGAGGACCCTCGACCACCAGGTCGGCGGCGGCAGCGACCTCGGGAGCGCTCTCGGCGTCGACCACCGCGACTTTCAGCGTGTGGACACCGTCCTTGGCGCGACGGTCGAGGGCGGCGAACGCTGGCAAGTCCCCGACGTCGTCTCCCAAGAAGCATGCGCTCGAACACTCCCCGACCAGCTCCTCGGTAACGGAGCCCTTGTCGACGGGGAGCGGCGGTCGGAGCTCGACGCTCATGCGGCCGTCATGGACAGCGAGCCCCGAGGCGACCGCCTCTGCGTCTACACCGGCGCGCACCACACCTTCGAGCGAGGGAGCTCGTCGCCAGTGGACGGTCAGCGTCAGCCCTTTCTCCTCCACGTCGGCCTCCGCCGGAAGTGAGGAGCGGAGCCGGCCAAGCACGTCGGCGACCACGTTGCGCCACTCGGCCGCGGCGGGCTCGACCACGACCGGTCCGGTGCCATCGGCACGCTCGAGCCCGTAGAGACCGGCCACGTGCACCCCCTCGAGGGGTCCCAGGCGATCGAGCAGGTAGGAAACCGGGCGACCCGACACCACGGCAACACTCCGGAACCGTCTGGCCAGCGCGGCGAGCACCTCGGTGACGCCGGGCAACGGGTGCGCCGTCGACGGGTCGGAGACGATCGGTGCGAGCGTGCCGTCGAAGTCGGTCAGGACCGCGGCACGACTCGGGTCTGCGACGAGCGGGGCGAGTCGGGCATCCAGCACCACCCGTCAGCCGCGACGACTGGTCGTGGACGTGGCGGGTGTGGTCGTGGTGGTGCTCGCGGCCGACGCCAGGTCCGGACCGGCGACCACCACGACCTTGGCCGAGCCGATCGTCCCCACCGGGACGCCTCCCGTGTACGGCGCCACGGCGTCGGCAGGGAGCTGCAGCGCCGCGGCAACGGCGGCGGCCGACGGTTCGAACCCGGCGAGGTAGTAGACCATCGTCTTGGTCACCTGTGCGGTGGCATTGACCGCTGGGAGCGTTCCCCAGCCCGCCGACTTGAGGGTGGCCGTCGTCCGACCGGCCAGACCGTTCACTTGGCTGCCGTTGGCGACCAGGACGTCGACCGAGCTCGGCGGGATCGTGGTGGTCGTGGTGGACGGCACGGTCGTCGTGGTCGAGGGATGCGTGGTGACCGCGGGCGCCGACGACGCGCCGACTGGGCTGCTCGACCCCGCCGGCACTGGTCCCACGTCCGCCTTGCCGAGCAAGACCACCGTGACGGCGACGAAGACGACCAGCACGACGGTTGCCCGCCCCACCGGCAGCGGATGGACGACCCGGCCGTCAGGAGCGCGCCAGCGCGTCCGGGGGAAGTCGCCGGGGAGATCGTCGGGCACCGTGGGCCAGCCTGCCAACCGCGGACCGATCACGCAAGGACCGTCGGCTTCAGCCGCCAGGACGACCCGGTGCCCCGACCGATCCGGTGCCCCGACCGATCCGGTGCCCCGACCGATCCGGGTCGGCGGGCTCGTCCGCCTACCGGCCCGTCACACCCGGCTCAGCGTGGCGAGTCGCCCATGCGGTACTCGCTCGTCAGCTCGTCGAGCCGGCGCAGGACGTCGTCGGAGAGGTCGAGCTCGGTGGCTGCCAAGCTGGCGGCGAGCTGCTCTGGCCGGCTGGCGCCGATGATGGGCGCAGTCACCGCCGGGTTGGCAAGGACCCAAGCGACCGACAGCGTGACCAGGGGGACGCCGAGGTCCTCGGCGACGGCGCGCAGCTCCTCGACGGTGGCGAACTGGCGGTCGTGCCAGTAGCGCTCCTGGTAGAAGGAAGCGGCCGAGCCCAGGGTGAAGCGGGTCCCCTCGGGCGGCTCCGAGGCACGGTTGTGCTTGCCGGAGAGGAGCCCCCCGGCGATGGGGTTGTAGGGGATGACGCCGATGCCTTCCTCCTGGCACAGCGGCAGGAGCTCGCGCTCGAACTGGCGGAAGAGGAGGTTGTAGCGGGGCTGCACGGAGTCGAAGCGAGCGAGGCCGAGGGCCTCGCTCCGGCCGATCGCCCGGGCGACCTGGTAGGCGAGAAAGTTCGAGCACCCGATGTAGCGCACCTTGCCCGAGCGGACGAGGTCGTCGAGGGCGGCGAGGGTCTCGTCGATCGGCGTTCCCGCATCCGGTCCGTGGAGCTGGTAGAGGTCGAGGTAGTCGGTCCCAAGGCGCCGGAGTGACCCCTCGACGGCGTCCAGGATGTGCTTACGCGAGTTGCCCTGGTCCCAGGCGGCCTCGCCTATCCGTCCGAAGCACTTGGTGGCCACGACGAACCGGTCGCGCTTGCCCCGCAACCACCTCCCAAGGATCTCCTCGGTACGGCCTACCGTCGACAGTCCACCGCCCAGCGGGTACACGTCGGCGGTGTCAAGGAAGGTGATGCCTGCCTCGTCGGCCCGGTCGAGAATGGCGATCGAGATCTCCTCGTCGCACTGGAAGCCGAAGGTCATCGTGCCGAGGCACAGCTCGGAGACGAGCAGGCCGGTCCGTCCGAGTCGTACGTGGTCCATGGCGGCCACGGTACCGCCCGCGGGCAGGAGAACCCTCGGCGCCCCGGCCGCCACCGGCGCACCACCGCACCGCAGCGCTGCCGGCGGTACCGTAACTTGGCGGCTTCGTCCCGCCGGTGTGGCGCAGCTGGTAGCGCAGGCGACTTGTAATCGTCAGGTCGTGGGTTCGAGTCCCACCACCGGCTCTCATTCACCCTGGTCAGGGGCTGTGTTTCCTTTCCAGGGGCTTCCATCAATTTGGGCCATCCCGACAATGGCGGTCCCGAAGTCCGCTGGATCGCCGTGATAGTCGGGCACCAGCCCCAGCTACGACCACATCGGCCACGGGTGGGACGGGTCTGCTGCCCCACCCGGAGACAGGCTCGGTGTACAGCGGCTGCACGACTCGACCGGGGGATCGGTGGGGCGGCGCTCGGCCGCAAGGCGTAGACGTTGCCGGACGCCATGGTCACAGGGCGCGCCGCACTTGGACAGCGGGGCTCTATCGCGCCCGATCGTTCATCGGCCGATGAGCCGTGATGTCGACGCAGAGTTCAGGCAACGCGGCTGACGGCACCGGGATCCGGTGCCGCCCTCCCTCCCCACACCGGGATCGGGTGCCGCCCTTCCTCCCCACATTGTGGGGCTCGGACTCGCATGACAGGTGGATCATGCTGCGGGACCGAGTCACCTGTAAACAGGCGGGTCCGTAGTCGTGGAAAGCCACCTGGAATCGAAACAGTAAGCAGGTGGGCGCCCTCGTTGTCATGCTCCCATGGTTCACGGCAGGCGCTCTATACCCTTCTCGCGGCAAAGTGACGAGACACACCGAGCTAGGCCCAGGCATCTTTCTGATACGACGATCACGATTCCGTACTCGGAATCGATATGAGACGCCCAGCTCGGCGACAGAGCAGACTAGTCACTGTCGCAGTGGCAACAAGCAAGACGCAACCGACACCCGAGGCCGTTACTGCAACAATGTTCGCATACGAAGTCCCCATGAGGCGCAACAAGTTGAGTGCTGCCAGTAGGCCGACGCCGTTAAACAACCACTGTCTAGGGAGTTTCCTCCACTTGCGGTCGATCGCCAACAGATATTGATCCGCCTCGTATGTCGACAACTTATCGACACGTAGACGACCAGTCGACATTTGCAGAATCTGCGGTATCCATTTCCACCCACTGGCACGGTGCAATCGTGTCACATAATGATCATCAGATCGATCCACCGCTAGGCGCGTCAACACTACGAACAAGAGAGCCAGCTCTGCAGGTGCGATCCAAGGTGACCGATACACGAATGGTCTCAGTACACTTGCATTCAGTGGGAACGACAATAAACCCGACATCTCAATACACAACCCGACCGTGATCAGCCAGTCCGAATGCTCGGCCAGCCAGAACATGCTCCGTCGATCTGCAAGCGTCACGATAGACTGCTCCTATCGTTTCGTGAGGCGCCGGTGCCTGCTAACCGATCTACACACGATGGACCACCGACCGGAAGCTACTCGATTCCAGGTCTTCTGACATGGTGACATCATCCGTAGGCGGTGAGCCCAGCTCTGTCGCCGAGCAAACGAGCCGCAGGTCAGTGCCCGGGTAGACGGTTCTGGTGGCGGTGAGCTCCTGGCAGAGCCCGGCGATGGCCCTCGTGTGCCGTGGAGCCCGAGCCGGACCGAACCGGGTCGGGTCGCACCGCCGGCTCCAGGAGGCACGAACCCCTTGTACGTGTGGTCACCCTGGGTCCCTCGGAGGCTCCATCGTCTGGAAGCGAGGGCTCTACGGGAGCCTTCGGGGCATCCGGCGTCGCGGCGCTACAGCCCGTCGAAGAAGGAACAGGCGGTGCGGCTGATGCGCCAGCTACGGACCGAGGTTGGGATTGAGCATGGGACGGTGCAGAGCGTCGCGAAGCAGCGGGGGCTCGGGGTGGAGTCGGTGCGGGCATCTCCCGTGCCGATGGACCGGCATCGCCTTCTCATCGGTCACTGCTGACATGGACGACCTCCTCGCTGAGGTGTCCGGACCGCGCGGGAACAGTGGAACGAACGCTCAGCCCCCAAAGTCGAGCACGGGCGCCCGATCAGGTCGGGCTCGCGTCGGGGTCAGGGGACCCGGTACTGCAGGACGTCGACCGGCGCCAGTTCGCCGATGTCGCCGAAGGTGGGTGGCGTCAGCACGCCGCTCGCCACCAGACGGCCCTGGGCGGCGAGCAGTACCAGGTGGGCCCAGGTCTCGGCCACGGCCAGCATTTTGTTGAAGAGGTCGAGCTCGTCCATCGTCCGCTCGCGCCGAGTCCAGCGCAACCGCATCGCCACCTCGAAGGGGGTGGACGCCCCGGCAACCACCGCCCGCTCCACCTCGTCGAGGCGCCGGCCGTGGTGGTCGACCAGCTCGTCGACGCGGGCGTGGACGCTGGTGGCCACCGGCCCGTGAGCGGGAAGCAACATGGCGTCGGGAAGCTGGCGGACCTTGGCGAGGGACCCGAGGAAGGCGCCCAGGGGATCGGGCGAGAGCGCCGGCTCGAACCCGATCGAAGGTGTGATGGTCGGCAGCACGTGATCGCCGGCGAACAGCAGGCCGGCTGCCGGGTCGTGGAAGACGACGTGCCCCCGGGTGTGCCCGGGCGTCTCGACGACGGCGAGCCGTCGCCCCGAGGCCAGGTCGAGCGGCCCTTCGACTAGCCACTCGTCGGGATAGCTCCAGCCGAGCGGGCCCTGCGCAGAGCCCGCTTGGCCCATGACGGCCAGCAGGTCGTCGGCCACGGTCGCTGCCCCACAGGAGCGCAGTAGCTGCAGCTGCGGCACCAGCGGAGCCCAACCCGGCGAGGCCAGGACGTCGAGCGAGGCCCGCTCGCCGTCACCGAGACGCACCGTGGTTCCCAGCTCGGCACGGAGCGCTACAGCTTCGGAGTAGTGGTCGCGGTGCGCGTGGGTGACGAGGAACTGACCGATGTCGCCCAGCGAGCACCCGATGGCAGCCAGGCCGGCGGCGAGAGCCGGGCGGGTCTCGGGGACGTCCCAACCGGCATCCACCAGGGCCAGGCCGTCGCCGTCCTCGATGGCGTAGACGTTGACCGCCCGCAGCCCGTCGTTTGGCAGCGGCAACGGGATGCGGTGGACGCCGGGCGCCACCTCGAAGGTACCCGGGGTGGTCCAATCCTCGGTACCCGCAGAGGTCCCAGGTGCTCGGTTTGCATCCATCGTCCGTGTCTACCAACCCGGCTGGCCGCAGCACCAATGCGGAGCGGCTGGCCGCAGCACCAATGCGGAGCGGCTGGCCGCAGCACCAATGCGGAGCGGCTGGCCGCAGCACCAATGCGGAGCGAGCGGCGCGGCCTACGAGGGGCAGTGCCGAGCAAGACCGCTTTACCAGCGAGACCCGACCGGCGCGACCTGGCCAGTGCTCGGACCGCAAGCGGTCACCACCGGTCGGCGAGGCCGAACGGGACCGAACGTGGCGCGCTATTCTGTTCATCTGATGAATAGTTCATCTACAGTCCCACGTCCGTCACGTTCCGCCCGTCAGGACACGACAGGCACCTCCGGCGGTCGTCGCACGTCGCTCGTGTGCCGCCTGCTCGAACTGGCTCCGGCCGTTCGACGGGCCTTCGAGGTAAGGCTCGACGCCGAACAGCGGGCGTTGTGGCGCTCGTTGACCGTCCACCAGCTCGAGGCCCTGGTCGCCCTCGAGGCCGGCCCGACCTCGATGCACTCCCTGTGTGACCGCCTGGAGATCAGCGAGAGCGCCGGCACCGCCCTGGTCGACCGCCTCGCCGCACGCAACCTGGTCGAACGGCAGGACGATCCCGACGACCGACGGGTGGTGCGTATCGCCGCCAGCGACACGGCCCAGGCGATGGTCGCCCAATACCAACAGCTCAAGCGGGACCGGCTGGCCACCCTGCTCGCCGACCTTTCGACCGACGACTTGGCAACCCTGGTGCGCATCTACGAGTCGGTGCTCACCGGGGCAGGAGGAGCCCGATGAACCGAACCCGGCCGGTCCCCGGCACGCCCGACGCCGACCGCTACAAGTGGTCGGCGCTCTTCAACACCACCCTCGGCGTGCTGCTCGTCTCCATCAACGAGTCGATCCTGATCATCGCCCTGCCCGACATCTTCCGCGGCATCAAGCTCAACCCGCTGGTGCCTGCCAACTCGTTCTACCTGCTGTGGATCCTGCTCGGCTTCATGCTGGTCACCGCGGTGCTCGTCGTGACCCTCGGTCGGCTCGGCGACCTGTACGGCCGGGTCCGCATGTACAACCTCGGGTTCGCCGTCTTCACGGTGTTCTCCGTCCTGCTGTCGGTGAACTGGATGCACGGGACGGCGGCGGGCGCGTTCATCGTCGGCATGCGCATCGGCCAGGGGATCGGCGGGTCGTTCCTCTTCGCCAACTCGTCGGCCATCCTCACCGACGCCTTCCCTGAGAACCAGCGGGGCATGGCCCTCGGCATCAACAACGTCGCCGGCATCGCCGGCATGTTCATCGGCCTGGTCGTAGGCGGGCTCTTGGCCCCGATCGACTGGCGCCTGGTCTTCATCGTGTCCGCACCCTTCGGTCTGCTCGGCACCGTCTGGGCCTACGCCAAGCTCCACGACAGCGGCGTGCGGACCCGGGCTCGGATCGACTGGTGGGGAAACGTCCTCTTCGCCGTCGGGCTCACCCTGGTCCTCGTGGGCATCACCTACGGCATCCAGCCGTATGGCACCTCGGCCATGGGCTGGACCAGCCCTCGAGTCCTCGGCACGCTCATCGGCGGGCTCGTCCTGCTGACGGTGTTCGGGGTGGTGGAGAGCAAGGTCGCCTCGCCCATGTTCCGCCTGCAGCTGTTTCGCATCCGGGCGTTCCTGGCCGGCAACATCGCCTCGCTGCTGGCCGCCATCGGCCGTGGCGGTCTCATGTTCCTCTTCGTGATGTGGCTCCAGGGGATCTGGCTCCCGCTCCACGGGGTCAGCTTCACCGACACGCCGCTGTGGGCCGGCATCTACATGCTGCCGATGACCGGGGGCTTCCTCGTTGCCGGGCCCATCTCGGGCGTGCTGTCGGACCGCTATGGCGCCCGACCCTTCGCCACCTCGGGCATGGTCATCGCCTCGCTCACCTTCGTCGGCTTCCTGTTCCTGCCGATCGACTTCTCCTATACGCCCTTCGCCATCCTGATGGCGATCAACGGCCTCGCCATGGGGCTGTTCGCCTCGCCCAACCGGGCAGCGATCATGAACAGCCTGCCGCCGGACCAGCGCGGCGCCGGGGCTGGTATGTCGGGCGTCTTCCAGAACGCGGCCATGGTCCTCTCCATGGGGATCTTCTTCACGCTCATGATCTCCGGCATCGCTTCGGCGCTACCGCGGACCCTCTACCGTGGCCTGGTCGCCCAGCACGTGCCGGTCGCGGCAGCCACCGCGGTCTCGCACCTGCCCCCGATCACGAGCCTGTTCGCCTCGCTGCTCGGCTACGACCCCATGAGCAAGCTGCTCGGTCCGGCAGTGCTGTCGCACCTGCCCGCCCACTCGGCCCACGTCTTGACTGGACGCCAGTTCTTCCCGACGCTGCTCGCCACCCCGTTCTCCGACGGGCTCACCATCGCCTTCACCTTCGGAGCGGTTGCCTGCGCCCTAGCCGCCCTGGCCTCGGTCCTTCGCGGCCAGAAGTACGTGCACGCCGTGGCGGCGCCGTCCGGAGCGGACGCTCGTCCGGGGACCGTCGAGGCCGACCGCACCACCAGCAACGAAGACACCCGAGCCGACGAGCCGGTGCTGGCTGCCCAGGGTGTCGGCGCCTTCGCCGGACATTCCTCGGCTCTCCCACCGGACGAGCCGGAGCAGCTCCCCGAGGCTTCCGCCACGACCTGAGGCCGGGCATCAACCCGGCGCGCGACCAGCCCGGCGACCAGCCCGGCGCGGAGCGGCTCGCACGACCGGGCAGTGGCGTCTACCCGGTGATCGCCTCGGGTAAGGCGTACGCGCCGGATGGCCACTGGGCGACCAGCGCGTACCGGTCACCACGGATGAGGCTCTGGCGCCACTCGATCGGCGTCTCACCGGCAACGGCGAGCCGTTCGATCGAAAAGGCTGCCGTCTGCGCCGGCAGCCGAAGCAGCCGGCGCTCAGCTGGCCCCGGGACGACCGGTCGGATGCGCTCCCAGCCACCGGTGATACGGACGGAACAGGACGCGGCAAGGAGGTCGTAGAGACCACCGGAGGAGAGGTCCACACCGAGCAGTGCTCCCGCCTGGTCGTCTCGGAGCCACGAGCGGTCCCTGGCGATCGGCTCGGGGCCGGCGAAGCGCAGGCGCTCGACGAAGACGACCTGGTCGCCCGGAGAGACAGCGAGGTGCGCCGCCACCGCTGCTGGAACCGGACGGTGCTCGGCAGCCATCACCTCGCTGCGCTCTTCGATGCCCCCGGCGCGCACCGTCGAGGCCAGGCTGTAGAGCGAGTGCAGAGGCTGTTCGAGCAACGGCTGAGCCACCGAGCTCCCGCGGCCGCGTTGTCGGACAACCAGTCCCTGCTGGGTGAGATGACGGACGGACTCCCGGACCGTCTGCCGGCTCACCGCGTACTGACGCGTCAGTTCTTCGTCTGTCGGAAAGTGCTCCTCGAACTCGCCGTCCACCAGCCGACGACGCAGGTCGTCGGCGATCTGCGCCCACAAGGGCAGCGGGCTCGACCGGTCGGGCGCGCCCACGACCTCAGACCCCGGCGAGGAAGAACGACCCGATCAGGACGACCAGCACGTAGAGCGTGACGATGGTCATGGGTGGGTCCTTCTCATAGATGAAGGAGAGCACGCCGACGGCCACCCGCAGGATCGGGGTGAGGATCAGGATCAGGATGCCGAGCACGACGATCCCACGCCCGTCGCCCCGGGCGATCGAGTGGCCCAGGGCCGAGAACGTGTGGGGGAACGGCGTCGTCCGCGACGTGAGCTGGTGGTACGAGAAGTGACCCCGGATCGGCACGTAGGCGGCGTGGTGGGCGAACATCAGTCCCAGCCCGGTGGCCACGACGGCCACGCTGACCACCACGCCGATCCGCAGCACCAAGCTGATCGCCAGCTCGACCTTACGGATCTTCTCGTCCATCGCGGCCGCTTCTTCAGGAGTGAGGGCGCGATGGTGACCCGAGACAGCCTCGCCCTCGAAGGATGGCTTGGGTTCCTCGGCGGCAGGCGGCGTATCGCTTCCAGGACGTTCCGTCGGGTCGGTCATGGGAAGATCCCCTTCTGGAGCATCTCCAAGGAGATGACGACGAGGACGATGACGAAGACCAACCGCACCGTCTTGCTGGCCACCCGGCCGAGGACACGGGCACCGACCGTGGCCCCGAGCAGCACGCCGGCAGCAACGGGAGCGGCGATGATCGGGTCGATCTGGCCTCGGATGAAGTAGACGCCGGCGCTCGCTGCAGCCGTGACCCCGATCATGAAGTTGCTGGTGGCCGAGGAGACCTTCATCGGGAGGTGCATCGCGCTGTCCATCGCCGGGACCTTCAGGGCGCCCGATCCGATACCGAGCAGGGCGCTGACCAGGCCGGCAACGTACATCAAGGCCAGCCCCGGCTTGGTGCCGACGACTTTGTACGGGATCTCCCGCTGCTCGGCGGCGTCGAAGTAGGAGCCGTGCAGGTTGAAGTAGTTGGCGATCCGGTCGTGCGACACGGTGAGCGGTGCGTCGGCGTGACGGCGGCGGAAGGTGGCGAAGGACGAGTAAGCGAGCACGAGCCCGAAGAAGACGAACAGGAACCGGGCGGGCAACAGGGTAGTGAGGTAGGCGCCGCTCACCGCCCCGGTGGTCGTAGCGATCTCGAGGAACATGCCGGCCCGGAGGTTGGTCATGCGCTCTCGGACATACGCGGCAGCCGCTCCGCTCGACGTGGCGATCACCGAGACGATGCTCGCCCCGATGGCCAACCGAATGTCCACGTGGTACAGGAGCGTGAGGGTCGGGACGATGACCACACCGCCACCGAGACCGATCAGCGAGCCGAGGACGCCGGCGGCAACGGAGATGAGGGCCAGAGAGACCACGAAGTCGAGCGGCGTCACGGTTCTATTATACGTACAATCGCACATTCGTGCAATCGAGTGGGGGGCGCCGTCCACGGCAGGCGATCGATCAGTTCAGTCCGGCGGGACGTCCCCGTCCTGCGTCCGCCTTCGTCTCGCCGCTCGATCGCCCATCGCAGCACGGTCGCAGACGAGGGACACGTCCCTCTCCGCCAAGGGCCGCTGGTGGCACACCTTGGCCTTGCGCCCGCTCCCGCACGGGCACGGGTCGTTGCGCCGCGCACCGGCAAGGACGCCCATGACCTCGTCGGCATGCCGGCCCTGGCGAAGCAGGTCCACGAGGAGCCGCATGAGCCCGTCGACGTAGGTGAAGTGAGACCGGTAGCCGGCGCAGAGGTAGTTGAGGCCGGGCTCCCCGTCTGGCGTCGCGACGAAGCGGTTCTTCGGGCACTCGCCCTGGCAGACGAAACGGACCGGGCACTCGCGGCAGGAGCGGGGAAGCGCGTCGCGCTTGGCCTCGCCGAAGGCGACCTGGCGGGGCGACTCCACCAGGTCGACGAGGTGTTCGGTCGCGACATTGCCCAGCAAGTGGTCCGGGTCGACGAAGTGGTCGCACGAGTACACGTCGCCGTTGTGGCCCACGGCCACGGCCCGGCCGCACGTCTCCGCGAAGATGCACAGCGAGGCCGGCAGGCCCGCCCAGGCCGCCAGGGCTGCCTCGAACTGGGTGACGAAGACGGTCCCCACATCTCGGCGGACCCACTCGTCGAACACGGCCGAGAGGAACCTCCCCCACGCCTCGGGGTCGACCGACCGGTCGGTGACGCCGAGGCTGGCCGCCCCGGCCCCGGGGCCGGCCCCGGCCGCTTCACCATCGACTGATGCGGCGCCCGCCCGGTCGTCGTCGGGGTCGAGGCGCTCGACGATCGGGATGAACTGCACGAAGCGGGCGCCGAGCTCGTCGCGGAAGTAGCGGTAGACCTCGAGGGGGCGGTGTTGGTTGGCGGCGTGCACCGTGCAGAGGATGTTGTGCTCGACCCCGTGGCGCTTGAGCAGGCGGAGCCCGCGCAGCACGTGGTCCGAGGTCGGGCCGCCACGCTTGTCGTGCCGGTAGCGGTCGTGGAGCTCCGGTGGCCCGTCGATGCTGACCCCCACGAGGAAGTCGTGCTGGGCGAGCAGCTCGCACCAGGCGTCTGTCAGCAGGGTGGCGTTCGTCTGCATGGTGTGGTGCACCACCTGGCCCGGGCGACGGTACCGCTGGACCAGCTCGACCACCCGCCGGAAGAAGTCCACCCCCATGAGGGTCGGCTCCCCGCCCTGCCACGCCACGGTCACCTCGGGGGCACCCTCGTGGGCCTCGAAGAGCTGACGTAGGTAGAGCTCGAGGAGCCCGTCGGCCATCCGGAACCGGTCCCCCGGGTACAGCGCCTCCTTGGCCAGGAAGAAGCAGTACTCGCAGTCGAGGTTGCAGATCGGCCCGGTGGGCTTGGCGAGCACGTGAAAGGGTCCCCGTGCCGTGGCCACCGCCTGCGGCCCCGTGCCGTTGGAACCGGGCGCCTGCCCCCCGGTGCCCGTCCTCCCACGGGGACCAACGGTCGCCGGAGTCCGCTCCGGTGCCGACCGATCGCTCATCCGACCGGCACCGGGGGCCCGTTCGTCTGAGCCAGGAGAGCGGGCGGGCGGCCGAGGCTGGCAACGAGCACGGGCGTCGCCAGGTCGACGCAGCCCGACGGGCTGCGCAGCATCTCGGGGATGCAGGGCTCAGCCATCCTCGGCCAGCGCGGCGAGGACGACCTCGATGCCGGGCATGGGCCGTGGGGTCGGATTGCGACGCTCGACGATGTCCTCCATCCGCTGGCGCACCGGACCGAGCCACTGCTCGTCGTCGTGGGGCAGGACGTAGAAGATGCCGTCGCGTACCGCGTCGAGGACCTTGTCGGCGACGGCGGCCGGGTCCATCCCCGCCTCGAGCACCCGGCGGATGCCAGTACGGACCTTGGCGACGAAGGGGTCGTCGGCCGACACGGGAAGTGGTCCCTCCGGCCGGTTGCGGTCGGAGTCGGCGATGCGGGTGTTCACCCAGCCGGGGCACAGCACGGAGACGCCGACGCCGGGGGCGGCGTCGAGCAGGCTCAGGTAGAGGTGCTCGGAGAGCGCCACGACGCCGAACTTCGAGACGTTGTAAGGGGCGCCGACGCCTCCGGTGAGCAGTCCGGCGATCGAGGCCGTGTTGACCACGTGACCCTCGCCCTGGGCGACGAGCCGGGGGACGAACGAGCGCACCCCGTGGATGACGCCCCACAGGTTGACCCCGAGCGTCCACGTCCAGTCCTCGAGCGTCGTGTCCCACGACGGTCCGACGCCCCCCGATACACCGGCGTTGTTGCAGACGACGTGCACGGCGCCGAAGTGGGCTTCGGTCGCCTCGGCTAGCGCGTCGACCTCCTCGGCCCGGCTCACGTCGGTGGGCACGTCGAGCACGTCGGCGCCGGTCGACCGGAGGCGTTCGGCGGCGCCGGCCAGCGCGTCACGCTCGATGTCGGCGAGCACCACGCCCATCCCCTCGGCGACGAAGCGTGCCGCCAGGGCGTACCCGATGCCGCTCGCCGCCCCGGTGACAACCGCGACCTTCCCCCGTAGCTCGTGCATGTCGGCGAGCCTACGGCGTCGCACCGCCAGCGACCTGGCGAGCTCGGACGCCGATTGGCGGGACCGGTCGCGGTCGCGGCCCCCCTGGGCCCACCCGCCTGCATCCCGAGCCACGCCCAGCGAACCGGACTCGCCGCGTCCGTCTTCAACGATCAACCTTGCTCAAGCGATGAAGAACGCCCCTCGTAGCTCGCAGGTACGGGCGTGCTGACCCGATCAGCATCGCACCTGCAGTTTCAGCGGGCTACGCTTCCGTCGATGCGCACCTGGGCTCCGTCGCCGGGGCTAGACCCTCGGAGCCACAGCGCTTCCCCGCCATCGCGTCGCACGCTCCTCGGCTCTTCCCCGCCATCGCGTCGCACGCTCCTCGGCTCTTCCCCGCCATCGCGTCGCACGCTCCTCCGGTCTGCCACCATCGGCCTCCTCGCTGTCGCACTGACCGCTTGTTCCTCGCCAGCCACCACCCGCTCGTCGGGCTCCGCCTCGACATCGCGTGCATCCGCCGCCACGGCGGGCGGCCACGGCCAACCAGTCGACGTCCTCTATGCCGGTTCCCTGACCCACCTCATGCAGGACAGCCTCGGGCCGGCGTTCGACCGGGCGACGGGGGACACCTTCGTGGGCTTCACCGGCGGGTCGGACGGGCTCGCCTCCGAGATCCGCGGCGGCACCCAGGTCGCCGACGTCTTCGTGAGCGCCGCCCCCTCGGCCGACCGTTCCCTCGAAGGGAAGGCGAACGGGTCGTGGGTGTCGTGGTACGCCACGTTTGCCACCTCGCCCCTCGTCCTCGGCTACAACCCAGCCAGCCGGTTCGCCAGTCGGTTGCGTACCCGCCCGTGGTACGACGTGGTCACCCAACCCGGCTTTCTCCTCGGTCGCACCGATCCGAGGATCGACCCGAAGGGAGTCCTCGCCGTCGAGGCGCTCGACCAGACCGCTGCGGCCCAGCACCTACCCCGCCTGGCCGGACTGACGTCGTCGACGGCGGGTGTCTTCCCCGAGGAGACCTTGGTGGGCCGGTTGCAAGCGGGCCAGCTGGATGCCGGCTTCTTTTACGAAGCCGAGGCCGTCGCCGCCGGCATCCCTACCGTGCCGCTCACCGGTGTCCACCTGGGGGCCACGTTCACCGTCACGGTGGTCGACCGGGCACCGCACGCGACAGCGGCCGCTGCTTTCGTCCGCTTCCTCCTCGGGCGGCGCGGCCAGGCCCTCCTGCGCTCCGCCGGCATGGACCTCGTGCGTCCGCCGGTGGTTGACGGGCGCTCCGCCGTGCCCGCCGACCTGCGGGCCACGCTCGGCGCAGCGTGACTCGGCGGTCGTTCACCACCCCCCTCCCCTGGCTCGGGGCGCTCCTCGTCCTCTACCTGGTCGTCCCCCTCGTCGCCTTCGTGGTTCGTCTGGCGAGCTCGCCCCACGGCGTGCCCGCTGCCCCGGGAGCGGTGCATGCGCTCGTCATCTCGGTCACCACCGCAACCATCACCACCGCGCTGGTCGCCCTGACCGGCGTGCCGCTGGCCTACGTGCTGGCGCGTTCGCACGGTCGCCTGAGCGCCGTCGTCGGGATCCTCGTCCAGCTTCCCCTCGCTCTTCCTCCGCTCATGAGCGGCATCCTCCTCGTCGAGGTGGTGGGTCCCTACACGCCGCTCGGCAGGGCGGCAGGGCAGCGGCTGACCGACTCGTTGGCCGGGATCGTGCTGGCCCAGTCGTTCGTGTCGGCACCATTCCTCGTGGTGGCGGCCCGCTCCGCCTTCGCCCGTATCGAACCGGCCGTCCTCGACCACGCCGCCACCCTCGGGCACCGTCCCTGGTCGCGGTTCTTCCGGGTGAGCCTGCCCATGGCAGCCCCCGGGGTACGGGCCGGCCTGCTCCTCACCTGGCTACGAGCCTTCGGCGAGTACGGCGCCACCGTCGTGCTCGCCTTCCACCCCGAGACGCTGCCGGTCTACACCTACGTGCAGTTCTCCGGGACGGGCCTGCCGGCTACCGAGGCGCCGACTGCGCTCGCCCTCGCCGTGGCGGCTGGAGCCACTGCCCTCGGGCTCCTGCCTCGACGCCGTCGTCGACGTCGCCGTGCGCCCGCCACACCTGCGCTGCCGGCCCAACCGGGCCGATCGACACCGGTGCGCTTCGCCCTGGCGACAACGGTCGGCACGTTCCACCTCGAGGTCGCCCATGCCGCGTCCAGCCATCGCCTGGCCCTCCTCGGCGCCTCCGGGGCGGGCAAGTCGCTCACCTTGCGGGCGATCGCCGGCCTCCTCGGCCCCCGGGTGGGCACGGTCGCCTACGGAGACGCCAGGGTCGACGCCGTCCCGTGCGAAGACCGGCTCCTCGGCTACGTCCCCCAGGGGTACGGGCTCTTCCCTCACCTCACCGTGTGGCAACAGGTGTGCTTCGGTACGGGCGCCGAGCCTGGCGTCGCCGCCCACTGGCTGCACCGCCTCCACCTCGCCGGGCTCGAGGACCGTGTCCCCGCCGAGCTGTCGGGCGGACAGCGCCAGCGAGTGGCCCTCGCCCAGGCGCTCGCCCGGTCCCCCCGCCTGCTGCTGCTCGACGAGCCCTTCTCGGCGCTCGACGTCCCCGTGCGCAGCGAGCTGCGGAGCGAGCTTCGTCGGCTCCAACGCGAGCTGTCGCTCTCCACGGTGCTCGTCACCCACGATCCCGCCGAAGCTGCGTTGTTGGCTGACGACGTCGTCGTCATCGACGGCGGTCGGGTCATCCAGGCCGGCAATCGCTCCGACGTCCTCGGGGCTCCGGCATCGCCCGCCGTTGCCCGCCTCGTGGGCTTCGGGAACCTCGGCCAGGGCCACGTGGCGGCCCCCGGCGTGGTGGCCGTCTCGGGTGGGGGCGACGGAGCACCGCCAGGCAGCGTGCTCGGGGCCGTGACCAGTACCTTGCCGGTGGGAACGGCGGTGGCCTGGGGCATCCGACCGGAGCACGTCGTCGTCACGCCGCTGGAGCAAGGAGACGAGCGGGGACCCGGCGCGACGGTCGTCGACGTCGTCGACCTCGGCGCCGTGTGCTCGACCGTCGTGGTCCTCGACAACGGGGTCGAGCTCGAGGCCCGCTCGACCGACGGAGACGTCCTCCCGCAAGGGAGCCGGTGCCGGGTGGTCGTCGCCCCCGACGCCGTGCACGTGTGGCCGAGCGACGGCGCCTGAGCCGAGGTGGCCGGCCCTCAGCGGAGGCGGTCGCTCAGGTCGCTCAGGTCGCTCAGGTCGCTCAGGTCGCTCAGGTCGCTCAGGTCGGGGCGCGCACCAGTGACACGTTGGTCGCCTTCACGACCGCCGTCACCATCACGCCCTCGGCCAGCCCCAGGTCGTCGGCCGCCTGTCGGCTGATCAGCGATACCAGCTGGTACGGCCCGGCCTGCACCTCGACGTGGGCCATCACCCGGTCGGTCACCACTCGGGTGACGATGCCGGCCACGTGGTTGCGGGCCGACTCGCGAGCTCTGACCTCGGGGTCCGGCTCGCCGTAGAGGGACCGGGCGAAGCGGGCCAGCGCCACCGCCTCGACCCGACGATGACCGGCGTCGTCGCGGGTGGCGGGGAGGTATCCGCTGTCGACCCACCGCCGCACCGTGTCCGGGCTCACGTCGAGGACGTCCGCCACCTCACCCACGCTGTAGTCACCCACGGGGACCACCCACCGTCCCAGCGTAGGTGACCGGCCCAGAGTGCCGAGAGCGGCTCAGTCGGGGTCGTCCTCGGCAAAGGAGGCAGCCAGTGCCCGTGCCTGCTCGAGGGCGACCGTCGGGGTGACCCCCGCCGTCGCCGCCAACCAGCACGACAACGGCGCCGCCGTTCGCTCGGCAGCATGCGCGGCAGCTCCCGCCAGCTCGAGCAGGGGGCCGACGTCGGCGTCCGGCAGCGGTGCCACGCCGAGCGCAGCGGCATAGGCGTCGATCCAGGTGCGAACGTCGGTGGCCATGGCCCAGATGGTACCGGCGCCAGGGTGCGCCGCGCCGGAGCTCCTGGACGTTTGGCCCGTGTCGCTACGCTGCGACCGTGGTCCTCCGCGCCAAAGTGCTCGTCGTGTCGGACTCGGTCGCCGCCGGCACGGCCGAGGACCGCTCCGGCCCCGAGCTTGCCGCAGTCCTCGAGGAGGCCGGCTTCGCCGTGGTCGATCGGTTGGTCGTCCCCGACGGCATCGAGCCGGTCGCCACCGCCCTGCACCAACTGGCGCTCGGCTTCTCCGGGTTGGTCGTCACCACCGGGGGAACGGGGTTCGCTCCCCGCGACCTCACACCCGAGGCGACCCGGTCGGTCGTCGAGCGCCTCGCTCCGGGCCTCGCCGAGGCAGTCCGACTGGCTGACCGAAAGGGCCGCTTGTCCCGCGGTGTGGCCGGAACCCTGGGACGCTGCCTGGTGGTGAACGTGCCTGGGTCGCCGACCGGCGCCAAGGACGGCATCACCGCCGTGCTCGACGTGGTCCCCCACGCCCTCGCCCTGCTGGCTGGCGACAACCCTCACCCCCACAAGGGGCACGCCGACAGCCCGCATGCCGGGGCTCCGCACGGCAACAGCGCGGACACTGCCTGACGGGGCGAGGTCAGCCCCCCGAGACGGGTGGGAGGAGAGCGACCTCGTCGTCCTCGTCGAGCGGCGTGGCCGGACCGGCCCCCTCGCCGTTCACCCACACGCCGCAGTGGCTGGCCAGCCGGGCGAAGGCGTCGCCGTAGCGTTCACAGGCCGCGGCCACCACCTGGGCGACGGTCGCTCCGGGCACCTGGTCGCCACGGGTCCCGGCCAGCTCGGCAATCGGTCCGAAGAGCCGGAGCCGGGCCACCCTCACCCGCCGATCATCGACATGGACCGCGCCGGACGAAGAAAGCCAGGGTCGTTGATGGCGTGCCCGGGCAGCTTGTCCCACACGGCACGACGGAGCACTGCCTCGACCTCGGCATCGTCGGCCCCGCCCCGCAACAGGTCGCGCACCGACCGTTCGGCATCTGCGTTGGCGAACAGGCAGTTGCGCACGGCGCCGTCGGCTGTCAGCCGGAGCCGGTTGCACGTCCCACAGAACGGTCGGGTGACGCTAGCCACGACGCCGATCGTCCCGCCGCCGTCTTGGAAGCGGTAGCGCTCCGCCGGAGCGGGGTCACCGGGGTCGACGACCGCCTCGAGCGGCCAGCGGGCATGCAGCCGGGCAAGGATGTCGGCCGCGGCGACCACCTGGTCGCGCTGCCAGCTCCCGGGTGCGTCGAGCGGCATGAACTCGATGAAGCGCACCTCGCGCCCCGTTCGGCGGGCGAAGGCGCCGAAGTCCTCGACCTCGTCGTCGTTGACCCCGGCGATGGCGACCACGTTGACCTTCAGCGGGGTGAGGCCGGCGGACTCGGCGGCGTCCATCGCCGCCAGCACCGTGGCGAGATCGCCGCGGCGACGGATGCGGGAGAAGCGCTCTGGCCGCAGGGAGTCGCAGCTCACGTTGACCCGGCGCAAGCCGGCGTCGGCAAGGCGGGGTGCCAGGCGAGCGAGACCCGTTCCATTGGTAGTCAGCGCTACGTCGTCGAAGCCCACGCCGGCGACCATGGCGACAAGGTCGACGAGGTCGCGGCGCACCAGTGGCTCCCCCCCGGTGAAGCGGACCGACCGCACCCCGAGCCGGTGGGCGATGGTCGCCACTCGAGTGATCTCCTCGAAGGTGAGCAGCTCGGCTCGAGGGAGGAACGGCACGCCCTCTTCGGGCATGCAGTAGACGCAGCGGAAGTTGCAGCGGTCCGTCACCGAGATCCGGAGGTCGGTGTGGACCCGTCCGTGGGAGTCGATGAGCGGCCCGTTGATCGGAGGTGACACGGTCGGCCGACGAGCCCGGACCGGAGGGGCCACACGAACACCTAACGGCGGACCACTGGACCCGGGCGGCGCGGTCACGACGGCCAGGTCCGGTCTTCGGCAGCCGGACCGGAGGGATCGAGCAGGACGACTTCGACCGAGCCGCCAACTTCGATGCCGTCGCCGTCGGGCACGAGGGCGAGGGCGTTGGCGTCGGCCATGACCCGCAGCTGATGCGACCCCTGACCGCCGGTGGGGCGGACCCCGAGCGTCCCGTCGGTGCGGGCGCGGGCGGTCACCCGGAGGAGATGGAGCTTGCCGTCGGGCCGGCGACGCAAGGGCACCTCGGCGGTTGCGGCCAGGCGTGGCCGGTCCGTCGTGGTGCTGCCGGCCAGGCGCCGCAGCCCCGGACGGGCAAAGAGCTCGTAGGACACGAGAGCGGAGACGGGGTTCCCCGGCAGGCCGAAGACAGGAACCTCCGTCGAGGAAAGCATGCCGAAGGCGAACGGCTTGGCCGGCTTGATGGCGACCTGCATCCAGCGCATGTCGTGGCACCGCTCGGCAAGGACGACCTTGGCCACGTCGCGGTCGCCGACGCTCACCCCACCGGTGACCACGACAGCGTCGACAAGCCCACCGGCACGCTCGAGCACGGCGGCGAGCGCAGCGGGGTCGTCGCCCACCTGGCCGAGGTCGAGCGGATCGAAGCCGTCGGCGGCGAGCTGGGCGAGGAGCGCGGGTCGGTTGGCGTCGTGGATCTTGCCCGCAGGCAGCGGTCCGGGGCCGGGGACGAGCTCGTCCCCGGTGGCCACGACGGCCACTCGTGGCCGGGGTCGGACGCGCACCGAGCTGATGCCGAGGCTGGAGAGCACCCCGATCGCCGCCGGAGACAGGGTCGCGCCGCACGCGAAGACCTCGCTGCCCGCGGCGATGTCGTCGCCGACCTGACGGACGTTCTCGCCGTCCGTCACGGGCCGGCCGATGACCACCGTGCCGTCCTCGCCGCGGATGGTGTCCTCGACCTTGCAGACGGCGTCCGCGCCCGGAGGTATCGGCGCACCCGTCATGATACGGACCGCCTCGCCCGGCCCGACGCCGATCGTGGGTGCGTCACCGGCCATCAGCGCTCCCCGTTCGACGAGCCGGCACGGCGCAGCGAGCGTGTCTGCTGCCCGCACGGCATAGCCGTCCATCGCCGAGTTGGCGAAGGGAGGGACGTCGTGGTCGGCGGCGACGGCAGCGGCAAGGACAAGGCCGGCGGCCTCCCCGACGGAGACCTCACAGGGGGACAACGGGGTACAGCTCCTCAGGACGAACGCCCGCGCCTCGTCGAGGGGGACGAGCAAGCCGTGCCCCTCTCCGTCACGCGGCCCCGGGGTCACGCTCACACCGGCTCCACCGGAGCGGACACCGGTGCCGGTCCACCGTCGGCCGTCGGCACACCGGTGCCTCCCCCGCGCCCGCTCCCGGCCTCGTCGGCACCCGGGAGCGCCCCATCGACGTCGCGCACGTCGTGGGCGCACAAGCCCCAGTCGGACCCTTCGGCCCACGTCTCGCGCTTCCAGATCGGGACCGACTCCTTTACGGCATCGATGCAGAACCGGGCGGCGTCGAACGCTTCGCCACGGTGCGGAGCGGACACCACGACCACCACGGAGACCTCCCCGACGGTGAGCCGGCCCAGCCGGTGCAAGAGGGCCACGCGCCCGAGGTCGGGCCAGCGCTCCCGGGCCGCCCGGGCGACAGCGTCGAGCCGGGGACCGACCTGCTCGAGGTAGGCCTCGTAGTCGAGGTGGGTGACCCCATGACGTCCCTCGGCATGGTCACGGACCGTGCCGCAGAAGGTGACGACCGCTCCGCAGCCGGGCCGGACGGCCCAGGCGAGCGCCTCGCTCGTCGGGAGGACCCCTTCGCCGGCGGCGATCCAGTCGTCTCCGGCGGGCAGGTCGCCGCCGAGGGGGACGTCGTGCACGACGTCGATCGTACCGGGCGGTGAGGCCCGTCCCTCCGAGCTCCCATCCGGCGACGGAGCGAGCGCTCACCCACCAGCCGCGCCCTCGCTTCGGGAGCTGATCCGGTCGAGGTCCTCGGGCGTGTCGACGTCGGTGAAGGCAGACGCGTCGACGCCAACCGGCCAGCGCGTCTCGTCGAGGAGCACGACTGCCTCGGGGTCGAGGTGGGCGAGCAGGGACCGCACCGAACGCTCGCCGCCCTCGACCAGGCCAGCGGCTTGGTCGAGGGCATCCGCCGACCAGCGCGCGCACAGCGTCTGGGGCCGACCAGCGACGACGGGCACGACGGTGCGGTCGTTCGGCCACGACGTGAGCATGGACAGAGCCGCCGTGGTCACGGCCGGGAGGTCACAGGCGACCACCAAGGCGCCGCCCACGTACCCGAGCGCGGCGAGGGCGCGGGCGCCGTCGACGAGGGCAGCGAGCGGCCCTTCCCCGGGGCGCTCCTCGGGGGCTCGAAGCAGCCCGGTGTGCCCGGGGCCCACTTCGACGAGCGGGGCTGCCACGCTACCGAGCACCGTCGCGACCCGGACCGCGCACGGCACGCCACCGACCACGAGCGTGGCCTTGTCCATGCCCATCCGCCGGCTCCGCCCGCCGGTGAGCACGATGCCGGCCGTGGGGACGGGCTGTCCTTCGCCGGTCAGGGCCATCTGGGTCCCCCGGCGAGACGACGGGCGCGACACCGCCCGATAGCGTGGACGCGATGCCACAGCGACACGTCGGAGCCCCCGAGCCCGAGGAACGGGGGCCGGAGCTCACCCACGTCGACCGGAACGGACGCGCCCGGATGGTCGACGTCTCCGCCAAGCCGTGGACCGTGCGCCTGGCCCTCGCCCGGTGCCGGGTGCAGTTCGAGCGGCCCCCACTGACGGGCGACCCCCTCGACGACGGGACGACCCCGCTCGTACCGTGGTCCGAGGTCTTCGAGGAAGCCCGTCTGGCGGGCATCCAGGCAGCCAAGCGCACATCCGAGCTGATCCCGCTGTGTCATCGGCTGGCCAGCGCGCACACCGACGTCCACCTGCAGCTTACTGACGGCGGCGTGGCGATCGAGGGAACGGCGCAGGTCGTAGCGCCCACCGGCGTCGAGATGGAAGCGCTCACCGTGTGTGCCACGGCGGCCCTCGCCGTGCTCGCCGTCGTCCTCCCCTTCGACCCCGACGCCTCGATCGAAGACCTGACCCTGTGGCGCAAGAGCGGCGGCCGCTCGGGGGTGTGGGAGCGGGCCGCGCACCCCGAGATCTGACCCGACCGGACGACCGCCACGCCAGCTGGGCGGGAGGACGCACAGCCGTTCCTCCGCCGCCGTTCACCGGCGGACGCTCGTGCGTCGAGGTCCCCGTGCACCCGCACCGTGCCCATGGTCCCAGTATGGCGGTCCAGGTCGCGCTCCCACCCACCGCACCGGGGGAGGCGAGACCCGTGGGAGCAGGCTGCGCCGGCACCAGCGGCCACGACGGCTCGGTCCAGCGCCGACGCCGGAGGAGGGCTCGCGGCGCAGCGTTCGCCCGCACCCCAGCGCGACGCCGAACGAGGAGGGGGAACGGCCGGCGCACGCGTCGCACCGACGCTGGCGTGACCGCACACCGGGCCGTGTGCACCGATGCCGCGACGCGACGGCTGCGGGCATGGGCACTCCGAAGAGGTGTCACACCGACAGGCCACTATCTCGGCGTGGAGCCCACCGTCCTGATGGATCGCACAGCTGGCACAAGGGGCCGCAGCGACGGCTGCGCTGACCGCAGGGAAGGTCCCGGAGCTCGCCGCCACGGCTCGACCCGACCGTCAAGTCCGGGCGTTGTCGCGCCGATGCGTCCCAGGTGAACGAGCTCACGGTGGCCCGCCGCCGGCACAGTGGACACGACTGCCTCGACGTGTGCACGCATACGGGGGTACGAGTGGGCTGGGTCGACCTCGACGACGGCCGGGCCGTGCTCCGGCGTGCCGACCTGCGCCAGGAGTTCGAGCAGGCGCTCGGTCGGTACGGCTGCGAGCTCGCCGGGCAGCGGAGGGGCCAGGCCCAACGTGGCGGGGCCTCCCCTCAGGCGCTCGTGCGCCCGCGCTCCCACCCCGGTGCCGACGTCGTGGTCGGTCCTTGGGTGGACCTTGCCGCCAACGAGCCCGGCCGCTCGGTCGCCGCCACAGCCGCTGCGCTGCGCCACGAGGCGCCCGTGCGCTCCCTGCTCGCCCGGCTGCTCGGCGTGCACACGCGCGAGCGCGCCTTCCGGGTGGGCGCCGACGGCGAGCGCGTCGTCGGCGGACAGCTGGCACGGCTCCCCGCGGGCTGGCACGCCCTGCACTCGGTGCCGGTGGGGACACGGGGCGCCGACATCGACCACGTGGTCATCGGACCCGGCGGCATCTACACGGTCAACACCAAGCACCTTTCGGACGCCCGCGTCTGGCTGCGCGGCGACCTGCTGGTCGTCAACGGGCACGAACGCCACTACGTGCCAGCGGCGCGGGCGGAAGCCGAACGGGCGAGCCGGCTCCTCGGGCGGGCGCTGGGTGGTGTGGGGAACGGGGGCGTCGACGTCGTCGGAGTCGTCGCCTTGGTCGGCGCGGAGAACGGGTTCAACGTCCGCTGCCAGCCCACCGATGGCGCCGTGGCGGTCGTCGGACACCGCCAGCTCGTCCCGTGGCTGCTCCGACGACCGACCGTCCTTCGTCCAGACGACATCGAGGCGGTCTTCGCGGCGGCGCGGCGGCCTGGCACCTGGGCGTAACAGGCACGCTCGACGGCACCTCGGGGCGGGGCCGGGCCCAACGTGGCGGGGCGGGGCCCAACGTGGCGGGGCCGGGCCCAACATGGCGGGGCCGGGCCCAACGTGGCGTGGCGTGGCGTGGCGTGGCGTGGCGTGGCGTGGCGTGGCGTGGCGTGGCGTGGCGTGGCGTGGCGTGGCGGGGCGGAGCGGGGCGGGGCGGGGCGGAGCGGAGCGGGGCGGGGCGGGACCTGGCTCGACGTCCGCCTGCCGGAGGCTGATGCAACTAGCAGCGGCCTCTGACCGCCAACCCCTCTGACCGCCAACCCCTCTGACCGCCAACCCCTCTGACCGCCAACCCCTCTGACCGCCAACCCCTCTGACCGCCAACCCCTCTGACCGCCGGACGTGCTGGGCGCGCCCCCTCCCGACGACGCCTGTGCCAGGGTGTCCCTACCTGCCGCCATTCCACCGGCCGGGTCGGACCGTCACCGCTTGGCCGCGGGCACCCTGCCCGTCATCCCCGGTCGCGGCGGCGGTCAGCTGCCCAGGCGTGCAAGGAGGCGACGTGACGACGCGACGAGCCACCAGAGCAACGACGGCACCACCTCTCCGCCTGAGCACCTCCCAACGGGTGGTCGCCGCACTGGCTGCCGTCGCCGTCTTGCTCGCCGCCTGCTCGAGCCCGAGCGTCACACCTCCCCCCCACCACCGGGGGCGGACAACACGGCCGTCCGCGTCACCGGTGAGCTCGCGCAGCACCTTCCCGCCAGGGACGCCGGCATGGCTTTCCACGCTCGAACGCGCCGCGGCCGGCAGCCCGAGCTACCTCCAGCCCGGTTCGGACCCCTCGGTCCTCCCGGGCCCCGTGCTGATCGCCGACCGGAACAACTCACGCCTCCTCCTCGTCGACCCGAAGGGGCAGATCCTCTGGCAGTACCCGCCGCCGGGGACGCCGACGACCGCGGCCTTCCGTTCGCCCGACGACGCCTTTTTCGGGCCGAACGGCAAGGAGGTCATCGCCACCGAAGAGTCGAACTTCGCTCTCAGCACCATCGCGCTCCACCGCACGCCGACGGGGCCCGAGCCCGTCACGGGCACCGTCACCTGGACGTACGGGCACCCGGGCGTGCCCGGTTCTGCCGCTGACGAGCTCGACAACCCCGACGACGCCATGCTGCTGCCCAACGGGGACGTGCTCACCGCCGACATCAAGAACTGCCGGATCCTCCTCATCGACCCCGGAGCACATGTGCCGACCCACATCTACGGAGAGACCACCCCGTACTGCTACCACCAGCCCCCGGCTCGCTTCGGGAGCCCAAACGGCGTGTTCCCCATGACCAACGGCGACTACCTGGTCACCGAGATCAACGGCGACTGGGTCGACGAGATGACGCCATCGGGGTCCATCGTCTGGTCCACCCATCCGCCGGGCTTCTCGTACCCCTCCGACAGCAACGAGGTCAGCCCCGGCGTCTTCGTGTCGGTCGACTACACGAAGCCGGGCGGCCTCGAGACGTTCAACCAACAGGGGCAGGTGTTGTGGCGGTACACGCCGACGAGCCCCTCCGGCGTCCTCGACGAGCCCTCCTTGGCGCTCCCCCTGCCCAACGGCGACTTCCTGCTGAACGACGACTACAACCACCGGGTCATCGTCGTCGACCCCCACACCAACCAGATCGTCTGGCAGTACGGCCACACCGGCGTGCCGGGCTCTGCCCCTGGCTACCTCGACAAGCCTGACGGCGTGGACCTCGCCCCGCCGTTCTCGCTCCTCGTCGCCCACGCGGCGACCATGGGACTGCCCCCGGCGAGCTTCGCACCGTCTGCTCCGGGGCTCAACGCCAGCAGTCCGGGGGGTTCGACCGCCCCCTAGCAGACCACCCGGTCAGCCGTTCACAGGCGCGTGAGCTTCCACGAGGCCGACGGGCCGGACAGGTCGGCTGCCGTCCGGATGGGCACGGTGGTGGTCGTTCCGCCGTGCTCGATGGCGAGCGAGCCGATCCGCTCTCCCGCCCGCACCGACCCCGACGGCAGCGACACGTGCTCCACCAGGCGGACCGGAAGACCGGGCCAACCCACCACCCGGACGGTCCCACCGGCCACGGCGGCCACCGAGCTGTTCCATGCCGTGGTCACGTGACCCACCACCGTCCCGTCGGTGACCACCGATTCGCTACGCAGGACGGCGGTGGCCGCCTTGACCAGGGCCTTTCCCGCGTCGAGGGCGGTCGTGATGGGGCTCACGCCTCCCTGGCCCATCACCGCCCCCACGAGGTGCACGGTGCGCCCACCGACCGTCGGGTCGGCGTCGAAGAGGAAGCACCCACCCGACGTGGCGTTGGTGCCAGTCTTGATGCCCACGATGCCGTCGTGCCCGAGCACCGCGTCGTAGTTGTAGAGGAGCCCGGCCACCGGCAGGATGACCTGGGGCATGGCCACGATGTGGGCGAAGGCTGGGATGCGCATCGCCGCTTCACCCAACTTGACCAGGTCCGGGGCGTTCGACACCGAGCCCGAGGTGAACCCGGCGGGCCCGGTGAAATGAGTCGAGGTGAGGCCCAAGGCCCGGGCGTCGGCGTTCATCTTGTCCACGAACGCCGTGGTGCTCCCGGCGTCCCAGTTGGCCAGCAGACGCGCCAGGTTGTTCCCCGAAGGAATGAGCATGCCCTCGAGGGCTTGCCGTTCGCTGAGCTGCTCGCCCGCCTTGACCGCGACCACGGACTGCTTCTCCGAGAGGGACAGGGCGTAGTCGTAGACGTCAGTAGCGCTGACGGTGAGCTCGGGTCCTGACGCGCCGGGGGCAAGCGGGTGGTCGTGGAGCACGACGTAGGCGGTCATGACCTTGGTGATGCTGGCGATCGGCAGCGCCTCCGTCGACCCCACCGAGCCGAAGCTTCCGACACCGTCAACAGCGAGGGCGGCCTCCCCAGTCTGGGGCCAGGGGAGTGCCGGTCGCTGCCCGGCCAGACGGACCGTGGCGAGCGAGGGTGCATAGCTCGGGGGCGGGACAGAACGGAACCACTGGACACCGACCAGGGCAGCCACGACCACCACCACCGCTCCGACAACGATCCGGGTCACGTCCCTGCTCGCCTCCTTGTGGACATCCGCCACGTTCGTGCCCCGGCCGGCAGGCGCGAGCCTCGGAGCGACTGCGGGTGCTCTCCAGGCGCCGCCGGCTGACGCCCGGGGGCCCACGGTAGACAGTCCGACGGCGAGACGGGTGGCGCCCCCAGGGGAGCTGGGGTGCTTCCCCCGGGTCGGTCCTGAGCAGACCGGACCGGGGCTGCCCGGCGTGGTCGGGCGGCCTCGGGTCAGCCCGGCGTGGTCGGGCGGCCCCGGGTCAGCCCGGCGTGGTCGGGCGAGCGGACATGGTCACGAAGTCACGCGCCCACCACGACTCGAAGAACGTCCAGGGTCCCTGCACGGTCGACGGGAGGAGCTTCGTGCCGTTCGCCGGCGCGGCAAGCCCACCCGGCGGCGGGTCGTAGGAGGCGAAGACCGGCCAGTCCGGGTTGATGTCGAGCTCCATCCCACGCACGACCCCTGCGGCCACGAGCAGCTGCGCCAGCTGCAACGGGTCGAGGGCTGGCCCGGCCGCGTAGACGAGGGCGCCATCGGCGGTGACCCCGACGCCCGAGCGCCACTGGGCCTCGATACCGGGCACGGAGGGCGCGCACGACGTGGCCCCGCACGTGGCCCCCCATGCCTGCCAGTCCGGGGTCGCCGCCTGGGTGGTCGGCCGACCCCCGTCGACGAGCAGGACGAGGTTCTGTCGCACAGAGACGACGTCGGGCGCCATCTGCACGTCGGTGCCCCATGCGCCCACCGTCACTCCGCCGCCCGAGGTGATGACGAGCGAGGCGGCGCCGGCCACCAGCGGCACGATCGTCCGGCCTTCGGTGACGTAGCCCCCGCCGGCTGCGTCCATCTTGAACCCGCCGTTGAACGCGGCAACGAGCGAGGCCGCCTGGGCCGGCTCGATCGGGGCGGTGTAGCGGTAGGGGCCGCCGCCGGGGCTCACCGATCCGGAGTACAGGCGAGCGGCCAACAGGTGGGTGTCCATCCAGGCGACCCCCGCCGGCTGCGAGCCCCCAGGGGGCACGAGGGTCGTCTCGTAGAGGGCGGGAGACCCGTCGACGAGGCGACCGGCCGGACGCCACGCACCTGTCCCGGGCGAGGCAGCAGCGATCGGAGCCGGCGGGGGCAACGGGGTCATCGACGGCGACACGCCCTGCGAGCCGGCCGGCGGCGAGGAGGCCGCCGGCACCTCGGAGGGTTGCGTCGGCGGCGGGGTGGCGGGCGTCGGCGAGGTCGGAGCGGTGGGCCGGGCAATCGGGACGGTTGGGCCGGAGCGGGGTCGGTGGCGCCCGGAAGCGGCGAGACCACCGCCACAGGCCGCGGTCAGCAGGCCGAGGGTGACGAGCACCAAGGACAGTCGCGCCGTCCCGAGGCCACGGTGGACCAGCCGGTCGGTGACGGCGGGCACCGGTCCAGGGGTAGGTCGTCGCGCCACCACGCCGTTCCCTTCCGACCAGGGACCGGCCCGTCGGGACCTTCCGAGCGATGGCCGCGTGGTCCGGCCTACGACTCGACGTCGAAGAAGGTCGAGCGCAGCTCGCGCTTGAGCATCTTGCCCGACGGGTTGCGGGGCAACCGGTCCTCGCTGAAGACGATCCGCGACGGGACCTTGAACGGTGCCAGACGTTCGGACAGGAAGGTCCGGAGCTCGTCCTCGGTCAGCGAGGCACCGTGCTTGCACTGCACGACGCAGGCGACCTCCTCGCCGAGCCGCTCGTGGGGGACACCGAACACCGCAGCTTCGTAGACGGCTGGGTGCTCGTAGATGGCGCTCTCGACCTCTGCGCAGTAGACGTTCTCACCCCCCCGCAAGACCATGTCCTTGGCCCGGTCCTCGATGTAGAGGAACCCCTCCTCATCGATCCGGCCGATGTCACCCGTAGCGAGCCACCCCTCCACGATCGTCTCGGCAGTGGCCTCCGGCTTGTTCCAGTACCCACGGATGAGATTGGGGCCCTTCAGCCAGATCTGGCCACGGCTTCCGACGGGGAGCACGGCGCCGAACTCATCGCGGATCTCGACGTCCATGATGGTCGTCCGGGCACGACCGGTCGAGGTGGGATGGGCGACGTAGTCGTCACCGGTGTTCCCCGGGCCGTACGCGTTCGTCTCGGTCATCCCGTAGCCGATGTTCGGGCGCCCCCGACGGAAGCCGTGCTCGACGCGGTCGACCAGCGTGGCCGGCGCGGGAGCGCCGCCGCCACCGACGCTCACCAGCGAGGACGTGTCGTACTCGGAGAACTTCGGGCACTCGAGGAGGTCCCAGCTCTGGGTCGGCACTCCGACGAACGTGGTCACCCGCTCGGCTTCGATGAGCCGGAGTGCCTCTTCGGGCTCCCATTTGCGCATCATGACGAGCTTGTAGTGCAGCCCGAAGCACGACAGCATCACCGGAACGCACCCGGTCACGTGGAAGAGCGGGACGATGAGGATGAAGCTCGGTTCGAACCCACCGCCGCCCAGGATGTTCTCCCCCCGACGAGCCGACTGGATCGTGGTGTTGGCCCAGAACGCCATCAACGCGTGCACGACCGCCCGGTGGGTCGACACGGCGCCCTTGGGGAACCCGGTCGTCCCCGACGTATAGAGGATGGTGGCGTCGTCGTCGGGGCCGACGTCGACGGACGGCATGGCGTCCCCGAGGGTGACCACGTCCTCGTACCTGCGGACGCCGTCGGGGAGCACCGCTGCGGGCTCGGTCCGCACCACGATGACCGGTATGCCCCGCTCGGCGGCCACCCGCCCGGAACGCTCGGCGCGCTCGGGGTCGGCGACCAGCACGGAAAGCCCCGAGTCCTCGACTCCGTAGGCCAGCTCGGGCTCGGTCCACCAGGCGTTCAGCGAGACGGAGACGGCCCCGACCGACAGGATGGCGGCAAAGGCCACCACCCACTCGGGGAGGTTCCGCATGGCAATGCCGACCCGGTCACCCTTGCGGACGCCATACGTGTGGACGAGGGCGTGGGCCAGCGCGTCGACATGGCGCATGGTCTCGTCGAAGGTCCACCGCTCGTCTTCGTAGACGAGGAACGTCGATTCGTCTCCCCGCGCCCTGGCAAAGAGGTGCCCGAGCGTGGGCGGTGCGTTCTTGAACAGCCGATAGCGAACCCCCCGTACGGTCCCCTCGACCAGCTCGAAGTCCTGCCCGGGCCCGGTGACAGCGGCGAACGCCTCGTCGTAGCTGAGCGGCATCCGTGTGGTCCTCTCTCGAGTCGTGTCGTTCTTCCCAGCCCGCCGCGGCGCCCATCGAAGTCGCTCTCCGGCGGCCGACGTGTGCCCGGTCCTCACCGTAGCGGTGCATCCGGACGACAGCGAGACCTCGAGCAGGGGCTCCAGTCGGCCCAAGGGCTCCGGTCGGCTCGAGGAACCCGGTCGGCTCGCACTTGTTGGCTCAGGGGCACCGGTCGGCTCTGGCCGCCTGCTGTGACCGGCGAGACCGGCGAGACCGGCGAGACCGGCGAGACCGGCGGCGGTAGCCGACCACGTTTCCTGCCGCCAGAGCGAGGAGGACGAGGCCGGCCAGGGACCCGAAAAGCAAGGCGTAGCCGGTGGCGCCCAGCCCACCGGGTCTAAGCACCGGTGGCGTCCCGGCAGGGAGGGCGACCTGGTCCGCCGCCGTTTGCGTGTAGAGCTCGGAGGAAGTGGGCAGCACCAGGGAGCCGGGCTCCCCGGGGACCTGGACGATCCCGCCGGTGACGAGCACCTGCCCGTTCGAAAGGGCTACGACCGCGGCGCCCGACCGCGCCGTCGCCAGGGAGCCGGCACTCGTCCATGCACCAGTTGCCGGGTCGTAGACCTCGGCCGAGGCCAACGGCTGCCCGGCGTTCTCACCGCCCACCGCCAGCACCTCGCCGTCGGCCAGCGTCACGACGCCCGGCAGGACGGGTGACACAGACATCCCTCCGGTCGCCTGCCACGAGTTCGTCGCCGGGTCGTACCGGTCGGCGGCGTTCCCGTCTCCGACCACCAGCACGTCACCCCCGCGGAGGACGGCTGCCGTTGCCAGCAGTCGTGGCACGCTCATTGTGCCGGCAGACGACCAACGGCCCGTCGTCGGGTCGTACCGCTCGGCCGTGGCCAGGGCACCTTGGGCGTCGAAGCCGCCCGCCACCAGCGCACCGCCTCCGGGCAACGAGGCGGCGGCGGCGGACACCCGGGGCTTCGCCAACGGGGCCGTCTGCGACCAGCGGCCAGTGGCCGGGTCGTAGATCTCGGCAGAGGCGAGTGGTCGGTGGTCGATGCCTTCGCCGCCGGCGACGAGCACGTGGCCGTCGCCCAGGACGACTACCGAGGCGAACGCCCGGGCCGTGCCGAGCGAGCCGACGGTCGACCACGATCCGGTCCGCGGGTCGTAGACCTCAGCAGAGGCAAGCGGTCGGTGGTCCGTCCCGAGCCCACCGGCAACCAGCACGTCGCCACCGGGCAGGCTGGCAGTCGCTGCCCCGACCCGCGCCACCGCGAGTGACCCGGTGGCCGTCCACGCGCCGGTCACCGGGTCGTAGACCTCGGCTGAGGACACCGCTTGGCCAGCCGAGCCGACACCTCCGGCAACCAGCACGTCGCCACCGGGCAGGCTGGCCACCGCCCCGAAGCCGTGTCCACCGGCCAACGAGCCCGTCGACGACCACGTCCCCTGCGGTGTGCTCGCTCCGAACACGGCCGGCCCGCTGCTCGGGGCGACCTGGGCGACGGGGTCCTGCGGCGTGACGACCGCCCGGCGGGCAGGCGACGCGGGGCTTCCGGAGGCGGGACTTCCCGTCTCGGCGCCGCCCGGCCCCCCGGGTCCGCCAGCGGTCCCGCCGAGGAGCGGGGCGGCAACGAGGACCGCCCGTCCGACGCGGCGCACGTAGGCGACCACCTGGATGGGGCCGGCCGGAGCAACCTCGCCCGTCCCACCGACCTCGCTGACCTGGTCGACGAGCACGGGAGCAGAGGACCCGGTGGTCGCCCCGGCGTCGCGTCGGGCGGACAGGCCACCGACGTCGCCGGTGGCAACCGACATCGAGCCGTCGTAGTCGAAGGTGATCGAGTAGCCGTCGGCTTCGAGCGTCACACCGCTGCCGGTGACCGATAACCCGGTCTTTTGCAGCGTGAAGGAGGCCGAGGTCCCCTCCCACTGGTAGTCGCACGGGTACGGGATCCAGCCGTCGTAGTAGCAGGCTTGGGTAGCCACGTAGGCGGCCACCTCGACCGAGACGCTCCCCCAGATGAAAGCGCTGATACCGCTGGTGGAGACCTTGATCGACACCGATGCCGACAGCGATCCCCCGACCTCGAGGGCGGGGCCGATCTGGGCGCTGCCGGGCCCGAGGGACAGCGAGCCGTCGAACTCGAACTTGAAGGTGGTCGGCGAGGCGTCAAGCGTGATGCTGACCGGTCCGATGCTCAGGCCTCCAATGGTGATCTGCGATACCGACCCGGTGAAGTTGATGCTCGGCGGGGCGAGGCCGATGTTGGCGAGCACCGAGATCTGGATGCCTTCGACGCTCCCCTGGAACCCGAGGCCCAACCCCGCCGGGTAGGTGGTGCCCCCGAGGGTGGCGCCCTCGGGGGAGATGTAGAGCGACGCGTAGTCGACTTCGAGCAAGCTGGCCTGCCCGAAGTCCTTGAACGGCTCGAGTGCCGGCGTGCCCGAGTTTTTGGTGCCGATGGCGAGGTCGAGGAGGAACGGGTCGAAGTTGAAGGCGAAGGTGATCGGCGCACCCTCGAGGTAGCCGATGGTGGTCGCCACGTTGCTCGGCAAGGCGGTGACCGTGCCGTAGAGGCCGACGTTGGGCAGCGGGACGCCGTCGCCGAAGCTGATCCCTCCCTCGAGGCCCGCGCACTTGATGGTGAGCCCGCTGATCCCAAAGGCGCCCTGCCACCCCGTCGACGGGCCGCTGCAGTCCCCGAACGACAGGCTCACGTTGATCCCCGTGTCGCTCACAGTCAGCTCGCCGGTCAGCTGGTGCGACGACGGCGACCCGATCGAGCCGGGCGAAGCAACGTCGAGGGTGGCGGTCATGCCCACCGAGAAGGTCGGCCCGGCCGGGCTCAGCTCCACCTGGAGGAAGCCCGAGTCGAGCACGAGCGAGCTGCCGGCGCTCGAGAAGACGGTGAGCCCCGAGCCGAGCGAGATCGAGATCCGGAGCAGGTAGGTGTCCGTCTGGAAGTCGGCGGTGCCCACGGCGACGAGACCGGACCCCGACGGCACGTCGATGCCGATGGCCGACAGGCCCGAGGTGACCGAGCCGGGCAGGGAGATGGACAGGGCGAAGTCGAGACCCTGGCTCAGGTCGATCGTCCCGAGAGCGGGATCACCGGTCTGGAACCCGGGCACGGCGGCGCTCGCGTAGTAGAGGTAGGCGGTGTCGCCGCTCGAGCCGAGCCACTGCGACAGGTTGGCCTCGGCGCCCACCACGAACGTCCCGCCCGAACCGATCTGCAAGGTGGCGTTCTGGACGAGGGACCCGCCCCCGGGCATCTGGACGGTGAGCACGAGCCGGGCGGCGACCTGGTAGGAGCCCTGGGACTCGCTGAGGGTGAACGTCGGCGCACCGAGCTCGACCGCACCACCGGCGAAACTGGCAGACAGCTGGCTCAAGGTGGCCGACAGCGAGAAGCTCCCGGCGGTGAGGTCGAAGCAGCCACTCGCCGAGGCCGAGCCGGAAAAGCCGGAGAGGGAGATGCCGAGTGATCCGGTGACGGCAAGCCACAGGTCTCCCGCCGCGGCGACGGTGCACCCCGACGGTGGCGTCGCGTCTCCGAGCTGGACCGAGTCGACGGCGAGCGACACGCCGCCGACCGACAGGGCGAACAGTGGGTTGGCGCCGACGCCGGTGGCCGACAACGAGAAGGTGACCACTCCGCTGCTGTCGCTGATGGTCCCCGACAGCGCGGCGTCGATGGTCACCGACGGCGCCGGCTGCCATGCCTGTGCCTGGGCAGCAGCCACCGTCAGGCTCCAGGTGTCGAGGGAGGAGAGCGTCCCGTCGAGCGATAGGGAGCCGAGGCCGTCGACCGACAAGGTGCCGGTGACGGCGAGCCCAGACGTGCCGAGCGAGAGCCCGACGTCGGTGAGGGTGACCGGGACCCCGGGGAACGGGGTGAACGGCCCGGCGATAGGGCCGGGCGTGCAGGAGGAGCCCGACGGCTGGCAGGTCGTCACGTCCGCGGTCACCACGCCCTGGGCGCTCCGCGAGATGGTGCCCCTGAGGCCGACGGCGGTGCCGAAGACGACGAGGCCGCTGACGGTCGCCGTGCCGGAGAAAGACCCGTCGGTGAGCCCGATGTCGACGTCGAGGGCGACGGTGGCCGGTGCCTGCCCGGGGACGGGGACCACCCCCGAGACGGCAAGCGACAGCGTTCCCGACGAGAAGGACAGGGTGGCACCGGTCAGGGCGGCCCCGTCAGGAAGCGTAAGGAAAGGGAAACCGGGCGGGGCGTGGAGGTCGGCGGTGAAGGAGGGCGACGACCCCGGGTCCCAGCTCCCGCTGAAGGTGATCGTCCCCCCCGGGGGCAGCGTGAACCCCGCTGCCTCGAGGGCCGAGGCGACCCCTGCCGAGGGGACGAGCACGGCGTCTCCGTTGAACCCCTTTGCCAACGCCACCGTGCCGATCGCCGTGTCGCCGGTGTCGAAGGTAGCGACTGGCGCCGACGAGTAGGCAAAGAACCCGGTGAGGGGGACGCCGAGCTGGGAGAGGTCGACGCCGGCCACAGCCACGACCAAGGCACCGTCGTCGTCGGAGACGGTGACGGTGAGCGGCGACGAGCTGAGCGTGGGGATGGAGGCGCTGGCCGAGCCGTCGACGGCGATGCCGGTCCCGACGCCCCCGGTCACCGACAGGCTGGTGAGGGTGACGGTGATCCCGCTCGCCACCGGCACGGTCAGCGACGATCCGGCCGGGTCGAGGTGGAACGAGACGCCCCCCGTCCGGAGGTCGATCGAGCCCTCGACGGCGGCCGCCAGGCCGCCGGCCCCCGGTGTCCCCACCGATACGACGCCCTCGAGGGAGAGGGTCGGATCGGCTGGACGCTGGAGCGAGCCCGATGCACACGTCGGGGTCGTACCAAAGGCGAGCGAGACGCAGTCGACGGTGACGGAGACGCCGGTTGTCGGGTCCCAGGCCACCACCGGGGTCGGGGTCGTGCCGGGTGCTGGTGGCGTGCCGGCCTCGAAGTCGTAGGAGACGGTACCCGTGGTCGTGATGGTGACCGAGCCCGTCAGCGAGGTGAGGGAGAGGGCAAGCGAGCTGAACGGCGACCACGTCCCGACGTCGGCACCAGAGACTCCGAGCGTGAACGTCCCAGCCGAGTAGGAGCCGGTCACCGACAGAGTGAGGGCGCTAGTCGACGAGGCGACGGCGTCGCCGAGCACGGCGGTGGCACCGAACGTGAGGGCGAACGGCCTCCCCGACGTCGGCGCCGCGAGGGTCGCCGTCACGTCCTCGAGCTCGAGCCCGGGCAGCGGAGCGTACGGTGCGCTGGACGGCGCCAGGGTGAACGTCAGCGCCGTGGCCAACGATCCACCGGTGCCCGTCCCGACCGTGAAGGACGCCTGGACGGGTGGGCCGAAGGGGAGGCCAGCGAGCACCGCCGACCCGCTTGCCGTCGGCGTCGTCCCCGACAGGGCCACGGTGACGGTGGCGTCGACCGAAGGAACACCCGCCGGCGGCGTGACCGGAGCGATGGTCACCGTGGCTTCGGGTCCGGCGGCGTCGGAGAAGGTGAGCCCGAGGGCATAGCTGACCGAGGCATCGGGGTTGCCGAACGGCAGGGACCCGAGGGGGACGGTCAGGGTGCCACTCGTCACCTGGCCGAGGGTGTCCGACCCGCTTCCCGAGCCGGTCACGTCGAAGCACAGGGCCGCGTCTGGCCCGAGAGCGATCCCCGAGCCGAGCCCCCACGCCGCCGGCAGGGCGAGCGTGCCCCCCGTCAGGCACAACGTCGGCGTGCTCCCTGCGGTCTGGGCATCCTCGACGTAGCCGGTCAGCCCCGAGGCAACCGCCAGCGTGCCACCGAAGAGCGACAGCGAGCCGGCAGTGATCGGGAGGTCCGACGAGGCCGTGCACCCTCCCGTCGTGCCGCCCAAGGTGACCGACACCCGGTCGACAGCGGTCGGCAGCCCGCCCACGGCGAAGGAGACGGTCGCCCCGCTCGTTCCCGCCTGGTTCCACAGGCCGCCAAAGACGCTCGAGCACGCCGCGCCGGCTGTGAAGGACGCCGTGGCCGGTGCCGACCCGGCGAAGTCGGACGAGGTCGAGGTGTAGGCAGTGCCGTAGGCGGTCGTCCCCACCGTCGGCGCCGCCTGGTCGGCGCACGTCGCCGTAGCCGCCCCGCCCGCGCCGGCGACGAGGGGGACGGCGAGACAACTGGCGATCGACACACCTCCGGCCGAGAAGGCAACCGTGCCGACTGGTGCCACGGCCGAACCCGGCGAGGCATCGGCGACCGTGGTCGTGAGGTCGAGCGCGCCGGCCGCCGTCGGGTCCGGAGCGACGGCGAGCGACGTGGTCGTGGCGGCAGAGACGACCTCGACCGAGGCGGATGCCGTGCTGTCCTGGAACCCGCCGCCGGCATAGGCGAAGGTGCCGCCGAAGGTGGTCGCCCCCGGAGCGGGGCTCGGCACCTGGCACGTGGCGACGCCGGCGGCAACCGACACCGCCTGGCACACCGGTGTGCCGTCGGAGGTAATGGCAGCGCCGTCCTCACGGAAGGCGACCGTCCCTTGGGCCACCGGCACACCGCCCGTCGAGGTGACCGTCGCCCGAAGCGTGAGGAGGGCTCCGTAGGCGACCGACGCACCATCGGCCAGGACGGTCCCGCCCGTGGTGCCCGTTGTCGACGCTCCGGTCACGACGGCGAGCGCCATCGTCGTCGGTGCCCCGCTCACCTGGTAGAAGGACACCGGGGAGGCGGACGGCTGGGTCAGTGAGCCTGCCGGAACGACGTAGGTGGCGACGACCTCGTCCTCGCCACCGGGGTCGGGGACGAACGTGCACGAAGCGGTCCCCGTCGCCGCCGACCCCGATCCCGTCACAGCAAGAGCCAGGCCGGTGCAGGGGGCACCCGTCGTCGACGTGACCGGGTTGCCGTTCTCGGCAAAGGAGATCGTCCCGGTCGGCGCGGCATCGCCGGCGGCCAGTGCGACGGTCGCCGTCAGGGTGACGGGCTGGCCTCCGGTCTCGTTGACCGGGTTGAGCTCGCTGCCCTTCGGCGAGACGGACACGGTGGTCGGGTCGGGGCTCGGCGTGTACGGCGTGGTGGCGCCGGCAGTCGTCCAGTCGGCACACGCCGCCACACCGCTCGAGGTCGGGCAGTAGGTAGCAGTGAACGTCTCGGTGCCAAGGGTGGTCGGTGCCGGGCCACCCGTGCAGGTGTAGACGGTCTGCTCGGCGCCGGGTGAACCGCTCGACTGGCCCGTGGCAGCCGTCTGGGCGGCGTCGCACCCGGTGATCGGCACGGCGCTCGCACCGCTGCCGACGAAGAAGCTCACGCCGCCGTTGGGTGGGGCGCCCGCCGTCGTGGTGACGGTGGCCGTGATCGTCGTACCCACCCCGACGTAGGCGTCACCGGTGCCGTTGACCGCCAGCGACGCCACGGTGGCAGTCGCCTGGCCGACGGTGATCGAGGGACTGGAGGAGGTCGAAGGGTTGGCCTGTTGGTCACCGGAGAAGGCAGCGTCCACCTGTTCGCCAACCGAGGGGGTGAAGACACAGGCCGGCACCGTGCCGTCGACCGGACCGGTGCCGGAGGCGAGCGTGACGGCAACCGGCTGCACGAGGCCCTGGCAGTCGAGCGGCGTGCCGCTCGTCGTCTGGTAGGTGAGGGTGCCTCGTGCCGTGGTGTCGGTGCTCGGGAGGTCGTGGACCGTCGCCTGCAGCGAGACGGTGGTCCCGTAGGTGACCGACACGGCGCTGGTCGAGTTGTCGGCCACGAGGGTCGTGGTCGTGGCGTACTTGCCCATGGTGGCGGACGACGACGTGGCACTGACCGGCGACGCGGCGTTATCGGTGTTGCCGCCGTAGACGGCGGTGAACGAGTAGGACTGACCAGGAACGGGATAGGGAGCGGTGACCCCGAACGTGCACCCGACGGAAGCCGTGGCACCGACAGCAACCGAGGTGGGGACGGCGGTCGTGCACACCGGCGTCGTCGAGGAGAGCTGGTCGTAGAAGGAGACGCTGCCGCCGCCGAGCGTGCCGACGGCATAGGAGGCTGGCGTGACGGTGGTCGACAGGGCGATGTCGGGTGGGGTCGCCGAGGACTGGACGGTCGCGGTGGGCGCCGCGACGGAGGTCGGGTCGGGCACGCCGTCGACGGTGAAGTACCCCGTCGTCGCTCCAGCCAGTGTGTCGTCACCGGAGTAGATGGCGACAAACGAGGCGTCCCCGGCAGTCGTGTCGGTGAACGTGCACGACGCCGTACCGTTCGCAGCGACCGTCGCCGTGCACGCGGGGTTGGTGGCGCCGAGCTGCACGAAGGAGACCGTTCCGGTCGGCGTGTAGCCAGCCGGTCCGGAGACGGTGGCCGAGAGGCTTGCGTTCGGGTCACCGAGGGACGCGGTGACCGTCGAGGGAACGACCACCGACGGCGTGAGGAGCGTCCAGCTGATGGTCGCGGTACCTCCGGTCCCGCTGGGCGCCCCGTTGCCCGCTCCCACCGACCCCGAGGCGAAGTAGGTCGTGAGGTACGCGTCAGCACCGCCACCGCCACCGCCACCGCCGGCGTCGGCCTCGGCGCCCCCGCCGCCGCCACCGCCGGCCCAGCCGCCGCCACCACCTCCGCCCCCGCCGCCACCGGAGGCCGCGCCGCCACCACCACCGCCGTTCGAGCCGGAGCCGCCACCACCACCCGAGCTCGCCGGGCACCCGCTCCCGCCGCCGCCCGGGGTAGAGCCAACGCCGCCGCCACCGCCGCCGCCGTTGCAGTCGATCGAGACGTACTTGCCACCCGAGCCCCCGCCACCACTGCCACCACTGCCGCCACTGCCGCCACCGGCACCGAGCGCACCGCCACCGCCACCGCCACCGCCACCGCCGGCCTCGGCGACCGTCACGCCACCGATGACGAGCGACGTGCCGCCGCCCCCGCCACCGCCCGACGACCCACCGGCACCTCCACCGCCACCGCCGCTGCCGCCGCCGTTGAAGCCACCGCTCTGACCGCTGCCTGCTCCACCGACCACGACAGTGAGGGACGAGCCACCGCTGAGGCCGGTGAGGACGCCAGTGACCTTCCCTCCGGCGCCTCCCGAGGCGCCGCCGGCTCCGTCGAGGGTGACCGACACGGTAGACGTCGAGGACGAGATGTACGGGGGCAAGGTCACCGTGCTGGTGCCCGGCCCGTACGTGCAGACGACCTCGGTGGCGGGCAGGTTCGTGCCGCACCCGGGGTGTGTCGACACCGCGGCGGCCGTCCGTGCCGGCAGCGGGCCGGCAGGGACAGGCGGGCGGGCCAGGGCGGGTGGGACGCCAACGGGGGTCGACAGCGGGGGCACGACGGCGACCACGGCGACCAGGGTGGCGACAGCCAGGGTGCCCCAGGCCCGCCACGACCAGCGAGGAGCGGCCGCAGCAACGCTCCGGGCGGCGCGCTCCGCGCCACGCGCCATGTGGCGCGTCACGCCACCTGCTGTCGTGCCTACACGGTACGCCCAGCGGCGCCGACCACCCCCGATGCCGACCCGCCCGCGCTGCACACGGGCACCCCCATGCGGCGCGATCGGGTCCACCCCCTGCGACCCCATCGACGGCGCATTGTACTGGACGCCCCTCTCACCTGCTCGAAGAGCGGCCGTCGAGTGAGCGGCGAGTGGTCGGCGGCCACGTTGCCGTGTTGACACGTGCGCTCAGCGTGGCTGCCGGATGGCCTTCGGCACCGGACCAGTGCGCCGTCGCCCTCGACGTTCTACCATCCGAGGTGCGGACGCCGGCCCCGTCGACGTCCGGGTGGCACGAGCGGGACGGTCGCCGCACCGCCGAGACGAACGAGCAAGGGAGTGCCGATGTACCAGCGCATCGTGGTCGGGACCGACGGTTCCGAGTCGGCCGGCAAGGCCGTCGAGACGGCGGCCGACATCGCCCGGTCGTGGGGGTCGTCGATCCATGTCGTCACCGCCTACCGCCCCTCGGATCCCGGCATGGCCGGCTTCGCCGGCGCGGCGCTGGCCGACGCTGGTGTGGACCGGCTGCTGAAGGAGGGGGCAGCCAACAAGATCGCCCGTGACGCGGTGGACCAGTGGTGTGGCGGCCTGTCCGCCCAGGCACACGCCGTCGGCGAGGACGCCGCTGACGCCATCTTGGGCACCGCCCAGGGGGTCGGTGCCGATCTCATCGTCGTCGGGAGCCGCGGCATGCGCGGGGCCCGTCGCTTCCTCGGCAGCGTGCCCAACTCGGTGTGCCACGGGGCCGAGTGCGCGGTCCTCGTCGTCAAGACCGACTAGCGGGCCCCGGCCTCTGAGGGACCCGGAACGCGGGCGATCCGGCCCGGCTCGTCGGGTGCCGCCTCCAACCGCGACGGGCAGGGGACGCGCCGGCGTGGGCGGCCGAGCACCCGCATGTCGCCGGCCCCTACCGGAGCGCCAGCACGCTCTACGTCGCCGCGGACGAGGGGCCTTGGCACCGGCCGGGCGCCGGCCGGCTCGCCTGGCACGACGGTCTGCGGCTGAGCGCTCCCGAAGGGCCCGCGTCGTGGTGGGCGCTCCCCTTGCCGTGCCACCCCGCCTAAAGCGGTGCCGAGCTCACCTACCACCACGACCGGTCGCGCTGGAGCGAGCTCGCGGGCGAAGCCCGGCTGCGCACGGACCCCCGCGGCCAGGAGTTCGTGGTCGACGCCACCGCGGGCTGGCGGGCGTGGCTCGAGGACGTCCTGCTCGCGGGCCGCCGCCCGGTGCCGGTGCACCCTCGCGTCGGCCGGCGGGAAGCCGACTGGCGCCCTGGCCTCAGGCCGACTCGGCCGCCGCCTTGAGGGCCTCCAGGGTCTGCGGGATGCCGGTGCGGGCGGCCTCGGAGCGGGCCGCGACCTCGGCGGGGGCGCCGTCGCCGAAGCGCTCGTCGAAGCGGACGAGGCCGTCGGGGAGGAACGCCCACGACTCGGTCACCTCGGTCCCACCCTCGACCGGAGTGAACATGTAGCCCCACCGGACGAACGACCCTCCGACCACGAAGGCGAACTCACGACCGCGATCGGCCACCACGACCTGCGAGCGCGTCTCCCACGTCCGCTCGGGCGTCACGTTGCGACCGGTGAACCAGCAGCCTGGCGTCGCGTCGGCGCCCTCGTCCCACCAGCAGGCCTTGCACACCGGGCTCCACTCGCCCATGCGGGTGACGTCGGCGACCAGGTCGTAGACGACCTCGGGCGACGCTTCGACGACGACGGAGGCGGAGAAGGTCAGGTCGGGCACGACGCCAGTGTCGCGCTCCCCGGGGCCCGAGGGCACGGCAGGCGGCGCCCCACCATGGCAGGATCGGCACCGTGCCGCCGTTGACCGCCCTGGACGAGCTGCTCGTCCACCAGCTTCCCGAACCGCTGCCGAACGTGGTCGCCCACCACCCACACTGGCGCGAGAGCTACTTCTTCGTGGCCCATCGTCCAGACACCCTGGGCGACGTGGTCATCCTCACCCTCGCCACCTACCCACAGCGGCGCGAGCTCGACTCCCTGCAGATGGGCAGCGTCGCCGGCGTCCCCGTCCTGAGCCGGCACGCCCGGCCCTTCGGGGACGACCCGCATACGCCCGACGTGGGGGCAGCGCGGGTCGAGATCGTCCGTCCCTACCAGGAGATCCGGCTGTGGGCCGACCCCGAGCGCTGCGAGCTCGGGATGGACCTCACCTTCCGGGCCCGGACCCGCCCCTACGGGCTCCGGCGCGGCACGATGCGCTGTGGCAACGAGGTCGTCTGGGACCAGAGCCACCTCTTCCAGTCGGGCACCTACCACGGCACCTACGAGGTCGGCGGCTCCGTCACCGACGTCGACGGCTGGTGGGGCCAGCGCGACCACTCGTGGGGGATCCGCGACCACGCACGCTGCCCGCTGTGGCTGTGGTTGCAGGTGCAGCTCCCCGACGGGTTCCTCGGGGTGTGGCACTGGGAGCTGGCCAACGGCGCCCGCGTCTATACCGACGGGTGCTGGGCGGCGACCGACGGCAGCGACCCCGTCCCGCTGGTCGACTTCGCCCACGACCTCGCCTGGGTGGACGGGACGGGTACGCCGGTCGGCTACGGGCGCGACGGCTCGGGCGTCACCGGGCTGCGTGGGACGGCGACGTTCGCCTTGGAGGGGGGACAGACCGTGACGGTCGCCGTCGAGGGGCCCCTCGCCCGCCCCTACGAGCCGTTCCACCGCGGCGGTCTCAGCCAAGTGCGAGCCACGACCGACGACGGGCGCTCGGGGACGGCCATCTTCGAGGTCACCGGAGCGCGGCACCACCGCTACTTCCCCGACACGCTCGTCGAGGGGGAGCTCCCGGCGTGACGATCCCCGCGTCGCCCGACGAGCTCGACCCCGTCTGGCTCACCGAGGTGCTGGGCGGGGCGGGCGCGCTCGACGGCGCCCAGGTCGCGGCCGTCGAGCGCACCCCGATCGGCACGGGGCAGATGTGCGACACGTTCCGGCTGGCGCTCTCCTACGACCGCCCCACCGAGGCACCGGCCTCGGTGGTGGTGAAGGTCCCGGCGGCCGACGAGGCCAGCCTCCAGGCAGCCATGGCCCTGCGCTGCTACGAGATCGAGGTCCGCTTCTACCAGGAGCTGGCCCCCAGCCTGCCGGTCAGGACGCCCTACCCCTACTACGCCGACCTCGCGGCAGGCAGCCCCCGTTTCGTCCTCGTCGTCGAGGACCTTCCCACCGCCCACGCCGGCGACCAGCTTGCCGGGTGCACCGTGGCCGAGGCGGCGGCTGCGCTCGACGAGCTCGTCCGGCTCCATGCCCCTCGGTGGGGGGACCCCTCGCTCGCCGAGCTCGAGTGGCTCCACCGTGACCCCGAAGGCTCACGGCAATTCCTCCTCGGCCTCCTCCCGCAGCTGTGGGACGGGTTCCGCGACCGCTACCAAGAACGCGTCACGCCCGACGTCCACCAGGCAGGCGAGGCGCTCTTCGCCCGGCTGGATGCCTACCTCGGCGCCGACACCGGGCCGTCGACGGTGACGCACGGTGACTACCGCTTGGACAACCTGCTCTTCGGCGCGCCCCCCGGCAGCCCAGCCGGCCCAGCCGGCCCAGCCGGCAGCAGCGATCGGGTCGCCGTCCTCGACTGGCAGACGGCCGGCCACGGCCCGGCGCTCGCTGACGTCGCCTACTTCGTCGGTGCAGGCCTCGTGGCCGAGGACCGGCGAGCCCACGAGCACGACCTCGTCCGCCGGTACCACCGTCGGCTCACCGCCGCCGGGGTCCACGACTACCCCTGGGAGCAGTGCTGGTCCGCCTACCGACGGGGAAGCTGGTCGGGGCTCGTGATGGCCGTCGCCGCGTCGATGCTGGTGGAACGGACCGAGCGCGGCGACGCGATGTTCCTCGCCATGGCCGACCGGCACGCGCGTCACGCCCTCGACCTCGACGCGGCCGCCGTGATCGGCTGACGGCCCGCGCTCAGGGTCGCCAGTCCGGGGGCGACCCCCCGGCGGTCCGAGCCCGAGGCAAGCTAAGGGACACCGGAGCCCGCCCGGCCGCCGCGAGCGGCCGGCCACCGGGGGCACGGACCCATGACGGGCGTGACGAGCGCCCGAGCCGGAGGAGGCTCGATGATCGAGGCACGAGGCCTCACCAAGCGGTACGGCACGACGGTCGCTGTCGACGACCTGTCCTTCACCGTCCGTCCCGGCCAGGTGACCGGGTTCCTCGGCCCCAACGGGTCGGGCAAGTCGACGACGATGCGCATGATCATGGGGCTCGACCACCCGAGCGCGGGTGCGGTCACCGTCAACGGACGCCGGTACGGCGACCTCCCCCGACCGCTGCGCGAAGTCGGAGCCCTGCTCGAAGCCAAGGCCATCCACCCCGGACGCAGTGCGTACAACCACCTGTGGTGCCTGGCCCAGACCAACGGCATCCCGCGGGCACGGGTGGACGCCGTGCTCGATCTGGTCGGCCTGACCGACGTCGCCCGGCGGCGAGCCGGAGCGTTCTCCCTCGGCATGGGCCAGCGCCTGGGCATGGCGGCCGCCCTCCTCGGCGACCCCGGGGTCCTGCTCTTCGACGAGCCCATCAACGGCCTCGACCCCGAGGGCATCCGGTGGGTGCGCAACCTGCTCAAGGGCCTCGCCGCCGAAGGACGGACGGTGTTCGTCTCGAGCCACCTGATGAGCGAGATGGCGCTCACCGCCGACCACTTGGTGGTGATCGGACGAGGCAAGCTCATCGCCGACCTGCCGGTCGAGCAGTTCATCGCCCAGAGCTCGCGCCAGTACGTGCGGGTCCGTTCGCCCGAGGCCGCTCGCCTGGGTGAGATGCTGCGAGCCGCCGGCGCGACCGTGGCTGACGAGACGGACGGCGCGCTGGCTGTCACCGGGCTCGCCATCACCGACATCGGCGAGACGGCGGGGCGCAACAACATCGTCCTCCACGAGCTCTCGCCGCAGGCCGGCTCGCTCGAGGACGCCTTCATGGAACTGACCAACGACAGCGTCGAGTACCGGGGCGACGTCACCACCGATGTCGCCAGGCCTATCCCGACGACCGTGCCGGCCGGATCCCCGGAGCCCGGACCGCTCTCCGACTTGACCAGGTGACCCGATGACCACGACTGCTCCTTCCTCGCCCGCACCGTCGAACGTGCCGGCCCCCCTGGCGACGACCACGCGTCTCTCTCCCGTCGACGTCCTGCGTTCCGAGTGGACGAAGCTCCGCTCGGTGCGCTCGACGGTCTGGAGCCTCGCCGCGCTGGCGATCGCTACGGTCGGGCTCGGAGCGATCATCACCGCGGTGTCGAACAACCACTGGCGCACCTTCTCTGCCGTCGAGCGGTTGAGCTTCGACCCGACCAGCCGGAGCCTGCGGGGCGTCTTCCTCGCCCAGCTGGCCATCGGGGTGCTCGGCATCTTGGTGATCACCAGCGAGTACGGCACGGGGATGATCCGGGCCACGCTCGCTGCCGTGCCCCGGCGACCCCTCGTGCTCGCGGCCAAAGCGACCGTGTTCGGCGCTGTCGCCCTGGTGGTGAGCGAGGTGGTGACCTTCGCCGCCTTCTTCGTGGGTCAGAGCCTGTTGAAGAGCCCCGTTCCCCATGCCAGCCTCGGTCAACCCGGGGTAGCCAGAGCCGTGATCGGCAGTGGCATCTACCTTGCCGTGCTGGGCCTGCTCGCCCTCGGCATCGGGTCGCTCATCCGCCATACCGCCGGCGCCATCAGCATCTTCGTCGGGGTGCTGTTGATCCTTCCACTGATCCTCAATGCCTTCCCGACCTCGGTCCAGCAGTCGCTGTCCAAGTTCCTGCCGCTGACCGTCCTCCAGGCGATGATCTCGACCCAGCCTCGACCCGACACGTTCGCCCCGTGGACGGGCCTCGGGCTGATGGCCGTCTACGCGGCGGTGGTCCTTGTGGCTGCCGGCGTGCTCTTCGTCCGCCGGGACGCCTGACCCTTTACCACCCGGGCCCCAGACCCGGCGCTCCAGTACCGCTCTGGCGGCGCGCTCGGACGGGGGGGATGATGGGCTCGCCATGGCCGTGCACCCCCTCACACCAGGCACGTCCCCGTCGACGGCGCCCGTCGTCGACCGCCGAGCCAGCACGCGGCGGACCGCCGTTGCCGGCTCGGTCCTCGCCATCGTCCTCGTCGCCGTCCTCGCCGCCGTCCTGGTGCCCCTCAGGGACCACCTGAACGTAGCGACGGCCGCCCTCGTCCTCGTAGTCCCCGTCGTCGCCGGGGTCGCCGTCGGCGGCTTCGCCGCCGGCATCGTGGCGACGGTCACTGGCTTTCTGGCCTACGACTTCCTCTTCATCCCGCCCTACTCCACCCTGTCGGTCGGCGCGGCGCAGAACTGGACCGCGCTCGGGGTCTACGCCGTGGTGATGGTGGTGGTAGCCCGCGTCGTCGCCCGGCTCGACGCTGCTCGAGCCGAAGCCCAGTACCGGGCCGGCAGTGTCCGACGCCTCTTCGACCTCTCCGAGCTCCTGGTGCGCGACCTGGCTGTCGGCGAGCTCCTCGAGACGATCGTGGACGCCATGGTGCCGGCGTTCGCCCTCGACGGCGCTGCGCTGTTGCTGCCGTCGGAGGACGGGCTCGAGCTGGTGGCCTCGGCCGGCCGACCGCTCGACCGAGAGGAACTCGACCGTCTCTCCGCCCACTCGGCCGTGCCGGTCACCATCGGGCGGACGGCAGCGCGCCAGGGCGACGTGCAGGTCCTGGCCCTCGAGGCGTCCGGACGGGCCATCGGGCTGCTGGCGCTGCGTGGCCCGGCCGAGACCGGGAGCGACCGCGACCTGCTCGGTGCGTTCTCCAACCACCTCGCGCTCGCCCTCGAGCGCTCCCAGCTGCGCGAGCAGGCCGTCCGGGCCCGTCTTCTCGAGGAGGTCGACCGGCTCCGCCGCTCGCTGGTCGGCGCCGTCTCCCACGACCTCCGGACCCCGCTCGCCACCATCAAAGTGGCGACGTCGACCCTCCTCGACACCGGAGCCCCGGTCGGGCCCCAGGACGCCGCCGAGCTGGTCGGGCTGGTCGACGCCCAAGCCGACCGGCTCGAGCGCCTCGTCTCGAACCTCCTCGACATGACCCGCATCCAGTCGGGTGCGCTCGAGCTCCGACGGAGGCGTGTGGCGGTCGCCGATCTCGTCGACGAAGCGATCGCCCTCGTCTCCACCGCACCCGAGCCGGCTCCCGTGGCGGTCGTCATGCCCAGCCACCTTCCCGACGTCGACGTCGACCCCGTCCTCGTCCGGCAGGTGCTCGCCAATCTCGTCGACAATGCCGTCCGTCACGCGCCCGAGAGCGAACCGGTCACCGTGTCAGCCACGCTGCGCCCCCACGGTCGCGTCGAAGTGGCCGTCGAGGACCGGGGGCCGGGCGTGGCAGCCGACGAGCGCACCACGATCTTCGAGATGTTCAACCGCCGCGAGGCAGGCGGTCGCGGTGGGCTCGGCCTCGCCATCGCCAAGGCGTTCGTGGAGGCCCACGGTGAGCGCATCTGGGTCGAGGACGCCCCGACCGGTGGGGCGCGCTTCTGTCTCACGTTGCCCCCTGCCAACCAGGACGCCACCGACGTCGTCGTCCACGCCGCCGGACGTGGGGCACCCTGACCATGGCCACGGTGCTCGTCGTCGACGACGATCGTGCCCTGCTGAGGGCGCTCCGGGTAGGGCTCGCTGCTCGCGGCCACGAGGTGTCGGTGGCGGTGACCGGCGAGGAGGGGCTCTCCAAGATCGCCCTGTCGAGCCCCGAAGTGGTGGTGCTCGACCTCGGCCTTCCCGACCTCGACGGCCTCGAGGTGTGCCGACGCGTCCGCCAGTGGAGCGACGTGCCCGTCATCGTGCTCTCCGCCACCGGCCTCGAGGAACGCAAGGTCGCCGCCCTCGACGGAGGTGCCGACGACTACGTCACCAAGCCCTTCGGCATGGCCGAGCTCGAAGCCCGCATCCGCGCCGCCCTCCGGCACCGTCCGGCCGAGGTGACGCCAGGCGACGAAGTGATCACGACCGGTTCGCTCGCCGTCGACTTCGTCCACCACCAAGTCTCCCTCGACAACCAGACGGTCGACCTCACCGCGCGCGAGTTCGACCTTCTCGCCTTCCTGGCCCGCAACGTGGGCAAGGTCTGCACGCACCGGATGATCCTGAGCCAGGTCTGGGGGAGCGAGTACGGCAGCGAGACCGAGTACCTGCGGGTGTACGTCTACCGGCTCCGACGGAAGCTCGGAGACCCCGAAGGCCGGTTGGTGCGCACGGCACCGGGCATCGGCTACGCCCTCGAGCCAGGCTGAGCCGGGGCTGAGCCGGGGCTGGTCACGGGCTGGTCACGGGCTGGTCACGGGCTGGTCCCGACCGGCCCCCGACCGGCCCCCGAGGCGCTCGAGGCGCCGCAAGCGGGCCGGGGCACCCCGAACCGCGCCGGGCTGCAACGCCGGGCAGCGTTCACGAATTGTTCACGGCGACGCGGCCCGCGTTCACACCGGGTTCACGGCCCGTCCGTCAAGGTGGCCGTATGGGAGATCTGATCGCCGTCCTCGGGACGCTCGCCTTCTTCGCCGCCATGCTCGGCCTGGTCTGGGGGCTCGACCGGCTGTGAGCCCGACCGACGGCATCCTGCTCGCCCTCTCGGTGGTGCTCCTTGTCTACCTGGGCGTGGCCCTCTTCAAGGCCGAGTGGTTCTGATGGGCTACTTCTGGACCATCGTCGTCCTCGTCGCCGTCCTGGCCCTCGCCTGGCGATTCCTCGGCTCGTACCTGGCCGCCGTCTACGAGGGGCGGGTCACCTACCTGCGCTTCGTCGAGCGCCCCCTCTACCGCCTGCTCGCCGTCGACCCTGAGGCCGAGCAGAGCTGGACCCGCTACGCCGGTGCCCTCCTCGTCTTCTCGGCCGTCGCCCTGCTGCTCTCGTACCTGCTCATCCGCATCCAGGGCTCGCTTCCGTTCAACCCCCAGCACCTCGGGGCCGTGCCACCGGCACTGTCGTGGAACACGGCGGTGTCCTTCGTCACCAACACCAACTGGCAGAACTACGCGGGCGAGTCGACGATGTCGTACTTCTCGCAGATGGCCGTCCTCGAGGTCCAGCAGTTCGTGAGCGCGGCGGTCGGCATCGCGGTGGCTGTCGCCCTCATCCGGGGGTTCGCCCGCCGGGGCTCGTCCACCATCGGCAACTTCTGGCTGGACCTCGTGCGCGGCGTCCTCTATGTGCTCGTCCCCATCGCCTTCCTCGCCGGCGTCGTCTTCGTGGGCCAGGGCGCAGTGCAGACCCTCGGCGGTCCGGCGGTCGTCCACAACGCGCTCGACGGCGCCACCCAGACCATCGCGCGGGGTCCGGCCGGCTTCATGGAAGCGATCAAGCAGCTCGGGACCAACGGTGGCGGGTTCTTCAACGCCAACGGGGCCCACCCCTTCGAGAACCCCACTGGGCTCACCAACCTGCTGTCGATCGCCCTCCTCCTCTGCATCCCGGTGGCACTCACCTACACCTTCGGCAAGCTGGCGGGCAGCGTGCGGCAGGGGGTGGCCGTGCTCGCCGCCATGACGATCATCTTCGGCGCCTGGCTGGGCGTCGCCTCCTTCGCCGAGTCCCAGCCCAACCCGGCCGTCACCGCCACCCATGCCGTGGCCCAGCCACAGGGGAACATGGTGGGCAAGGAGGCCCGCTTCGGCCCCCTGTCGTCCTCCCTCTACAACGTCGCCTCGACCCAGACGTCGACCGGGTCGATCGACAGTGCCAACGACTCCTACACCCCGATGGGTGGGTTCGCGCTGCTCACCGGCATGATGCTCGGCGAAGTCACCCCCGGTGGCGTCGGGAGCGGTCTGTACACGATCCTCCTCTTCGCCATCATCACGGTGTTCATCGGCGGGTTGATGATCGGACGAACACCCGAGTACCTGGGCAAGAAGATCCAGGCTCGCGAGGTCAAGCTCGCCGCCTTCGCCGTCCTGGTGATGCCACTCGTGGTGCTCGTGCTCACCGCCGTGGCCACCTCCGTCCATGCCGGCCGAGCGGGACCGCTGAACGCCGGGCCGCACGGTTTCTCGGAGATCCTCTACGCCTTCACCTCGCAAGCCAACAACAACGGCTCCGCCTTCGCCGGGCTGTCGGGCAACACCGCCTTCTACAACGTGACCGGCGGCCTGGCCATGCTCTTCGGGCGCTTCGCCATCATCGTCCCCACGCTGGCGCTCGCCGGCACGCTGGCGGCGAAGGAGGCCGTCCCGGCCGGGCTCGGGACCTTCCGCACCGACACCCCCCTGTTCACCGGGCTGCTCATCGGCATCATCATCATCGTCGGCGGCCTCACCTTCTTTCCGGCGGTCGCCCTCGGGCCGATCGTCGAGCAACTCAGCCACGGGAGGCTCTTCTAGATGGCCGCGCCACACCCCGGGGACACCGCTCCGGACCCGACGACGACCCCGACTGGAGACGACACCACCGCCCGCCCCCACGGGGTCGCCAAGCCCCGACGGCTCTTCGACCGCGAGATCCTCGGCCCTGCCGTCGTCGAGGCGTTCCGCAAGCTCCACCCGAAGGTACAGGTCCGCAACCCGGTCATGTTCGTGGTGCTGGTGGGCACGGTGGTCACCCTCGTCGAGGCGGTCGCCCACCCGTCGGTGTTCACGTGGTCGATCACCGTGTGGCTGGCCCTCACCGTCCTCTTCGCCAATTTCGCCGAGGCGGTGGCCGAGGGCCGGGGCAAGGCCCAAGCCGAGACGTTGCGGCGGATGCGCTCGGAGACCACGGCCCGGCGTCTCACCGGCTCGGGAGACGAGGAGCGCGTACCGGCGGCCGAGCTCGTGCGGGGCGACCTCGTCGTGTGCGAAGCCGGCGACCTCGTCCCCTCCGACGGCGAGATCGTCGAGGGCATCGCTTCGGTCGACGAGTCGGCCATCACCGGCGAGTCGGCACCGGTCATCCGCGAGTCGGGTGGCGACCGCTCGGCGGTCACCGGCGGCACGCGGGTCCTCTCCGACCGCATCGTCGTCCGGATCACCGCCGAGCGCGGCCAGACGTTCCTCGACCGGATGATCAGCCTCGTCGAAGGAGCGGACCGTCAGAAGACCCCCAATGAGGTCGCCCTCACCATCCTGCTCGCCGCCCTCACCCTCGTGTTCCTCCCCGTAGTGGTGGCACTGCGTCCCTTCGGGACCTTCTCGGGGGCGTCCGTGTCGGTGACGGTGCTGGTGGCCCTGCTCGTGTGCCTGATCCCGACGACGATCGGCGCGCTGCTCTCCGCCATCGGCATCGCCGGCATGGACCGCCTGGTACAGCGCAACGTGCTGGCGCTCTCCGGCCGAGCCGTCGAAGCCGCCGGTGACGTCCAGACGCTCCTGCTCGACAAGACGGGCACCATCACCCTGGGCAACCGCATGGCGTCCACCTTCGCGCCGGTCCCCGGCGTCGACGAGGCCGCCCTCGCCGAGGCGGCCCAGCTCGCTTCGTTGGCCGACGAGACGCCCGAGGGACGCTCCATCGTGGTGCTGGCCAAGGAGCGTTTCGACCTGCGCGAGCGCGCCCTCGGCGAGGACCACGTCTTCGTCCCGTTCTCGGCGACCACCCGCATGTCAGGGCTCGACGTCGACGGCCGGCAGATCCGCAAGGGAGCGGCCGAGGCGGTCCGACGGTGGGTGCTCGAGCAAGGTGGCGACGTCCCCGACGGCCTCGATGAGCTCGTCGACGGCTTCGCCCGTGCCGGTTCGACCCCCCTGGTGGTCGCCGACGGCCCGAAGGTCCTCGGCGTCATCGAACTGAAGGACGTCGTCAAGCAGGGCATCCGCGAGCGCTTCGACCAGCTGCGGGCCGTCGGCATCCGCACGGTGATGATCACCGGCGACAACCCGCTCACCGCGGCCGCCATCGCCCAGGAGGCCGGCGTCGACGACTACCTCGCCGAGGCCACCCCCGAGACGAAGATGGAGCTGATCAAGGCCGAGCAGGCGGGCGGCAAGCTCGTCGCCATGACGGGTGACGGGACGAACGACGCCCCGGCCCTCGCCCAGGCCGACGTGGGCGTGGCCATGAACAGCGGCACGACGGCAGCCAAAGAGGCGGGGAACATGGTCGACCTCGACTCCAACCCGACCAAGCTGATCGACATCGTCGAGGTCGGCAAGCAACTGCTCATCACCCGGGGGGCGCTGACCACGTTCTCCATCGCCAACGACGTGGCCAAGTACTTCGCCATCATCCCCGCCCTCTTCGTGTCGACCTACCCGCAGCTCGGCGCCTTGAACATCATGAAGCTGCACAGCCCGCAGAGCGCGGTGCTGTCGGCGGTGATCTTCAACGCGCTGGTCATCGTGGCGCTGATCCCCCTGGCCCTGCGCGGCGTGCGGTTCCGACCGTCGTCGGCCTCGGCCATCCTGCGAAGGAACGTCCTCGTCTACGGCGTCGGCGGGATCATCGTCCCCTTCGTCTTCATCAAGCTGATCGATCTCGTGCTCACGGGAACGGGGGTGTTCTGATGCTCGTCCACCTACGCCGATCGATCGTGGTCGCGGTGTTCTTCCTGGTGGTGTGCGGGCTCGCCTATCCCCTCGCCGGCACCGGGCTCGCGCAGCTCGCCTTCCATCACCAAGCCAACGGCTCACTGACCGCGGACGGCTCGACCCTGATCGGCCAGCAGTGGAGCGGGCCGCAATGGTTCCAGGGCCGCCCGTCAGCGACCGTCTCTCCCTCGGGCAAGCCGAACCCGTACGACGCCATGGCGTCGGGGGCGTCCAACCTCGGGCCTCGGTCGAAGGTGCTCGAGCAGCACGTCGCCGCCCGGGCGGCCGCCCTGCGCAAGGAGGGGATCACGCCGACCAACGAGCTCGTCACGTCGTCGGGCAGCGGGCTCGACCCCGACATCAGCCCGCGGTCCGCCTACGCCCAGGTCGACGCTGTGGCCAGGGCTCGTCACCTGCCCCGCTCGGTGGTCGCCCACCTCGTCGCCACCCAGGTCCACCAGCCCGAGCTCGGGTTCCTGGGCGAGCCCGTGGTCAACGTGCTCGAGCTCAACCTCGCCCTGTCGAAATTGTCGTGAGCACCGTGTCGTTCACCGACGCTGGCACCTGGGGAGGTCGACCGGTCGTCCGCCGGCTCGCCGACGCCGCACCCCGGCACCGCGTGGTGGTCACCGGCACGATCGACGACGCCGCGACGTCCGGCGCTGGCGCACTGGGCCCCACCGGCTCGTTCCGGTGTGAGCTCGACGACGGCACCGGCCGCATCGGGCTGCTCTTCCTCGGGCGTCCCCACGTGCCTGGCCTCGCCGTCGGGGTGCGCTGCACGGTGGAGGGGACCGCCCGCCCCGACCGTGATGGACTCGTCCTGTGGAACCCCCTCTACCGCCTCGAGCCTCCAGGTGACCGGTAGCCCTTCTCGGACAGGCCCCGGGCTTTCCCGCGGCACGGGCACCGAACGGGACGACCGCACGGGCACCGGAGCGGGATCGATGTCCGACACCGGCTCGTCCGACACCGGCTCGTCAGACGCCGTCGAAGCTGCCGGACGGTTCCGCATCTACCTCGGTGCCGCCGCTGGCGTAGGCAAGACCTACGCCATGTTGAACGAGGGTCACCGTCGCAAGGAACGTGGCCTCGATGTGGTGATCGGCTTTGTCGAGACCCACGGTCGACCCCTCACCGCCCAGCTCGCCGACGGCCTCGAGACGGTCCCCCGCAAGGTGGTCGAGTACCGAGGAAGTCGCTTCGAGGAGCTCGACGTCGACGCCGTGCTGGCCCGGCACCCCAAGCTCGCCCTCGTCGACGAGCTGGCGCACACGAACGTGCCCGGCTCGGGCCGAAACGCGAAACGGTGGCAGGACGTCCTCGAGCTCCTCGAGGCCGGGATCGATGTCATCACCACGGTCAACATCCAGCATCTGGAGAGCATCGCGGACGCCGTCGAGCAGATGACGGGGACCGCCGTGCGAGAACGGGTCCCCGACCGGGTCGTGCGCATGGCCGACCAGATCGAGCTGGTCGACTCCTCCCCCGAGCAGCTCCGCCGCCGGATGGTCCACGGCAACATCTACCCCGCCGAGAAGGTTCCTCAGGCCCTCACCCACTTCTTCCGGACCGACAACCTCATCGCCCTGCGGGAGCTAGCACTGCGGTTCCTCGCCGATGAGACCGAAGAGGAGCTCCTCGCCCACCTGGCCCGGCACCAGACCACCACGGTGTGGGAGACCACCGAACGGATCATGGTGGCCGTCACCGAGGCACCCGGCACAGACGTCCTGCTCCGCCGGGCGGCTCGGATGGCCTCACGCACCAAGGGCGATCTCGACGTCGTCCACGTCGTCGCCGGGGATGCCACGCCGTCGACCAACAGCGAGCGACTGGACGCCCTACGCGAGCTCGCTTCGTCGCTCGATGCCCGGTGGCACGAGCTACGCGACAACGACCCGGCACGGGCGCTCACCACGTTCGCCCGCGACCACCAGGTGACCCAGATCGTCATCGGCTCCAGCCGACGCACTCGCTGGCAAGAGCTGAGCGGCGGTGGATCGATCGTCCGGCGGGTGATCCGCGCCGCGTGCGACGTCGGGATCGACGTGCACATCATCGCCCGACGCGAGCTTCCTGTCGTCGACAGCACGCCGGGCGGCGGTCCGGCTGAGGACGGCTGAGAACGGGTGGCGCGTTCGGGTGGCGCGTTCGTCACCGCCCGCCCGTCGCACCCGCGCCAGTCGGGTCCCCGGGCACCACGGCCCACTCGCCGCTACGCTCGCCCCCGGGTCGCCACGCGCCAACAGCGGGCCCGACGGGAGGTCGTGATGGAGCCGATCAGGCGGGTGGTGACCGGGCACGACGGAGCGGGACGGGCGGTGGTCGTCGACGACGGACCGGTCGAGCCCACCACGCTCTCGCTCCTCCCCGGGTTCGAGACCATCGAGCTCTGGCACACCGAAGGAACGCCGGCGATGCCCGATGCCCTCGGCTCGGCCGGGGTCCCCCGCTATTTCCCCGCTCCGGGCGGGACGGTTTTCCGGGTCGTGACCTTCCCACCCGACGGTGCGCCGGCCCCAGCTGACCTCGACGTCGGTGCCGCACTCGAGGAGGCGCAGGCCAAGGTCCCCGACCTGGTTGCCCGGCTCGAGCCCGACCATCCCGGGATGCACACCACCGACTCGGTCGACTACGCCATCGTCCTCGACGGTGAGCTCGATCTCGAGCTCGACGAGGGAACCTCCACCACGGTCCGTCCCGGCACAGTCGTCGTCCAGCGGGGCACCCGCCACGCCTGGCGCAACCGATCGGACCGTCCAGTACGGGTGGCCTTCGTCTTGGTGGGAGCGACGCCCGCCAGCTGACCTGGTCCACCACCGCCGGCCCGCTGCCGACACGCCCGCTCAGTGCACGAGCAGGGCGACGGCTGCGACGACGCCGACCACCACGACGACGGACACCAGGGCGGCCGGAGGGATCCACCTGCCGACGTGCACGCCGAGCTGCCCGCCGACCAGGGAGGCGAGGGCCAGGATGCCGACGGCCAGCCAGGCGACGTGGCTTACGGCCACGAACACCACCGCGGCGGTGGCGTTCGACAACCCGACTGCCGCGTTCTTCCACACGTTCAGACGGTGGATCCCCTCGGGCAGGGCGACGGCGAGCACCGACAGGATGATCACACCCACCGCGGCCCCGAAGTACCCGCTGTAGACGGCTGCCGCGGCCAGGGCGACCGGTAGCCAGCCAGGAGCGGGGGCGAGGCCGGGAGCCGGCTCTCCACCCGAGGCTCGGACGTCACCTGCTCGCAGTTCAGCCGACGGCTCAGACGTCGCCGTTGCGGCATCGGCCCATCGACCAGGCCGCCGGCTCGTCGTCCGGGCCCGGACCCTGGCCGCCAGCCGGGGTCGGAGCACCACCAGGACGACCGACACCAGGATCAGGTACGGGACGACCCGTTCGAACACCGAACCGGGGAGCAGGACGAGCAGGATGCCGCCCGCGCACCCCCCGACCGCCGCCGTCAGGAGGACCACGACGAGCAGTCGGGGGCGGCCGGCGAGCTCGCCCCGCTGGGTGACAGCAGCGCCGACCGAAGCGGGGACCAGCCCGACGTTGTTGGAGACGTTGGCCACGACGGGCGGGTACCCGAGAGCGAGCAGGAGCGGGAAGGTGATGAGCGACCCCGATCCCACCACGGCGTTCACCAGACCGGCGGCCACACCGGCCGCGGCGATCTCGATCCCGGCAGCCGGCGTCATCGGCGGATCATCCCCGGGAGGGACCCCGCTCGGCAAACGCGGCCCCACAAGGTACGCCCGCCCGGAAGGTACGCCCGCCCGGAAGGCGTGCCTGTCCCCCTAAGGTTGCGTTCAGTCGCAAACGGGGAGGTTCGACGTGGAGATGGAGTACCGACGTCTGGGTGGGTCCGGGTTGAAGGTCAGCGTGCTGTCGTTCGGCTCGTGGGTGACCTTCGGGCCGCAACTGGCCGGCAGTCTGGCGGAGGAGTGCCTGGCTGCCGCCTACGAGAGCGGCGTCAACTTCTTCGACAACGCCGAGGCCTACGCGGGAGGGGAGTCCGAGCGGATCATGGGCGAGGCGATCGCCAAGCTCGGGTGGCCACGGCACAGCTACGTCGTCTCCACCAAGCTGTTCTGGGGGCTCCACAACGTCCCCAACATGCGCAACACCCTCAACCGCAAGTACCTGCTCCAGGCCATCGACAGCTCGCTCGGGCGCTTCGGGCTCGACTTCGTCGACCTCGTCTACTGCCACCGGCCCGATCCGGAGACGCCCGTGGAGGAGACGGTCCGGGCGATGTCCGACATCGTCTCGAGCGGCAAGGCCCTCTACTGGGGGACCTCCGAGTGGTCGGCACAGGCCCTGCAGGAGGCCTACGACATCGCCGAACGCCACCACCTGCACAAGCCGGTCGTCGAGCAACCGCAGTACAACCTGCTGTGGCGCGAGCGCGTCGAGCACGAGTACGCCCCCCTCTACGGCTCGATGGGGCTCGGGCTCACCACCTGGAGCCCGCTCGCCTCGGGGCTGCTGACCGGCAAGTACCTCGACGGCGTGCCCGAGGGCTCGAGGGCCACCCTGCCCGGCTACGAGTGGCTGCGCAACCTGCTCACCGACCCCGCCCGCAACGACAAGGTGCGCCAGCTCAAGGGCATCGCCGACGAGCTCGGCTGCACGCTCGCCCAGCTCTCCATCGCCTGGTGCACGCGCAACCCACACGTCTCGTCCGTCATCACCGGGGCCAGCCGGGTCGAACAGGTACGCGAGAACCTCACAGCTCTCGACGTCGCCCCCATGCTGACCGACGACGTGCTGGAGCGAATTGACGCCGTCGCCAGCTGAAGGCATCCGGTGACCTGGCCTCGGGGGCTGGGGCCTGAGCCGCCCGGGCACGCTCCTCGTCATGAGGGACGCTACGGGCCAGCGCGGCGGCTCCGAGGGCACGCTGGGCGTCGACACCGGTGACGGTCGGCACTCTGCTCCACCGGCCGTCGGGAGCCAGCGACCAGGCGTGGGTGTCGTCTGCGAGCTCGAGGGTGAGGATCTCCTCGAGCCGGGCCACGGCGTCAGCGTCGGTCACCGGGATCATCGCTTCGACCCGGCGGTCGAGGTTGCGTCGGCGCAGGTCGGCCGAGCCGATGTAGTAGGTCGCCTCGCCGGCTCCACCACCGAACCGGAAGATCCGCGAGTGCTCGAGGAACCGTCCCACGATGGAGCGGACGCGAACGGTTTCGGACAAGCCGGGCACCCCCGGAGCCAGACAGCAGATCCCCCGCACCACGAGGTCGATCGGCACCCCGGCCTGGGACGCACGGTAGAGGGCGTCGATGACCGCCTGGTCGTCGAGCCCGTTGACCTTGAGCACGATGCGCCCGCCGGCGCCGAGGGCGGCTTGCTCTGCGATGGCGGCGAGGATCCGTTCACGAATGCCGCCCGGAGCTGTCACCAGCTCGCGGTACTCCGGCGGCCGACTGAACCCGGTGATGTAGTTGAAGAAGCGGGTGACGTCGTCTCCGAGCGAGGCTCGCGAAGACAGCACGCCCAAGTCCTCGTAGATGCGAGCAGTCTTCGGGTTGTAGTTGCCGGTCCCCACGTGGCAGTAGCGGCGGACCTCCTCGCCCTCCTGCCGCACCACGAGCGTCGTCTTGGCGTGGGTCTTCAACCCCATCAGCCCGTAGACGACGTGCGCGCCCGCCTCCTCGAGGGCTCGGGCCCAGCCGATGTTGGCCTCCTCGTCGAACCGAGCGGTGACCTCGACCAGGACGGCCACCTGCTTGCCGTGCTCGGCCGCCCGGACGAGCGCAGCGACCACCGGGCTGTCTCCTGAGGTCCGGTAGAGGCACTGCTTGATCGCCAGCACCTGTGGGTCGTCGGCCGCCTCGTTGATGAGCTCCTCGACAGACGCAGCGAAGGAGTCGTAGGGGTGGTGGACGAGGACGTCCTGGTTCCCGAGGACGGCGAAGATGCCGTCTCGCTCGTCGGGCTCGCGCTCGACGAGCGCCTGGGGGACGAGGGGCGACCAGGGGCTGTCGTGCAGGCGAGGCCGGTCGAGCTCGTAGAGCGCCCAGAGCCACTCGCGGCCGAGCGGGCCGGCAACGCGCGAGACGTCGGTCGGGTCGAGGCCGAGCTCGCCGGTCAGACGTTCCACATTGGCGTCGGACGTCGTTGTGTCGACCTCGAGGCGGACGACCGGCAGGAACCGTCGGCGTCGGAGCTCCTCTTGGAGGGCGAGCAGCAGGTCGTCGGCGGCGTCGTCGTCGAGGGCGATATCGGCGTCGCGGGTCACCCGGAACACCCCGGCTTCACCGACGTCGGCTCCGGGGAAGATCTCGCCGAGGTGGGCCATCATCACGCGTTCGATGGGGACGAAGCGGTCTCCGTCCGGTAGGCGCAGGAGCCGGGGGACGTTCGGTGGAACTTTCACGCGGGCGAAGCGGGTGACCTCGCCGTCACGCACGTCCACGCCGACGTTGAGCGACAAGTTCGAGAGGTAGGGGAACGGGTGACTGGGGTCGACCGTGAGCGGGGTGACCACCGGAAGGATCAGCCGATCGAAGACCTCGCTCAGGTGGGCGCGATCGTCGGGCCCGAGCTCGTCCCACGTGCAGAGGGACACGCCCTCGTCGGCGAGCGCCGGCAACAGGCTGTCGTGGAGCAGGCGCTCGTGACGACGGACCATGCGTTCGAGGGAGGCGCGCACGTCAGCGAGCAGCTCGCGCGGCGTGCTGCCGTTCAGGGCACGCGCCTTGATGCCGGCAGCCATCTGGCGCTTCAGCCCCGCCACCTGCACCTGGAAGAACTCGTCGAGCCGCTCGTTGAACAGCGCGGCGAACTTGACGCGCTCGAGCAGGGGCACCGAGGAGTCCTCGGCGAGGTCGAGCAGCCGGTCGTTGAAATCGAGGTCGGAAAGCTGGCGGGCGAAGTAGCGGGGCGTGGGGCCCGCTGACGCGGTGTCGACTCGTTCGTGGACCGGGGCGCGGTCGTCGACCGCCTCGTCGTCGAGCTGGGCTGGTCTGGGCGGCGCGGGCGCACCGGCGACAGCCCTCCCCTGGGGTTCACCGGGCGCTCCCGCTGCGGCTGCCAGGTCCGCGTGGACCTCGCCCGATCGGGCCTCAGGTGCCAGTCCGCGGTCGGCACGAGTGGTCATCCTGCAACGTTACCGGTCGGGGCCCACGCCGGCCTCGGCGGGCAGTGGCCGCGTTCGCTGCCACTCGCCGTGCCGGAGGCGGCCGCTCGTCCGGTCGCCGGCGCCGTTCGGACGGAGACGGGCGCCGTGCCACACTGGCGGGAGCACCCTCCACGCCGAACCGGCGGGGGGACAGCGAGCAGCTCAGGAGGCGTGGTGGAGCACGACCAGCTCATCGACGTGATCGTGGAGATCCCCCGGGGGAGCCGCAACAAGTACGAGTACGACCACGAGCGCCACGTCATCCGGCTCGACCGACGGCTCTTCTCGGCGACCTTCTACCCGGCCGACTACGGGTTCGTGCCCGACACGCTGGCCGAGGACGGTGACCCGCTCGACGCCCTCGTCCTCCTCGACGAGCCGACCTTTCCGGGCTGCCTGGTGGAAGCGCGGCCCGTCGGTGTCTTCTGGATGTCCGACGAGCACGGCCCCGACGCGAAGATCATCACGGTGGCGAACGGCGACCCGCTGTGGGAATCGGTCAGGGACCTCGACCAGCTTCCCTCCCACCTCGCCGACGAGATCGCCCACTTCTTCGACGTCTACAAGGACCTCGAACCGGGCAAGCAGACAACGGTCCGTGGCTTCGAGAACGCTGCGGCGGCATGGGGAGAGATCGAACGGTCACGCCAACGGGCGGCGTCCGGCAGCTGATCCGGTTGCCAAGAGGCGCCCCGGCCTCCGGTCCACCACGACACAGGCGGCCTCTGCCGGCCGCTCCAGATCGACGTGGCAGGAGGCTGCCGCTCGACCGCGGGCCGTCGGACAGATCGCGTGGGCTGGGTGACGGTCCGGCGAGCTCAGCGGGCGGTGATGTACTCGAGGAGCTCGTGGCGGTCGCGCTCGAGCTCGCCGATGCGCTGCTTGACCACGTCACCGATGCTCACGATGCCGCAGAGCACGCCGTCGGCGACGACGGGGAGGTGCCGGACGCGCCGCTCGGTCATGGTGCGCATCAGGGAGTCGAGGTCGTCGGTCGGCGCGCACGTCTCGACGGCCCTCGACATGATGGAGGAGACGGGCTCGTCGAGCAGGTCACCGCGAAGCTGGTGGAGGCGTTGGACGACGTCGCGCTCGGAGACGATCCCGTCGATGTGGGCGCCGTCGGCCGACACGACCAGCGCTCCGATGCGGAGCCGAGCGAGCTCGGCGACCACCGCTGCGACCGTGGCATCGGGCGCCACCGTGGCGACCCCCGTGCCCTTGGACTCGAGCAGGTTCGATACACGGGCCACGGCGCCCTCCCTTCGGCGGTTGCCGATCCCCGGACCGCCTTCGTCCCCCGCCGGGGAGCTCGTGCCCCGGCCAACCCCAGTGTAGGCCCGCCGGGGAGCTCGTGCCCCGGCCAACCCCGGTGTAGGCCCGCGCGAACGGCATCGCCCGACCCGGTCAAGACCCGCGAGAGCGCGAGTGGCGTCGGTGCCGGCACTTCCTCCGCCAGCGTTCGTCGGGACACCACTGGTCCCGACCGGAACACCGGACCGGTCGGGACAACGTGAGCAGTCAGGTGAAGACGACGGTCCGGTTGCCGTTGACGAGGACCCGGTCTTCGAGGTGCCAACGCAGCCCCCGAGCCAGGACCGACCGCTCGATGTCACGCCCCAACCGGAGCAGGTCCTCGACGGTGTCGCCGTGGTCGATGCGAGCGGTGTCCTGCTCGATGATGGGGCCGGCATCGAGCTCCGCCGTCACGTAGTGGCACGTCGCGCCGATCAGCTTCACTCCCCGCTCGAACGCCTGGTGGTACGGACGAGCACCGGCGAACGACGGCAAGAAGCTGTGGTGGATGTTGAGGATGCGCCCGGCGTAGCGGTGGCACAGGTCGGCCGGAAGGACCTGCATGTAGCGGGCGAGCACCATGACATCCCCTCTCGCTTCCTCGAAGATGCGACCGACTTCGGCGAACGCCTCGTCGCGGGCATCAGGAGGCACGGGGACGTGGTGGAACGGGACGCCATGCCACTCGACGAGCGACGCCAGATCGGGATGGTTGGAGACGACCGCAGCCAGTTCGCAGGCCAGGTCACCGCTGCGCCACCGGTGGAGGAGATCGGCCAGGCAGTGGTCCTCGCGGCTCACTAGCACGACGACCCGCTTCGGGACGTCGGTGTCGCTCAAGTGCCACTCGAGGGAGAGGTCGGCGGCAACGGAAGCGAACCGGTCGCCGAACTCCTCGGGCCCGAACGGGAGCGTGTCGGCGAGGACCTCGATGCGCTGGAAGAAGCGTCCCGTGCTGAGATCACCGTGCTGTGCCGCCTCGACGACCCAACCTCCGTGCTGAGCGATGAAGCCGGTCACCGCGGCGACGATGCCGGGGCCGTCAGGGCAGGTGACGGTGAGGACGTAGCGGCGCACGGCTCTATCATGGCCGGTCACGGCACCGGCGTGTCCCCTACGATGCTGCATCGTGGCTGACGCAGGGCACCCGGGGGAGGCTGGGCACCGGGGGGAAGCTGCTCGACCCGTCGTCCTCGTCCACGGCTTCGCTTCGTCCTTCGAGCACAACTGGCACCGGTCCGGCTGGGTCGACATCCTCGCCGACGTGGGCCGTCCGGTCGTCGGCACAGACCTGCTCGGGCACGGGACCGCTCCGCGCCCGACCGATCCGGGTGCCTACGCGGACGTACCGGCCCGGGTCCTCGAAGCACTGCCCGGAGCAGGGCCGATTGACGCCGTCGGCTTCTCGGCCGGGGCCCGGGTCCTGCTGCGCCTCGCTGTCGACCACCCCGAGCGCTTCGCCCATCTGGCTCTGCTCGGGCTGGGCGACAACGCCTTCGTCAGCGAAGACCACGAGCCGCTCGCCGTCGCTCTCGCCTCGGGCGAACCGACCGACGACGTCGGCGTCACGCTCTTCCAACGGCTCGCCGCCCGTGCCGGCAACGACGGGGCCGCCCTGGCGGCCTTCCTGCGTCACGGTCCGCCTGTGATCAACGCTGACGAGCTCGACGCCGTCTCCGCTCCCGTGCTCGTCGTGGTGGGCGAGCACGACCGCAGCGTGCCGGCCACCGACCGCCTCGCGGCGGCGCTCCCCGACGTCCGAGTGGTGGTCGTCCCTGGCGTCGACCACGTCGGCATCACCTCTGACGTCAGAGCGATCGATGCGGTGGTTCGCTTCCTCGACGGTGCGTGACCGGCGCGACGGCGCGTTCGGTCGGCAAGGCGTGGCCGGCGCGACGGCCCTTTGCTCCCTCTGGGCCCATCCGGCCCCGACGGGTGGGCGCCGGGGCCGGCGCCGTCGGGAACCAGTGGACCGGGGAGCTAGGCTGGCACCGGCCGCTCGGGCGGCAGGGGACCGGACGACCACGGTCGGCACCGGGGGACGTAGCTCAGTTGGCTAGAGCACCTGCTTTGCAAGCAGGGGGTCGTGGGTTCGAGTCCCATCGTCTCCACGGGTCCTTGTGATATCAAATACAGCTCGTGATATCATTGGGACATGAAACAGCTCCTCCTCAGAGTTCCCGACGACGTCCACCGTCGATTGGCGGCGCGTGCCGCTCGTGCCGGACAGAGCGTCAATGCCGTGGCAAACGAGATCCTCGATGCCGCGGTCGACGCCGACGAGGGCGACCGGCGGACCCGACTGCGCGCACGGGCAACGGCGTTGGGAGTGCTCCAGTCGACGAATGGCCCAGTCGTGAGCACCCCCAGGCGACGGCGGATCGTCGCGTCGACGAAAGGTACCGGTCCTATCATCGACCGGCTCTTGGCCGAGGAGCGCGAGCGGGTGTGATCGTCTACCTCGACTCGTCGGTGCTCGCACGCGCCTACCTGGCCGACGAGCCCGGATACGAGCAGGCGACGTCGCTGCTCGCGGATCTTGAGATCGGGCTTATTACCGGCACTTGGACCCGCATAGAGGTGTCCGGCGCACTGGTGCGTGCGGCTCGGGCCGGGCGAGGTGACGAGGCGGGCCTGTTGGAGCTGCTCGATGGGGACCTGGGAACGGACGGTCCGGTCACCGTGGTAGCCGCTGATCAGAAGGAGGTCGAGGAGCGTGCTCTCCACCTTGTTCGTGAGCACGCCCTTCGCGCCATGGACGCATGGCATCTCGCCGTGGCAGTCGTGACGTTACCGAGCCTGGTCGAGCCAGGAGAGGACGTCGGCTTCGCCTCCCGAGACGAAGCGCAGTCCGGCGTGGCGGTGAGCTTGGGCCTCCGGCTCGTCTAGGTCGACCACCGCAGAGAGCCGTTCTCGCAGCTCACGGAAGTTTGAATAGGAGATCGTCTTCTCCACCAAGTCGTTCTTACTCAAACCCCGACCACGTCGATGTGCGTCGGGGTTTTCTGTTGTCTCAACTCGTTCCGTGATCTCTGCTGGCAGTACCTCGTGGAACGGTGTGGCGAGCCGTCCGTAGCTGACCCCGTCGACGTCGACGTAGATGGCCTCCCAGAAGGCCTGGTTGTAGCGCCGCCGCACCCGTGGTCCACCTCGGCGGTAGGCCCGACACCAGCCCCATGGCCAGCGTCAGGTTGGTCTCGACGGTGTCCCAGTCCACGGCGGTCTCCAGGAGCTGCTTCTCGGCGTCGTATAGCTCTGGCTCGATCCGCTCCCGTTCCTCCTTGACCAGATCGATTGGGATGACCCCGGCGAGATGCCCCTGCACGAGGCGTCGTCGCTGGTCCTTGAGGTCGTTGACCCGTTCGGCACGCCGCTTGCGCTCCCGCTCCAGGCCAGCGGTGGAGTGCTTCAGGGCACCGAGGAGCTTCACTCGGACCTCCTCGCTGAGGGCGGTGCCGAGCTCGATGTCGCCGTAGGCGTCGGAGACGGCTTCCTCGACGGCGGTGGTGGTGAGGAACGGCAGGTCGCAACCGTTCTTGGCTTGACGGCCGTAGCAGAAGAAGTAGTCGTACTTGCCGCCGTTGCGGCCGGTGGCGACCAGGAACCCGAGACGCCGCTTGCAGCGGGCACAGAAGACGGTGCCCTTGAGGTAGTGCTGGTGAAGGCGCTGCCGTTCACCGGACTGGTCACGGGAGGAGAGGATCTCCTGGACTTTGCCCCAGGTCTCGGGGGTGACGAGCGGCTCGTGACGTGGAGCGGGCGCTGCACGATGCCGAAGGCGTGCAATGGGCCCAGGTGAACGCGGTGACCGGCCGCGTCGTCGCGACCGCCCCGAGCACCCCGGGGACATCGAGCCGCTGCGTCGCCAGGCCATTGCCCTCGGAGCCGATGCAGCCGCGCTCGGTGCGAGCGTCTTCGGCCAGCTCCTGCGAGCGGCCCCCTTCCCCGTGGAGCTCGGCGAGCTGCAGGCGAACCGCCGTGCGTGGGAGCGCACGGAGGGGGACCTCCACGACTCGCCGCTCGCCGAGCGCCCTCGTGCTCGCCTCGGCCGCCGTGCCCTGGGCGGTTCGCCGGCTGTCCGAACCCCGGACCGAACCCCGGACCGAACCCCGGACCGAACCCCGGACCGAACCCCGGACCGAACCCCACGCCTGACGCGTCAGGGCTGCCGTTGGATCCGGTCCAGCGCGGCGCGGACCCGGATCCCGAGCTCTCGGGCGGGCAGCGCCCCGACGATGCGGTCGACCGTCTCGCCGTGCGAGAGCACGAGGAGGGTGGGGATGCTCCTCGCGCCGAACCGGGCCGCGACCCCGGGAGCCTCGTCGACGTTCACCTTGACCACCTTCAGGTTCCCTGCCAGCTCCGTGGCGAGCTGCTCCACGGCGGGAGAGACCATCCGGCAGGGCCCGCACCACGGGGCCCACAGATCGACGAGGACCGGGAGACGCGCCTGCACCGCCACCGCGTCGAACGTGGCGTCGCCCGCCGTGACGGCCCATGGCAGGGGGGCATGGCAGTGCCCGCAGCGGGGCGAGCCCGCCGCGGCGACAGGGACGCGGTTGCGCGTGCCGCACGACGGGCAGCGCACCTCCACGAGGCCCACACCGGGTGTCGCCATCACTCCCCATGCTGCCACGCGAGCCGCGGCCTTCCTCGCCTCGTCACGAAGAGGCGCCCGGCAGATCCGGCGCCGCCGCGTCCTGGGGATAGAAGACGCGCTGGACGCCGTCCTCGCCCCCCGGGCGCGTGATCACGAGCACCCGGTCTCCCACCCGCAGCCGGCGGGCGGCCGTCGTGGGGACCGACCTGCCGTGGCGGATCACCGCGGCCGCGAGGTCGTGGCGGTCGAGCCCGAGATCCGTGACGAGGCGCCCCCGGGCGGCCGACGTCGCGGCCACCGTGACCTCGACGAGGACCAGCCCGACGGCCGACAGGTCCGCCAGGCGGACCACGCGCGCCGATCCGGTGGCTTCCTCGATGAGGTGCACGAGGGATCCCGCGGACGAGATGGCGGCGTCGACCCCCCACGTCTCGTCGAAGAGCCAGCGGTGGCGCTCGTCCTTGACCCGTGCGACGACGCGGGGGATCTCGAGCCGGCGGCGTGCGAGCAGCGAGATGACGAGGTTCTCGGGGTCCTCTGCGGTGCACGCCACGAGCACGTCCGCTCGCAGGGCCCCGGCTTCCTCGAGGGTTGCCGCGACAGCGGCGTCGCCGACGACGACGCTCATGCCCCGGCTGGCCAGCTGCGCGGCGCGTCCGGGATCGACCTCGACCAAGGTGACGGCGTTGCCGGCGTCGGCGAGGGCGGCGGCAACCTGAGCGCCGACCGTGCCTGCGCCGGCCACCACGATGTTCATTGCGGCCACCTCCCTCCGAGGAACTCGCGGAGCCGCCCGAGTGACGGAGCTGCGACCACGAAGCTCATGACGTCGCCGGTCTGGAGGGTCGCGGTGCCGGCGGGGATGGCGGAGTGGCCGCCCCTGCTGACCTCGACCACCTGGATCTCTCCTGGTACACCGAGCTCGGCCACCTTCCTCCCGGCCAGGTAGTCGGGGACCGGTGCGCGCACGAGCAGCGTCTCGCCGTTGCCGAAGGTGCGCTCGGGCTCGAGGCGAGGGTGGCGGAGCATCCGGTGCACCCGGTCCACCGTGGTGCGCACCGTGGCGATCATGGTGAGGCCGAGGTCGACCCCGAACTCGACGCGGGCGGGGTCGTCGATGCGCCCGACGACGTGGGGGACGTGGAAGACGTCGCGGGCGGCACGGGCGACGACGATGTTCGTGCTGTCGCTGGAGCTGACCGCGACCAGCGCCTCGGCTCCCTCGATGCCTGCGGCCTCGAGGACCTGGCGGTCGAGCCCGTCGCCCTCGATGAGCTCGCCCCGGAACGCTCCGGGGAGCCGGCGGCGCGACCCGGCGTCGTGGTCCACCACCGCGACGCTGTCGCCCTCGCTGTCGAAGCGGGCGGCGAGCGCGGAGCCGGTCCGGCCGCAGCCGATGATCACCAGGTGCATCATGCCTCCCGGTCGTGCGTGAGGGCGGCGGGTGGGCTCGGGGCCACTGGCGGGCCCCCACCGGAGTGCCCGGAGACGTCGCGGGGCCTCTGCGTGTGACGGTGCCACGCTTTGCGGGCCTCGTCGGCGACGAGGAGCAGCGCCCCGAAGCCGACCAGGACCAGCCAGTCCGACAACCTGAGAGGCGCGGTGTGGAAGGTGGTCTGCAGGGCCGGCACGTAGCTGACGGCCACGGCGAAGCCGACGTCGATGAACCCCACGGCGAACAGTGGCCGGTTCGAGAAGAGCCCGATCCGGAACACGCTCTCGCGATCGCTTCGCACGGCGAAGCGATTGAAGAACTGGCTGAGGATGATGCCGACCTGGGTCATGGTGAGGGCCTCCCGGTAGGTGGGGTTGGACGCGTTGAACGCGGAGTACGCCAGGTGGGCGGAATCGATCCTCCAGAAGAAGGCGAACACCACCCCGGCTGACTGGATGCTGCCGAGGAAGAGGAACCGACGTACGACCGGCCACGAGAAGAGGTGCTCGCTGGCAGGCCGGGGTGGCCGGTCCATGGTGCCCGGCTCGGGTCGCTCGGTCCCGAGGGCCATGCCGGGGAGCACGTCGGAGCCGAGGTCGATGGAGAGCACCTGGAGCGCGTTGAGGGGCACCAGCGGGAAGCCGACGAACACCGCGGCGAGGATGGGAGCCAGCTCGGCGAGGTTGTGGCTGAAGATGTAGACGAGTAGGTGGCGGATGTTCTGGTAGACGGACCGCCCCAGCTCGACGGCGGTGGCGATGGTGGCAAAGGAGTCGTCGAGCAGGACCATCACCGCCGCCGCCCGCGCCACGTCGGTGCCCCCGCTGCCCATGGCCACTCCGATGCTGGCCCGCTTGAGGGCGGGGGCGTCGTTGACCCCGTCGCCGGTGACGGCCACCACCTCACCCCGGCGTTCGAGGGCGGCGACGATGCGCATCTTGTGCTCGGGCCGCACCCGGGCAAAGAGCAGCTGGTCGCCGCCGCCCAGGATGGACGACAGCGTCCCGTCGTCCATCGCGTCGAGCTCTGTCCCGATGACCACCCGGGCCGGCCCGGGGCCGATGATGCCGACCCGCCGGGCGACTGCCTCGGCGGTGAGCCCGTAGTCGCCGGTGACCATGATGATGGCGATGCCGGCCCGGTGGCAGACCTCCACGGCGGCGGTGACCTCGGGACGGGGCGGATCGGCCAGGGCTACCAGACCGAGGAAGGTGAGCCCCGACTCGGCGTCCTCCTGGGTCGCCTTCGCGTCGTCCAGCTCCTTGCTGGCGATCGCCAGGACTCGCAGCCCCTGGTCGGCCATGGCGTCGTTGGCCCTTGCGATCTGCTGGCGCAGGTCGGCGTCGAGCGGCACGGTCTGCCCGTCCCACGCAGCCGAGGTCGAGCGCTCGAGGACGGCCTGGGGTGATCCCTTCACGTAGGCCACGACGCCCTCGGCCGTCTGCTGGAGGGTGGTCATCAGCTTGCGGTCGGGGTCGAAGGGGAAGACGCCCACCCGCGGGGTCCGTGCCGCCTCGGCGTCGAGGTCGAGGCCGGCCTTCATGGCTGCCACCACGATGGCTCCCTCGGTCGTGTCGCCGAGCACCCGCCAACCCTCCTCACCCGAGGGGGGGAGGATGCGGGCGTCGGCGCACAGGGCACCCGCCCGCAGTACGTCGGTGACCGATGCGGCGTCCTCGACGTCGCCCTCCGGCTCGTAGCCCACCCCGGTGACCTGGTGGACGCGGCCCGAGGCGTAGACCTGCTGGGTCGTCATCTCCGCCTTGGTGAGGGTGCCGGTCTTGTCGGTGCAGATCACCGTCGTCGAGCCGAGTGCCTCCACGGCGGCCAGACGCTTGATGAGGGCCTGGTGTGCGGCCATGCGCCGCACCCCGACGGCGAGGGAGACCGACAGGGTGGCCGGCAGCCCCTCGGGCACCAGCGCCACCATGACGGCCAGGGCGAAGACGAACGAGTCGACCGCGCCGTTGCCGGTGACCACTCGCAACGCGAACAGAAGGGCGCCAGCGGCGATGGCGATCGCTGCCACCCGCCGGGCCATGTCGACGACCTGGCGTTGGAGCGGGCTCGGCTCGGGGGGCTGCTCGGCGGTGAGCCGGTAGACGCGGCCCAGCTCGGTGGTGACCCCGGTGGCGAAGACGACCGCCTTGGTCGAGCCCCGGACGACCGAGGTGCCCATGAAGACGCAGTTGCGAGCCTCGAGCGGCGTGGTGCCGGTGTCCACTGGTTGGTCGGTCCGGCTGACCGGTTGGCTTTCTCCGGTGAGGGCGGCCATGTCGACCGCCAGCTCGTGAGCCTCGACCACTCGGCTGTCCGCCGGGACGGCGTCGCCTGCCTCGAGCACCACCAGGTCGCCGGGCACCAGTTCTTCGACGCCCAGTTCGGTAAACCGGCCGGAGCGCAGCACCCGGGTCGTGTGGGGCAGCATGGTCTGGAGCGCCTCGGCGGTCCGCTCGGCAGCGTGCTCCTGGGTGAAGCCGATCAGCGCGTTCACCACCACGACGGCCAGGATGCCGAAGGTGAGCTCGAGGTTGGCCGGGTCGCGCGGCGTGGAGAGCAGGTAGGTGAGGAAGGTGAGCCCGGCTGCCACCACCAGGATGACGGCGAACATGTTGGTGAACTGAGCCACGATCTCGGCGAGCACGGGCCGGCGCGGCGGCGGGGGAAGCACGTTGCGCCCCGAGGCGGCCCGGCGCGCGGCGACCTCGTCTTGCGTGAGCCCACGGCGCGAGCTGCCGAGTGCGGCAAGGGCCTCGTCGGCACCGGCCAAGATCTCCATACCGCACTGTGGGCCTCGCCGTGGCCGCTCGGCCAGGGCCGAAAGCCCGTGAACGGGCGGAAGCGCCGACGAGGAGAGCGAGCGGGGGATGGACGAGGGGAGCCGGCGAAGGGGTTTCAGACGTTGGCGAGGACCACGTACCACAGACGGTCGGCGACCGCCTCGAGCCGGTCCGCCGCCCGTGCGTAGGGCCGGTAGAGCTCGCGGGCGATCACGGCGGGCTGGAGGTCGTCGGAGCGGTAGATCTCTGCGATGGCGTCGCGGTACCGCCCCACGACCGTACGGGCCTGCACCCTCGCCTGGTCGGCTGCCACCCCTGCCTCGTCGAAGTCGTGGCGGAGCTTCGTGAACCCGTCCACGAGCGCGGTCATGCCGTCGTGGAGATGCCTGGCCATGAGGGCCGCGTGCCGGTCGGGCTTCCACGCCAGCGCCTCGGCCTCGACGGCGATGTCCTCGACGGCGATGTCCTCGACGGCGATGTCCTCGACGGCGACGTCCTCGACGGCGATGTCCCCGACGGCGATGTCCTCGACGGCGTTCACGACCCGGTCGCAGCGCTCTGAGAAGGTGGTCTTGTACGGTGACAAGACAAGACCACCAGATCGCCGGGCGAATTCAAGTGGTCGTCGCGACACGCCCATTGGATCCCTCTGCGGGAGTACCCAATGAGAGTCTTGCGGGGGCGCTCGTTGAGCAGCGCGGTGATCGCGTCCAGCTCGTCTTGTGAGCACACCGACAGGTCCGAGCCCTTCGGAAGGAAGTGACGGGCGAGGCCGTTCCAGTTCTCGTTGGTCCCGCTCTGCCACGGCAAGCGCGGTCACAGAAGGAGACCGAGACGCCGGTTGCGACGCTGAACGCCGCATGGGTGGCCATCTCCTCGCCTGGTCCCAGGGGAGCGAGCGCGCCAGTTGCTCAGGCAGTCGTCTCACGTTGTCGCCGACAGCGGCAGCGACGTGTTCGGCGGTGCGGTTCTCGAGCTTGACGATGATGCCCATGCGGGCCGTGGGGATCGACCCCACGTCGGCGGGGAGCTGACCACCCACATCGATGCACGGTGGCCCGAGGACGCCCATGGGCTCTCGTGCCCGAGCACTGCGTGGGATGCTCCGGCCCCGTGAGCGAGCCGGGCGCACGCCCGGGTCCGGTCCGTCGGGGTGCCGATGACCGTTGGGTGGGCGCTCGCCGGTGTGGTGGCACCGAGCTCCGTGCTCGCCGGCCTGTTCCAGCTCGTCAACGCGGCCATGTACTGGCGCGTCGTCCGTCACCTGCCTCCGGCGGCAGCACTTCCCGGCAGCACCAGCTTCGTCGAAGCACGACGAACGAGCTCGGCCGGGCCGTCGGGACGTTCGGCCCTGGCGAGAAGCCCACGCGCGGGAGAAGCTGGCGAAGCGGAGGCGCGAGACGGCGCGCACGAGCGATGGCACGGGAGGAGAACGTCGGGTGATGAGGTTCGGTGCGTTCCGGGGGCTCGACGACGTCACCGACCGGCTGCGGAGCACCCGGCGGACGCGCTCGGGACCCCTTCGCACCTGCCGGATCGGTGACGCCTGCCACGTCTCGCTCGACCGTCCGGGCGTGAAGCCGGACCCGTTCGAGGTTACGGTGGACAAGGACGTGCCCAACGTGAAGACGTTGCGCCAGTGGAAGACCGCAGGTGTCGGGACCGTGGCATGCAAGCGGCCCGTCGGCACCTGCACGAGGGAGCTGCTCGTGGGCGAGAGCCTCGACACCGCCAGGATCGCCACCTCCTGCGAGGACGGGGTCCTGCGGCTCGCGGGCCCCCGCTCCGCGCCGCCCGAGGCTCGGCACATGGCGATGAGCGCGTCGAAACGGCGAACAACGGAAGCCGTCACGACGGCCGGTGCCCGATGACCGACCTCATCGTTCGGGAGCTGCGATGAGCCGGCGTGATCTCACCGCGCTGCCCGACCTCCTGAGCGAGATCGCTCGGGCAGGCCCGGTCCGGAGCCGCAGGCCCGTCTACGTGGACCTGCTCCCGCCGTGCAACGACGCGTGCCCAGCGGGGGAGAACATCCAGGCCTATCTGGCCGAGGTCGAGGCAGGGCGTCATGAGCAGGCATGGCGGGCGCTCGTCGCGGACAACCCGCTACCGGCTGTGCACGGCCGCGTGTGCTACCACCCCTGCGAGAGCTCGTGCAACCGCACCGAGCTGGACGAGGCGGTGTCGATCCACGCCGTGGAGCGCTTCTTGGGCGACCTGGCCCTCGAGCAGGGCTGGGCGTTCGAGCGGGCGCCGGCCCGCAGCGGCAAGCGCGTCCTCGTGGTGGGCGCCGGGCCGAGCGGGTTGTCAGCCGCGTACCACCTGGCGAGGCGCGGCCACGAGGTCGAGGTCCGCGACCGCGGCACCGAGCCCGGTGGGATGATGCGGTACGGGATCCCCGCCTACCGCCTGCCGCGCGACATCCTGTCCGCCGAGCTGGAGCGGATCGCTGCGCTCGGGGTGACGATCACCCTCGACCATCGCGTCGAGGACCTCGCGGCCGAGCGGGAGGAGGGGCGCTTCGACGCCGTGTTCGTCGCGGTGGGCGCACACCTCTCCAAGCGGGTCGACATCCCAGCGACCGACGCGAGCCGGATCGTCGACGCCGTCGGGTTCCTCGAGCAGGTCGCGGCTGGCGAGCGGCCGGCGATCGGGCGCCGGGTCGCCATCTACGGCGGCGGCAACACCGCCATGGACGCGGCGCGCACGGCGCGCCGGCTCGGCGCAGAAGAGACCCTCATCGTCTACCGGCGCACGCGCGCCCAGATGCCGGCCCACGAGGAGGAGGCCGAGGAGGCCGAGGCCGAGGGCGTGCGGATCAATTGGTTGCGCACGATCAGCGCGTTCGAGGGGTCGGAGCTGAGGGTCGAGGTGATGGAGCTCGACGACCACGGGGTGCCCCGCCCCACCGGGCGCTTCGAGGCGCTGCCAGCCGACAGCCTGATCCTCGCCGTCGGCCAGGACGCCGACACGGACTTCCTCCGAGCCGTACCCGGAGTGGAGCTGGCGGCCGACGGCACGGTCGAGGTCTCCCCGGCGATGATGACCGGCTGCCCGGGCGTCTTCGCCGGCGGCGACATGGTCCCCGCCGAGCGGACGGTGACCGTCGGGGTGGGCCATGGGAAGAAGGCCGCCCGGAACATCGATGCCTGGCTGTCTGGCGCCGCGGCCCCTACCGGTCCCCGCCACGGCCCGGCCACCTTCGAGGGACTGCACCTGTGGTACTTCGGCGACTTCACCCGCCGGCGTCAGCCGGAGCTCGCGCCGAGCGAGCGGGTGGCGGACTTCTCCGAGGTGCGCGGCGGTCTCACCGCCCGAGAGGCCGCCTACGAGGCAGCGCGGTGCCTGTCGTGCGGGAACTGCTTCGAGTGCGACGGCTGCCTCGGCGCGTGCCCGGAAGACGCGGTGATCAAGCTCGGGGTGGGCCAGCGCTACCGGTTCGACTACGAGCGCTGCACGGGGTGCGCGGCCTGCTTCGAGCAGTGCCCGGTCCACGCGATCGAGCTGGTCCCCGAGGCCGGCCCCGGAGGGCAGGAACCGGCGGGCCCGACGGTCACCGCAGGGGAGGGATGATGCGCGCGACGGTCGACGGCAACGAGGCGGCGGTGTCGGTGGCGTACCGCATGAGCGAGGTGTGTGCCATCTTCCCCATCACACCGGCGTCGCCCATGGCCGAACTGGCCGACGAGTGGTCGGCGAGGGGCCGGACCAACGTCTACGGCAGCGTCCCGGTGGTGGTGGAGATGCAGAGCGAGGCCGGTGCCGCCGGCGCCCTCCACGGCGCCCTGCAGGCAGGCGCGCTGTCGACGACGTTCACCGCCTCCCAGGGGCTCCTGCTCATGATCCCCGACATGTACAAGATCGCGGGCGAGCTCACGCCGGCGGTGTTCCACGTGGCAGCGCGCTCGCTCGCTGCCCAGGGCCTGTCGATCTTCGGGGACCACCAGGACGTGATGGCGGTCCGCCAGACCGGCTTCGCCCTGCTCTCGTCGTCCTGCGTCCAAGAGGCCCACGACCTGGCCGCGGTCGCCCAGGCCACCACGCTGGCGGCGCGCGTCCCGTTCGTCCACTTCTTCGACGGGTTTCGCACCAGCCACGAGCTCAACACGATCGAGCTGCTCGCTGACGCCGACCTCCTGGCCCTGGCGCCTGCCGAGCTCGTCCGGACACACCGGGCCAGGGCGATGTCCCCGGAGCACGCGTTCGTGCGAGGGACCTCGCAGAACCCTGACGTCTACTTCCAGGCTCGGGAGACCGTGAACCCGTTCTACGCGCGGGTGCCCGAGCTCGTGGAACGGTCCTTGGCGACCCTGGCAGCGCGCACCGGGCGACGGTACGGGCTCGTCGACTACGCCGGGCATCCCGAGGCCGAACGAGTGGTGGTGGCCATGGGCTCGGGCGCGGAGACGGCCCGAGAGACAGTCGCCCGCCTCGCCGAGCGCGGAGAGCGGGTGGGTGCCCTCACCGTCCGGCTGTACCGCCCCTTCCCCGCAGACGCGTTCCTCGCCGCGCTGCCGGCATCGGTCCGTCAGGTCGCCGTCCTGGACCGGACCAAGGAGCCCGGGTCCTTCGGGGAGCCCTTGTTCCTCGACGTGCTCGCCACCCTCGCCGAGGGGCACGCGCTCGGCCGCCGTGAGGTGATGCCGCTCGTGACGGGCGGGCGGTACGGGCTCAGCTCGAAGGAGCTCACCCCCGCCATGGTCACCGGCGTCCTCGACGAGCTCGCCCGGCCTTCACCCCGGCAGCGCTTCACGGTCGGCATCGACGACGACGTGTCGGGCACGAGCCTGGCCAGTGGCGAACCGGTCGACATCGAGCCACCGGGAACGCTCCGGGCGGTCTTCTTCGGACTGGGGTCGGACGGGACGGTCGGCGCCAACAAGAACACCATCAAGATCCTCGGCGACGGGCAGCGCTACGCCCAGGGGTACTTCGTCTACGACTCGAAGAAGTCCGGCTCCGAGACCGTGTCACACCTGCGCTTTGGCCCGGAGCCCATCAAGGCGCCGTACCTGGTCGACAACGCCGGGTTCGTGGGCTGCCACCAGTTCGACCTCCTCGGTCGCGACGAGGTGCTGGCCCGTGCCGCTCCCGGGGCCGACCTGCTGCTCAACTGCCCGTACCCCGCCGCGGAGGTCTGGGACCGCCTGACCCGACCCGTGCAGGCCCAGATCCTCGAGAAGGGCATCTCGCTGTACGTGGTCGACGCCGCCGGCATCGCCCGCGAGCTCGGTCTCGGGGGCCGGGTCAACACCGTGCTGCAGGTGGGCTTCTTCGCCATCTCGGGCGTGCTCGAGCGGTCGACAGCCATCGCTCGGGTGAAAGAGGCGATCGAGAAGACCTACGGCCGACGCGGGAAGGCGGTGGTCGAGGCCAACCTTGCGGCGGTCGACCGGGCGCTCGAGCGCCTCGAGCGCGTCGAGCTGCCGGCCGAGGTCACCTCCGTTACAGGACCGCCGCCGCTCGTCCCGCCCGACGCTCCGGAATTCGTGCGCAAGGTCACCGCGATGATGATGGCCGGCCACGGCGACGAGCTACCGGTGAGCGCGTTGCCGGCCGACGGCACCTGGCCGAGCGGCACCGCCGCCTACGAGAAGCGCAACGTCTCAGACCTCGTGGCCGAGTGGGACCCGGCCCTGTGCATCCAGTGCGGCAACTGCAGTTTCGTATGCCCCCACAGCGTGATCCGCTCCAAGTACTTCGACTCGTCGTTGCTCGAGCAGGCACCACCCGGCTTCCCCTCCGCGCCACTGAGTGCCCGGGGCCTGCCCGGCACTGTCTTCTCCCTCCAGGTCTACGTCGAGGACTGCACGGGCTGTGCGCTGTGCGTCGAGGCGTGCCCGATCACGTCGCCGACCGATCCGTCCCGCAAGGCGATCAACCTCACCTGGCGCGAGCCGATCGTCGGCGCGGCGCGAACGCACGTCGGCTACTTCGAGTCCCTCCCGTCCCCCGAACGACCGCGAGTGGACTTCGGCACCGTCCGGGGCACGCAGTTCCTCACGCCGCTCTTCGAGTTCTCGGGTGCGTGCGCGGGCTGTGGAGAGACCCCGTACCTGAAGCTGCTCTCCCAGCTCTTCGGCGACCGAGCGATGATCGCCAACGCCACGGGCTGCTCGTCGATCTACGGCGGCAACCTCCCCACCACCCCGTGGGCGGCGACCCCGGAAGGACGCGGCCCCGCGTGGTCCAACTCGCTGTTCGAGGACGCCGCCGAGTTCGGGCTCGGCTTCCGCTTGGCCGCCGACCAGCACCTCACCCTGGCGCGCCAGCGTCTGGGCGAGCTCGCCGACGTCGTCGGCGCCGACCTCGTCGACGAGATCCTGACGGCGCCCCAGCGCACGGAGTCCGAGCTCGAGGACCAGCGCCGTCGCCTCGTCGTGCTGCGGCAACGCCTCGAGGGGACCGAGCGACCCGAAGCCGCCGACCTCGCCAGCGTCGTCGACCACCTGGTGCGCCGCAGTATTTGGATCGTGGGCGGTGACGGGTGGGCCTACGACATCGGCGCAGGCGGGCTCGACCACGTGCTGGCGAGCGGTCGTGACGTGAACGTGCTCGTGCTCGACACCGAGGTGTACTCCAACACCGGTGGCCAGGCTTCGAAGGCGACCCCGCTCGGAGCGGTCGCCAAGTTCGCCGCCGCGGGCAAGCGCACCGAGAAGAAAGACCTCGCGCTCCAGGCCATCGCCTACGGCAACGTCTACGTAGCCCGCGTGGCGATGGGTGCCGACCCCCAGCAGACGCTGCGGGCCTTCCGAGAGGCGGAGGTCTACGACGGCCCGTCCCTGATCATCGCCTACAGCCACTGCATTGCTCATGGCATCGAGATGCGAAACGGGCTCTCCCAGCAGTACCGGGCGGTAGCGAGCGGGTACTGGCCGCTCGTGCGCTACGACCCGCTGCTCCGGGCCGCCGGGGCGAACCCGTTCCTCCTCGACTCACCCAGGCCCCGCATCCCTCTTGCCGAGTACACCCGGCAGCAGCTGCGCTACTCGATGCTCGCCCGGTCCCGCCCTGCGGATGCCGAGCGCCTCGCCGGCCTCGAGCAGGCAGCCGTCGACCAGCGGTGGGACACCTACGAGGAGATGGCGACGCGCCCGGCCGGCCGTTTTCCGGAGGACGCCCGGAGGGAGCCCTGAGATGGACCTTTCCACCCGGTACCTCGGCCTGGCGCTCGCCAACCCGGTGGTCGCCTCCGCCTCGCCCTTGTCCCACACGGTCGAAGGGGTCCGCCGGCTCGCCCGGGGCGGCGTCGGCGCGGTCGTGCTCCACTCGCTGTTCGAAGAGGAGCTCGACGAGGAGATCGAGCGCCAGGCCCGCCTCGTCGAAGCGGGGACCGAGAGCTTCGCCGAGTCGCTCACCTACTTCCCCGACGTGCCCGGCGCCGATCGCGGTGCCGCGTACTACCTGAGCCTCCTCGAGCGCGCGGTGGCGGCCGTGGAGATCCCGGTGATCGCCTCGTTGAACGGCGCGACGCCGGGCGGATGGACGAGCTACGCGCGCCAGATGCAGGAGGCCGGCGCGGCGGCACTGGAGCTGAACCTCTATGCCTCGCCGGCGACCCCCGGCACACCGGGGCGCGAGATCGAGAACCGCCACATCGACATCCTCGAGCGGGTCAAGGCAGCGGTTTCGGTGCCGGTGACAGTGAAGCTCTCGCCCTACTACACCTCCGTCGGGGAGATGGCGCTCCGGCTCCGCGACGCCGGAGCGGACGGCCTCGTGCTCTTCAACCGCTTCCTGCACCCCGACATCGAGCCCGGGGGCTTTGCGGCCGTCCCGTCCCTCGGGCTCTCCCATCCCATGGAGGGCCGCCTCCCACGGGCGTGGATCGCCCTGTTGCGTCGGCACGTCGCCGTCGACCTCGCAGGGTCGACAGGCGTCGAGGGGCCCGAGGACGTCGTCCGGTACCTGCTTGCCGGCGCGGACGTCGTCATGACCACCTCGGCGCTGCTCCGTCACGGCCCCGAGCACGCCTTGGCGCTCGTCCAAGGTGTGGCGACGTGGATGGAAGGCAGAGGCTTCGAGCACGTGAGCGAGCTGCGAGGCCTCGACGCCATCCCCCTCGGCGACGACGCGGCGGCCCACGAGCGCGGTGCCTACGTGGCGGCACTGCGCGAGGCGAACGCGACCCTCGAAGGTCCCTGGTAAGCGGCCTCGCGCGGCCCGTAGGAGCGCGACCCTCGACAGCGGAGCGGGAACCGACCACGACTGGGACGTGCACCACGGGCCACGAGGATGCTTGCATGTCGGTCGTATTTGCGAACGGTTCGCAGTATCTCGGTAGGATCTCCTGTCATGGTGACGACGGGGAAGCGATCGACGCCCGTACCACCTGCTCGTGATGCTCGTGCTCGCGCTGGCCAGACATCGGCTGGTACCCCGACCGCTGGCGGTGAACATCGGCTGGCCCAGTCGTTCCACCTCGGCGACCTGATCCCCTTGTCGGTGTCGAGCGTGGGGCCGATGTTCTCGGTCGCCGCCACCGGTGGGGTGATGGCAGCCCAGGCGGGGTGGTGGTCACTGCCGGCGATCGGCATCGTGGCCGTGCCGTTCATCATCTCCAGTTTCGTGTTCCGCCTGCTGAACCGGCACTTCCCCCATGCCGGTGCCTCGTACCACTGGTCGGCCCGGATCGTCGGGCGAGGCGTCTCTCGCTATCAGGCGTGGATCTTGATCCTCGCCTACTTCTTCTCCATTCCTCCGATCGCCATCCCGGCCGGTGCCTACACATTGGCGTTGATCGCACCGGGGTACCACGCACCGGCAGTGGTGCAGATGGGAGTCACGCTGTTCTGGATCTCCTTCGCCGCACTTCCACTGCTACTCGGGGGGCGCCCAACCGCGCGCATCACCCAGGTCTTCTTCGCCATCGAGATGCTCTCGCTCACCCTCTTCGGCGTCGTCGGGGCGCTCAACTGGCATCGGCTGGCCGTCCCCATCCACTTCGGATCTCCCCCGATCGGCGGGATCCTCGTCGTCGCCGTCGTCGCCGCCACCATCGTGGACGGCTGGGAGATCGACAGCTACGCCGCAGAGGAGTCGCAGCGCCCCCGTGACGACCCCGGGGTCGGCGGCATCATCGGAGCGCTCGGGGCACTGCTCTTCTACGCCATCCTGTACCCGCTGATGCTCGGCGAGACACCGCTGCACCTGCTGGCGAACACCACCGATCCCCTCGCCGTCTGGTCGCACCGCCTGGCTCCCGGCCAGCCCTGGGCCATGCTGGTCCCGATCCTGGCGTCGACCGCTGGCGGGCTGTGGCTGACCAGCTTCATTCTCACCCGAGCCCTCTTCGCCATGGGCCGCGAGCGGCTCCTCCCACGAAGCTTTGCCAGCCTCAACCGCCGGCATGTCCCTCACGTGGCGATCATCGCGTCCCTCGGTCTGGCGACGATCGTCTGTGCCCTGCAGCTGTTCGTCGCTTCGCTCGGGACGTTCTTCGACCTCATGCTGTCGACTGCGGGCTTCTTCCTCCTCGCCGAGTTCTTCCTGGACTCGGTCACGGCCATGGTGTTCCTGACCGTCGGTCACAGACGCCTGCCCGACGTCCACCTCCGACCGCACGGACATCCGGTCCTTCTCGCCGGAGCCGTCTTCTCCAGCATCCTCATGGGGTTGCTGCTGGTGGCGTTCTTCGTCTACGGGCCCAGGGCCTTCGGGAGCGGGATCGACGAGACCCTCGGTGCGCTCCTTGGTGCAGGCGTCGCCTTCGCGTGGTGGACGAAGCGTCGTGCCGTCGTGCCGGTCGTCTTTGCCGGGCACGACTCCCTGATGGGCTCGAAGACGACCTCACAGCACTGAAGGCGAGAGCCCGGCGCCGGCCCGCGACCGCGGTGACAGACCGAGGGTGACAGACCGTGGGCGGGTGCGACTACCGACCGGTGGGTGGTGACGGTTGCGGCGGCTCCGCCCAGCTGGCGGGTTGGAACACCTCGACCAGATGAGCGAGCACGTCGGCGGGGGGACGCCGGGACCGGTACCCGTTGAGCGATGGACCGAGGATGCCCGACCGGCGCAAGTCCACCAACAGCTCTGCGGCCTTCACCACCATCCCGTCCGGATCGAGGATCGCCGCGCCGCCATGCGATCGGATCCCCGCCGCCCAGAGGACCTCGTTCGGCAGCCCTTCTCCAGGGATGATGACCTCGGCACCGCGCGCCACCACTCGGTCAGCCGCCTCGGTGAAGGCGGCAAGGAACGGACCGGGCTCGCCTCGAAGCGCCTGCACCATCACCTCGGCAGGCGTGTCGACGTAGGAGAAGGCACGGACCCGCCCCGAGAGGCCGAAGCGCTCCAGGTTCTCCCGCAACGGCTCCTCGAGCTCGGGGATGAACCCCACCACCCCGATGGAACGACCGGTCATCGCGGCCAGGTGGAAGGCGGTCTCCCCGTACCCGAGCACCGGGATGCCGGTGACCGCTCGCGCCTCGACGAGGCCCGGGTCCTGGCTGGCGCCCACGATGAACGCATCGAACCCCTGCTGCTCGGCGTGCCAGGCCGCCGCGACGAAGTGGGCGGCGAAGAACGCCTCGACCGCTCCGTACCGCACGAAGCCGGCCGGGATGGGCGAGTCGTACGCGGCCTCGGGCAACGTCCGGACCACGACCTCGGTGCCCGGACGCGCCACCGCGGCGAAGTGCTCGCGGTAGGCGTCGTCGAGAAGCGGCAACCGGCCCTCCACGGTGTGCTTCTGGAACCACACCCGTACCGGTGCCCTGGCACCGCCGGTCACCGGGCTGGTTCCCTCTCGACAACCCGGGTGGTAGCGAGCACGTAGAACCTGAAGGCCGTCCGCCCCGCCGGCGTGCGTTCCGGGGCGATCGGATGCTCCTCGAACCAGGCCAGGTACCGCTCGTAGGCAGCCTCGTCGGCAAAGTGCATCTCGGCGATGCGGTAGAAGGTGGGGCCTTCAGGGACCGGGGTCTGGCCGGAGGTCGCCATGACAGGACGGAGCACCTTGTTGAACACCAGTCGGTCCACGTGCGGGTTGGCCAGGATGTCGGGCGCGTGCACGTTGAACAGCCAGTCCTCGTACTCCTCCTCGGAGACGCCCGGCTCGATCTCGTACCCCAGGATCGTCTTGATCATCGACGAAGGCCTTTCAGCTCGGCGGAGGACTGCTCGGCGGTGGACGGCCCTGCGGCGACATGCTCTGCAGCCAGGAGCGCCAGCCCCAACGCGGGCAAGAGCCCGTTGCCGGCGAGGTACCCGGTGGGGCCGTGGCCCGAGATGCTCATGGCCGCGCCACCCGAGGCGTACAAGCCATCGATCGGGTCTCCACTGACGGCAAGGACGCGGGCGGCCCCGTCCACACGCAGGCCACCCTGGGTGTGGAACAGCGCCGGGTGCACCCGTACGGCGGCAAACGGTGCGACCAGGGGCGCCTCCCAGTAGGTGCGCCCGAAGGCGTCGTCCGCTCCGTTGCGGGCACTCTGCTCGACCTCTGTGAAGGTCGCCTTCAGGCCGGTGGCGTCGACCCCGGCGAGGGCGGCGAGCTCCTCGACGGTGTCCGCCCATCGCAACGAGCCGGACGCCACCGTGTCACGGAAGTCGTCGAAGGCAAGGCACGCGTCATGGACTCGCCGGTCGAGCACCAAGACGGCGTGACCCCCGGGTTGGCGGAGGACCTCTCGGGCGTACTCCGAGTAGCCGACGGTCTCGTCGCCGAAGCGCCTCCCGGCCTCGTTCACCAGGAAGCCGCCGTGCATGACGGTCGCCCAACCCACCAAGGTGTCGGCGGGCGACAGTGCGGCATGGCCCTGGTAGGCGTCGAGGAAGCCAGTACCGGCACCGAGGGCCGTCCCCAGGCGCAGGGCATCGCCGGTGGACTCGGCGCTCCCGTGGTACTCGGCGCCGGCGATCTCGGGGATGTGGCGCCGGACGAGGTCGGGGTCGGCTCCAAACCCGTTGGTGGCCAACAGGACCGATCCGGCGGCGATCTGCTCAGTCGTACCGTCCGGGTACGTGACCGTCACGCCCTCGACTCGTCCGTCAACCTGCACGCCGGTCAGCCGTGCCGGATTGAGGACGGTCACCATCGGCTGGTCGGCGACATGGTGGATAAGACCGGCCAGCAGTGACTGGCCGCTGCGCCCCGGGACGGTGTGGCACCGAAAGCGGGAGTGCCCCGGGTAGGGGAAGTCAGTGACGAGGGAGAGGGGAAGGCCGACGCGGTCGGCGAGCCAGGTCACCAGCCGCGCACTGACTCCGGCCAAGGCACGAGCCAGTTCGGCGTCCGCCGTGCCATCGGTCTTGTGGAGGATGTCCTCCACGAACACCTCGGGCGAGTCGTCGATGGCAGCCTCGGCCTGCCACCGGGTGCCCGCCCCCGGCACCATGGCCGTCGACATGGCCGTGTTGTTGCTGTGGGCGAAGTGCTTGCTGGCTTCGACGACCAGCACGGAGAGGCCGAGCTCGGCTGCTCGGGCGGCGGCGACCAGACCACCGCCGGCGCCGGCGACGACGAGGTCCACACCCTCGCCGTCACCGGCCGTCGTCTGACGGTTCATGCCCGGCCTAGCTCACGTTGACGGGCGGCAGCACCTTCGAGATCGGGATGACGCTCGAGCTCGTGACCTTGAAGCCGCCCGGGGCGCTGCTGTCCCCGACCACGTGCCAGACGGTGACCGGCGACTCGAGCAGGTGGTCCTGCTTGCGGAAGGTCAGCTCGCCCTTGGGGGTGTTGAAGGTCATCCCCGCCATCGTCTTGATGAGCGTCGGCACGCTGGTGCTGTGGGACTTCTCGATCGCAGCGGCGTAGGCCTCCACGGCCGTGTAGCCCTCGTAGGACCAAGCGTTCGGCACCTGTCCTCCGTTGGCGGCCTCGTAGTCGCTGACGAACTGGGAGTTCATGGCGTTGTGGTAGGCGCCGTTGTAGTAGTCGTAGATGAACCACATCGACGGCGTGGCGGAGCCCAGCGCCTGGGCGGTCGGCGTCGAGCCCCCCAGGTTGAGGACCACGTTGTACTTGCCGAACATGTTGTAGGAGGCACCCTGCTTTGCCAGGCCGACGGTGGTCGCCGAGAACGTCGACATGAACAGACCGTTGGTCTGGGCGCTAGTGGCCGGCAAGCCCGAGAGCAGCGAGCTGATGTAGGGGTCGAACTGCGTCTCGGTCAGCGGGATGAAGACGTTCTTGCGGAACGTGACCGTCGGCTCCAACTGCTTCAAGTCCTTCTGGAAGCTGGCCCAGACCTCCTGGCCGAACTGGTAGTCGGGGCCGACGCCGTCCCACGTCTTGATGTTCCCGAACTGGCTCGCTGCCAGCTGGGCAGTGGCCATGGAGAGCATGTGGTTGTTGGGGGCGATCTCGAAGAACGACGGGACGAACTTGGTCGTCTCGAGCAGGTTGGTCTGGCACGACGTGCCGAGCATCATGCCACCACCGCTGTTGACGAGCGGCGCCGCAGCCAGGCAGTCGGAGTCGGTGGTACCTCCCATGATCAGCTTGACCCCGGCACCGAGCAGCTCGCGTACGTCGGTCACCGTGGCGGTGGTGCTTGCCTGCTCGTCCTTGACCGACAGGACGAGCTTGTGGCCGTCCGCCCCTCCCGCCTTGTTGATCTGGTTGATCGCGACCTTCATGCCGGCCACCTTGGACTGGCCGATCTGGGCGAAGGGCCCGCTCATCGTCTCGATCGCCCCCAGGGTCACCGGCGAGCCCGACGCCGCTCCCGACGAGCTCCCACTGGAGGACGTGGAGCTCGAGCTACACGCAGCCAGGGTGCCAACACAGATGACCCCCACGGCAGCCGCCACAGCCTGGCGAGAACGCAGTCGCATGGTGCTCCCATCCTCCCTCGTTGTTTCGCTCACCGAAACAACGTTCCGTTGTCGGCGCCATCTTTAGCACGCCAAGGTCGAGTTGTCTACGTCAGACCTGCAAGTACCGCTCCCGGACAGCGTCCTGGGCGGCGAACGCCTCCGCCGACCCGTCGAAGACGACGCGACCGTCGTCGATGACACAGACCGCGTCGGCGAGGCCCACGGCGAAGTGGCTGTTCTGCTCGGCCAGCACCACCGTCAGGGTGAACTCGGACTGCAGGCGCCTGATGACCTCCCCGACCTGCTCGACGATCCGGGGCGCGAGCCCCTCGGAGGGCTCGTCGAGCAACAGGAGCGACGGATTGCCCACCATCGCCCTGGCGATGGCCAAGAGCTGCTGTTCGCCACCGCTCAGGGCGTAGCCGGCCCGTCCGATCAGGTCGCCGAGGAGCGGGAAGAGGTCGACGATGCGGTCGACGGACAGCGCGGGCCGGTCGGGGGTCGCCGCCTTCGTCGCCAGGCGCAGGTTCTCCCGTACGGTCAGCCGGGTGAAGATCCGTCGGTCTTCAGGGACGAGCTGCACACCGGCGCGAGCGACCCGGTGCGGGGCCAACGCCCGCAGGTCCGTCGGTCCGTAGCGTACCGAACCGCTCGTCTTCACCTCGGCGTTGGCGATGCTCCTGAGCAGCGTGGTCTTCCCCGCCCCGTTCCGACCCAGCAGCGCGGTGGTCGTCCCTGCCGGGACGGTCAGGTCGACCCCGAAGAGCACGTGGGCCGTTCCGTAGAAGGCGTGCAGGTCGCGGACTTCGAGGTCGTCGCTCACGTGGAGGCCCCCAAGTAGATCTCCCGCACGTCCTCGCGCTCCCGCACAACGGCCGGATCGCCCGTGCACAGCACGGTGCCCCGGTTGAGCACGGTGAGCTGCTGGGCCAGGCCGAAGACGACCTGCATGTCGTGCTCGGTGAGCAAGACGGTCAGCCCGGTGTGGGTCCACAGCTCGTGGACGAGCTCCACCGTGGCAGCCGTCTCCTCCGGCGACATCCCAGCCGTCGGCTCGTCGAGCAGCAGGAGCTTGGGCTCGAGCACGAGCGCCATGGCGATCTCGAGGCGCTTGCGGTCGCCTTGTGAGAGTGCCCGGGCCTGCCGCTTCCGCAGGTCCCCGAGCCGCATCTCCTCGAGCGCCTCGGCGACCGGGCGGCGAGCGCGACGGAGCCCGCCGCCGCTCCAGAAGACGCGAGACGTGCCATGGGCCGCCACGACGGCGACCGTCACGTTCTCCTCGACGGTCATCTCGGCGAAGACACGCGCCACCTGGAACGCTCTGGCCACCCCGGCCTTGACGCGGCGGTGCGCCGCCATCGACGTGACGTTCTGGCCGGCGATGTGCACGGTCCCCCGATCGGGACGGTGCTCGCCGGCGATGACCGCGAACAGGGTGCTCTTGCCGGCGCCGTTGGGCCCGATCACGGCGTGGACCTGGCCGGCCGGCACCGTCAGCTCGACGTCGTCGAGGGCGGTGTTGCCGGCGAACCGCTTGACCACGTTGCGCACCTCGACGGCCGGGGGCGGTGTCGTGGTCACGACGTGCTCGCCGAGTCGGTCGGCTCTGGGACGAGCGGGGTGGCGAGGTCGCCAGGAGGCTCCGGTCCCAACCCACCCACTGCGTCGGCCAGGCCACGGCGTCGGGGACCGAGCGGACCGTCTCGGTTGCGGTGGAGCAGTCGCTGGAGGGTGGCGGGCACGCTGAGGATCCCCTGCGGAAGCAGGAGGAGCACCACCAGGAGCAGGATCCCAATGTAGAACAGGTACGACGTCGTGACCTGGTCGAGGTAGTTCAAGAGGGCGGACAGCAGGATGGCACCGACGGCCGGTCCCCAGAAGTACGAGATCCCTCCGAGCAGCAGCATGATGATGGGGGTTGCCGACTCGGTCCAGTACAGGCTGGCCGGCGACACGATCTGGTTGGTGTAGGCGAACAGTCCTCCGGCCAGCCCGGCCCCGCATCCGGCGAGGGTGAACGCCACTGCCCGGTAGGCGCGGACGTTGACCCCGAGGAAGGCGGCGCGTCGCGGGTCCTGCCGGATGGCGTTCAGGGTGTGCCCGAACGGGGACCGGCGGATGCGCCAGAAGGCAAGCAGGCCGAGGGCGACCCAGACGACGTCCAGGTACCAGAGGTTGGCCTGGTTGAAGAAGTTGATCCCCCACAGGGACGGGGCCGTGATGCCCGGTAGGCCGTTGTAGCCACCGAGCCAATTGACCTTCTCGACGAGGGTGTAGAGCGCCTGGGCAATCGCCAGCGTGAGCATGGCGAAGGCGAGCCCGGCCGTCCGCCAGGTGAGCAGCGACGTGGCGAAGGCGACCACACCGCCGACGACCACCGCCAGGACCAGCGCGGCCGGCACCGGCCAGGCGTGGCCCGCCACCTTGGCCACCGCGTACGCGCCCACCCCGTAGAAGGCGGCCTGCCCGAACGACGGGATCCCCGCCGACCCGAAGAGCAGGTTGACACTGGTGGCGAAGAGCACGGCGATGACCGCCGTGTCCCAGAAGAACAGCTGCCCGCTGCCGATGATCTGGGGCCACACCACGGCGAGCACGACCAGGGCGACCAGCCCTGCGACGCCCCGCCGGGTCACAGGTCCTCCCCGACGAGCTGCCGAGAGCCCAGCAGGCCCTGCGGCCGCACGATGAGCACCGCGGCCATCAGGATGTAGAGGGAGAAGTCCGCCAGGCTCGGGGCGTCGCTAGCCAAGAAGGAGTTCAGCAGGCCGAGAGCGAGGGCGGCGATCAGCGACCCCCCGATGCTGCCGAAGCCACCGATGATGACCACGGCGAACGCTTGCAGGATGAAGGTGACGGCGATGTCGGGCACCATGCTCAGGGTGGGCCCGGCCAGCGCGCCGCCCAGCCCGGCGAGGAAGATGCCGAGCGCGAAGGTGGCGGCGAAGACCCGGTTGACGTTGACGCCCAGCAGGCCGGCCATGAACCGGTCCTCTGCCACGGCGGTGAGCTGCCGCCCGAACTCGGTGCGCTTGATCAGCACCTGCAGGCCGGCGGCGGTGAGCACGCCCGCTGCCACGATCAAGATGTCGTACCGGGGCACCTGGGCGCCCGCCACCGTGAAGGCATGTACCAGGCTGGACGGTTCGGCCTGGGTCACGGGGTTCTGGCCCCAGATCAGCTGCGCGCCGCCCTCGAGGATGAGGAGCAGGGCGTAGGTACCGAGGAGGGAGGTGACCTCGGGGAGCTTGTACAGGCGGCGGAACAGCACTCGCTCGCTCACCAGTCCCACCACCGCAGTGGCGGCAGAGGCCACGATCACCAGGAGCACGAAGACCCAGATCGGCTGGGCGTGCCCGCGGAGCAGCTCGTAGGCGAGGTACGCGCCGATCATGAAGAAGCCGCCGTGCGAGAAGTTGACGACCCGCATGACGCCGAGCACCAGGGTCAGCCCGCTGGCCACCAAAAAGATCAGCATCCCGTCGGTCAGGCCGGTTGCCAGAATGATCACGTGCGGGCCATCCCGTTCATCGTGAGACCCCCCACTTCGTTCCGCTGAGCGGTACCTTGTTCCGGTTGAGGAGACACTGCCAGAGCCTGGCGTCGCTGTCAAGGTCGGTCGCCGACGTCCCGGGGGCCGAGCGGTCCCCCAGGGGGACCCCCTGGGGGACCCCCGGCGGGGACCTCGGTGGCCTCACGTCTACGGCCTCGGCGTCGGTCGGCGCGTGGACCACGACACCGCCCGCTCGAGCTGCGCAGACACCGCCACGAGCAGGTCCTCGCGCCCGTAGGCGGCAACCAGTTGCACCCCGACCGGGAGGCCCTCGGCAGTGGCGTGGACAGGCAAGGAGACAGCCGGTTGGCCGGTGACGTTGAACGGGGCCGTGAACTGGCCGAGGTCGGCGACGGCAGCGAGGTCAGGCTCGAGGGGCAGTCGGCCGAGCCTCGGGGGCACGGTCGGCAAGGTCGGCGTCACCAGCAGGTCGAAGCCGTCGGACCACCAGCTCGCCACCCGGCGACTGTGCGCCTGGAGGTGCTCGACGGCAGCCAGCAGTGCGACGCCGCTGACCGACCATCCATGCTCGGCCAGCATCCAGTTGCGCGGCTCGACGTCGTCGGGCCCGATCCGCACGCCGAGCCGGGCCGCCCAACGGTCGAGGTCGCGGGCGACCGATGCGGTGAAGACGGCGGCGAAGTGCGCCCCGACCTCAGGCTCCTCCAGTGCGCCGGGAGCGGCCTCTTCGACGTGGTGCCCACCTTCCTCGAGCAACCGGGCGGTCCGGTGCACGGCCAGCACGCAGTCGGGGTCGGCAGCTCTCCCCTCGACCGGGACCGTGGTGAGGAACCCCACCCGCAGCGGTGGCGGGTCCCGCTCCAGTGACGCGACGAACGGGCGGGTGGGTGGCGGGGCCGTGTAGGGATCACCGACCGCTGCACCGGCGACAGCGTCGAGCACCGCAGCCGTGTCCCGCACGGTGCGGGTCAGCACGCCTTCGTGGGTCAACATGGCCCAGTACTCTCCGAAGTCGGGCCCGAGGGAGGTACGCGCCCGCGTTGGCTTGAGGCCCACGACGCCGCAACAGGACGCAGGGACGCGGATCGACCCACCCATGTCGTTGCCGTGGGCAACCGCGACCATCCCGGCAGCGACCGCCGCAGCCGAACCACCACTCGAACCCCCGGCCGAACGGGACAGGTCCCAGGGGTTCCGAGTCGGGCCGTACACCACGGGCTCGGTGGTGTAGGCGGTGGCCAGCTCTGGGGTGTTCGTCCGACCGACGATGACGAACCCGGCCCGGCGGAACCGGGCGGCCAGCTCCGTGTCGTGGGGTTCGACCCAGCCCCGCTCGGCGAGCAGTCGCATGCCGACGTGGTAGGGGTCGCCAGCGGTGTGGCACACCGCGTCCTTGACCAGCAACGGGACTCCTTGGAACGGCCCGACCGGCACCCCGCTCGCCGCCTCGCGTCGGGCGGCCTCGAAGCGCCGGTGCACGACAGCATTGACCGCTCCGTCCAATTCCTCGATCCGGTCGACAGCCGCTTGCACGAGCTCGCTCGGCGACACCGCTCCGTCACGGACCAGCCCCGCCTGGGCCACCGCGTCGTCGACGACGCTCACGGACCGCTCCCCCTCTCTTCGGCCGGGACCTCGACCGCCGCGCACGTGCACGGCCGAGGATGCACCGGCTATCGTGCCGGAACAACGTTCCGCTTGAGGGAACAGTAGCCGAGGACGGGGGCGAGCGCTGCCATGGAGGTACGAGTCGAAGCCAACCAGCTCGGCGACGTCGAGCCGGTACGACCGCTCGCCGACGTGCAGCAGGCCGTCGTGGCCTTCCTGCGCCACGAGGCGGGCTTCGCGCAGGTGTACACGATCAACAAGGACGGCTTCCCGGTGGGAAGGACGATGGTGGCACCCGTCAACGACGACTGGTCGGTCGACCTGGTGCAGCGACGCGTCCACCGGCGGCTCACCCAGCTGCAACGGGATCCTCACGTGGAGATCACGTGGGTGGGGACACCGGCTCCGGGCGCCACCAACGACCATCCCCACGTCTACGACTGGGGGCTGCCGGCTCCGCGCGTGGTCTTCCTGCGGGGTGTCGCCGAGTTCATGGACGACGAGTGGACCCTGCAGCGGTACCAACGGCAGACCGCCATCCAGCGGGAGCAGGGCCTGACCAAGGCTCCGCTCCGCGACCCCGGCAACGTCCGCGACGAGCTCGTCGGCATCCACGTCCACCCCGTCCAGGTGCGCGCCGAGGGCTTCGGAGCAGGTCCGCAATCGTTCACCTGGACAGTCGCCGCAGAAGACCGCGGGTAGGCCCCGGGTAGGCATCGAACGGAACCGATGACAGGGGGCAGCGTGGCGACGACAGGGGGCAGCGTGGCGACGACAGGGGGCAGCGTGGCGACGACAGGGGGCAGCGTGGCGACGACAGGGGGCAGCGTGGCGACGACAGGGGCGCTGAGCTCGTTGTGGGAGCCGTTCTCCATCGGTGACGTGCAGCTGCGCAACCGGGTCTTCGTGTCCGCCCACACGACCAACTTCGGGCGCGACAACCTGCCGACCGAGCGCCACGTCGCCTACCACCGGGCCCGGGCGGCCGGCGGCGTGGGCCTCATCATCACCGAGGGGATCCGCGTGCACCCCACGAGCTCGGCCCGAGAGTCCAGCCTGGCGAGCTGGTCGGACGATGCCGTCCCCCACTACCGGACCCTCGTCGACGCAGTGCATGCCGAGGGATCCGCCCTCTTCGCCCAAGTGCTGCACCTCGGGCGCCAAGCGGCAGGGGGACACTCACGGGGCGCGGCCTGGGCCCCCTCGGCCGTCCCGTGGGCAACGGGCGCCCACGTCCCCCACGCCATGGGACGTGCCGACCTCGTCGCCGTGACCGCCGCGTTCGCCGACGCGGCCGTGCGCCTGCGGCGCGCCGGGTTCGACGGCCTCGAGGTCCATGCGGGCCACGGACACTTGCTCCAACAGTTCCTCTCCCCGGTCACCAACACCAGGAGCGACGCCTACGGCGGCACCCTCGACGGCCGGCTCCGGCTGACCCGCGAGGTGCTGGCCGCCATCGAGACGGCCGTCCCCGGCTGGCCGGTGGGGATCCGGATCAGCGCCTCGGAGTTCCTCCCCGGTGGCCTCGACGTGGACGACATGGTGGAAGTCGTCGAGCGACTGTCGGAGGAGCTCCCGCTCGCCTTCCTCCACGTCAGCCACTCGGCGTACGCCGGCAGCTTCACCCTCTCCACGCAGATGGCGGACATGAGCTTTGCGACCGCGCCCTTCCGGCACTTTCCTGCCCGGTTCAAGGCCGCCTTCCCCGGGCTCCCCGTGCTCGCCGTGTGCCGCCTCGACGACGTCACCACGGCGGCATCGCTGCTCAACGAGGGAGCCGCCGACCTCGTCGGAATGACCCGGGCGCACATCGCCGACCCGGCACTCCTCGACAAAGCCCGCAGCGGGCACCTCGACGAGGTGCGCGCCTGTGTCGCGTGCAACCAGGGCTGCATCGGCCGCATCGAGCAGAACCTCCCACTGTCCTGCGTCGTCAACCCCGAGGTGGGCTTCGAAGCGGAGTGGGACACCTGGCGGTCCTCGGTGGCGGAAAGCCAGCAAGGCCGACGCGTGCTCGTGGTGGGGGGCGGCGTCAGCGGCCTCCAGGCAGCACTGACGCTGGCCGCCACCGGCGCACGGGTGGTGCTGGCCGAAGCCACCGGCACCCTCGGTGGCCAGCTGGCGGTGGCTGCCACGGCTACCAATCGCCAGCGCTGGCAGCGGCTGCTCGACGACGTGGCGCGTGCCGTGCTCGCCGCCGGTGTCGAGGTCCGCCTGCACTGGGCGGTCGACCCGGCCGACGTCCGAGCGGGCCACTTCCACGCGGTCGTCGTGGCTACCGGTTCCGTACCTCGCGTCCACGCCGTGCCGGGGGTGACGACGGTCACCGCAGAAGCGGCGGTGCGCGGAGACGTGGAGGAGGGCGCGGTAGCCGTGTACGACGAGACGGGTGACTGGATCGCCGCTGCCGCCGTCGAGACCCTCGCGGCAGCAGGTCACCGGGTGCACCTGGTCACCCCCGTCGCCGGGGTGGCTTGGAACGTCACGACCTACTCACGGCTGGCCCTCCTCGACCGCTACGGCAAGGTGGGCGTGCAGGTCCATCCACTCCGGCGCCCGCTCTCCCACGACGGGGAGGCGCTGGTGCTCGAGGACACTCTGACGGGGGAACGCCAGGCGATGGCAGGGGTCCGCACCCTCGTCCACGTCGGTCCCCGGTCGGCGCAGGACGACCTCTTCCGGGCCCTCGACGCCGACCCCGACGGCCCGGCCGTCGCGCTCGTCGGGGATGCGTACGCTCCCCGTAGTGCTCTCGAGGCGATCTTCGACGCCCAGCTGACGGCAGCCCGGCTCCTGACCGGGGGACCCACGCTCGGACTGGGAGACATCGATGTCCACTGACGGGCCCACCGGGCTGTCCGGCGGCAACGGGCCCACCGGGCTGTCCGGCGCCGTCGCCCTGCTCACCGGGGCGGCGGGCGGCATCGGCACTGCCATCGCCCGTCGGCTGGCGTCCGAGCATGCCGTCCTCGTCCTCACCGACCGAGAGCTGCCCGCCGACGCTGCCGACCGAACCGATCAGCTGCTCGCCGCCGGGGCCTCCCACGTCCAGTGGGTCGCCGGCGATGTCCGTGACGCCGGCTCCTGCAACCGGATCGTCGACCTGGCACGCAGCGAGCACGGAGGGGTCGACCTGCTCGTCAACAACGCCGGGACCAACGCCTTCCATGCCGCAGCCGACACCCCGCTCGACGAGTGGCAGACCGTCCTCGACACGAACCTCACCGGCACGCTACGGATGTGCCAGGCCGCGTACCCGCTCCTGTGCCGGTCCGAACGCGCCGCCGTGGTCAACCTGGGGTCGACGGCGGGGGCTGTGGCGATCGCGGGCAGCGCCGCCTATGCCGTGAGCAAGGCCGCCGTCATGCACCTCACCCGCGTGCTGGCGGTCGAGTGGGCCGGGCAGGCCATCCGGGTGAACGCCGTGGCACCGACCATCGTGCCGACAGCCATGAACGCCGAAGCCCGGACCAACCCCGACTACCTGCCGCGCAAGTTGGCCAGCATTCCCCTGGGCCGGATGGCGACGCCTGCGGAGGTGGCCGATGCCGTCACGTTCCTGGCGTCGCCGAGCGCCTCGATGACCACCGGGCAGGTGCTCTTCGTCGACGGCGGGGTGGTCGCCCGGTGACCTCACGCACCGGCGGCGTCGTCCGCCTCGTCCCAGCCGAGTGCCCGGGACACCTCCTCGGCGGCGGCCTTCACCAGGGGCGCGCAGCGGGCCGACGTCGCGTCGTCGAAACGGGAGACCGGCCCGCACACGCTCAACGAGCCAACCACTTCGCCCTCGACGTTGAAGACCGGGGCGGCCACGGAGGCGGCACCGGACTGCCGTTCGTTGCGAGAGGTGGCGTACCCCCGGCGACGGGCCTCGGCCAGCTCCCGGCGAAGCGCGTGGACGCTGGTGATGGTGTCCGAGGTGAGCGCCGGCAGACCACCGTCGATGATCTGCTCGACCCGCTCGGGTGGCAGGTAGGCGAGGATCACTCGGCTGGACGCGCCGGCGTGCAGCGGGTGCGGGCGTCCGAGCTCGACGGTCATCTTCACCTCCTGTCTGCTCTCGATCTGGTCGAGGTAGACCCGACCGTCCTCGACGAGCTCCGACAGCGTGGCTGTCTCCTCGGTGTCGTCGCGCAGCCGGCGCAGCACGGGTCGTGCAGCCCGCCGCAGGTCCACGTCGCGCAGCGCCCGGGCGCCCAGTGCCAACGCGGCAGGACCGAGCCGGTACTCACGCGTGTCGGGATTGACGGTGACGAACGAGCGGGAGACCAACGACTGCAGGATCCGGTGCACGACGGCTTTGCTCAGCTCGAGCTGGCGCGCGATCTCGCTGACGCCCACCGACGCCGGTCCGCCGGCAAAGAGCATGAGGACGTCGGCCACCCGATCGGCGGCTTCTGTCCCGGTGCCTCCCGTCGGAGACGACACCGAGGAGACCTTCGCCTTGTTGGCATGCGCGCTCACCCGTTGTTCCTCCCGTTCTCGATGTCCCGATACCACTCGCCGGTCGTCCCGGCCTGCCCCGGCCGAACGCCAACGGCACCAGGGTTGGCGGGCTCGTCCCTCGGCACGTGCTGGGCACTCCCGCGGCACGTGCTGAGTACTATAGTCGCAGAGGAACGGTGTTTCACTGAGCGGAACGGGGACGCACGCGATGCTGCCACTGGAGGGCGTACGAGTCCTCGACGTGTCGACCATCCTGGCCGGGCCGTTGTGCTGCCAGATCTTGGGTGACTTCGGTGCGGACGTCATCAAGGTGGAGCACCCTCGCGGGGGCGACAATATGCGCGGTCACGGGGCCCAGAAGGACGGGATCCCGCTGTGGTGGAAGGAGATCTCCCGCAACAAGCGCACGGTGGCGATCAACCTGTCGGAGCCGGACGGGGCCGAGGCGTTCCGCCGTCTGGCGACGACGGCCGACGTGGTCGTCGAGAACTTCCGACCCGGCACGCTCGAACGGTGGGACCTCGCCCCGGAACGCCTGCAACAGGACAACCCCGGGCTCATCGTGGCCCGGATCACCGGCTGGGGCCAGACCGGTCCATACGCGTCGCGGCCAGGGTTCGGCACCCTGGCCGAAGCCATGAGCGGCTTCGCCAACTTGACGGGTGAAGCCGACGGCCCTCCCACCCTGCCCGCGTTCGGCCTTGCCGACAGCATCTGCGGCATCGCTGCCTCGTCGGCCGTGCTGATGGCCCTCCGGCACCGCGAGGTACAGCACGGGGCAGGCCAGGTCCTCGACCTGAGCATCCTCGAGCCGATCATGACGGCGGTCGGGCCGTCCCCGACCGTCTACCAGCAGTTGGGCCTCGTCGAGCACCGGCACGGAAACCGCTCCACCAACAACGCCCCCCGCAACACCTATAGGACCAGCGACGGCTCGTGGGTGGCCGTGTCGACGAGCGCACAGGCCATCGCCGAGCGGGTCATGCGGCTGGTGGGACATCCCGAGGTCGTCGACACCGACTGGTTCGCCACCGGACGCGGGCGCTTCAGCCACGTCGACGAGCTCGACCGCTACGTAGGGGAGTGGATCGCCCAGCGCACTCGCACCGAGGTGCTCGAAGCCTTCGCCGAGGCCGGCGCCGCGGTCGCCCCCGTCTACGACGCAGCGGACCTGGTAGCGGACCCGCACGTCCGCGAGACGAAGATGCTCACGACGGTCGACGACCCCGACCTGGGGGAGGTGCTCATGCACAACGTGCTCTGGCGGATGTCCGCTACCCCGGGCCGCATCCGCTACACCGGTCGCGACCTCGGAGCGGACACCGACGAGGTGCTCGCCGAGCTCGGGTACACCGCCGACGACGTGGCCGAGCTGCGCACGGCTGGAACGATCGGATGAGCGATCCACTTCTCGCCGTCGTCCGACAGGGCGTGCAGATCTTCGACCTGGGACGGCCCATGTTCGTGGGCATGCCGCAGTCACCGAACCATCCGCAGTACTGGCACACCCTGCCTCGCCGCCACGGCGACACGGTCCGCGGCGATGGGGGCTCGGCCGCCAACGACCTTCTCGTCACTGGCACCCACGTGGGCACGCACATCGACGCGTTGGCCCACGTCTCCCACAACGGAAAGCTGCACGGCGGCGCCGACGCCACCGAGGCGGGGCGGGGCGGAAGGTTCCTCGAGCACGGGGTGCACACCGTCGCTCCGATGGTCTGCCGAGGTGTGCTGCTCGACGTGCCGAGCGCCTTGGGCCTCTCAGCCTGCGAGCCCGGTTACGAGATCACCCCGGACGACCTCGACGCTGCCGAGCAGCAGGCCGGGGTCCGGGTCCTCGAAGGTGACGTGGTCCTCGTCCGCAGCGGTTGGGGGCAGCGGTTCGACGACGGCGCCGAGGCGTACACAGGACGGTCGACGGGGGTCCCCGGTGTCTCCGAGGCGGGTGCGCACTGGCTGGCCGAGCGCCGGGTCCGGGCTGCCGGGGCGGACACCATCGCCTTCGAACGACTGGCTCCGGGCGAGGGGCACGCCCTGCTTCCCGCCCACCGGGTGCTCCTCGTCGAGTCCGGCATCTACATCGTCGAGACGCTGGCGCTCGAGGAACTGGCCGCGGCCAAGGTGACCGAGTTCACCTTCGTGCTCGTCCCCCTCAACCTCCTCGGCGCGACCGGTAGCCCGGTCCGCCCCCTGGCGGTGCTGGCAGCGTGAGCGCCGAGCTCACCTTGGGGCAGGCGCTGGCCCGCTTCGCCGCGGGGACGGACTACGCGACGCTCCCCAGCGCGGTCGCTGACAGTGTGAAGATGCGGGTGCTCGACACCCTGGGCATCTGCGTGGCGGCGAGCACGCTGTCGACCAGCGCCTCGGCCCGCGCCTTCGCCGGCGACCAGGGTGGGACCGAGCAGTCGCACGCCGTCGGCGTGGCCGGACGCATGCCGGCAACCGTTGCCGGGTTCGTCAACGGGGTCCTCGCCCACTCGCTCGACTACGACGACACGCACCTCCCCTCGGTGCTCCATCCGAGCGCGTCGGTCGTCCCAGCCTCGCTCGCCGCGGCCGAGGCGACCGGCGCCGACGGCGCGGCGACGATCGCCGCCATCGCGGTTGGGCTCGAAGTGTGCGTGCGAACGGGCATGGCCGGCTACGACGCCGCCTCGGGCACGTCGGTGTTCTTCGAGCACGGCCAGCACGCCACCTCGATCTGCGGCGCGCTCGGCAGCGCGGTCGCCGCCGGCATGCTCTACGGGTTCGACGAGGACGGCATCCTCCACAGCCTGGGTCTAGCCGCCTCGATGGCCGCCGGCATCATCGAGGCCAACCGGACCGGAGGAACGGTCAAGCGCATGCACTGTGGATGGGCGGCACATGCCGGCATCGCGGCTGCGCAGCTCGCCTTGCACGGCTTCACCGGCCCCCCCACCGTGCTCGAAGGCCGTTTCGGCTTCTTCGAAGCGTGGCTCCACGGACAGTTCGACCCGGCCGCGATCACCGACCAGTTGGGCGAGACATGGTCCGTCCCCGGCATCTTCTTCAAGCCGTACCCGGCCAACCACTTCACCCACACCGTCATCGACGGCGCCCTCGCCCTGCGCCAGCAGGGGCTCACCGCCGACGACGTCGACCACATCGAGGTCGGCGTGCCCGCTTCGATCGTCCGCACCATCGGCGAGCCGATCGACGTCAAGCGGCGTCCCGACACGGGCTACATGGCCCAGTTCTCCGGTCCGTACGCAGTAGCGGCTGGCTTGTTCGGCGGGAGTGGCCTCGGCGTCGGCCTGGACGACTTTACCGACGAGCTGGCCCGCGACCCCGAACGCCGCCGGCTCATGGCCAAGGTCACCGTGGTCGCCGACGAGGAGTGCACGGCCATCTTCCCGCACCAGTTCCCCGCCGTGCTCCGCGTGCGCGCCACCGACGGTCGCGAGATCGTCGAAAAGGTGCTGACCAACCGTGGAGGGCCACAGCGACCGCTCTCCTACGCCGAGCTGGCGACGAAGTTCGCCGACAACGCTGGACGTCTGCTGCCCGACACCACCGTGGACGACGTCCAGTCGGCCGTCGCCGGGCTCGACGCCCTCGACGACGTGTCGGCCCTGCTCACCCCGCTCGCAGTTCCCCTGACCATCAAGCCCTGACCATCAAGCACTGATCATCAAGCCCTGACCATCAAGCACTGAGGAGCGCCCCGTGCCCACCTACGACCTGCTCGTGAAGAACGCCCGTGTGGTCCGAGCCGACCACGCCGAGCCCGCCGAGGTCGACGTCGCCGTCAGCGGTGGCCGGTTCGCCCAGGTTGGTGGGCCCCTCGACCCAGCCGAGGCGACGACCGTCGTCGACGCAGCCGGTCGGCTCATGTTCCCCGGAGTAGTCGACGCCCACCAGCACTGGGGCATCTACAACCCGCTCGCCGAAGACACCGTCAGTGAGAGCAAGGCCTCCGCCCAGGGCGGGGTGACCACCGGCATCACGTTCATGCGTACCGGTCAGTACTACCTCAACGAAGGGGGACCCTACGAGTCCTTCTACCCGAAGGTGCTCGACGCCTCGGAAGGACGCGCCTACGTCGACTACGCCTTCCACGTCGCCCCGATGATGGCCCGGCACATCGACGAGATCCCCTTGCTCGTCGAGCGCTTCGGGGTCACCTCGTTCAAGATCTTCATGTTCTACGGGGGCTTCGGCCTGCACGGCGCGTCTTCGAGCCAGCGCGAGTTCCTGATGATCCCCGACGACGAGTCCTACGACAACGCTCACTTCGAATTCGTCATGCGGGGTATCCAGTCGGCACGCGAGGCGTTCCCCGAGCTGGCAGACGACATCTCTCTGTCCCTGCACTGCGAGACCGCTGAGATCATGCGGGCCTACACGGCCATCGTGCAGCGCGAGGGGAAGCTGACGGGCCTCGAGGCGTACTCCGCCGCTCGCCCCCCGCACTCCGAGGGGCTGGCCGTCGCCATCGCCTCGTACCTCGCCCACGAGACCGGCCTCGCCAACATCAACCTGCTGCACCTGTCGTCGGCCAAGGCGCTCGAGGCGGCATTGACCATGGCCCGGGCCTTCCCCCACATCGACTTCCGTCGCGAGGTCACCATCGGGCACCTGCTCGCCGACTTCCACACCGCGGCCAACCTCGGGGGAAAGGTCAACCCCCCGCTGCGGTCACGCCAGGACGTCGAGGCGCTCTGGGAACACCTCCTGGCAGGAGAGGTCGACTGGGTCGTGAGCGACCACGCCTGCTGCCACGCCGAGATGAAGTTCGGCGAGCCGGCAGACGACGTGTTCGTCGCCAAGTCGGGGTTCGGAGGCACCGAGTACCTGCTTCCGGGACTGATCTCCGAAGGCCGCAAACGGGGGTTGAGCTACCAGCGGATCGCCCAGCTGACGTCGGCCAACCCGGCCGAACGCTACGGCCTGCACACCAAGGGCAACATCGCCGAGGGGCTCGACGCCGACTTCTGCCTGGTCGACCCCGACCGCAGCTGGGTGGTGCGGGCCGCCGAGTCGGAGTCGTCACAGGAGTACACGCCGTTCGAAGGCTTCGAGCTGACCGCGGCGGTCACCGACACCTTCGTCCGCGGCAACCAGGTGCTGAAGGACGGCGCCATCGTGGGCACGCCGCAAGGCCGGTACCTGCATCGACCGACGCGTCCCGCGTAACAGGCGGGGGCCGGCACCCGGCCAGCCCCCGCCCGGCAGACGACCCGCGGAGACTGGCCACGAGGGCGTCGAGGGCGTCGCGCCGGGCTGCTCAGGGCTGCTCGGCGCGATCGAGCACCTCACGCGCCGAGCGCACGACAGCGGCGTCCACCAGGCGGCCCCGCTCGTCCACGAAGACCCCGTCCTCCGACGCCTCGAAGCGTTCCAGGACGCCGCGTGCTTCGGAGACTTCCGCTGCCGTCGGCGTGAAGGTGTCGTTGACGACGGCCAGCTGGTCGGGATGGATGGCCGTACGCGACCGGAAACCGAGCCGAAGGAGCTCCTCGGTCGACCGGCGCAGCCCGTCGACGTCACGGACATCGGTGGACGTCGGTCCGGTCGGAGCGCCGATGCCCGCCGCGGCGCAGGCCACGACCACCTGCAGGCGCAACGGACGGAGCTCTTCCCGCCCGGGCCCCGGGCGCAGCCTGAGCTCACCGGCCAGGTCGGCCTCCCCCATGCCGACGTGACGTACTCGCGCCGCGCGCGCGACGTCGGTGACCTCCAGCAACCCGCGGGCCGTCTCGACCAGTGCGAACAGTGCGAAGGTCCCCTCCGGGCAGCCGAGCTGGTGCTCCTGCCGGGCCAGGGCGGCGTCGGCCTCGAGGAGCCGCGTCAGCTCGGCCTTCGGTACGACGACGCCGGTCAGCCCCGGGGTGACGACGGCAGCGATGTCCTCGGCGACGGTCTCGCCGTTGACCCGGACCCACCGCTGCTCGGCGGGTGACGGACCGGCCAGCCAGTCGCGGACGGCCTCCCTCGCCAACTGCTTGTGGTCGACGGGCACTGCGTCCTCGAGATCGGCGATCAACGCGTCCGCGCCCCGACCCGCCGCACCGGCCAGTCGATCGGGGCGGTCGCCCGGTACGTAGAGGAAGCTACGAGGCGAACGCACCACCAGGTCAGTGTAGGCGGGGGTGGTGCCAGAGAGACCGTGGCGACCGTGGGAGGTCCCTACGGTGCCACCTTGTCGGGAGTCACTGCTCGGGCACCTCGGCGTGCCCGAACCCCACGTCGACCACCGGCCCGACCACCATGACGGCGGGGGCTTCGAGGGGGACTTCGGGCAGTTCGGCGAGCGTCGTGCGCACCACCTTCTGCGCAGGGGTGGTCCCGTGCTGGATGACGGCCACGGCGGTATCCGGGGCGCGGCCACCGGCGATCAAGGAAGCGGCGATCGACCGTCGTGACTCGACTCCCATCAGGACGACGATGGTCCCGCCCGTTCGAGCGAGCGCCTCCCAGTCGGGCTCGTGGCCACAGGCGGGCACCTGGTCGCCCGGGTCACGGGTGTGGCCGGCCACCACGGTGACGCACGACGCGAGGCCCCGGTGTGTGACGGGGATACCGACGGCACCGGGGACGCCGAAGGCGGAGGTCACTCCGGGGACGACCTGCCAGGGGACGCCGGCACGCTCGAGGACCTCGATCTCCTCGGCGCCACGCCCGAACACGAACGGGTCGCCTCCTTTGAGGCGGACCACGACGGGGGACACCCGCCCGTGCTCGACGAGCAGGCGGCCGATGTCCTCCTGCCGACGATCGGCGTCTCCGCTGTCGATCCCCGGCCGCCGCCCGACATCGATGCACCGGGCCTCGTTCCTGACCAGCCCCAGGACCTCCGGTGTGACGAGGCGGTCGTAGAGGACGACATCCGCGCTCCGGAGGAGCTCTGCCCCCTTGCGGGTGAGCAGACCGGGGTCACCGGGACCGGCACCGACGAGGTACACGGTCACGACGCCGCAGCCTCCGTTCCGGTGTCAGTGGTCACGATCCCCTGATCGGGCTCGTCCCCGCACGAGCGCAGCAGTGCGTGCTCGAGCCGAGGGAACTGTTCCGGACGCGGCACGGCGATACGGACCGTGTCGGCCAGACCGAAGTTCGTGCAGTCGCGGACGACGATCCGCTCGGCCAACAGCTTCGCCCGCAGGGAACCGGCCCGGTCGACCAGCACCCAGGGGCCGTGTCCGGCACGGACCGAAAGCCCGCACGACCGGAGCAGATCGGCCAGCTGACCGCGCAGTTCTGCCGTCTGGCGGGACCACGCCCCGAGGTCGACGGGACGAAGCAAGTCGACCAAGGCCTCCGCCGCCAGCCCGTTGACCGACCACTCGGGTTGGCGCCCCCGGATCCGGGCGAGCGTGTCGTCGTCAGCCGACAGCACGTAGCCGAGGCGCAGGCCCGGGCAGGCCAGCAGCTTGGTCAACGAGCCGACCACGACGGACCCGAGGCGGTGGTCGCCGCGGGTCCACGTACCGGTGGCAAGCGGCCAGAAGGCCTCGTCCCACACTCCTGCCTGGTGCCCGGGTGGAGCGAGGGTCCCCAGGGGGTTGTTGGGATTGGAGCGCCACAACGGCCCACCGGAGCGCGGGTAGAGCGAGAAGTCGGGCTCCTCGACCCTTCCACCCAGGGCCCATCCGGTCAACGCGATCGCCTCGGCTCCACCGTTGGTGAGCAGCAGGTGAGCGGGGTCCACCCCCATGGTCTCGGCAAGGGCCGCCGTCGCCCGTGCCGGATCGGGATAACGGCCGAGGCTGTCGAGGTGAGCCAGCACGGCCGGGGCGGGGTCGGGAGCCACCGGGCAGAGGCTGGCAGACAGGTCGAGCACCGATGCCGGGTCGACGCCCAGCTCCGCAGCGAGACGCGCGCCGTTGCCACCGTGGGCCGCCCTGTCGGCGGGCGAGGCGTACGAGGCGGTCAACGACACGCTCCTCGAGGCGAGCCGGAGCGTGCTCCACGCCGGCGCTCCGCCACGAGTCCCGCCACGAGTCCCGCCAGGCAGGGAGCGGCGAGGGCGGTGGCGGCGAGGGCGGTGACCCGGCGCGACAGCGAGCGGGCCCGAGCGATGTCCCCCACCTCGACGGCGCGACCGGTCCCGAGCACTCCGCGTTGCTCGACCATCCCGCCATAGGAGTTGGTGCCGCCCAGACGGACCCCGAGCGCAGCAGCGAACGCCGCTTCGGCCACACCGGCGTTGGGGGAGGGATGGTCGGAAGCCTGCCGGACGACCACCCGGACAAGGTCCCGGGCGCTGCGGGGCGACGATAGCGCGACGAGCAACGCTCCGAGGCGGGCCGGCACCAGGTTGGCCAGGTCGTCAGCCCGGGCCGAGGCCCAGCCGAAGCGGCGGTACCGCTCGCTCCGGTAGCCGACCATGGCGTCGAGGGTGTTCACGGCACGGTACGCCGCGGCACCGGCTGCCCCGAGCAACGACGCCCACACCAGCGGAGCGACCACGGCGTCGATGGTGTTCTCGGCTACCGACTCGACCACGGCCCGGACGATCTCGCCCTCGTCGAGGGCCGCCGGATCACGCCCGACCAGCGCGGGGAGGATCTGGCGAGCCAGGTCGACGCGCCCCTGCGTCAGCGCTCTCTCGACTTCGGCGGCACGACGATCGAGGCTGCGGCCGCCGAGCGTCATGGTCACGACCGCCACCGTGAGGACACGGTCGGTGACGACGCCGATGCGTCGCGACCCCGTTCGCAGCAGGACGACAGGGGCGATCGCCACGAGGAGGCCGACGCCGAGGTGCCCCATGCCGCTCCGTCGGTCGTCCCGCCATGCTCGTTCCTCGCGGCGGGCCATGGAACGTCCGAACCACGCCACCGGGTGCAGCCGGTCCGGGGGGTCGCCCACCAGGCGGTCGGCGACCACCGCCACCGCTACCAAGGCGCTCCGCGCTCGCCACTCCGTCACCAGTGCACCCCGGCCACGAGCAACGCCACCGTCTCCGACACGACCACCGTCGCACCCAGGACGTCCCCGGTGAAGCCACCCAGACGTCGGCGCGCCGACCACAGGAGCACCCCTGCGGCCGCCACACCCACCCCGACGCCGACGACGGCCGGCGTGCCACCGGCCCACCCGGCCAGCACGCCACCCGCCAGCAGGCCGACCGACGCTGCAGCGATGGTGACCGGGCTCGTGCTCCCCAGGAACGCGGACGCCAGGCCTCCTTCCGGCCGGGCGTAGGGGACGAGGAGGACGACCACCACCATCAGCGAGCGCGACACGCACCAGAGCGCGACCACGAGCGCGACGTCGGGGTGTTGGGAGCCGAAGGCGGCGAAGCGCAGGAGGAGGACGGCGACAGTCGTGACAAGCCCGAACGCGCCGACGTCCGGGGTCGACATGACGCGGAGCCTGCGTTCCCTGTCGAGATGGGGCAACAAGCCGTCTGCGCTGTCGGCCAGTCCGTCGAGGTGCAGCATGCCGGTCAGGACCACGTCGGTGGCGACGGCCAGCGCGGCGGGGACCATCGGCCCGCGCCATGCCCTCGACGCTGCCCACCAGACCAGACCCACGACTGCTCCCACTGCCGCCCCGACCAAGGGGAACCAGCGGACCGTCGCCGAGGAGGGGGGGCGAGCCGAACCGAAGATGGTGAGGAACCCGAGCGCGGCGAGCACTAGAGCTCCACGGTGCGTCCGGCAACGACCAGCAGCACGTGATCGGCGACGGCTGCCACCGCCTGGTTGAGCTGCCCGACAGCGTCCACGAACGCCCGGCCGACGGCCGTGGAGGGATGGACCGACAGCCCCACTTCCTCCGACACGAGCACAGTTCCTGCCGGACGGGCCCGGAGCGCGTGGGCCAGAGCCTGGCCGTCGACCTCGAAGTCCGGAGCCGATGCCACCCAGGTCCCGAGGCTGTCCACCAGCACGCTCCCGTCGAGCGCGCCGAGGAGCGCCGGGAGCTCGGCGCTGGAGTGCAGCTCCACGGTCCTCCATGCCGGTGGCCGGCGAGCCCGGTGGACGGCGACACGACGTTCCATCTCGGCGTCGGCGATCGACGCCGTCGCTACATAGGTCACGCTCCCGTCGCCGTGGGCGGCAAGATCGCCGACCAGCCGCTCGGCGACCGCCGACTTCCCCGACCGAGTGCCACCGAGCACCAGCGTGATGCCCTCAGGACCAGGACGACCAACGGGGGGGGCGGCTCCCATCACCGCTCCCGTCCTGGCGTGGCTGGCGTGGCTGGCGTGGCCAGCACTCGGGCCCGGATGGCATCGGCCAGGCCGGGAGGGCCGCCCGGTTGCTCGATGTCCTCGAGGAGCACGTAGTCGGCGGAGAGGACGGCCGCCAGTGACCGGGCGAGGCCGAGGCGAGCTGGTCCCGTCTCGGCGTCGACCACGAGGCAGGGGACCCCGGTCGTCGCCAGTTCCACCGCCGCCGAGGCGGCCGCGGCCAGCGGGTCGTCCCCTCCCGAGGTCGCCCGACCGTCAGTGACGAGCACGACCGACGGGTCCGCCCCTCCCTGACGCTGCGCTGCCGTCACCAGCGACGCAACCGCTCTCAGCCCGGCCGCCAACGGGGTCCTGCCACCGCTCTCGAGCTGCGCCAGACGCGCCCGCGCCACTTCGACCGATCCGGTCGGGCGCAGGACGACCTCCGCCGACTCGCCCCGGAAGACCACCATCGCCACGCGGTCTCGGCGTCGGTACGCATCGCCGAGGAGCGACACGATGGCGGCGTGGGCGGCGTCGAGCCGGCGTCGGCCGGCAATGGAACCCGAGGCGTCAACGGCGAGGACGACGAGCCTTGCTCGGGGTCCGGCCGTCACGGCTGCCCGAAGGTCCTCGGCCTCGACGGCGACCCGGTCTCCTTCGTCTGCCTCCCGGCCGGCGTCGGCGGTCCGGACGGCGTAGGCGACCGCAGTGGACGCACCGTCGACACGCCGGAACGGAGGCTCGAAGGGCACGTGACCGATCCGACGCCCCCGCTCGGCGCCGGTGGCAGCCGTCGGCCCACTCCTCGCTCCCCCGGCCCCACGAGCACTGCCGACACGCGGGATCGACAGCCGCCGTTCGTCGAGCAGCACGGCTGCACCAGAGGGGCCCTTCGGGTCGGGGGCCTGCCCGTGCCCGTTGGTCGGCACCCCCGGGCCGCCCACCCCCGGGCCGCCCACCCCCGGGTCGCCCACCCCCGGGTCGCCCACCCCCGGGTCGCCCACCCCCGGGCTGTCCGCTCCACCGGGGCCCTCGGCTTGACCTGGTCCACCATGCGGTGCACCGTCCGGCTCGGTCGTGGGCCCGGACTGCGGCGCACTGGCTGGGCCCACGTCCCGCCGTCGCCCGCCGTCGGCAGCCCCGTCGTCACCGGGCACCTGCTCGTCACTCCGTGCCCCGGCATCACCGAGCACCCGGTCGAGCGCCGTGGCGAGCTCGTCTTCGGCGAGGCCCGGTGCCTCGAACGGGTCACGCCGACGACGGTGCCCGAGGACGAGCGGCGCCACGCCACGGAGCTGGTCGAGACCGGCTGTGCTGGCTCCTTCCAGGCCGGCCAGGGCTCCGGCGGCCCGGCACAACGCAAGATCGGCCCGCAAGCCCTGGGCACCGACCGCCACCGCCAGCTCGGCGGCGGCCACCACCACCGCGTCGTCGCAGGGAACCGGGTGAGCGGAAGCCAGCGAGCGCCGGACCGCGTCGTCGGGAGATGGATCGAGCTTGGCGGCGGCGTCGAAGGCGAGCTGGCGGCGCACGATCTCGGCACGGAGGATCGGGTCGTCGGGCGCCTTGACGTCGACGGCCAGGCCGAAGCGGTCGAGCAGTTGGGGACGCAGCTCTCCCTCTTCGGGGTTCATCGACCCGACCAGCACGAAGCGGGCGGGGTGGGCCTCGGAGAACCCGTCGCGCTCGACCCGGTTGGTCCCCGAGACCGCCACGTCGAGCAGGACGTCCACCAGGTGGTCGGGCAGGAGGTTGACCTCGTCCACGTAGAGGACGCCCCCGTGGGCAGCGGCAAGCAGCCCGGGGCGGAACGCGTGCACCCGGTCCCCGAGCAGCGCCGCGACGTCGAGCGACCCGACGACGCGGTCTTCACTGGCGCCGAGGGGGAGCTCGACGAACGGAGCGTCCCCGGGCAGCAGCGCAGCCAGCCCTCGGGCGAGCGTCGTCTTTGCCGATCCCTTGTCGCCACGGAGGAGCACGCCGCCGAGCCGGGGCTCGACGGCAGCCAGCAGCAAGGCCAGCTTGGCGTCGTCCTGCCCGACCACCGACGAGAACGGGAGGTGGTCGCTCATCGCGACTCCTCCCACCCGTCGGCCTCGAGCAGCGCTCGCCGCAGCATGTCGGCGGTGTCCCCGTCAGGCTTCCAACGGCCCCGTTCCTCGGCCTCGAGCAGCCGCTCGACGATGGAACGCAGCGCCCAAGGGTTGGAGCGCTCGAAGAACTCGCGGTTCACGGGGTCGGCCACGTACGCCTGAGCCACCCGTTCGTACATCCAGGGCTGACCGACGTGTGCCGTGACGTCGTAGCCGAACAGATAGTCGACGGTGGCCGCCATCTCGAAGGCACCCTTGTAGCCGTGGCGACGCATGGCCTCCAACCACTTGGGGTTCACCACCCGGGTCCGGACGACTCGGGCCGCCTCCTCGGCCAGTGAGCGCACGAGGGGGCGCTCCGGGTTGGCCGAGTCGCCGAACCATGCCTTGGGGTCACGTCCAGTGAGCGAGCGGATGGTGGCGACCATGCCACCGTGCTCCTGCAGGTAGTCGTCGGAGTCGAAGATGTCGTGCTCGCGGTTGTCCTGGTTCTTCACGGCGACGTCGATGGCGGCGAAGCGGCGCTGCATGGGCTCGGCCGCCGGCACGCCGAACCCGTTCCTGCCGTACGACCAGCCCGACCAGGCAACGTAGACCGCGGCGAGGTCGTCGTCGGAACGCCAGTTGCGTCCTTCGAGGAGCGACAGGATGCCAACGCCGTAGCTACCCGGTGCCGGCCCGTAGACCCGGGGGTCCTCGGTGCCGTGGGCGCGCACGAAGTTCACCGAGGGCGGCTCGTCGAGGGTGGCGACCAGCTCGACGGCTTCGTCGAGCAGCTCGACCAGCGACGGGAACGCGTCACGGAAGAACCCCGAGATCCGCAACGTGACGTCGATGCGCGGACGTCCGAGCTCTGCCACCGGGACCACGTCGAGGCCGACGACGCGACGCGACCGTTCCTCCCAGACCGGACGCACGCCGAGGAGGGCCAGCGCCTCGGCGACGTCGTCGCCCTGGGTCCGCATGGCGGCAGTGCCCCACAGTACGAGCCCGACGGTCTGCGGATAACGGCCTTCTTCCTCGAGATGGCGCGCCAGCACGGCGTCCGCCAGCTTCATCCCCACTTCCCACGAGAGCTCCGTCGGAAGGGCCTTGGGGTCGACCGAGTAGAAATTCCGTCCGGTGGGCAGTACGTAGGCACAGCCCCGGGTGAGCGCACCGCTCGGACCCGCCGGCACGTAGCGCCCGTCGAGACCGGCCAACAGGTTGGCGACCTCGTCACCGGCCCGGCGCAGGTTGGGTACCAACCACTCGCAGATCCAGGTGACGGTCACCGACGCGCCGACGGGCGGGACCCAACCCTCCGAAGCGGCGGCGACCACCACCGACCGGCACGCCTCCTCGATCTGGTCGAGGTTGTGCGGATCGTCACCGTCGAGACCGAGCTCGGACGCAACGAGCTGTCGCAGCGAGGGCACGCGCCCTTGCGGCAGACGGGTGATCGCCAACACCAAGTCGACGAGGGCGGTGTCGTCCGGCGCCGCACCGAGGACGTGGAGACCGCCACGGATCTGCGCGTCCTTGAGCGTGCACAGGTACCCGTCGACGGCCAGCACGATGTCGTCGAAGCCGTCGTCCATCGGGACAGCCGACAGTCCGAGGTCCTGGTCGATGCTGCTGTCGCGCAGCAGGGCCCAGATGCGCTCCCGGAGCGCAGGGAGCTTGGTCGGGTCGAGCGACTGCAGCTGGGCGTACTCGTCGAAGAGCTGTTCGAGCCGAGCCAGTTCGTCGTAGGTGTCGGCCCTGGTCATCGGCGGGAGCAGGTGGTCGATGACGACGGCGTGGCTCCGGCGCTTGGCCTGGGTGCCCTCCCCGGGGTCGTTCACCACGAACGGGTAGAAGAGCGGCAGGTCGCCGAGGGCGGCATCGGGCCAGCACCCTGCCGACAGGCCGACGGCCTTGCCCGGGAGCCACTCCAACGTGCCGTGCTTGCCCAGGTGGATGAGCGCGTCGGCTCCCCACACCTCGTCCAGCCACCGGTAGAAGGCGAGGTAGTGGTGGGCGGGCGGCAGCGACGGCGAGTGGTAGACGGCCACCGGGTCGTCCCCGTAGCCCCGAGGAGGCTGGATGGCGACGACCACGTTGCCGAGCTCGAGGCCGCTGAACACCAACTGGTCTCCGTGGACGCGGTGCCGGCCCGGTGCCGGCCCCCACGTCGACTCGAGCTCGTGACGGGCGGCCGGCGGCAGGGTCTCGAACCAGGCGGTGTAGTGGTCGACCGAAAGGCCTCCGGCAGCCACCTCGAGCTGTCCCTCGGTGAGGGACTCGGCGTCGTAGGTCAGGCCGTCGGCCAACGCCCCCATGAACGCGTCACTGTCCTCGGGCCGGCCTTCGACCCGATAGCCGGCGGCGGCGAGCGCGTCGAGGATGACCAACGCGGAAGCCGGGGTGTCGAGCCCGACGGCGTTCCCGAGCCGGCTCCGTTTCGTCGGGTAAGCGGACAGCACGATGGCGATCCGACGCTCAGACGGTGGCTTGGCCCCCAGGCCTGCCAGACGGATGGCGAGACCGGCGACCCGGGTCACTCGGTCGGGGATCGTTCGGTAGGCCCGGACGCTGGTGCCGAGCTGGTCGCCGTCGTCCACCACCTCGTTGAAGGCGAACGCAGGGGCGATCACGCGTCCGTCGAGCTCGGGGATGGCGACACCCGACGTGACGTCGAAGGGACCGAGCCCGGCGTCCGACGACGCCCACTCCTCGCTCGACCGGCCAGCCGAGGGAGCCTGGACGACCGGGATGTCCAGCTGCGCCAGCTCGGAGACATCCCACTCGTCCCCGTCTCGCCCGCCGGGTGCGCCTGTCGTGCCGGCGCCGGCGCCGGCGCCACCGGCGGCCAGGACCGTGGTGACCACCGCCCGGGCCCGGTGCTGGCGAAGCAGCTCGACGATCGGCTTGGCGGCGTCGCCCCGCAACGAGTAGCACCACAGGGCGAGCGGCCGCCCTCCGGCCGCGACGACGGCGTCACAGAGGTCGGTGACGAACTGCGTGTTGCCGGCGACCAGGTGGGCACGGTAGAAGACGATCCCCACCACCGGGCCGTCCCCCGTCGGATCGGGCTGTCGCCAGACACCGTGCTCGGCAACGGGTGCGGGTGGCTCGAAACCCCATCCGTCGAAACAGACGGTGTCGGCAACGAACCGGAGCAGGTGCTCGAGGTTGGACGGACCTCCGTGCACCAGGTAGGCGAAGGCCTCGGTGACCGTAGCGCTCGGCACGGTCGATGCCGCGGTGAGCTCGGCGTCGGGGACCGCCTCGCCAGCGAACGCCAGGAGCGGAACGCCACGTTCGGCACAGTGGGCCCGCAGGCGGCTGAAGCCGTCAGGCCATGCCCGGCGACCTCCCAGCAGGCGGACCAGGACGCAGCCCGCCCCGGTCAGGTCGCCGATGGGGTCGGACGCCCAGATCGTGCTGGCCGTCACCGGACGGAAGCCGTCCGGGAGGCCCTCGACGGCAGTCCGGAGGGACAACAGGTCGGTGTCGGTCGACACGATGACGTGGATCCGGCCCGTGGTCGGATCGGTCGAGGGCGTCACGGCTCTACCTGCCGTCGGAGACTGCACCCTTCGCACGTCCGACCTCCCGAGGTCCGGTACCACAGGCAGCAGGCAGTCCGCTGCCATCGCCACTCCCTGCCGGTGTCGAACCACCCGGTACCCGCCAACCAGGGCACCTGGGCCACCAGGTCGGTCGCCCGGCGACGGACGAGCGCCTCTTCGGCTGCGTCACCTCGATCGCGGGCAACGCCCTCTATGGCGCGGAACGCCGCCGCGCAGGAGGCGGCGACGTTGGCCCAGACCAGGCGTTCCCCGAGCCGTTGCACGGTGAGCACGGTCGACACGAACGGGACGAGATGGGCGCGGAACGCCGCGTCGACCAGCGAACCGACGTCGTCCGCGTCGCCGAGCGTGCCAGTCCGGAACCGGAGCGCCCTGGCCCGTCCGCCGACCACCCGCACCGAGGTCGCCTCAGCCGTCGGCGAGGGCCACGGCAGTCCGAGGGCGAACGCCGCCAGGCTGACCGCCAGGACTCGGTGGGCGTACGACTGGACCAGCAGCGACGCCGCCACCTGCCGGTCGCCGCCCCTTGTCGAGCCGCCCCTTGTCGAGCCGCCCCTTGTCGAGCCGCCTCCGTCGACCGCGTCGTCGACCACGCCGGCCAGGTCGGCGACGCCGATCCGGTCGCAGTCGAGCCAGCCGTCCTCGTCCACCGGCGGGTCACCGATGGAGGCCCGGAGATGGTCGACCCGGGAAGCGACGTGCGCGAGCACGTCCTCCACGCTGGTGCTCATGCCACGGCTCCTTCGGCAAGGATCCGGTCGAGCGCCCCGAGGTCGAGGTGCTGCTCGAGCATGTCCGCCAGTCGGTCGATGCGCCGTTGGCGGACAGCCTCGAACGACCAGCCGCCACCGACACGCTTGCCCGCTCGGAGGGCGACGGCCTCGAGCAGGGCCGCCCTCACCCCGTCCGGTTCGAGCAGGCCGTGCAGCGACGTCCCCCACACGGTGCCACCGGCCGGAGTGGTGCCGACCGCGCCGTCTCCGGCTCCGTCGTCGAGCTCGACGAAGGCTGGCCCCTGCGCCCGTACGACGCCGTGATGGATCTGGTAGCCGCGTGCCGGTTGTCCGAAGAGGCGGCCTCGGCGCCACCTGGTGACCTTGTCGAGGTCGAAGGTCGTGGAGGCGTCGAGCAGGCCGAGACCGGAGGTGGTCTGTTCCGGGGACTCGACACCGTGGGGATCGGCGATCGACCCACCGAGCATCTGGTAGCCGGCACAGATGCCGAGCACAACGCTCCGCAGGGAGCCGATCGCCTCGTCGAGGCGGCGCGAGCGGAGCCATCGCAGGTCGGCGATTGTCGACTTCGAACCGGGGATGACGAGGAGGTCGGGCTGCCCGACGCCGCGACCGTCGTCCACCCACCGCAGCCGGACGCCGGGCTCCATCCGCAACGGATCGATGTCGGTGAAATTGGCAATGTGCGGCAGCCGCACCACGGCCACGTCGAGCAGGTCGGTCGGGCCGGCGAGATCGGCCCGCTCGGGCGCCACGGAGCCGTCGCTGTCGTCTGCCGACGGGCCGTGGAGGGGCCGGCTGAGGGCGAGCGAGTCCTCGCTGTCGATCTCGGGCCCGTCCAACCACGGTAGGACCCCGACCGTCGGGATACCGCATCGCTCCTCCAGCTGGGCCGTCCCGTCGAAGAGCAGGGCCGGGTCGCCGCGGAACTTGTTGATCACGAACGCCTTGACGAGCGCCCGGTACTCGGCGGGCAGGAGGGCGACCGTCCCGAAGAGCGAAGCGAACACGCCGCCGACGTCGATGTCCCCGACCACGATGGCTGGCAGCCCGGCGCGGTGGGCGAGCCGGAGGTTGACGATGTCGGCGTCGAGGAGGTTGATCTCGGCCGGGCTCCCCGCTCCCTCGAGGACGACCACGTCGTACCGTCGGCGAAGGTCGCCCAGGGCGTCCAGCACCACGTCGAGCAGCTCCGGTTTGCGTTGGTGGTACTCGGCCGCCGTCATGGTCCCCAACGGGCGACCCATCACGACGACCTGGCAGCGATGCCCTTCCATCGGCTTCAGGAGCACGGGGTTCATGGCCACGTCGCCGTCGACGCCGGCCGCCATGGCCTGGAAGGCCTGGGCCCGGGCGATCTCGTGGCCATCGGGGGTGACCGCCGAGTTGTTCGACATGTTCTGGGCCTTGAACGGCGCCACCCGCACGCCTCGCCTGGCGTAGAGGCGGCACAGACCGGCCGCGACCGTGCTCTTTCCGGCGTTGGACGTGGTGCCGCACACCATGACCGCACCGGCCAGCTGTGACGGCTCGTTCTGGCTCACCCGTGACGTCTCCCGCGTCGAGCTCTCCTGTGGCAACAGGTCTCCTGGCTTCCGGATCGACGCTCGCCCCGGCCTTCCCGTCCGGTTGGACCGTGGCCACAGATGGGGTTTGCTCCCCGGCTACAGTTGCGGGACAGCCCCGGACTCGCACCGGCGTTCCCTGTAACCGCCTCGGACGCTACCAGTCCCAGGGACCTCGCCGCTCTCGCCATGCGACCACCGTGACCGATCTGCCCCGTGTCCTCGTGCTCGCAGGGACAACCGAGGCCAGCCACCTCGCCGAGGCGTTGACAGCGCGCGGCGACGTCGACGTCGTCACGTCGTTGGCCGGTCGGACGGCCAGCCCTGCGCCACTGCCCGGGCACCGCCGAACCGGCGGGTTCGGCGGTGTCGACGGGCTCGTCTCGTACCTCCGGGCCGAGCACGTCTCGGCGCTGGTGGACGCCACCCACCCCTTCGCCGCGGTGATGCGATGGCATGCGTCCGCAGCGTGCGAACGGACTGGGGTCCCGCGGCTCCGCCTCGAGCGGCCGCCGTGGCGAGCGCAGCCGGGAGACCGCTGGACCGCTGTCGACGACCTGGCCGCGGCGGCGGCGGAGATCGCCACCGGCCCTTTTCGCCGCGTGCTCGTGACGACCGGTCGCAGCGAGCTGGCGGCCTTTGCCCCCGCCTCCGATGGGAGCAGGAGCTGGCTCGTACGCACCATCGACCCTCCCGGACAGCTACCCCTCCACCCGGCAGCGGTCCTGCTCGGACGCGGCCCGTTCACCGTGCCGGAGGAGACGGCGCTCCTCGAGCGCCACCGGATCGACCTCGTCGTGACCAAGAACAGCGGCGGGGACGCCGCTGCCGCCAAGCTGGAGGCTGCCCGCCACCTGGGTGTGGCGGTCGTCGTCGTCAACCGTCCACCATCGCCGGCCGGGCCGGCAGCGAGCACGGCCGCCGAGGCACTGGCGTGGGTGTGCGCCGTGCTCGGTCTCCCGCGCACTGGTTGAGCGCGCCGGAGGGACCTCGGCCGGGGACGCACGGTGTCGGTCCATCTGGGGCCCCGGAAGTGCTTCGCCAGGCCGTTACGTAGTCGGCCGTTACGTAGTCGGCCGTTACGTGGTTGCTGTCGTCTCCGGGCCGTGGCCGGAGTCGAGGCGAGCGACCGCGAGGTGGACGTGGCTGTGCCCGTCGTGGCTGTGCCCGTCGTGGCTGTGCCCGTCGTGGCTGTGCCCGTCGTGGCCGTGGTCGAGATGGTCAGCGGCGAGGTGGGAGTGGCCACTGCCACGGGCAAGGCCGACGCGGTCCTCGAGGCCGGGGTAGGGGTGACGGTAGGCGCAGGCGTCGCAGTTCGGGGTGATGCGGCCCTCGACCGCCTCGGCGATCCGGTCGAGGACGATCGACGTGAGCACCGGGCCGGTGCCGAGATAGCCGGCGTCGACGACCTCGATGCCCGTGGCCTCCTCGAAGCGACGGTAGTCCTCACGCATCCGCTCGAGGAGGACCCCCGTGGCGAGGAACCACGCCAGCACGCCGATCCGCTCGGCACCAAGACGACGAAGCTGGTCGAGCGCGTCGTAGACGTCAGGCCAGGTGACCCCGGCGAACCCGGCGACGGCCGAGCGCGCCCCGCTCATCTCGGCGAGGAGCCGGCTGACCCGGTAGGCCTCGGCATTGGCATCCGGGTCCGAGGTCCCCCGCGAGAGCACGGCGAGCGGCAGTCCGAGCGCGCCGACCGCGTCGAGGCGCTGGCGTCCGAGCTCGAGGAGCGCATGGTCGACGCCGAGGGGTCGGCCGTAGGTGATCCGCACGTCGGGGCGGCGCGTCCGGGCGTCGAGGACGACGGCCGGCACGTCCGACTTGGCATGACCGGCAGCGTGGAGCATGAGGGGCACCACGACGATGTCCCGTGCGCCGCTGTCGAGGAGCTCCTCCATCGCACGCGATGCCGGCGGATCGCTCAGCTCGAGGTAGCCGAAGCGAACGGCACGTTCCGGCTCCTCGTCGGCCACGGCCCGGGCCAGCGCGGCCATCTCGTGCTGGCCGGCGTCCGAACGTGAGCCGTGGGCGACGAGCAGCACCGCCTCAGGCACGACCACTCCCCTGTCGTGCCACCCGGACGAGGGCGTTCAGCACGGCGGCGGCAGCAGCCGAACCCCCCTTGTCGCCGACGTTGCTCACCGCCGGCAGCGTCGTCTCCCGCAACGCCGCCTTCGCTTCGGCCGCACCCACGAAGCCGACGGGCATGCCGACGACGAGGACCGGGTCCACGGCACCGGCGCGACCGAGCTCGACCAGCGCGGCCAGCGCGGTCGGCGCGCAGCCGACCACGAAGATGGCGCCGTCCGGGTGGGCTTCCGCGGCCAGCCGCATCGCCGCCGCGCTCCGGGTCGGACGTTCCCCGCGACCGACTCGTGGGAGGAAACAGGAGACCTCGACGCCCGAGATGCCGGCAGCGACCATCTCGACGTCGGCGACGACCGGGGCATGGTGGGCGAGTGCCTCCACGGCCGCTTCGAGCGACGGCTCCTCGACCACCATCGACCGGGCGAGGTCGAGATCGGCGGTGGCGTGGGCGACGCGGGCGACCACGGCCCGGCTGAGCGGGGGCAAGGCGCTGAGGTCGAGCATGCCTTCGAGGATGCGGTAGCTCTCCTGCTCGATCGGGTGGACCTCGTCGACCGGGTGGACCGTCACCACCATGCTCCTTCCCTGATGGCACCGGCTTCCCTGATGGCACCGGCCGGGCAGATCTCGATACAGGCGAGGCAGGCGGTGCAACGGACCTCACTCACGACGAGGCGACCGCGCCCGGGGCGGATCGCCCGTTCGGGACACGTCGCCAGGCACGCTCCACAGCCCGTGCAGCGGTCGTCGATCGCCACGATGGTGGCGGTGCGCACCGTCACGGTTGGTATCCGCGCGGAGTGACCATGCGGCCACCATAGAGCCCCGTGGTCGTGGCCCCGACGACCACGCAGGTCGTCATCCCGACGGCATCCGGGTTGGCCTCGGCGAGCGTCGTCACCTCGACCCGTTCTCCGGCCCTCGCGGCGTCGGTCACCAGACCGACGGGCGTCGTGGGCGGCCGGTACCCCCGGAGGATGTCCAGCGCGGCACCGAGCTGCCAGGTCCGTGCCCGCGAGCGCGGGTTGTAGAGCACGACGGCGAGGTCGGCTTCACCGATGGCGTGGAGCCGCCGCTCGATGGCCTCCCACGGCGTCAACAGGTCCGACAGGCTCACCAGCGCATGGTCGTGCCCGAGCGGTGCGCCGAGCAGCGACGCGGCAGCGGTCCCGGCGGTGACCCCGGGCACGACGTCGACCGCCACTCCCGGAGCAACCTCGGGAGCCAGCTCGAGGACGATCGAGGCCATGGCGAAGATGCCTGCGTCACCCGAGCAGACAAGGGCGGTGCGCCGACCCGATGCCGCCACCTCGAGCGCCCGGCGAGCCCGGTGGACCTCCTCGCCGATGGCCGAGCTCTCGACGACCTGACCGGCGACGAGGAGGTCGGCTGCCTGGTCGACGTACGGCCCGTAGCCGATGACGACCTCAGCCGAGCGCACCGCGCTCGCCGCAGCCGGCGTCCGGTGAGCCGGCGAGCCGGGGCCGAGCCCCACGACCGACAGTGCTCCCTGAGGGGCCCGGCGCCGCGCGATCGCCACGGTGGCCGTCGCGGCGCGCTGCTTGGGCACGACCAGGTCCGCTCCGTCGCCCGCGGCCAACAGCGCTGCCGCCTCGGCAACGCTCGGCGTGCCGACGGCTGCCGCCACCACGGGGCTCGGCCGGGGGACGGAGACGGGAGCCAGCTCGTCGGCGGAGAACGAGCGCACCGGCAACCCCAACGACGTGACCGAACGGTGCGCCCGCCGACGGTCGATGGTGGCGACCAGGCCGACGCTGGCTCGAGCCAGCCCTGCCCCGGCCAGCGTGGCCTCGAGCAGGCGTGCGACCTCCTCGGGTGTCGCCTCGGTCGAGCAACCGACCCCGACGACGAGCGAGGGTGGGTGCAGGAGCACGGTCCCCGCTTCGAAGGGGCTGGCGGCATCGGTGACCACGACCCGCTCGGGGCCCGTCCCCGCCGCGAGCGCCGCTGGTCCGTGCCAACCGGGGATGGCGACCTCGACGAGGGGGAACCGACCGGCGAGCATCGCCGCAGTGACGCCGGCGACGTCCCCAAAAGGGCGGAACCCAGGGAGATCGTCGAGCGAGGGCGTGCCGCTGGCGTCGGTCGCCGTCGTGACGACGGGCTCCGCTCCGAGCAACGCCGCCACCTCGCGGGCGACGGCGTTGGCTCCGCCACCGTGGCCTCCGCACAGGGCCACGACGTACCGACCGGCCTCGTCGACGCAGACGACACCAGGGTCGTCCTGCTTGGTCGTGAGCAGCGGGGCGACCACCCGCACCGCTGCACCGGTCGCCACCATCAGCACCAGCGCGTCGACCTCGCCCCACAGCCGCCGGACCGTGTCACCGAGGGAACCGTGGACCGACTCGTAGGGAAGGCGCGCCGCAGCAGCGCGCCCTGCTTCGGTCACCGAGACGGCGACCACCCTCACGGCTCGGGCCCCCAGACGACGAAGACGGGGTGGTGCGCGTCCAGGCGCAACCCGCCGTCGGCGAGCCGTTCCCCGCGAGCGACCGTCACCTGCACGAGGTTGCCGAGCAGTGCCTCGGCAGCAGCCGCCCGGTCCATCGCCGCGTAGGTAGCGACCACCTGGCCGCCGGGCACCAGTCGGTCGAGCACGCTGGCGAGCACGTCGAGACCGCCTCCGCCGATGAAGACCCGGTCGGGGTCGGGCAGGTCGGCCAGTACCGCCGGCGCCTCGCCGGTCACGACGTCGACGGTGACACCGTGGTCCGCCGCGTTCACCCGCGCCCGGTGAGCGTCCTCGGTGTCCCGCTCCACCGCGTACACCTTCAGCCCCGGTGCGAGGCTGGCCGCCTCGATGGCCACGCTGGCGCTGCCGGCGCCGACGTCCCACAGCACCCCTGCTGGCGGGAGCGCGAGCTTGCCGAGCACGACGGCACGCACCTCGGCTTTCGTGATCATGCCGCGCCGGTGCGCGAACGCCTCCACCGGCCGGCCCCACGCCAGCGACGGCGTCGGGGCGACCGGGTCGCTCCCGAGCAGCACGACGACCGACCGTCCGTCGAAGGCTCCCGCCGCCAGACCGGCGAGATCGGTCCTGATGATCGCTTCGTCTGAGGTGCCGAGCCGGGAGCACACGGCGACCTGGCGTCCGCCCACGCCGGCGGCGACCAGCGCCGCGCCGACCGCCTCCGGGGGGTTGGCCGGCGACGTGAGCACGGCCACCTTGGCGGCCCGAGCCGCCACGGAGACCGCCTCGGCGAGCGGCCGGCCGTGGGCGGAGACGACGGCAGCATCGTCCCAGGGGATCCCCAGCCGACCAAAGGCCACGGCGATCGACGAGGGGGCGGGGTGCACGTCGAGGAGGTCTGGTCCGAAGCGCTCGGCCAGCGGGCGCACGATGCCGAAGAAGCCCGGGTCGCCCGACGCCAGGACACAGACGCTGCCCGGCTCGTCGGCGATGGCGTCCATCGCGGCGCCGAGGTCGGCGCCGAGGACCACGGTGCGGGCTCCGACCGGAGCCAGGGCCAGGTGCTCCCGACCGCCGACGACGAGCGCCGCTCGGGCAAGTGCCGCCGTCGACGCCGCGCCAAGCGGCGCTCCGTCGGCACCGACACCGACAACGGCGATGGCCTCAGGCACGGGCCACGACCCCCGAGCCGTCGAAGTCGACCATCGCCACCTCGAGGGAGAGGGCGTGGGCGACGTGAGCGAGACACGCGGAGCGCGCCCGCCGGCAGAGCTCCTCGAGCGGCTCGACACAATCGTTGGCCAGGCAGACCTCGAAGAAGTGGCGGGCCGTCGCCGTCTCGGTCGCCGCGGCGCAGACCGCTCGGGGAGCGTCCACGGCCGCCGCCAGGGACGCGAGGAACGCGCCGTCGACCTCGGACCGGTGGACGTGGGTCATCATCACCCCGCTGGCCAGCTTGGTGATCTTGCCGGCCATGCCCACAAAAAGCACCGAAGAGATCCCCCGCGCCGCCGCCCGGCGCAGGGCGATCCCGGTGAAGTCGCCCACCTCGACGAAACAGACCTCGTCGAGATCGGGGCAGAGCCTCCGGGCAGCGGCCTCGGACCGGTGACCGGTGGCGAGCACGAGGCGGTCGTGGCCCTGCGCCGCGGCGACGTCGACCTGCTGGACGACCGATGCCCGGTAGGCCGCCGTCGAGAACGGTCTGACGACCCCGGTCGTGCCGAGGAGGGAGATCCCGCCGACGATGCCCAGACGGGCGTTCGTCGTCTGAGCTGCCATGGCCTCGCCGCCCGGCACCGAGAAGGTGACCTCGAGCGGATCGTCGGTCACCTCGGCCAGCGCAGCCATGATCATGCGGCGGGGGACCGGGTTGATGGCCGGAGCTCCGACCGGCAGGCCGAGGCCGGGAAGGGTCACCACGCCGACCCCCTCTCCCGCCCGCAGCACGGTCTCCCCCCGTGCCGGGGCCACCGTCGCGGTGATCCGGGCGCCATGGGTGCAGTCCGGGTCGTCCCCGGCGTCCTTCACCACCACGCAGCGCCACGGCACCTCGGCCTCGACCGGGAACGAGGCTCGCCGGCCGCTCGGCAAGCCGACCTCCACCTGGTCAGGAGCGACCCCGGCGAGCAGGCCGGAGGCGGCCGCCTTGGCAGCCGCCGCGGCACACGTGCCCGTCGTCCAACCTGTCCGCAACCCACGCCGAGCAGTGGGCAGCTGGCTCGGAGACGCCTCCACCGCGCACCGGGCCCTCATCGTCTCCGCCGACCGGCCGGGCGCCCCTTGGTCGTACCGGGGAGCGACCGGCGGCGGTAGCGGTGGGCGAACGCCGGCGAGTAGAGGTGGCTGCGGGCGGCCGGAGCGGCCAGCGCCGGCCCCACGATGACGAGCACGGTCGTCGTGGCTCCGGTGGCGACGATCGCGTCGGCGAGCTCGCCCACCGTCGTACGCACCACCTCCTCGTCCGGCCAGGAGACTCGTACGACCACCGCTGCCGGCGTGTCCGGCGCATAGGCAGACCCGACGTCGAGGAGCGCCGCCTGCAGCTCGGCCGGGCGGGCTGCCGAAAGGAAGACCGCCATCGTCGCGCCGACGGCGGCGAAGGCTTGGACCGACTCGCCAGGAGGCATGCTCGCCACTGTGCGCCCGGCGAGCCGCGTCATCACGACGCTCTGGGCCACGCGCGGGATGGTGAGCTCGCGCCCGAGGGTGGCGGCGGCGGCAGCCAGCGAGGTGACGCCCGGGACGATCTCGTAGGGTCGGTCGTTCGCCTCGCACCAGTCGATCTGCTCCTGGATGGCGCCGTAGATCGACGGGTCGCCCGAGTGAAGCCGGACGATGGCCGCCTCGGGATGCGCCGCGTAGAGGGCGAGGACGTCCTCCAGCGTCATCGACTTCGAGTCGACGACCTCGGCCGTCGCCCCGGCGTGGTCGAGGAGCGCCGCTGGCACGAGTGACGACGCCCAGATGACGAGGTCGGCGCGCGAGAGACGGTCACGGCCGCGCACGGTGATGAGGTCGTCGGCGCCGGGCCCGGCGCCGACGAAGGAGATCACCGACGACCTCCCCACGTCGTCCGTCCCGGCGGGACGACGACGCTCGCCAGGTAGGCAGCCGGGTCTCCCGCCGCCTCTTTCAGCGGGACGACCCGCTCGCCGGGCAGCCCGAGCAGCTCCCCGAGCACGGCGTCGTCGAGGCGACCGGCTCGCTCGAGGCGGTCGGCGATGGCCGGCACGTGGCGCCCACCCTTGTAGATCACGACGGCGGCGTCGGCGTCAGCAAGGGGGACGTCGAGCACCTCGGGCCCGTCGACGGCGCTGACCAGGTGGAGACGCTCGCTCCCGTCGAGCAGCGGCGCCCCGCGGCGCGCCGCGACGTCCTGGAAGGCCATGATGCCGGGCACCGTCTCGACGACCGTCGCCGGCAGCCGCTGGCACACCAGCGCCGCAAGGTGGTGGAAGGTGCTGTAGACGTTGGGGTCGCCGAGGGTGACGAAGGCCACCCGCTCGTCGGCCTCCAGGCAGGCGACCACCTGCTCGGCCGCCGCCTCGTGCGCCGCACCACGAGCAGCCTCGTCCCGCAGGATGGCGAACACGAGCCGTTCGACGCGGACCTCGGGTGCCACCTGGCTCACGATCGACTCGGCGCGACCGACCGCGTCGCTCGCCATGGTCGGCCCGAAGACCCGGTCGGCCGCCCGCAGCACCGCGACGGCTTTCAACGTCACCAGCCCGGGGTCGCCCGGTCCGACGCCAACGCCAATGAAGGTCGGGGCCATGTCCTTCTCCGTAGAACGCGACATCGCGGCACTGCAGCTGGTCTCGTGACGTCTTCACTGCCGGACGTCCCAGACGTCCCAGGCTCTCGCGTGACGACGTCCGGGTCGCGCCGACGGCCGAGGGATGCCGCCGCGCAGCGCTGCGGCCTGACCCTACCGCACGCGTACCGGAGGACCCTCCCTGCCGGGGAGGACCTGGGCGGAACGAGCGGTCGCCGAGGCGACGAAGCGAGCGGCCGGGCCGGGGTCGCCGCCAAGATGGAGATGGAGGTAGGTGGCGAGCAGGCTGGACGTGGCGAAACCGCCGAGGGAGCGACCGCGGCGACCCTCCAGCACCAGGGCGTCTCCGGACGGCTCGAGGGTGGAGTAGTGGAACTCGTGCCCCCGGAGCACCGAGCCGGCGGGACCGAGCGGCGTCTGGCGCTGCAGGGTCGCTCGCCGGTACCCGAGGGTGAGCGTCCGGGTCATCTCCGCGTCTGCCGGCACCGCGGCGACCAGCGGCGCCCCACCAAGCGAGCGGGCGAGGAATAGCAGCCCGCCGCACTCCGCCCAGGTGACCAGGCCGTTTGCGACACGAGCCCGCACGTCAGCCAACAGCGGGGCGTTGGCAGCCAGTTGGCCGGCGAAGACCTCGGGGAACCCTCCGCCGAGGTAGAGGGCCTCGGTGCCGTCGGGGAGCGCCGGGTCCGCGAGCGGGTCGAACGTGAGCAGCTCGCCCCCGGCGGCGGCCAGGGCCTCAAGGTTGTCCGGGTAGACGAAGCCGAAGGCGGGGCCGGCGGCGACGGCCACCCGGGCCCGCCCGGCGCGCTCGGGTAGGGGCGGCTCCGGGACGACCCGCTCCGGGGCTCCCCGGGCGAGCGTCACCAGCGCGTCCAGGTCGACCGAGCGTGCCGTCGCAGCGCCGAGCTGAGCGAGCGAGCCGGCGATCGCCGACGGTTGCTCGGCGACGGGCACGAGACCCAGGTGACGGTCCCGCCACGACCAAGCGTCGTCGCGGGGCAGCGCGCCGAGCACCGGCACCCCGAGGGGTCCGAGCGCCTCCCGGAGCAGGTCGAGGTGGCCCGGTCCGCCGACGCGGTTGAACACGACGCCGGCGACCCGGACGTCTGGCTCGAAGCTGGAAAAGCCGTGCACCAGCGCTGCCACCGATCGGCTCATGGCCGAGGCGTCGACGACGAGCACGACCGGCGCGTCGAGCAGTCGGGCGATCGACGCCGTGCTTGCCTCCGGGCCGTCGCCAGAGGCTCCGTCGAAGAGCCCCATCACACCTTCGACGACGAGCAGGTCGGCTCCCGACGCTGCCCTCGCCGCCAGCGGGGCAACGGCGTCCTCGCCGCAGATCCAGCTGTCGAGGTTGCGGCCGGCGCGACCGGTAGCGAGCGCGTGGTAGCCGGGGTCGATGTAGTCGGGCCCGACCTTCGCCGCTGCGACCCTCGTGCCGCGAGCGCGCAATGCCGCCATCACGCCGGTGGCCACCGTCGTCTTGCCGACACCGGAGGAGACGCCGGCGACAACCAGCCGGGGGCCGAGGACGCTGGTCAGTACTCGATGCCCTTGCTCGCCCGGATGCCCTGGTCGTAGGCGTGCTTGACCTTGCGCATCTCGGTGACCGTATCGGCGATGTCGACGAGCTCCGGCGGTGCGTCGCGTCCGGTGACGACCACGTTCGTCCCCGGCGCACGGGCCTCGAGCCCGGCGACGACCTCATCGATCGGGACCCACCCATAGGTCACCGCGTAGGTCAGCTCGTCGAGGATGAGGAGCTGGTACGCACCCGAGGCAAGCTTGTCGCGAGCCACCTCCCAGGCGTGCCGTCCTTTGGCTGCCGTCTCGTCGAGGTCGGTCGACTCCCAGGTGAACCCGTCGCCCAAGGTGTGCCACTCGATGCCGAGGTGGTCGGCGAGCTTTCGTTCACCGGTCTTCCACTTGCCGCTCTTGACGAACTGGACCACACCCACGGTCCATCCTCGTGCCCAGCCACGGGCCATCACGCCGAAAGCGGCCGACGACTTTCCCTTGCCGTGACCGGTGTTGACGAGGATGAGCGACTGCGCGCGAGCCATGGGGTAGGCACCCTAGTGACGGCTCCCCGAGACGACAAGGGGGCCCGAGGACCTCCGGAGGGCCAAGGGGGCCCCGAGGGTCGCCTCGGCCACCGGCGGTCGACTACCGTGGGCGCCGCAGCGCAGGGAACCCGGTGGGAGTCCGGGACTGTCCCGCAACTGTGACCGGGGAGCCAACCCCATCTGAGGCCACGGCCCGAACGGGCGGGAAGGCCGGGGACGGCGACGATCCGGGAGTCAGGAGACCTGCCTGCCCGAGGACCTCTTGGGAACGCGAGGACGACATGACCAGTGGAGCACGGCACCGGCGACGCGCCCGCGAACCTTCGGAGCCCGCCACGACCCGGGGTGCACCCGCCGCCGGCGGTGTCGTTCTGGCCAGGTGGACAACGCCGTGGCGCCGGACCGTCACCACGGTGGGCGCCGGGGCGTCACCCGCTCCGACCCGAGGTGAGCGTCACGGCCAGGCGTGCCCGCGTCAGGCTCGGCGCCAGCGCCTCGGCGGCGATCCGGGCCCGGCTGAGCGCGTCGGCCGTTCCGTCGGCTACGTGCTCGTCGACGGGGAAGAGCAGCCCGGCCACCGTCCCGGTGTGCCCGATGACCGTCCCGGCCGCCCCCAGGCGCGCCTGCCACTGGCGCAGCTCGTGGAAGAGCCGGTTCACCAGGAAGGGCTGGTTGAGGGTGGCCGAGCGCGTCGCGGCGTCGGCGAAGGCGAAGGGATCTCGGTCGACCGCGGCCTCGTCGAGATCGGCAAGGAGCTGCTCGAAGTGGGGAGCGAGCGCGACCTTTCCGGTGAAGTCGACCGACTCGGTCCGCACCTGCTCGGGCGGGATAGCCATGACGACGGCGAAGCGCGGGTGCCAGGGGTAGCGGCGGAGCAGTTGGCCGGTCCGGGGACAGAAGGCGACGACACCGTCGTACATCGTCCCGTCGGAACGCTCGATCCCCGTGGCGATCCCGGCGAGCTGCTCCGGGGCCAGGAGAGCGTCGACGGCATCGGCCAGCGCACGGGCGCCGGCCACCACGTCGGCAGTGCTGGAGCCCATGCCCCTGCCGACCGGCAGCGTCGAGCTCGACTTGACCTCGATCGCCACCGGGCCCGTGCCGAGGAGGCTGGCGGTGGCCACGAGTGCCCGTGCCAGCTTCTCCTTGCCCCGGGCAAGCCCGTCGACGGTGACGTCCGGCGCGCTCCGGACCCGGAGCGCGACCTCGCCGCGCCAGTCGATCGGGAGGGTGACGTGGAAGTGCTCGCCGCTGGCCAGCACTCCCTGGACGAGCTCGCCACAGGTACCGACGGCCTGCGCCCGGCCGACGAGGGTTCCTCCGTCGACGGAACGGGCCGCACACCGGACCACCATGACCCGATCTGCTCCTTCCCCGAGCCCGATGCCGATGCGGTGCCCGAGCGTGGTGCAGCGTACCCGTGGAGGCAGTGGTGACGTTCTTCGCCGTCGAACGACGCGGCATCGACGCGGTCCCCGCCGACGAGCGGCACGGCCGAGCGAGGAACCTCTTCGGCGTCTGGTTCGCGGCGAACATCGGCATCCTCTCGCTCGTCTTCGGCGCCGTGCTCGCGTCCTTCCGGCTCGACGTCACCCAGGCCGTCGCCGTCACTGTCCTCGCCGCGGCGATCTCCTTCTTGTTCGTCGGGCTCGTCTCGGTGGCCGGCGCCTGGTCGGGCATGCCCGCGCTCACGCTGTCGAGACGGTCGTTCGGGTGGGTGGGCAACCTCGTCCCGGCGGGGATGAGCTGGGTGAGCGTGCTCGGCTGGGAGATCGTGGCCTCGGTGGTGGCGGCCTGGGCGCTGCTCGAGATCCTCCGGCTCGTCACTGGCATCGCCCCGGGGCTTCTGGTCGACGCCGGAGCGCTCGGTGTGGTCGTCGTCGCCTCCCTCGCGCTCGGGCTGGTCGGCCACCACGTCATCGTGGCGTTCCAGCGCTTCGCTGCCGTCGCCTTCGGCCTGCTCACGCTGGTCCTCGTCCCGCTCCTCGTCGCCCACACCCACTGGACGGCGGTCACCAGGGTCCACGCTGCTCCCCTGGGCGCCTGCCTGGCTGCCGCCAGCATCCTGGCCGCCGGGACCGGCGTGAGCTGGCTCAACCTCGCCCCCGACTACAGCCGCTACCTGCCACCCCATGAGCGCCCGGGGGCGATCGTCGCCTGGGTCACCGTCGGCGCCACGTTGCCGACGATCGTCCTCGTCCTCACCGGCTACCTGGTGGCCACTCGGGTGCCGGCTCTGGCGACCAGTCTCGACCCGGTCGGCCCGGTCGGTGCCGTCCTGCCCTCGTGGCTCTCGGTTCCCTACCTGCTCGCCGCCGCTGGCGGCATGCTGGCAGAGACCGACCTGGCCTGCTACTCGTCCGGCCTCACCCTGCTCGCACTCGGCGTTCGCGTCCGACGCACCCGCACCGTCCTCGTCGACGCGTCGGTGGTCGGCGCGGTCGGACTGTGGGTGATGGCCGGGCGCCAGGGCTTCCTCGACCCCTTCGAGAGCTTCCTCGAGCTGCTGGCTGCCGGGCTCGCCGCCTGGGCCGGCGTCGTCCTCGCCGACCTCCTCCGGGCCCGCGCTCGCTGGACGGGCGACCAGGTCACCCGGCACTATGCCACCTGGCCCACCGTCGGCTGGGTGGGTCTTGCCGCCTGGGTGGCGGGGACCGCCATCGCCCTTTCCACGACCGTGTCCCCCTTCTTCGTGGGACCGCTCGCCAGGGGGGTCCTCGGACAAGGAAGCTTCGGCTTCGCCCTCGGGCTCCTGGTGGCGTTCACCGTGGCCGGCCTGGGCTGGTGGCTGGTAGCCCGCCGCGCCCGAGTCGTGGCTCGTCCTCGGGCGGTGACGATCGGCAACGAGGTCGACCCGGCGTGACCGGTGTGCGTCCGCCGGGCGACCCGCCGGCGCCCGCTCGGAATGGTGCGGCGGCGGCGAACCGTTGGGAACAGGCCACCCGGCTCGTCGTCGCCGGCAGTGTGCTGGTCGACCTCCTCGTCCGTGTCGACGCCCTGCCTGCTCGAGGCAGCGACACCGTCGCCCACGAGCACCACACCTCCAGTGGGGGCGGCTACAACGTGCTCAGCACCGCAAGCCGACTGGGGCTCCCCGTGGCGTACCTCGGGAAGATCGGCGGCGGGCCGCTGGGCCGCCAGGTCTCCTCCGACCTCGAACAAGCAGGAGCCGCGGTGCTGCTCGGGCCGTGCCCCGACCCCGACCCCGACCTCGACACCGGCTTCGTCGTCGGCATCGTCGACGCCGACGGCGAGCGCACCTTTCTCACCTGCCCCGGCGTCGAGGCAGAGCTCGACTCGTGCGACCTTGCCGACGTCGTCCTCGAACCGTCCGACGTCGTCTACGTCTCCGGCTACGACCTCGCCTACCCGACGGCCGGTCCGGCGCTCGGCACCTTCCTCCGCGACCTGGCCGGGGGCCAGCTCGTCGCCGTCGACCCCGGACCCGTGGCGGCAGCGAGGGACGGCTGCCTCCAGCGGCTGCTCGGGCGGGTCGACCTCTTCAGCGCCAACGCCTCGGAAGCCGCGCAACTGACCGGTCACAGACGCCCGGCGGACAGCGTGGTCGCCCTGGCCGACCGGCTGGCCCCCGGTGGCCTGGCCGTCGTGCGCTCCGGCGCCGAGGGCTGCTGGCTCGCCCGGAGCGGTGCCGGCCCCGGGTGCCACCTCCCTGCCTACCAGGCGGTCGCGGTCGACACGACCGGGGCGGGCGACGTGCACGTCGGCACCATGCTCGCCCGCCTGGTCGCCGGCGACGAGCCCGAGGAGGCGGCGCGCCTGGGCAACCTTGCTGCCGCGCTGTCGGTCGAGCGTCACGGTGGCTCGGCGGGGCCGACAGCTGCCGAGCTCGTCGTCGCATGGCACCTCCGGGGGGCCGCGGCACCACCGAGCGCGTCGACGCCCTGAAGGACTGGCCCAGGAGCCGCCCGGCCGGTGGTCAGTCCTCGTAGACACGGGCCGTGGCGGCCCGCACCCGGACGACCGTCAAGAGAAGCTGCGCGGCCAGGCTGGCTCCGACGCCCTCGCCCGACCGGATCCGCAGCTCCAGCAGCGGCTCGATGCCGAGCGCCCGCAGGACGTGGCCGTGGGCCTGCTCACGGCTGCGTTGCCCGGCAACGAGGGCGGCCTGGACGGCCGGCTCCACGTGGACGGCCACCAGTGCGGCCACCGAGGTGACCAGCCCGTCGAGCACCACCGGCACGCGCTGTCGCGCGGCGCCGATCGCCACGCCGGTCAACAGAGCGATCTCCGGGCCACCGACGGCGGCGAGCGCGCCGAGGGGCCGGCTGGCACCGTCCCCGTGGTGCGAGCGGGCGCGGTCGACCGCTCGGGTGACGACGTCGAGCTTGCGCCGCACCATCGAGGCATCCGCGGAGACACCGAGCCCGACCGCCTCGTCAGGGGCTACTCCGAGCAGCAGGCAGGTGAGCGCGGCGGCAACGGTGGTGTTGCCCACCCCCACCTCGCCGAGACAGACCAGGCCCTCGGATGCTGCCTGGTCGCCGATCTCTGTTCCCTGGGACACCAGCGCATCGACGTCTGCCGGTTCGAGCGCGTCGGTGTCGACCAGGTCGCCGGCCGGCCCGGTCGGCCGGGCGTGCACGGCGAGGACGCCCAGACCGGCCTGCCGGGCCGTCACCGCCCCCATCGACACGCCTGACCGGGTCGCGTCGAGCACCATGGCGGTGACCGACGGGTCGTAGGCGGACACCCCGTACCGGGTGACCGGGTGGTCGCCGGCAGCGACCACCAGCGTGCCGCCGGTCGGCGCGTCCGCACGCAGCGCCAGGACCCGGTCGACCGTCGCGTCGAGGACCCCGAGCGAACCGGGGACGGCGAGCAGGTCGTCGCCGGTGTCCCGGCCGGCGACCACAGCCGCCTGGTCGGGCGCGGCCAGGTGGGAGGTCGGCCGTGCCGGCCCACCGTCGGTCGGCCAGCGTTCCTCGATCACCACCTCGTCGACGGGGAGACGGTGCGACCAGCCGCGACGCTCCAGACCGGGCTCCGGCAGCCGTTCGTCCGGCCAGCCAAGGCACAGCCAACCCAGCGTCTCGACCCCGTCGGGAAGGTCGAGCAAGGCGGCCAGGTCCTTTGGCTGGAACAGTGTCACCCAGCCGAGACCGAGGCCCATGGCACGGGCGGCGAGCCACAGGTTCTCGATGGCGCACGCGCAGCTCCACAGGTCCGCGTCGGCGTACGTCGCCCGACCCAGCACGCCGGCGGCGGGCGTCCGTCGGTCGCAGGCCACGACGATGCCCACCGGGGCCTCGCGGATCCCCTCGAGCTGGAGATCGAGGAGACGGGTTCGCCGCTCGGCGGTCAACAGGTCGGCTTGGCGAAGCCGCTCCCGGTCGGCCAGGAGCGCCGCCTGCTGCCGGGTGGTGGGCTCGGTGACGACGAGGAACCGCCACGGTTGCGAATGCCCGACGGAGGGCGCCTGGTGACCGGCTTCGAGCACCCGGCGCAGTAGCTCGGGCGCAAGCGGGTCGGGCCGGAAGCGGCGTACGTCACGACGCGCCGCCAGCACGGCGAACAGCGCGGCGACCGTCTCGTCGTCGAACGCCCACCCGTCCGGCCTGGCGGCCCGGGTGGCCGCCGAGGTGGGATCCCCGACGAGGGGCACCGGACGCCGCCAAGCTCGATCGCTCACCGGTTGGGGTCGTCCCGGGCTAGCCGCTCGGCGTGGGCTCGGAGGCGCCCCGGTGCTCCAGCAGCCCGGTCACCTCCGCGATCGAGGTTGCCGCCGGCACGCCGGGGTCGGGGTCGGGCACGGGCCGACCGCCGGCGATCCAGACTGCCGCCATCCCGCTCGCCAGGGCGCCGCGCACGTCACGGTCCCAGTTGTCACCCACCATGACCGCCTCGTCGGGACCGACGTCCAGCGCGCCCAGGACGAGCTCGAAGACCTCCGGAGAAGGCTTGCCCACCCCGACCTCCCCCGACACCACGAAGGCGCTGAACAGCGGGGTGAGGCCGGTTCCTTCGGCCTTGATGCGCTGGATGTCGCCGGGCCCGTTGGTGAGCAGTCCGACCCGATAGTGGGCGGCGGCCCGGCGGACGACGTCGTCGGCCCCGTCGAGGAGCGGGTGCCCCGTTCGCTGCGCGGCTTCGTAGGCGTCCGCCATCGCCGTGGCCAGCACGCCGTCCTCGACCCCCAGCGTCACCAGCGCGGTCCGCCAGGTGTCGGCGCGGTAGGTCGGGGCCCAGGCGGCCAGGCCGTCCAGTCGGGGGTGGCAGCCGACGAAGTGCGACCAGAGGCCTTCGCGAGGCGAGATGCCCAGCTCGAGCGCGAGATCGGCATACGGGCCCGAGTACCAGGCAGCGTCCGCCGTGGCCAGGACGACCTCGACCACTCGCTCCGGCTCCACGTCGGGGAGGAGCGCGGCGGCGGTCCGCACGGACGCCCGCGCCGTCGCCTGGTCGGCGATCAGCGTGTCGTCGAGGTCGAAGATCACGGCGCGCAGCATCACCGGCCGACCTTACCGGCGACGACCGCCACCGCGCCGAACGGCGTGCCGGCGGGGTCCGCCGACCGAGCCGAACGGCGTGCCGGCGGGGTCCGCCGACCGAGCCGGTCACGACGACAAGGGGCCTGCGGCGGAACCGTCGGGTGGGCCGGCGAGCGTCCACTCCCAGGCGTCCGCCACCATCTCCTCGACGGACGGTCGTTCGGGCTTCCAGCCCAGCTCCGCCCGCGCCCGCTCGGCTGAAGCCACGAGCACCGTCGGGTCGCCGAGCCGGCGCGGTCCTTCCTCGACGGGGATGGCACGCCCCGTCACCCGCTCGGCCGCCTCGATGACCTGGCGCACCGAGAAGCCCGCCCCGTTGCCCAGGTTGAGCACCCGGTGCCCGGGGCCGTCGATGGCCTCGAGGGCCAGGACGTGGGCGGCAGCGAGGTCGGCGACGTGGATGTAGTCACGCACGGCGGTGCCGTCCGGCGTCGGGTAGTCGGTGCCATGGACCTGCACGGCGGGGGCGCGCCCTGCCGCCGCCGCCAGCACCGCGGGCACCAGGTGCGTCTCGGGGTCGTGCGCTTCGCCGACCCCGTAGGCGGCACCGGCGACGTTGAAGTAGCGGAGGCTGACAGCGCCCAGCGAGCCGGCTCCGGCGGCGAAGCCGATGAGGCGGTCGACCGCCGCCTTGGAGGCGCCGTAGGGATTGGTCGGCGCCACCGGCGCGTCTTCGTCGATGGGGACCGCCGTGGGCTCGCCGTAGACCGCCGCCGTCGACGAGAAGACCAGGCGAGCGACGCCAGCGGCCTCCATGGCCTCGAGGACCGAGGCCGTCCCCCCGACGTTGGCGCGGAAGTAGGCGACCGGGCGGTGCATCGACTCGCCGACCAGCGAGAGGGCCGCCAGGTGCACGACTGCGTCGTGCCCCGGCAGCACGGCTTCGAGGCGGTGCCGGTCGGCGACGTCGAAGCGGTGCAACGTCACGCCGTCTGGCACCGCCCAGGGGTGCCCTTTCGACAGGTCGTCGACCACCGTCACCTGGTGACCGCAGGCGAGCAAGTGGCGGGTGACGACGCTGCCGATGTAGCCGGCACCGCCGAGGACGAGGACGCGTAGGGCTCTCGGCACGCCCGACAGGTTAGGTCGCCGCGGCGCGCCGACGACGGTGCGCTCGGTTCCCCGCCCCTGTGACCTTCGACCCTGGTCTGTCGGCGACGGTGAGCCCCACACTGGAGGGAGCGGCGGCCGACCGGCCGACCCGGAGGAGCGCGTATGGCACGAGCCACGGTGCCGAGGCCGACGTCTGGCGTGGACCGAACCGAGGTGCCGGCCGTCGACTCCTCCGGACCGGGCCCAGCGCCCGCCGTCGAGGTCGCCTCCCTGGTCAAGCGCTACGGCGAGGTCGAGGCGGTCGGCGGGATCTCGTTCTCCGTGCCGCCCGGCGAGGTCTTCGCCTTCCTCGGGCCGAACGGGGCCGGCAAGACCACCACCATCAAGATGCTCTGCACGCTCGCTCGCCCGAGCGGAGGATGGGCCCGGGTCGGCGGCTTCGACATCGAGCACCAGCCGACTGCCGTGCGCCGGCACATCGGGTTGGTCTTCCAAGAGCAGACCCTCGACGACCAGCTGACCGCCGAGGAGAACCTCCGCTTCCACGCCGTCCTCTACCACGTGCCCCACGACCAGATCGGCCCGCGGATCGACCGGGTGCTCGCGCTCGTCGCTCTCGAGGACCGCCGCCACGACCTGGTGTCGACGTTCTCGGGCGGCATGGCCCGCCGGCTCGAGATCGCCCGCGGCATCCTCCATACCCCCGCCGTGCTCTTCCTCGACGAGCCGACCGTCGGCCTCGACCCCCAGACCCGCACCCTCATGTGGGAGGACGTGCTGCGCATGCGCGACGAGGAGGGGGTGACCATCTTCCTCACCACCCACTACATGGACGAGGCCGAGCATGCCGACCGGATCGCCATCATCGACCACGGCGCGATCGTGGCCCTCGACACACCCGATGCCCTGAAGCACCAGGCCGGCCAGGACTCCGTCGAGCTCAGGACCGCGGACGACACGGTGGCCAGAGACCGCCTCGCCTCCGCCGGCTTCGACGTGCGCCAGGGGGACGAGGCCCTGGTGGTCTTCACCAGCGACGGCGAGGCCCGCGTCCCCGAGCTCATCGCCACCGCCGGCGTGGCGGTCCGCAACGTCCACGTCCACCGGCCCACCCTCGACGACGTCTTCCTCCACTACACGGGCCGACAGATCCGCGAAGACCACGCCGAACGGTCCACGAGCGGCCGGATGCGGGCGTTCGCTTCCCGGAGGAGGTGACCGAGGTGTCCGTTGCCGAGCAGGGTACCGTCGCCGTCGAGCCGCCACCCCCGCTGCGTCCCGTCGAGGACGACGAGCCCTCCCGTCTCGCCGCCGAGCTGCGCACGGTGGTCATGGTGTGGGAGCGCGAGCTGATCCGTTTCGTCCGCACCCGCACCCGGATCCTCTCGAGCTTCGTCCAGCCCATCCTCTTCCTCTTCGTCCTCGGCTACGGCATGACGACGCTGGTGGGGACCACCGGGGGGTTCGACTTCAAGAAGTTCGTCTTTCCCGGCATCGTGGCCATGACGGTGGTGACGACGTCGATCTTCTCGGCCATCTCCATCGTGTGGGACCGGGAGTTCGGGTTCCTGCGGGAGATGTTGGTGGCACCGGTCAACCGAGCATCCCTCGTGGTGGGCAAGACGCTCGGCGGAGCGAGCATCGCCACGGTGCAGGGGACGATCATGCTGGTCCTCGCCCCGCTCATCGGCGTGCAGCTCACCCCGCTCTTGGTCGTCCAAGTCATCGCCCTCGAGCTGCTCATGGCGGTGGGCCTCACGGCCTTCGGTGTCTTCGTGGCCAGCCGGATCCAGCGGATGGAGGGCTTCCAGGTGGTCATGCAGCTGGTGCTCTTTCCCATGCTCTTCCTGTCCGGACTTCCGCAGATAGCAGGCACACGACTACCTCGAAAAGCGATGCTGACCTGGGAAAAGGGGCGCGATCGGGCTTCGGAGGCGTGTTACTACGCGAGCCCGTGACCTGGGACTACGCAGA
>JAJZBK010000041.1 GCA_021798955.1 Actinomycetes bacterium
ACGACGACGGATTCCGCCTCCTCGTCGAAGTCGATCTCCTCGATCACCGTCGCCCGGTCGACACCGAGCAGTTTGCGCCATACGTTGGCTGCGAGCACGCCACTCTCCTTGCCTCGTTCTCTTGACCTTCAAGCAGTCAGAAAACGTAGGCGGAGACTGGCGTTGCTCGCGTCAGGCCCTGGTCAGGGCGCCCACGGATCAAGCAGGAGAGCCTGAAAGGACCCCCCCCGATAGCTGAGCCAACTACTATGCGATTTGGTGTGCTTGTCCGTGGAGCCAGGCCTCGACGAACTCGACCGCGGTGAGCCAGGCGTTTGCACTGTGGGGCCTGGGCGACCAGACGTGTCCCGCCGGTGGCCGAGTGCGGATCGAAGCACCCGAGCCAGCCACCGATCGCAGAGCGCACTGCACACGCACACCACCGATGCCACCCGCGCCGTGCTCAGAGCCGGCGGCGTCCCCGGCGTGCCGGGCCATCACCGCCCTGACCACAAGACGTCGACGACCTCCGAGTAGCCAAACGGGTACCCCGCCTTCGACACGGCCCAGGCCTGGAAGTAGACCGGTTGACCCTGGGGGCTCGAATCGGCGACTCGGAAGGTCGCCTCGCCCTGGGCATTAGTGGTCTGTTGCACCGGGGTCTGGCCCTCGGGTGCGCCGTCGATCCGGGCCTCGGCCGGGACGAGCTGGGACTGGCCATAGATGATCTGGCCCAGCTCGACGGTCACCCCGGCCTTTCGGACGCGCCCCCCGAGGGGCGAGCGCAGGTCAACGGTGAGACTGGTCGCGGCGCCTGCGGGAAGGATCCGGTTCACCTCGGCCTGGTAGATCTGGGCCGAGTAGGGCTCGGTCGTGATGTTCTTTGTGACCGAGACGGTCCCCGGCCGGTTGGTCACCGCATCGAGCTGGAAGGGCTGGGTGATGCCGGGCATGGAGCCCACGTTGGGCGCCGCCAGGAGATACCGCGCGCGGTGGTGGGGCGGGAGAGTGGCCGGTCCCGACACACGGTGCCAAAAGGGCGTCATCTGCCCGCTCGAGTTGGTGGCGAAATGGGGAACGAGAGGGCTGGAGCTGTGGTTGGTGACCTCGACGTTGAGCTCCCACACCCGCTGGAACTCGCCGTTGGTCCGGATGCCGACCACGTCCATGCCGAGCGGGGAGCGGCTTGCGACGGCGAGACCCACCAGGCCGACTCCCGGGATGAACGCGAGGACCCCGAGCACGAGCCGCCCGTGGCGCCAGGTGCCTCTGCGCCGGTTGCCTGGGCTGGGTGCGGACCGAGGCAACGGTGTGGGAGCAAACACCGAGACCACCCACAGCGCGACCAGGGTCATCCAGTACTCGGCGAGCGAGCGGGTCGGGAAGAAGAGGGCCAGGCTCGGCAGGATGAAGGCACAGCGCCACAACGAATCGAAGAACATCCAGAAGCATGCGAGGAGAGCACCCAACAGGGCCACCGCACCGAGGGTGTAGAGGGTGAGGTCGCCTCCGCCGATCCCGGCGAATACGGGAAGATCGATCAGGCCCTGGCCGTAGGGAATGGCATGCTGGAGGAGCGGTCCGAGCACGCCTTTTGCCCACAGGCCGGGTCCTGCGGCGATGAACCCGGCGTTCAGCGCGAGGAACGTCGCCCCGGCGATCCCGACGTAGCGCCCAAGGACCCGAGCACAAGTCGCTCGGTCGAGCTCCTTTCGTCGTGCCGCCCAGATGGCGACGAGGACAAAGGGGGCGATGAACCAGGCGGTCTGCTGGACCGAGACGGCGAGACCGAGGCACACCGCCTGGGCGATGCCGCGGCGCCCAAGCCGACCGCCGGCACCGGTCTCCATGAAGCGCGACGCCACCACGACGAGGAAGGGCAACGACATGATGACGTTCACCCCGGCCACCGCGTAGCCGAACAGGATGGGGAGACCCACGACACTGAGCACCGCCAATGCTCGGAAGCGCCGGGGCAGCACGAAGAAGGTGACGACCATGGTGGCCACGAGGGCAGTGACGTTGGCGACGGGCACCGCTTGGACGCCGCCGGTGAGCCAGATGAAGGGGACTACCAAGAGGACTGGCAAGGCCGGGTACCCGAGGGTCGAGACCACCCCACCCGAGGTGGTGTAGGTGGCGTACTGGATCGGGACCTGGAACTGGCGCAGGGCAGGCAGGAGGTTGTGGGCGTAGGGGTTGAGTCCCTTCAAGAGCAGCTGCGCGGCGTACTGCTCATAGGCGGCCTCGTCGGTGCCGTAGCCGGGGTTGGCGACCACCACCGACGCCGCCCACGCCACGAGTGCCATCGCACCGAGCGCGAGCAGCGCTACTTCGACCCGCCGCAAACCTCGGTCGGTCCGAACGGCGGCGGCGCCAACCAGGGCGGCGAGCGAGCCGGCAGTGAGCAATCCCGACGCGAGCCCCGTAAGACGGAGGGGAACGATCCCCGACCAGATGGCAAAGGCCGGACCGAGAAGCGACAGCGCGACGAGTACGACGATCGCCCGGTGCGCCAGATCGACCGAGCCGCGAACCTCCTCCCGCATGTCAGGGGTCCTTGCGGACGGCGGGTCGATCGGGCCCTGGTCTACTCCTTTGGATGGCGCGCCACGGCGCCGGGCTATGTCGAAGACCGTCACGAGCGACGCCCCCGCCAACTCGTGCCAGCCGGTGACCGCGCTGGCGATGCGACGGTCACCCGGCGACGTCTGACCGTCGGTGGTCGGATGCCAGCTGCCGACGGCGAGCCAAGAGGAGGCCCCCCGCTCCGAGGGGCCCGAGTCCACCTGCTAACCCACCCGGGCCTACTACCGGGACGCTGGTAGTGGTGGCACCTCGGGCAGCGGATGCCTCGACGGCGAAGGGCGGGGTCTGAGGTCGCCGTGATCGTCGCTGTGCCGCTCGAGACCGTGGCATCAGCGCACGGCGTCCATACCGAGCCGTCCCAGATTTCAGCCCGGCCCCCTAAGGTTATCGAGGTGCCAGCGATGGTGAAGGTGGCGGGATTGGCCAGGGTTCCGGTCGCGAGCTGGTTGGTCACCGAGAAGGTCATCTGGAAGGCTGCCATGGCCCCGGGAACCGACGAAAGGCTGGGGGCGGTGACCGACACCTGGACAGGACCAGCGAAGTCGCCGGCGGGGGTGGCGACGGTCACCTGCTGGCTGTTGTAGGTGGTCGACACCGTGCCGCCGGAGGTGGCGACGGTCTGGCTGGTCACCACGTTAGTGAACCCCCTGGGGCTGTCGGGGCGACCGGTGCGCTCAAACCCTAGCCTCTACTAGCGGCCGAGGCCCTCCCACCCCAGAGCCCGAGCAACGCCAGGGCCAGCGCTCCAGGCGCTGCAAGCGATCACCAGAGGCAACGCGGACAGGGCGGCGGCCACCGACGTGCCCAAAGTGCTCCTTGGATGCGGACGCGCATGGATCCTCCTTCCGGCAGCCCGGCCGACCCTGGAAGGCACCATGACTTTGCATCCCCAGGCGAGACCAACCGCTCATCGCGACAGCCGCAGTGCAGAGGTCGAGGTCGTGGATGGCCTTCGCCCAGGGTACTGCCCGCCAACAGCCACACCACCCCGTTCTGCTGAGGTACGGCGGCGTTGAGCAGGCCCGCCAGGGCCGGGCAGCAGTCGCCGACGAACCCGACACGGCACCCTGCTAGCCCGAGCTACCCGACGAACAGGCTGGCACGGTAACGGCACCGAGCACCACCGTGGTCGTCCACGCGGCGAGCCGAGCCCGCCGCAGCCCTCTCACGCCTGGCGCGGCTGTCGAGGGCGGCGGAACCGGAAGGCGAACAGGGTCCCGCCGAGCACCAACGCAGCAGCAGCCCCGCCCTCGAGGAGGAACGGCTTGCCTGTCGAGGCCGACGTCGCCCCGGTCACAGCGCTCGATGTCGAGGCCAGTACGGCGATGTCGGGGTCGCTGGTGATCGAGAAGGTGGCCGTGCCGTTGGCAATGGTCGCCCCGGGCACCGGGCTCCACGAGCTGGTAGAGGGGTTGTAGACGACGACTTCGTCGCCGGTGGCGAAGTTGCCGGCGATGGTGACGGTGATCGGCTTGGGGAAGGTTCCGGTGAACGTGGTGTTGTTGACCAGCACCGAGATGCCTACTGCCACCACGGTCTGCTTGCCAGCCTGGCCGGCACTGCCGATCTGGGCGACGTCGCCGGCGGTCAGCACCACCTGGGCGGGCTGGGTGAAGGCACCGGCAGGAACGGTCACCGTGACGGTGTCGCCGTTGTCGGACCCGGTAACGGTGCCACCCGAGGGCTGCACCGTCGCCGTCGTGAGCACGGACGTGAAGCCACCAGGCACGCCGGCCGGCGTACCCGTTCCCGAGCTCGGCGTGTAGCCGCTACCGGCAGCAAAGGCGGTCGCCGACCCCAGCACCGACGCTGCGGTGGCAACACCCACCGCTGCTCCGACCTGGAAGATCCGCCTGGTGACCTCGTTCATGTGTCCTCGTCTCCTCGCCTACGTGGGCTCATTGGCGTCCTGCCGGGGCAGCAGCCCATGGAACTGCATCTGTTAGGTGGTTGCTTCCCGACACTACAGCACGACTGCCGGCACGGGGACCATCCCCGGTACCCTCCGAGCACCAAGGCACCCGGTGGTTTCCGCACCGACAGTACCAAGTCGACCACCAGGGGACAACACTTGAGCGCCTTGCCCTGGCCCCGGCCCCGGCCCCGGCCCAGCCCTCAGAGCGGACCGACCGGCGAGCGACGAGCCGGTCAGTCCGGCCCTATGCCGGGTGGCGTGCCTCCCGACGGCGGCACCCCTGGTTGCGGCGTCGACACCCCCGACGACGGCCGGTCGTCGCGGCCATCGAGGTCGTCGAGGGCACGGCGAGCGTCCGCCACGTCCCGGTGCATCTGGTCGACCAGCTCGTCCACCGAGGAGAAGGCCGCCTCGTCGCGGAGGCGGCGCACGAAGGACAGGCGAGCATCCTCGCCGTAGAGGTCCCCGTCGAAGTCGAGGAGGTACGCCTCGACGAGCAGGGCGCCCTCGTCGCCGTAGAAGGTCGGTCGTCGGCCGACCGACACGGCGGCTCGGTGACGATCGCCGGACGGTCGCTCGTACCACCCGGCGTAGATGCCCACGCCGGGCACGGCGAGCTCGGCCGGGATGGCCAGGTTGGCCGTCGGGAACCCCAGCTCCGAGCCGCCCCGGCCGTCGCCGGCGACGACCGTGCCGCGCACCCGGTGCGGGCGACCCAACAGTCGGGCGGCCTCCTCCACGGCACCGTCCGCCACCAGCCCACGGATCCGGGTCGAAGAGATCGGGGGCCCGGACGGCGTGTCGCTGGCCAGGTGGACGCCGTCGACGGTGAACCCGTAGACACGGCCCATCTCGACGAGGAGCTCGACGTTGCCCTTGCGCCCGTGCCCGAAGTGGAAGTCCTCCCCCACCACGACGAGGCGGGTGGCCAGGGCGTCGACCAGGGTCTCGAGGACGAACGCCTCAGCCGTCTCGGCGGCACGGACGTCGTCGAAGTGGATGAGGACCGTGCGGTCGACTCCGACCTCGGCGAGCAGCTCGAGCTTCTGGTCGAGGTCGCAGAGGAGCTTGGGCGTGCGCTCGGGGTGGACGACCGAGGCGGGGTGGCGATCGAAGGTCACCACCACCGAGGACAACCCGGCCTCGGCAGCTCTGCGGCACAGGTCGGTGAGGACGGTCCGGTGGCCGAGGTGCACGCCGTCGTAGGCGCCGATGGTGACGGCGGACCCCGTCGTCGGCGGCGACGACTGCTCGCTGAGCTCGGTGACGACCTCCATCAGTGGCGAAGGTTACCGGTCACCCCGGAACCCCTCAGCCCTCGCCGGCCAGGACGACGGCAGGGCGAATGCGATCGGTGTCCGTCGCCTCGTAGACGGCGAGCAAGCGGTGGTCGTCGTCGAGCAGCCCCCACGGCCCGCTACCGGCGACACCGAGCGGGACCCGGTCGAGGGCCAGGCCGTGACGGATGGCCGCGAGCACCGAGGAGGGCACGACCACCTGGTCGAGGTCACGCAGCGCCTGGGCCGGCGTGAGCACCGTGGCCGGTGACAGCGACGCCAGCGGGCGGGCCTCGTCGACGGTGAACGATCCCACCTTCGTCCGGCGCAGGTTGCGGAGGTGAGCGCCGCCGCCGAGCGCCTCGCCAAGGTCCGCGGCCAGCACGCGCACATAGGTGCCCGACGAGCACTCCACCTCGACCCGCACGACACCACGATCCGAGCCCGGGTGCACGTCGAAGCGGTAGACGGTGACCGGCCGAGCCGGTCGCTCGACCTCGATCCCCTGGCGGGCCAGGGCGTGCAGCCTCCTCCCCCCCACCTTGACCGCCGACACCATGGGCGGCACCTGCAGGATGTCGCCGGTCAACGTCGCCGCCGCGGCTCGGACGGCGTCGAGGGGCACGTCGCCCATCTCCCAGGTCCCCGTCACCTCCCCCGAGGCGTCCAGCGTGGAGGTCGCCGTCCCGAGGACGACGTCGGCGGTGTACGTCTTGGGCAGGGCAGTCAGGAACCGGAGCACCCGAGTGACCCGCCCGAGGCCGACCAGCAGGATGCCGGTGGCGTCCGGGTCGAGCGTGCCGGCGTGGCCCACCCGGCGTTGTCCGAAGATCCGGCGGCACCGTGACACCACGTCGTGGGAGGTCCAGCCCTCCTCCTTGTCCACCACGACGAGCCCGTCGACCGGGTTGCTCGGGCGCGTCGTCACCCCGGCGCTCCGGGGCCACTGCCCACCTCGCCCGTTCCACCTGGGTCACCGGCGCTGTCCCGTCCCGCGGTGGTGTCGTGGAGGCGTCGGAGCGCGTCTTCGACCCGCGTCCCGGCCACCACGGCGGGGTCCACGGCGAAGGTCAGTTGGGGCGTCCGCTTCAGGCGCACCTGGCGGGCGACCGCCCGTTGGAGCTGCGGGCGCCGTTCTCCCAGCGCCTCGTCGGCGCCGTCCGGTAGCGACGCGCAGTACACGGTGGCAGTCCGCAGGTCGGGAGTCGTCTCGACGGCCGTCACCGTGACGAGGGACAGGCGCTCATCGGCATCCGAAAGCCGTTCGAGCTCCTCGGCGACGACATGACGGAGCGCCTGGTTGACGCGCAGCATCCTCGAGTACGGAGCCACGCCCCGGTTGTCACCGCGCCGCACCACGACCGTTCCTCCCGTCGGTCTCGGGGAACCGGGCCACCACACCGGCAGCCGGCACCGGTCATGCCCTCGGGATCTCGCGCTCCTCGTAGGTCTCGATGACGTCGCCTTCTTTGAGGTCCTGGTAGTCGGAGAGCCCGATGCCGCACTCGAAGCCCGCCTGGACCTCGCGCACGTCCTCCTTGAACCGCCGGAGCGAGGTGATCGCCCCCTTCCAGATGATCACGCCGTCACGCAGGAACCGCACCTTCGAGCCTCGGGTGATGACGCCGTCTCGGACGGAGCACCCGGCCACGGCACCCACCCGGGGGACCCGGAAGACCTGGCGGACCTCCGCCTCCCCGGTGACGACCTCCTCGAAGACGGGGGCGAGCATGCCGAGCATGGCCGCCTCGAGGTCCTCGAGCAGCTTGTAGATGATCTCGTAGGTCCTGATCTCGACGTCGGACTTCTGGGCGAGCTCGCGAGCTCGGCGATCGGGGCGCACGTTGAACCCGATGATCGTGGCGTTCGACGCCTGGGCGAGCTGGACGTCGTACTCGGTGATCCCTCCCACCCCGCGGTGGACGAAGCTCAGCTTGACATCGTCTCGCTCGAGCTTCTTCAGGCTCTCGGTCACCGCCTCGAGGGACCCGCGCACGTCGGCCTTCAGGATGAGGTTGAGCGTCGCCGTCTCGCCTCGTTGGATCTGCTCGAAGAGGTCCTCGAGCTTGGCTCCCCCGAGGGCCGAGGCAGCAGCAGGCACATGGCCGGCCACCCGGTAGCGGTGCGCCCGGGCCTCGCCGATCGTCCGGGCCTGCGCCAGCTCCGGGGTGACCCGGAACTCGTCGCCGGCGTCAGGAGGCTCGGAGAAGCCCAGCACCTGGACGGGTGTCGACGGTGGCGCCTCTTTGATCTGGTCGCCCTTGTCGTCGACCAGCGCCTTGACCTTGCCCCATGCGGCACCGGCCACGATGGGGTCCCCGACCCGCAGCGTCCCGCGCTCGACGATGACCGAGGCCACCGGGCCCCTCCCCACCTCGAGCTCGGCCTCGAGGACGAACCCACGGGCTCGTCCTTCCGGAGTGGCGCGCAGCTCCTCCACTTCGGCCACCAGCACGATCTGCTCGAGCAGGTCGTCGATCCCGAGGTTCTGGAGGGCGGAGACCTCGACGGCGATCGTGTCACCGCCCCAGGCCTCGGGGACGAGGCCGTGCTCGGAGAGCTGCTGGAGGACCCGGTTGGGGTCCGCCTCTTCGCGGTCGACCTTGTTCAGGGCGACGATGATCGGTACGTCCGCCGCCTTGGCGTGGTCGATGGCCTCGACCGTCTGCGGCATGACGCCGTCGTCGGCCGCCACCACCAGCACGACGATGTCGGTCACCTCGGCACCCCGGGCCCGCATGGCCGTGAACGCCTCGTGGCCCGGCGTGTCGATGAAGGTGATCGGATGCCCGTGCCACTCGACCTGGTAGGCACCGATGTGCTGGGTGATGCCGCCGGCCTCGCCGGCCACCACGTTGGTCGACCGGATCCGGTCGAGCAGGAGGGTCTTGCCGTGGTCGACGTGCCCCATCACCGTCACCACCGGAGGCC
>JAJZBK010000042.1 GCA_021798955.1 Actinomycetes bacterium
CGCCGAGCCCCCGCGAGCATCGCCTCGCTGCCGCAACTGGCTGAGTGCTGCCGGCCCATCCCGCTGACCACGACGCCGTGACGAACAACTACCCCAAGGAGCAGAACATGAGCACTCTCGAGGTCACTGCCCCCGACATCTCCTGCGAGCACTGCAAGCGCAGCATCGAGCATGATCTCGGCGCGGCTCCCGGTGTGCGCCGGGTGGTCGTCGATGTCGGTACCCAGCGCGTCCGCCTCGACTACGACGACGCCGAGACGAGTCCCGAGGCGCTGCGCTCGACGCTCGCCGGCATCGGCTACCCGCCCGCCTGAACCCCGGTCACCCGGGTGGCGTCGAATGTCCCACGCTCCACAGGGCGCGGTGGCACTGCGGCTGCGCCTCGCTGTCGCGCACCTCGTCGACGCGAAGTGCGGTCAGTCCTCGCCTGACGCCTGTCGCCTGCCGCCGGTGCAGGGCATGGCGCTGTCACCGGCCTCACCTGACGGTGACGATCTCGGCGACGTAGCCGGCAACGGCGACGAGGAAGCCGACCGCCATCAGGTAGGAGGCGCCGTTGCCCTGGCCGCCCAGGAGGAAGAGCAGGCCGCCGAGCCCGGCGACGAGGATACCCGCAAGGCCAGCGGCGGCGCAGCCGACGGCCCACCGTCCCCGGGGGAGCGCCATGGCGAGGGTGAGCAGCGCGCCACCAGCGAGGACCATCCCGAGCATCATGTGGGCCATCACGAGCGGCCCGGTGCGCATCATCGCGGCCATGCCGGCGCCGAAGGGGGGGATCGTCACGTACAGGTTGAGCGCCATGCCCAGCAGGAACTGCACGGCCAGCAGCCAAGCATCCCGAGCGGTGCAGCCATGCTCGCTGAGCGACCGGTTGGGGCGGGAGCCCGCCACGAGCGGGTCGTGCGGGGCCCCGAGTGGGGGCCTCGAGCGGCGGCGGGGTCGCTCGGGTCGGCTTCGCTCACGTCCCCCGGGCCTTCGGTGGCGGGAGCAGCCACCGGAGGGTGCTCCGCGTCGCCGAGGAGCGCGAGGCGTCGCCAAAGGACGGGGTTGTCGGTGGACTGGCTGGCGTGACAGGCGATCGCCATCCGCTGCCGGGCTCGGTCGACCGCGACGATGAGGTCGAGCTCGCCGGGTCGCCGCCCGACGAAGCTGGTACCGAGCTCGGCGTTGAGCTGGGCGGCCACTTTCTCGGGCAGCGCCCAGCCGAGCACGGGCAGGCGCCGGTCCGTCCCGAACGCGAGGGCCCCCTCGGTGGCACGGATGTGGTCTGGGTGGGCGGTGATCCCGCCCACGTCGAAGGCGAGCAGGAGCTCGGCGTCGCCGGCCTCCTCGGCGATGCGTGCCACCAGCTCCTCGAGCGCCACCTCGGCGAGGTGCCCGTCGGGGTAGGCAAGCAGCGTGGCGCCGTGGACGCCGAGCGCGCTGGCGGCAGCTGCCAGCTCTGCTGCGTAGAGCCACCGGCGCCCCTCGGACACCGTCGGGATCCGGTTGCGCGGTGGGCGGACCGGGTCGGCGGCCATATAGGCGCCTCGGTCGCCCATGTCGAGCACGCAGCGCGCGGAGAGCTCGGCGGTCTCGACCTTCCGCCCGGCGAGGCGCGCCGCGAGGTCCCTGGCGGCGATCTCGGCCGTCTGCTCGGTCATGTGGCCGGTCTTCGGGAAGTTGACGGGCACGGGTCTCGCCGGCCGGGGGGAGGGCGACGGCCACCCCGACGGCGTAGACGCCGTCTGCGGCGTGGTGGCGGTAGTGGTCGTCGACAGGGACGAAGCCCTTCGGGTTCGAGAGCCCGGGGCTCGTGGCGACGGCCTCGACGGTGGCGAGGGCCCCGGTCTCGACCGAGGTGTGGAGGTCGATGAGGGGGTCGAACCCGGCGAGCAAGACCAGCACCGCCTGGATGACCCAGAAGCGCCACTCGCCGAGCGGGGGTACGCCGGACGCAACGTTACGGGCGGGCCTCGCCATGGGCTCTCGGGAAAGACGAGACGACGCGAGAGCGCGTAGGCGACCACCTCGGTGAGCGAAGCGACAACGAGCTTGGCGAGCACACTCGAGACGTGGCTCTCGACCGTGCGCACCCACCTCTCGGCGGCATCGAGACCGTCGATGGCGCGCCGGTGCGGACCGTGGCCAACGACGAGGTCTCACACCTTCACCATCCTCGGGTTCCGGCTCAACCTGCCGATCCCACCGACGCATCCGTGACATCACGGGTGTGGGGCTACCGGAAATCACGGTGAGGCATCAAGGACCTTCGGCCCTGGCTCGCCTGCATCATCAGGGCGAGAATGTGCCAATGCCCTTGGAAACGGCGCACCCGGAGCAGAGCCGGCGCAGCGCCATGAAGCTGTTCGGCGCCGCCGGCATCGCCGGAGCGGCCGCCGTGCTCGGAGCCAAGCTGCGTGGTCTTGGTATGGCGGCGAGGGCGACCGTGTCGCAGCACGCGCCGAGGCGGCTCGCCGGGACGTTGGTCGGCAAGCAGCGGGGGCCCGGCGCGGCGAGCGCGGCGGCCGCCGAGGACCTCTACAAGCTGAGCCCCGGCTGGGCAGCGTGGACCCAGCCGAAGCTGAACGTGGCCGACGGATGGTCCGAGCCCAGCCAGTGGATGCCCACCATCGAGAACTCCCACGACGTGGCCTACGTGCACAACACGTTCACACAGGTCGACCCGTCGCGCTCGCCGCACCACTGGGTGATGGTGATCGACCTGCGCAAGTGCATCGGCTGCCAGTCCTGCGTCGTCGCCTGCAAGAGCGAGAACAACGTTCCGGTGGGTGTCTACCGGACCTGGGTCCAGGTCGTCGAGGTCGGCCAGTGGGAGCGTGACCCCAACGGTGACGGCCCGGTCGTGGTCGATGGCGGGACCTACGTTCCCAGCGTGAGGCGCTTCAGCCTTCCGCGTCTGTGCAATCACTGCGATGACCCGCCGTGCGTCGAGGTCTGTCCGGTCGAGGCGACGTTCAAGCGCGAGGACGGGCTGGTGCTCATCGACTATCCCAAGTGCATCGGCTGCGGGTACTGCATCCAGGCCTGTCCCTACGACGCCCGGTTTTTCAATCCGGTCCAACAGACCGCCGACAAGTGCACCTTCTGCGTCCAGCGTCTCGATCGGGGACTGCTGCCTGCCTGCGTCACGTCCTGCGTCGGGCGGGCCCGCGTCTTCGGCGACCTCAACGACCCCGACAGCGAGGTGGGTACCCTCATCGCCCAGTACGCGACGCAGGGCCTCGACGTCTCTGCCGGCACGCACCCGCAGGTCTTCTACATCAACCTCGACGGTGACCTGGTGGACGCAGCCACCGCCTTCAACACGGTCTACCCGTACGCGGCGGGCACCAACACCAACCAGTACGACGAGCTGACCGGCAGGGTCTTGCTCCAGACCCCGACCGGCGGCGAGGGAGGCAGGAGCTGATGGGAGGATCGCTCACGCACTCGGGGCTCGAGAATGGCTACTGGGGGATCATGGTCGTCACCTACCCCTTCATCTCCGGGCTGGTCGCCGGGTCGTTCATCGTCTCGTCGCTCAGCCACGTATTCCACCAGCGACGCTTCGACGCGCTCGCCCCCTTGGCGGTGCTCGCCAGCCTGGCCCTGCTGATCGCCGCTCCGGTCACGGTGCTCGGCGACGCACGCCAGCCCTCCAACGCCCTCGAGCTGCTCACGCGAGACCATCTCCCCTACTCGCCGTTGTCGATGTTCATCGTGATCTGGCTCACCTACATCGCGCTGATGCTCGCCGAGCTGTACTTCGCCTTCCGGGTGACCAACGCGCGCATCGGCGAGGGGCGCGGCTGGTGGGCCCGCCTGCACCGCGTGATCGCGCTCGGGAGCCGCGACACCTCGGAGCCCGGTGCCCGCCGGGACCGCAAGGTCCTCTTCGGCCTGTCGTGCGCCGGCATCGTCCTCGCCTTCTTGTTCCACGGCTACATCGGGTTCGTCTTCGGTGCAACCAAGGCTCGCTCGCTGTGGGCGACCCCGCTCATGCCGGTGCTCTTCATCGTGTCCGCCATCGTCTCTGGCATCGCGTTCATGTGGCTCGTCTACGTCGTGGTGATGCGCTACGTCGGCCGGCGAGCGGACCGGGAGGTCGCATCAGGGCTGTTGACCTACCTCATGGTCTTCCTCCTGCTCGACCTCTTCCTTGACGCGCTGGACCTCCTCACGAGCGCGGTGCCTGAGTACGCGCAGGGCTCCACCTATTACGCCTTCTACCATCTCATGCTCCACGGCCCGTTCACCTTCACCTACCTCGGGGTCCAACTCGGGATCGGCATGATCCTCCCGCTCGTGCTGTGGCTCGTCCCCGTGGTGAGGCGAAGCTGGCTCGGCGGAGCGGTCATCAGCCTTGCCGTCCTTGTCGGCGTGTTCGCGATGCGCTGGAACGTGGTCCTCGGCGGGCAGGCGGAGTCGAAGGTCTCGTCGAACACCGTTGTCACGACGTCGGTGCCCCTGACCGGCTTCGACTCGGTGCAGACGATCCTTGGCGTCTTCGGCGTCGCGTTCCTGCTCTTCTTGCTGTTCACGTGGCTGTTCCCCTGGAGGTACGCCAGCGAGCCAACCACCTCGCCACCGCTTCCTCTGGGACCGTCCACTCCGGCCGGATCCCCAGCTGCCGCCGCCGGCGAGGAGCCCTCGCTGCTCCCCGGGGCCGGCTTGTCGTCCGCTTCGAACAAAGGAGGTGCATAGTGCCGGACCAGCCAGGCCAGCCAGACCAGCCTCCCGAGGGGGTCCTGTCGACGCCGTTCAGCAGACGCTCGTTCTTGAAGGGCACCGGCTTGGTCGCCGGCGGCGCGGCCGTCGCCGGGTGGGGCGTGTCCCCGTGGATCGGCGACGTCTTCCACCGCCGGGGCAGCTATGTCTACCCGGACCGGCCGCCCACCTGGCCGGGTGTTCGCACCACCTTCAGCGTCTGCAAGCAATGCCGCAGCGACTGCGGCCTCGTGGCTCGCACGTTCAACGGTGTGCTCGAGAAGCTCGACGGCAACCCCTACCACCCCCACGCCACCGAGCCGCACGCCCCGTACGCGACCGACCCCGCCGCTGCGAGCGTGTGGTCCCAGCCCCACTCGCTGTGCGCCCGTGGCCAAGCCGGGCGCCAGACTGTCTACGACCCCTACCGGTTGACGGTGCCCCTCAAGCGCAGCGGGCCGAGAGGATCGGGGAGCTTCGAGGCGATCTCCTGGGAGCAGCTGGTCACCGAGGTGGTCGACGGCGGACATCTGTTCTCCCATGTCGCAGGGGAGGAGCACCGTTACGTCGAGGGTTTCAAGGACATCTGGCGCGGCGGGAAGGGCCGCCTCGAGCCCATCGACGCAGCCAATCCCGATTTCGGGCCGAAGACCAACGGGCTCGTCGTCTACTGGGGAAGGGCAGAGCCAGGGCAGAACGACCTGCTCACCCGCTTCGCCCACGCCTTTGGCAGTGTGAACGTCTTCCCCCACGTCGGGATCTGCGAGCTCAACCACCACGTCGCGACCCAGCAGTCCCTGAACGGGATCGGCGGGGTCGCGATGCTCAAGCCCGACATCCCCAACGCCGAGTTCGTCATCTGGTTCGGCGCGAACGTGACCGAGGCGAACTTCCCCATGCAGGCGCTCGGGCGCAAGATCGCCGAGGCGAGCGCTGCGGGCAGCCTGCACTACGTCATCGTCGACCCCCATGCCGGCAATGCCGCCCTGCTCGCTGACCAGTGGGTCCCCATCAGCCCAGGCGGTGACGGAGCGCTCGCCATGGGGATGGTCCGCCGCATCCTCGAGGCCGGCACGTACAACAGCGGCTACCTCGCCATCCCGAACGCGAACGCCGCGACGGCTGCGGGCGAGCCCAACTTCTCCAACGCTGCCTGGCTCGTCGTCGCCGACCCCTCCCATCCGAGCGACGGCAAGTTCCTCACGGTGAGCGAGGCGGGACTCACCACGACGGGGGGCACGTCGGGCGCGGAGCCGGTGGTCTGGGACGTGGCAACCCATGGTCCGCTGCCGGCGGGGAGCGCGTCGACCGGCGAGCTGTGGCCTGCGGGCAATCTCAGCACCGCCACGGTTGTCGTGAACGGCATCACGTGCCGGAGCGCGCTGCAGGAGCTCTACCAGGCTGCCGCGGAGCACACCGTCGCCGAATACGCTTCCCTTGCTGGCGTCTCCCAGCAGGTCATCGAGAACCTCGCCGCGGAGTTCACCAGCCATGGCCGCAAGGCGGTCGCCGACTTCTATCGCGGGGCTGCGATGCACACCAACGGCGTGTACAACGGCCGGGCGATCATGGTGTTGAACTTCCTCCTCGGCAACGTGGACTGGGTCGGGGGCTACCTCGTGGGCGGCGGCGCCGCCGACTACGACGGGAAGAACCCGGGCGCGCCCTACCCGCTTGCCACCTGGCCCGGCCAGCCCAAGTCCGTGCCGGCGGGGGTCCCGATCTCCCGGGAGGGCGTCTTCTACGAGCAGTCCGACGCCTACACGAGGGCTGTCGGGGCCGACGAGAGCCCCTTCCCGGCGCCGAGGCCGTGGTTCCCCTTCGGGTTCGGCATCTGGCCCGAGATCTTCGCGGGTACGTACCAGCAGTACCCGTACCCGGTGAAGATCATGCTCCAGCACGAGGCCAACCCGGCCTGGAGCCCGCCGGCAATCGGGGGGGCGCCCGAGGGCACGCCATGGATCCGCATGATCACCGACACCGCCAAGGTTCCGCTGTTCATCTCGACCGACATCGTCGTCGCGGAGAGCTCCGCCTATGCCGACTACATCGTCCCCGACACGAGCTACCTCGAGGGGTGGGGCGTCCCCACCAACTTCCCCACCTATCCGACCAAGGCCCAAGGGATCCGCAGACCTGTCGTCGAACCGCTCACCGCGACGACGCGGAGCGGCGAGCCCATGTGCATGGAGCAGTTCCTCATCGACGTCGCCAAGGCGGTCGGCATGCCTGGCTTTGGGAGCGGAGCGTTCGCCGACGGCGGCGGGCTCGACCGCAGGGAGGACTTCTACCTCCGGCAGGTCGCCAACATCGCGTACGACCCGAGCTTCCTCGTGCTCGGGCCCAGCGGGTTCGAGAAGGCCGGGCCGGTACCAGACGCGACCCCAGCCGAGATGGAGCTGGCCGACCTCGGCACGCTGCGGTCCCGGGTGCGGCTCCCCGACGCGGTGTGGAAGAAGATCGGCTACGTGCTGGCCAGAGGAGGGCGTTTCGAGGACTACGTGGTCGGCTACCAGCCGAGCAGGGCGGTCGCCGACCGTCTCAGCTCCCTGACGGTCGGCCAGCTCGTCGAGTCCAGCCTCGGGCATTGGGCAACCCCACCGGGGGCGCTCGGTGCCGATGACCTGCGACGTATCTACGGCGCGATGGTGGCTCGGGTCGGCGCGTACCCCGCCCAGCCGACGTGGGCGACCCACACCTACGGCTCGCTGTCCAAGACGCCGATCGAGTACCCCTGCCAGCTCTACAACGAGGTCATGGCCACGACGCACAACGCGCTGACGGGCAAGCGCTTCAGCGGGGTGCCGCGCTTCGAGCCCGTACAGACGATGAGAGGGAGGCTGCTGTCCGATCTCGACCCGATCTCGCGCTACCCGCTGTTCCTGTCGACCCACAAGCAGCCGATCCACTCCAAGTCCCGCACGATCGCCGACCCCTGGCTCCTCGAGATGATGCCCGAAGCCTTCATCGAGATGAACCCGCTCGACGCTACCCGCCTCGGGATCGAGTCGGGCGACGAGGTGCGGGTCGTGTCGGCGACCAACACGTCAGGCATGACGGGACGGGTGCGCACGATCTCGGGGATCAGGCCCGGGGTGATCACCTTCCCCGCGGCCTTCGGCCACTGGCAGTACGGGTCCGGCCGCTGGCGGGTGAACGGGCAGTCGGTCCAAGGAGACAGCGCCCGGAACGCCCCGGTGCGGCTCAACGCGGTCATGCGGCTCGACCCCGACCTCGCCGCTTCCGACGGCTGGACCATCGGCCTGGAGGACCCGGTCGGGGGCGGGGCCGACTACTACGACACGCGTGTCCGTGTCGAAAAGCTCTAGGGCCGGCACGGTGACGGCCATGGCCGCCTGGACCTGGGCGCTCGGCTACGACTACCTGGCCCACGTCTGGCTCGAGGGTCCTCTGCGGCTCGACGAGGGCGCCAAAGGCCCCTGGCTCGAGGACATGGCCCGCTTCGACCCGGACCTCTCCCGAGACGTCGCGGCCGTTGTGGGAGCTCTCGATGACCCCGTCGAGTTGGAGGTCGCGAGGCGGGAGTTCCAGAGCTGCGTCGTCGTCCCGGTCCCGGGTCGCTACGTGCCGCCGTATGCCTCGGTCTACCTCGATGCCTCGAAGGCGCTGTGGGGGGCCGTCACTGCCCAGGTGCTCTCCTGGTACGGCGAGGTCAACCTCGAATGGGTTGGGCACGTGTCGCGCTACCCGTGGGTGCGAGCCCCGGACCACCT
>JAJZBK010000043.1 GCA_021798955.1 Actinomycetes bacterium
TTGCCGGGATCGCCGCGTCTCGCTCGGCGGCGTAGCGGGCATGGGCATCGGCCAGGGTCTTCGGGTCGACATCGCGCTCGGCTTGGCGCACGCCCCCTGCTGACTCGAGGCGGCTGACCGCATCGTGGAGGGCGGGATCGACCAGCCAGAACCGGGTGGGCATGGGCGTGGCGTCGGCGAGGAAGGCGTCGTTGGCGATCACGGCGGGGGCACCGCGCTCGTTGCGGACCACCACCGTAAAGCCACCAGCGGGGGGACGCCCCAGGCTGGCCTCGACCGCGGCGAGATCAGCCGGGCTCGGTGCCTCGCCCACGAGGTCGGTCGCGTCGCCGGGCCGGTCCTGGATGTCGCCGGCCCGGTCCTGGAGGTCGCCGGCCCGGTGACGGGCCGGCCCAGGCTGACCGGTCACCGCCAGAACTCGAGGACCCGCTCGACGCGCCCCCAGAAGTCGGGCGCACCAGCGGCGGACGCTGCGCTCGACTTCGCCGCCCCCGTCGTCGCCCCCGTACCGGCGCCGGCCCCCAACAGCCCTAGCTGCGGGGTCATGTTCGGTGCCTTCGAGGGCGGGACGAGTGGTTGACTGGCCGGGTCGCCTGCCGGGATGCCGTCCGGCGAACCCGTAGAGGTTCCCGCTGGCCCCACCACCTGGTAGAGCGTCTGACCCGGTCCGACTAGCTGGTATCGCTCCCGGGCCAGGCGTCCGGTCGCCACCGGCGACTGGAGCAGGCTGCGCTGCTCGGCAAGCAGTTGGTCTTCGTGCCGGACAGCCGCCAGATGGGCCTCGGCAGCGGCGAGCTGACGGTGCTCGGAGACGAGCTGGGTCACCGGAAAGCTCGTCCCCACCACGACCAGGGCGAACAGCCCGGCCAGGGCGACAGGAAGGCGACGAGCGCGACGCGAGCGACGGGCGCGCTCAGCCGACGACGGGCGGCGTGGCGCCGGTGCGCGGCGTCGGGAGGGTCCAGCGTGCGCCGCGGGCCTCCCCCCGCCGCTACGAGCTGCCGTCTCCCGGTCGGCACGGCCCGAGCGACCGGTCGCCGCAGTCCGTGCCGGATGCCGACGCGCCGCGTGCGCCGGACGGCGCGTGGCCTTCCCACCCGCCCGGGAGGGGCGTACGGCGCGCCCGGGTGCGGTCACGACGACGTTCCGCCTCCTCGGGGCCGTCCGCCGGTGGAGAGCGCGTCACGCCCCCGAAAGGCGGCCGAGGACCCGAGCGCCTCCTCGATGCGGAGCAGTTGGTTGTACTTGGCCACCCGGTCCGAGCGCGCCGGGGCACCCGTCTTGATCTGACCGCAGTTGGTGGCCACCGCGAGGTCGGCGATGGTGGCGTCTTCGGTCTCGCCCGAGCGGTGCGACACGACGCAGGCGTACGACGAGCGAGTGGCGAGCGCCATGGTGTCGAGCGTCTCGGTGAGGGTGCCGATCTGGTTGACCTTGATGAGGATGGCGTTCGCCGTACCCGACTCGATCCCGCGCCGGAGCCGGACCTCGTTGGTCACGAACAGGTCGTCGCCGACCAACTGGATGCGGTCGCCGAGCGCCTCGGTGAGCGCGGCCCACCCGTCCCAGTCCTCCTCGGCCATGCCGTCCTCGATGGAGACGATCGGGTAGCGGTCGCACAGGTCGACGTAGTAGGTCACCAGCTCCGAGGGCCGAAGCGTTCGACCCTCGCTGGCGAGCACGTAGGCGCCGTCTCGGTACAGCTCGCTCGACGCCGGGTCCATGGCGATCGCGATCTCGTCTCCGGGGGTGCGACCAGCTGCTTCGATGGCCTCCACCAGCACCTGGACGGCGGCCTCGTTCGAGGGGAGGTCGGGGGCAAAACCACCCTCGTCCCCCACCGCCGTCGACAGGCCGCGCTGCTCGAGCACCTTGGCCAGCGCGTGGTAGGTCTCCACGCTCCACCGGAGCGCCTCCGAGAAGGAGGCTGCCCCGACCGGCATCACCATGAACTCCTGCAAGTCGATCGAGTTGTCGGCGTGGACACCACCGTTGACCACGTTCAGCATCGGCACCGGCAGGACGTGAGCGTTGGTGCCACCGATGGAGCGGAAGAGTGGCAGGCCGAGCTCGCTGGCGGCCGCCTTGGCACACGCCAACGACGCACCGAGCATGGCATTCGCCCCTAGCCGAGACTTGTTGTCGGTCCCGTCGGCGTCGATCAGGGCGAGGTCCACCGTTCGTTGGTCGACGGCATCGAGCCCGCTGATGAGGTCGGCGATCGGCCCGTTCACGTGCTCGACGGCCCGGGTCACACCCTTGCCGCCGAAACGATCACCGCCGTCCCGCAGCTCGACGGCCTCGAACGAGCCCGTCGACGCGCCCGAGGGCACCATGGCCCGCCCGACTGCTCCCGAGTCGAGGACGACCTCGACCTCGACCGTAGGGTTGCCTCGGGAGTCGAGGACCTCCCGCCCGATCACCTGCTCGATGGTGCTCACGGTTCGTTGGTGCTCCTGTTCCTGCCCCCGGTACTGTTCCTGCCCCCCGGTACGGCTTGCGCAGCAAGGATCGACGCTACCAGCTGGCCCCCGCTCGACCTCGACATTCACTCCCCCTCGACAGCCCCGTCCGCGCTGTCACCAGGGGTCCCGTCCGCGCTGCCACCAGGGGTCCCGTCCGCGCTGTCACCAGGGGTCCCGTCCGCGCTGTCACCGATGCCCTCGTGACGGCGGACCTCGGTGCGGAACCGCCGAGCCCGATCGCGCAGCGCGGTCTCGGGATCGACATCGACGGCACTTGCCAATGCCACCACGTCGAAGAGCAGGTCACCGACCGCACGAGTCGGGTGCGGGGCGTCTCGCAGCGAGCTCGAGGTCCGATGGACCCGCTCGGCCAACTCGGCTGGGTCGGGCCCCGGGATGCCGACCGCGGCCGCCTTGCGCTGGAGCTTTGCCGTGACCGCCAGGGCGGGAAGTGCGGCGGGGACCCCGTCTGTGACACTGGCGCGCTGTTTCTCCACCAGCTTGCCCGCCTCCCAGGCGGATGCGAGCTCGCTGGGCTCCACCGTTCCGTCCGCCCCGGGGGCGAACACGTGGGGGTGGCGGGCGACGAGCTTGTCGTGCACGCTCCGGGCCACGTCGGCAAGGTCGAAGCGACCGGCCTCGGCGGCCAGCGTGGCGTGCAGGAAGACCTGGAAGAGCACGTCCCCGAGCTCCTCTTCGAGTGCCGCCACCGCCGCGGCCTCCGTTCTTGCGTCATACGCGCGCTCGGCCTCGAGCGGGACACCAGGGGAAGACTGGCCAGTCCCACCAGTGGGTAGCGCGCCACTCCCGACGTGCACGCCCCCGGCGGCAACCTCGTCGATGGCGGCAACCTCGTCGATGGCGGCAACCTCGTCGATGGCTGCAACCTCGTCGATGGCCTCGAGTGCCTCGTGAGCCTCCTCGAGGAGGTGTCGTGCCAGTGACCCATGCGTCTGACGGCGGTCCCACGGGCACCGTTCGCGCAGGACGTGCACGAGCTCGTCGAGCGCGACCAGCTCGGCTGCGACCGGGGCGGCAAGCCGCGGGACCCACAACGAGGTGAGATGGTCGGGGGCGACGGAGCGGTCGAGGTCGTCCCAGTCGACCTCGACGATCTGTTCGTCGGGAAGACCCAAGTGGTGCAGGACGACGACCTTCGTGCCCGACGGCGGCTCGGCGGCCAGCTTGACGGCCGAGAGCACGTCGCGGTCGTAGCACTGAGCCACCAGCAGGGGCCCGGTCAGTCCGGCCGCGGCCGTGGCGAAGACCGTGGCGTCCACCAGGTGGACACCCGCGGCGACCGGGTCCACCCCGAGTCGGGCAAAGGCGAGGTCCGCGAACGAGACGGCGGGGTGGACGATGAGCGACAGCTCGCCGGCGACGACGGAGCGGTGCTCGCCCAGCAGGACGACCGTTCGTTCAGCCACCGTCGGGGACCCCGGGACGGCGTAGACGACGGTCCCCGTCTCCCCCGCAAGGCCGACCAGCTCGTCGACGATCGTCTCATAGACCTCGTCGAAGGTCGCCGCTCGTTCGTAGACCTCGTCGAAGGTGACAACGCCAGGGAAGGCGACGGCGGCCGGATGGCGGTCGGTGCGGAGCCGTGCCGTCCCCGGGCCGCTCAGGAGCGAAGCTGCTTCCTCGGTGACGAGCCCGGGGCCGGCCGGGCCCAGCCCGACCACATGGACAGTCGGGCTCGAAGCCTCCGCCGGTCGCCGGCCCCGCTTGTCAACCACCTGCGGACGGACCGCCCCCGCTCGACGTCGCGCCTGCTCCCGAGCTCGAGCTCGAACTACCTCCACCCACGCCCGAGGCTCCCGGAACCAGTGACGCGCCCGCCGGCGGCTGGGCCACCGCACCCGAGGCGGCCGCGAGCAGGAAGCGGGCTGGGGGTGCCACCGGAGGGACGACCGAGGGCGGCTTCCACGAGCCGTAGCGCGGATCGACCGTCACCGACGAGTGGCGTGCGAAGGACACGACTTCGCTCGACACCCGGCTGACGTTCGAGGCCGACTCCATCAACTGCTGGCGGATGCTGCTCGCCACCTGCGAGAGCGGCTCGAGCGTGCGCTTGGTCACTTCGTAGAGGAGCCACGCCCCTGATGCGGTGTCCTGCACCGGGCCGATGGGCTTGCCCACCGTCACCGGTGCGGTCTGCTGGAGGGCTTGGTCGACCTGGGCCTCGGACTGGTTGCACCCGATGGCGCCACCCGAGCCCGCCGACTGCGCGTCGAGCGAGTGGGCCTTCGCCACCGAGGCGAACGGCGTGCCGGCGTTGATCTCGGTCAGGTACTGCTGGGCGTGGGCCTGGGTGTCGGTGACGATGACGCTCACGCAGTCCGCCTGGAACTGGGTCGGGTTGGCGAGGTAGTAGCGCAGGACGGCCTTCGCAGACAGGTCAGCACCGTCGCTGAGCAGCGCTTCGTCCACCGCCTGGTTGCGGATCTGCGCTGCCCGCTCACTGGCTGGCAGTCCGGCCAGCACCTGGGCACCCGTCAGCGTCGACCCGGACGCGGTCTGACAGGCCGTCGCTCCCCCGCTCTGAGTGGCCACCGACGCTGCCGAGGCGATCTCGCCGTCGAGGAGCGACTCGAGGTCGTGGCGAGCAGTCGCCAGGTCGGCCGCCGTGATGTCGAGGTGCTTGGCTGCGGCGAGCTGCCTCGAAAGGGTGTTCCCGATTCGGTTGTCGAGGATGTCGTCTGCGAACTGCATGGCGTAGGTGTCTCCGCCTCCCGCACCCTGCACCTGCAACGAGGCACCAGCTCCCACCTCGACCGAGAGGAGGCAGGCGCCCGCCTGGGTATGGGTGTAGGCGTAGAGCGCCTGGTTGAGCCCGGCCTGGGAGACCGTGGTGCCGTTCACGGTGGCGGCAGCAGGGAGGATGTCGCAGGCCGTGGCCAGGGTCCCGGCTAGGACGACGGCGAGCATGGGAACGGCGAGGGAGACGAGGCGCTTCACGGCGGCGATGCTACCGGAGCCCCCGGGACCACCCGGGTCGACCGCGTTCCCTCGCCGATCAGGCGTCGGGCACGAGCTGGCGGAGTAGCTCGACGAGGACCGGGGCGTACCGGCCGTCGGACGGCTTGACCAGCGGCACCAGCAGCCGGCGCTGGTCCTCGAGGTAGGTGGCGCCCGGCGCCAACCGACGGAGCCGAACGCTCGCCGAGGCAGGCAGGACGACGGGGGTGAGCTTCGCCGTTGCCCGACCACCACCCATCGTGCCGCGCGGGAGCTGGACGGCGAGGTCCTCGATGCCGAGGCGGAGGCACTCTGCCCGCAACCGGGCCACCTCGAGCAATGCCTCGGCCTGCGGCGGCGGGGGGCCGAACCGGTCCGTCCACTCGGCCCGGACGTCGTCGACCTGGTCAGCCGTCCGCACGTCGGCGAGCCGGCGGTACGCCTCGAGCCGCACGTCCTCGGCTTCGATGTACTGGGCAGGCAGATGGGCGGCGTCGGGGACATCGATGGAGAGCTCGACGGGCGTCGGCCGGGGCTCACCCTTCAGCTCGGCAACCGCCTCGGACACCAGCTGGACGTAGAGGTCGTAGCCGACGGCGGCCACGTGGCCCGATTGGTCGCGCCCGAGGAGATTGCCGGCACCCCGGATCTGGAGGTCGCGCAGGGCGATCTTGAAGCCCGACCCGAGGTCGGTGTGGTCGCCGATCGTCCGCAGACGCTCGTAGGCCTGCTCGGAGAGCACGTGGTCGGGGGGGTGGAACAAGTAGGCGTACGCACGCTGCCCCGCCCGCCCCACGCGGCCGCGGAGCTGGTGGAGCTGTCCCAGGCCGAGGAGGTCGGCCCGGTCGACGACGAGGGTGTTCACCGTCGGCATATCGATGCCGGACTCGATGATGGTGGTGCAGACGAGCACGTCGAAGCGCCGCTGCCAGAAGTCGAGCACGACCTGCTCGAGCGCCCCTTCGTCCATCTGTCCGTGAGCGACGGCCACTCGCGCCTCGGGGGCAAGCCGGCGGACCCGCTCGGCTACCTGCTCGATGTCGTGGACGCGGTTGTGGACGTAGAACACCTGGCCCTCGCGCAACAGCTCTCGCCGGATGGCCTCGGCCACCGCTCCCTCGTCGTACTCGCCGACGTAGGTGAGGATCGGACGTCGGGCCGCCGGTGGCGTGTTCACCATCGACAGGTCGCGGATGCCGGTGAGGGCCATCTCGAGCGTCCGCGGAATGGGACTGGCGCTGAGGGTCAGGACGTCGACACCCTCGGCAAGTGCCTTGATGGCCTCCTTGTGACTGACACCGAAGCGCTGTTCCTCGTCCACCACCAACAGCCCGAGCTTGGCGAAGGACACGTCGGACGCCAGCAGTCGGTGGGTACCGACGACGACGTCGACCGACCCATCGGCCAGGCCGGCCAAGACAGAGCGTCCCTGGGCGGGAGTCAGGAACCGGCTGAGCAGCTCGACACGGACGGGGTACGGCTCGAACCGGTCGGAGAAGGTCTGGAAGTGCTGGCTGGCCAACAGGGTGGTCGGCACCAGCACCGCGGCCTGGCGACCGTCCTGGACGGCCTTGAACACCGCCCGGATGGCCACCTCTGTCTTGCCGAAGCCGACGTCGCCGCAGACCAGCCGGTCCATCGGCTGCGGTCGCTCCATGTCGGCCTTGACCTCCTCGATGGCACGGAGCTGGTCCGCTGTCTCGACGAAGGGGAACGCCGACTCGACTTCGGCCTGCCACGGCGTGTCGGGGGAGAAGGCGTGACCGGGCACTTGCAGGCGGGTTCGGTAGAGCGCCACCAGCTCCTCGGCGATCTCGTGGACGGCGGCGCGGGCCTTGGCCCGCGTCCGCTGCCACTCCGAGCCGCCGAGCCGGCTGACCGTCGGGCTCTCCCCGCCGGCATACGGGGTGAGCAGCTCGATCTGGTCGGTGGGCAGGTACAGCTTGTCGTCCCCGCGGTACTCGAGGAGCAGGTAGTCGCGAGTGACGCCCCCCATCGTCCGGGTGACCATCCCGCCGTACCGGGCCACGCCGTGCTGGCGGTGGACGACGTAGCTGCCTGGTGCCAAGTCGTCGAAGAAACCGTCCACCGGACGGGCCCGCGTTCGTGCCTGCCGGTGCGGGCGGCGGCGCCCGGTCAAGTCTGACTCGGCTAGCACGGCCAGTCGGGCGGTCGGCAGGACGAAACCGCGGTCGAGCGCCGTCGTCACCACGTGGACGCCCGGGGGTCCAAGCGTCGGCTCGCCGTCGACGACCGTCGCCGGCACCCCCTCGGTGTCGAGCGCTGTCGCCAGCCGTTCGGCTCCCGGTCGGGAGGCCGTGCACACCACCACCCGGAAGCCGCCACCCACCAGGGCCCCAACCTGCCCGGAGAGGGCCGCGGGGTCCCCCAGCACCGGCTGCCACGCGCGGCTCTCGAGCACCGGTGCGTCACCGCCGTCCGAGGTCAGGGGCAGCGTGAGCACGGCTCCGTCGTACCGGGCCAGGAGCCGGTCGTAGGTGGCGTGCAGCCGCGGGGCGTCCGCTCCTGCGTCGAGGCCCCAGGTCTGGGCGAGGGCGTCGGCGAGCGCCGCCTCCTCGTCGGCCAGCTCAGCCGCCCGGTCGCGGACCCGTCCCGGCT
>JAJZBK010000021.1:0-39330 GCA_021798955.1 Actinomycetes bacterium
GCGGCACAGCGGTCGGCGGCACAGCGGTCGGCGGCACAGCGGTCGGCGGCACAGCGGTCGGCGGCACAGCGGTCGGCGGCACAGCGGTCGGCGGCACAGCGGTCGGCGGCACAGCGGTCGGCGGCACCGTGGTCGGCGGCACCGTGGTCGGCGGCACCGTGGTCGGCGGCACCGTGGTCGGCGGCACAGCAGAGGAGACCTCCGACCGGTGAACGGCACCGTCGAGGTCGTCCCCTCGGTCCCCGATGCGTTCGCCCGGCTCGCCACCGACATCCTGGCGGCGGCCGAGCCCGCCGGTGCGTCCCTGTTCCTCTCCGGCGGGCCGACGGCACGAGCCTGCTACGAGCGCCTGGCCGCAGTCGCCCCTCCCGGCGGTCCGGTCGACTGGTCGGCGATCGACGTCTTCTGGGGCGACGAACGGTGCGTCCCCATCGACGACCCCGACTCCAACCACCGCCTCGCCGTCGAGACCCTCCTCGGGCGCGTCGGGCCGGTACGGTCCGACCACCCGATGTACGACGGAGGCGACCCCGCCCAGGCGGCAGCTCGCTACGAGGCACTCGTCGCCGGCCTGGCCTCCCTCGACCTCCTCCACCTCGGCATGGGGCCGGACGGTCATACGGCGTCGCTGTTCGCCGGCTCGGAAGCGCTCGAGGTCGACGACCCCGCTCGGCTGGTGGTGCAGAGCAGCGACCCTGCCGCCCGCAACCCTCACGACCGACTGACCCTCACGCTGCCGGCGATCGCCCGCGCCCGGACGGTCGTCTTCACGGTGCAAGGGGCCGCCCGGCGCGACGCCCTTGCCCGCGTCCGGGCCGGTGAGGACCTCCCTGCCGGTCGGGTGCAGGCCGGCAGGGTGATCTGGCTCGTCGACGAGGAGGCCTGGGGGACCGGACCACCACCGCTCGATCGTGGCCCTGCTCACGCCGAAGAGGCTGGGTAAGGTGGGCGAGATGTCAGCCTCCCCTGTCTCCTTCCGGTCGGCTCCCGCAGTCGGGGAGCTGTCCGACGACGACGTGGCCTCCTTCAGCCTCGACGAGCTGGCCGCCCGCGCCCGTGCCGTGCGCGACGACGCCCACGGCAACCGGATCACGTTCTCGCCCAAGGTGTTCATCCCCCTCACCATGCTCTGCCGCGACCGCTGCGGCTACTGCACCTTCGCCAAGGCGCCGGCTCGGCTCCCCGCTCCGTACCTCGACCTCGACGAGGTGCTCGCCATCGCCCGGGCCGGGCAGGCAGCCGGGTGCACCGAAGCGCTCTTCACCCTGGGCGAGTGCCCCGAGGAGCGGTACCCGACCGCCCGGTCGTGGCTCACCTCCCATGGGTACGCCTCGACGGTCGACTACCTGGTCGCCGCCTGCCGGGCCGTCCTCGACGAGACGGGCCTGCTCCCCCACGCCAACGCCGGCGCCCTCGCCGAGGACGACCTCCTCCGCCTCCGGAGCGTGACGGCCAGCCAGGGCATGATGCTCGAGTCGCTCGCGCCGGACCTCGACGCCCACCGAGGCTCGCCCGACAAGCTCCCCGAGCGCCGACTGGCCACCCTGGAAGCCGCCGGCCGGGCAGCCATCCCGTTCACCACCGGCCTGCTGGTCGGCATCGGCGAGTCGCGTCGCTCCCGCATCGACACCCTCCGGGCCATCGCCGCCAGCCACCGGCGACACGGGCACGTCCAGGAGGTGATCGTCCAGAACTTCCTGCCCAAACCCGGCACGGCGATGCACCGGGCCCCGGCCTGTCCGCCCGAGGAGCTCCACTGGACGATCGCGGTGGCCCGGCTCCTCCTCCCGCCCGAGGTGCACGTCCAGGCACCTCCCAACCTCTCCGACGACCTCGCCCCCCTGGTGGCGTCCGGCATCGACGACTGGGGTGGCGTCTCGCCGGTCACGGCGGACCACGTGAACCCAGAGCGGGCGTGGCCCGATCTCGCCATCCTGCGCGCCGCCACCGAGGCGGTCGGGCACACGCTGGCGCCCCGTCTGACCGTCTACCCCCGCTTCGCCCTCGACCCCGAGCGTTGGCTGGCCGAACCCGTCCGCTTCCCGGTCCTCGCTGCGTCGGACGCCGAGGGCCTCGCCCGCGACCACCCCTGGTGCTCGGGCGGCACCGTCGCCCCCCCGTCCCTGGTCGGCGACACCGGGCAACCAGGCGCCCACGGCGCGCCCTCGGCCCGTCGGCCTGATGGTGACCACGGTGCCCACTCGGCGGTCGCCGACGTCCTCGCCGGTGTCCTGGCCGGTGAGGAGCCCGACGAGGACGAGCTCGTGACCCTGTTCTCCGCTCGAGGCCCCGAGGTCCGTGCCGTGGCGGAGGTCGCCGACGAGCTCCGGCGGCGCATCGTCGGCGACGAGGTCACCTACGTCGCCAACCGCAACATCAACTACACCAACGTGTGCACCTTCAAGTGCCGCTTCTGCGCCTTCTCCAAGGGGCCGCTCTCCCTCGACCTGCGCGGACGCCCCTACCTGCTCGAGCTCGGAGACATCACCGAGCGCGTCCGCGAGGCCGCCGCCGCGGGGGCCACCGAAGTGTGCCTGCAAGGCGGGATCCATCCCGACTTCGACGGGGAGTACTACCTCGACGTCGTCCGGGCGGTCCGCGCCGGCTCGCCCTCGATCCACGTCCACGGCTTCTCCGCCCTCGAAGTCACCGAAGGCGCTCGGCGTTCCGGCGAGTCGCTCGCCACCTACCTCAGCCGGCTCTACGAGGCGGGGCTGCGGACCTTGCCCGGCACGGCAGCCGAGATCCTCGACGACGAGGTGCGCGCCATCCTCTGCCCCGACAAGATCGACACCGAGCAGTGGCTCGAGGTCCACCGAACGGCCCACCAGGTCGGCTTGCGCTCCAACGTCACGATCATGTTCGGCTCCGTCGAGCAGACCCGGTCGTGGGCCCGCCACCTGGTGCGGACCCGGGCGCTCCAGCACGAGACCGGTGGGTTCACCGAGTTCGTCCCCCTGCCGTTCGTCCACATGGCAACGCCCATCTACCTCCGCCACCGGGCCCGCCGCGGACCGACCTTCCGCGAGACCTTGCTCGTCCACGCTGTCGGGCGCATCGCCTACGCCGGGTCGATCGACAACGTCCAGGCGAGCTGGGTCAAGCTGGGGGCCGACGGCGTTCGCCAGCTGCTCCAAGCCGGTGCCAACGACTTGGGCGGGACGCTGATGGACGAGAACATCTCGCGGGCTGCCGGAGCCGAGCACGGCCAGGCCATGGAGCCCGCCGACTTCGCCGCCCTGGTCGCGCCCATCGGGCGGACGCTCGCCCAACGCACGACCCTCTACGGGCGTATCGGCGAACCAGCGCGCGCCCTCTCCTCCTGACGTGCCCGCTGCCCAGGCCGGGCCGGCGGAGCCCGCTGGCGTCCGTTCCACCGCCGACCCCGACGAGGTCGCCGAGGCCGTCGGCTCGGCAGTTGCCGCCTGCCTGGCGACACTCGAGCTCACCGCCGGCGAGCGCCGGCTCTACCAGTCGATGGCCGAGACCGTCGGCCGTCTGGCTGCAGGCCACACCGACCTCGTCGACCTGAAGCTGGCCGATGCCGCGCTGGCCGAGATGGCCGAGGCGTTCGACGTCTTCCGGCCCTTCCGCTCGGTGCGCAAGATCACCGTGTTCGGGTCGGCCCGGACCCGGAGCGACCACCCCGCCTACGCACACACCCGCGCCGTCGCCGAGGCGATGGCCGCTGCCAACTGGATGGTGGTGACCGGTGCCGGACCGGGCATCATGGCCGCCGGCATGGAGGGGGCTGGACGCGACCGGTCGATCGGCGTGAACATCCGGCTTCCCTTCGAACAGGGTGCCAACCGCTTCATCGCCCAGGACCCGAAGCTCGTCGAGATGCGGTACTTCTTCACCCGAAAGCTCATGTTGGTCAAGGAGTCGGACGGGTACGTGGTGCTCCCGGGAGGCTTCGGCACCCTCGATGAGTCCTACGAGCTGCTCACCCTGCTCCAGACCGGCAAAGCCGTCCCGTCGCCGGTCGTCCTGCTCGACGTCCCCGGCGGGACCTACTGGTCCTCGTGGCTCGACTTCGTCGACCACGAGCTCGTTCCTCGTGGGCTCATCGCCCCCGAGGACCGGGCCCTCTTCCGGATCACCGACGACGTCACGGCCGCGGTCGCCGAGCTGCTCGGCTTCTACCGCAACTACCAGGGGTGCCGGTGGGTCGGCGACCTGCTCGTCCTCCGCCTGCACTGGCTACCGACTGACAGCGAGCTCGAGGCCTTGAACGACGACTTCGCCGACATCGTCGTGCGCGGCCGGATCCGCCGGAGCGACCCGCTGCCTCCCGAGCGCTCGAGCGGCGACCACCTCGACCAGGCGCGCCTGGCCTTGCGCTTCGACAAGCTGGGCTACGGACGACTGCGCCAGCTCATCGACACGCTCAATCGGCTCCCTCGCCCGTCGGAGACCTGAGCAGCGTCACCGCCTTGTCGACCGCCCGTCGGGCCCTGGTCAGCCGCTTCTCCTCGGCGACGAGGGCGGAGTCTGCGACACCGGTCGACCGGACCTCCTCGGCCGCCCGGCGCAAGCAGTCGAGGGCTGCGTCAGCCAGCTCCTCGGCCAACGCGGACAGCCGGTCGGCCAGGTCCTCGCTCCCCCCGGTCACGCCGGGAGCGTGCCGGGCGTCACCTCGACCACTGCGAGCCGCCCTTCTGCGTGCTCGGCCCGCAGGACCTTCTTGTCGAACTTGCCGACGGAGGTCTTCGGGATCTCCTCGACGAAGCTCCACCGCTCAGGCAGCCACCAGCGCGGCACGCGGTCCTGCAGGTAGGCAACCAGCTCGTCGGCGGTCACCGTCGCCCCCTCGACGGGCACCACGGCGACCAGCGGTCGTTCGCTCCACTTGGCGTCGGGCACAGCGACGACCGCCGCCTCGAAGACAGCCGGGTGGGACATGACCTCGTTCTCGAGCTCGACCGAGGAGATCCACTCGCCTCCGGACTTGATCACGTCCTTGGTACGGTCGCTGATCTGCATGTAGCCACGGCGATCGAGCGAGCCGACGTCTCCGGTACGGAGCCAGCCGTCGTGGAAGCGGTCGGGGGACGGGTCTCCGTAGTAGGACGCGGTGATCCACGGGCCACGCACCTCGAACTCGCCGACCGCCACGCCGTCGTTGGGCAGGACCTCTCCGTCTGGACCGGTGATGCGGACCTCGATCCCGGGAACGACCCGACCCGTCTTTGCCCGCCAGTTGGCCTCCTCCTCGGGGCCGACGCCCTTGGGCGGGGTCGAGAGGGCACACAGCGGAGAGGTCTCGGTCATGCCCCACCCCTGCACCATGCCGATCCCGAACTGCTCCGAGAAGCGCTCCATCAGACTGCGCGGCATCGCCGCCCCGCCCGAGGTCACCGAACGGAGCGACGAGAGGTCGACGTCGTTGCTCTCGGCGTAGTGGAGCAGGTCGTTCCAGATGGTGGGGACCCCGGCCGAGACCGTCGGGCGGTGGGTGGCGATGATCGCCGCCAGGGGCGCCGCCTGGAGGAACTGCTGGGGCATGACCAGGTCGGCCCCGACGAAGTAGGCGCCGTACGGCGTGCCCCAGGCGTTGGCGTGGAACATGGGCACGACGGTGAGCACCCGGTCCCGCTCGTTGATACCGAGCGTCGACGCCGACGTCACGGCCATGGTGTGGAGCAGCGTCGAACGGTGGGAGTAGACGACGCCCTTGGGGTTGCCCGTCGTCCCTGACGTGTAGCACATGGCCGCCGCCCGCCGCTCGTCGAAGGTCGGCCACGAGTAACCGGGCTTCGCTGCCGCCAGCAGCTCGTCGTAGTCGAGCGTCGTCCCGAGGGCGTCACGGTCCCCTGGGCCCACCACGACGACGTGCCGCACCGTGCGCAGTTGGTCGCGGACCCGGGCGAGCAGGGGGACGAGGGAGCCGTCCACGATGATGACCTGGTCCTCGGCGTGGTTGACGACGTAGGCCAGTTGGTCGGGGAACAACCGGATGTTCAGCGTGTGCAGGACGGCGCCCATGGCGGGGATGGCAAGGTACGCCTCTAGGTGCGTTCGGTTGTTCCACAGAAAGGTGCCCACCCGGTCGTCCTCGCCGACGCCGAGGTCGACCAGGGCCGCCGCCAGGCGTTCGGCCCGTTCGCCCACCTCGGCGAAGGTCGACGTCTGGGCCGCCCCCGACGGATCGACCACGGTGGCCACCACACTGTCGCCGTAGACGGACTGGCCGTGCCGCAGGATGTTGCTGATCAACAGCGGCGCCTCTTGCATCGTGCCGAGCACGGCACACCTCCCTGTCCCCCGGCCCCTCGTGGCGCCGACACTGGAGCAGAGCTTAGCGACGGCCACCCGAGGCGCCGAGGCGCCGGGTCGGCCCCACCAGCCCGGTCGGACGTACCGACCCGGGCCCTTGCCCCTGGTCGGCCCGACGTGGTGTGCTGGGGCACGGCGCCGCCCTCGGGGCGGGCGTGCGCCTGGGGGCTTCGGACATCCGGGGCCCACCTGCCTCCCGTGACGACCCGGCAACCCGTGCCGGTGCCGCAACCCGTGCCGGCGCCGCAACCCGTGCCGGTGCACACAGGAGGCGCTTGATGTCCCGTCGCACATCCCGCCCGGTCCTGGCTGCGCTTCTGGCCGCCGGGGGCACGGCCACCGTGGTGGGGACCACCGCGCTTGCCGCCCTGGTGGCGGCGATCGTCAGCCCGTTCGGCCTTACCTCCCTCACGACGCCCGTGACCGGTGCCCCAGCGATCCCGGCCACCTGGAGCACCCGCTTCCACCAGGCCGCCAGCGCCTGCCCGGGCCTGCCGTGGGAGGTCCTTGCTGCCATCGGCGCCGTCGAGTCCGACGACGGCCGCTCGGACCTGCCCGGGGTTCGTTCCGGCGCCAACGCCGCCGGTGCCGAAGGTCCCCTGCAGTTCGAACCGGCCACCTTCGCCCGCTATGCCCTCCCCGTCCCGGTCGGCGGTGCCGACCCGCCCACCCCCTACGACCCCACCGACGCCACCTGGGCCGCTGCCCGCATGCTGTGTGCCGACGGCGCCCGAGACGGCACCGACCTCCCCGGGGCCATCTACGCCTACAACCACTCCCGGGCCTACGTCGCCGAGGTGCTCGCCGATGCCGCCGCCTACGCCGGAGCGGCCCCCACGGCGCCCGCTCCCGCCCCGGCCGCAGCCGCGGCGGTCAGCTATGCCCTCGCCCAGATCGGCACCCCGTACCGGTGGGGAGGGGAGACCCCCGGGGTCGGCTTCGACTGCTCCGGGCTCGTCCAGGCAGCCGAACGGGCAGCCGGGATCACCCTGCCCCGCGTGGCCCAGGCGCAGTTCGACGCCGGAGCGGTCGTCCCTCCGGGCCAACCGATCGTCGCCGGGGACCTGGTCTTCTTCGGGCGCGGCCCCCGCCGGGTCGAGCACGTGGGGCTCGTCGTCGGCCCGGGGCTGATGGTCGATGCTCCTCGCGCTGGAGCGGTCGTACGCCTCGAGGGCTTCCCGACCAGGGTCGGTGCGTGGTGGGGCGACGAGGTCCTCCTCGGCGCCACTCGACCCTGAGCGGGCGACCTCGGCAGCTCGCTAGCGGAGGGCGAGCTGTCCGGGACGAACCGGGGCGGGTAGGGCGGTCGTCCCCATCAGGTACCGGTCGACCGAAGCGGCGGCCGAGCGCCCTTCGGCGATGGCCCACACGATGAGCGACTGGCCCCGCGTCATGTCGCCGCAGACGAAGACGCCCTCGGCGCTCGTCGCCCACGACGAGTCGGCAGCCACGTTCCCCCGACCGTCGAGCGCGAGGGCGAGGTCGGCGACGACCCCGGTGGGCTCGGGTCCGAGGAAGCCCAGGGCCAACAGGACGAGGTCGCAGGGGAGCTCGAACGCCGAGCCGGCAACGGCGACGAAGGCCGGTCGGCCGTCGTCGCCCACGATCATCTCGACCTCCTCCCCGGCGAGTGCCCGGACTCGGCCCGATCCGTCGTCGAGGAAGGCCACGGTCGTCACCGAGAAGAGACGCTCACCGCCTTCCTCGTGGGCTGACGAGGTCCGCAGGATAAGCGGCCAGGTCGGCCACGGGTTGTCGTCGCGGCGAGTCGCCGGCGGCTCGGGGAGGATCTCGAGCTGGTGCACGGATGCGGCACCCTGGCGATGAGCCGTCCCGAGACAGTCCGCTCCGGTGTCACCCCCGCCGATGATGACGACGCGCTTGCCTCGGGCGTCGATGGGCGGTGCGTCGAGGAGGCCCTCACGGACCAGGTTGGACGGCTTCAGGTACTCCATGGCGGTATGGACACCGCCGAGGTGACGCCCCGGCACGTCGAGGTCGCGGGGTCTGGTCGACCCGCCTGCCAGCAGCACGGCGTCGAACTCAGCGACCAGGTCGCCTCCCGAGATGACCACAGCATCGGGTGCCGCGGCCCCCGCCACCTCCGGCGTGCCCACTGATGTCCGGCACCGGAACTCGACCCCTTCCTCCTCGAGCTGGCCGAGCCGGCGGTCGAGGACCCGCTTCTCCATCTTGAACTCGGGGATGCCGAAGCGGAGCAGGCCACCGGGCTTCTCGGCCCGCTCGAAGACGACCACGGCGTGGCCAGCCCGAGCGAGCTGCTGGGCGGCTGCCAGGCCAGCCGGTCCCGAACCGACGACCGCGACCCGCTTTCTGGTCGACCTCGCTGCGACGACCGGTGCGACCCACCCCTCGCTCCACGCTCGCTCCACGATCTCGTACTCGACCCGCTCGATGGTCACCGGCTCGGCATTGATGCCGAGGACGCAGGCCGCCTCGCAAGGGGCCGGGCACAGCCGGCCGGTGAAGTCGGGAAAGTTGTTGGTCGAATGCAGGCGTTCTGCCGCTTCCGACCAGTTGTCGCGGTAGACGAGGTCGTTCCACTCGGGGATGAGGTTGCCGAGCGGGCAGCCGTCGTGGCAGAAGGGGATGCCGCAGTCCATACAGCGGGATGCCTGGGTGCGGGTGGCGCCCTCCGGGAAGGGCTCGTAGACCTCGTGCCAGTCACGCACGCGCACCGGCACCGGACGCCTGGGCGGTAGCGCCCGGTCGTGGTCGAGAAAGCCGCGGATGTCACCCATGTGCCGCCTCCATCACCGCTTCGTCGACTGAGCGACCACTCAGCCGTGCCGACTCGGTCGCCTCGAGGACCCGGCGGTAGTCGCGGGGCATGATCTTCACGAAACGCGGCGCCGCGGCCGTCCAGTCGTCGAGGAGCGCCCGGGCCACCGTCGAGCCCGTCTCGTCGGCGTGGAGCTCGATCCGGTCGCGCAACCAGACCAGGTCCGTCCCGGTCGGCGACTCGACGTCGACCATCTCGCCGTTGACCTGGGTGACGAACGCTCCGGTCCGGTCGAGCACAAAAGCCACGCCGCCCGACATACCGGCGGCGAAGTTCCGCCCGGTCGGGCCGAGGACCACCACCCGCCCGCCGGTCATGTACTCGCAGGCGTGGTCGCCGACTCCCTCGACGACTGCCACCGCCCCCGAGTTGCGAACGCAGAACCGCTCGCCGACCTGGCCTCGGATGAACACCTCGCCGGCGGTGGCCCCGTAGAGGATCACGTTGCCGGCGATGATGTTCTCCTCGGCAGGGAAGGGCGCGTCGTCGTGGGGACGGACGACGATCCGTCCACCCGAGAGCCCCTTGCCCAGGTAGTCGTTGGCATCGCCGTAGAGGCGCATGGTCACCCCTCTGGGCACGAACGCCCCGAAGCTCTGGCCAGCCGAACCGGTAAAGACCAGCTCGATCGTGCCGTCGGCCAACCCGGCGCCTCCGTGGTGGCGGACGATCTCGTGGCCCAAGAGGGTGCCCACCGTCCGGTCCACGTTGGCCACCGGCAGCTCGACCCGGACCCGCTCGCCACGTTCGATGGCCGGGCGGCAGGCGTCGAGGAAGTGGTGGTCGAGCGCCCGGTCGAGGCCGTGGTCCTGCACGGTCACGCACCGTCGAGCCGCACCTTCGGGCACCTCCACGTCGGCCAGGACGGTCGAGAGGTCGAGGCCCTTCGCCTTCCAGTGGTCGATCGCCTGGGTCGAGTCGAGCAGGTCGACCCGACCGATGGCCTCCTCCAGCGAGCGCAGCCCGAGGGCGGCGAGATGCTCGCGCACCTCCTGGGCGATGTACTCGAAGAACGTCTCGACGAACTCCGGCTTGCCCGAGAACCGCTCCCGCAGGGTGGGGTTCTGGGTGGCGATCCCGACCGGACAGGTGTCGAGGTGGCAAACCCGCATCATGACGCACCCCGAGACGACCAGAGGAGCGGTGGCGAACCCGTACTCCTCCGCTCCGAGCAGGGCAGCGACCACCACGTCGCGCCCGGTCTTCATCTGCCCGTCCACCTGCACGACGATCCGGTCACGTAGGTCGTTGGCCAGCAGGGTCTGTTGGGTCTCGGCCAGCCCGAGCTCCCACGGGATGCCGGCATGCTTCAAGGAGGTCAGCGGCGCAGCCCCCGTCCCCCCGTCGTGCCCCGAGATGAGCACCACGTCCGAGTGCGCCTTGGCCACACCGGCGGCGACCGTGCCCACGCCGACCTCGGCCACCAACTTGACGTGAATACGCGCGGTCGGGTTGGCCGACTTCAGGTCGTGGATGAGCTGGGCGATGTCCTCGATCGAGTAGATGTCGTGGTGAGGCGGCGGCGAGATGAGCCCGACGCCTGGCGTCGAGAAGCGTGTCTTGGCGATCCACGGGTAGACCTTGTGTCCGGGGAGCTGCCCGCCCTCGCCCGGCTTGGCTCCCTGCGCCACCTTGATCTGGATGTCGTCGGCGTTGGCGAGGTACTCGGCCGTCACCCCGAACCGCCCCGAGGCCACCTGCTTGACGGCGCTGCGCCGGAGATCGCCGTTGGCGTCGGGGACGAACCGCTCGGGGTCCTCGCCGCCCTCCCCCGTGTTCGAACGAGCGCCGAGCCGGTTCATGGCGATGGCAAGGGTCTCGTGCGCTTCTGCCGAGATCGAGCCGTAGGACATAGCCCCGGTCGAGAAGCGGGCGACGATCGACGAGATCGGCTCGACTTCCTCCAGCGGCACCGGGGGCCGCTGTCCGGTCCGCAAGCGGAGCAAGCCACGGATGGTGGCGAGCGCCTGGCTCTGGTCGTCGACCAGCGAGGTGTACTCCTTGAAGACCTCGTACCGCTTGGAGCGGGTGGCGTGCTGGAGCTTGAAGACGGTCTTCGGGTTGAAGAGATGGACCTCGCCCTCCCGCCGCCACTGGTACTCGCCGCCCACCTCTCGCTCGCGGTGCGCCAGCTCTTCCGGCCGGTCCACGTGGGCCAGCCGGTGGCGGGTGGCCACTTCGGCCGCCAGCCCGTCGAGGTCGACCCCCCCGATGCGCGAGACGGTGCCGGTGAAGTACTCGTCGACGACCTCGCGAGCCAGCCCGACCGCTTCGAACACCTGGGCGCCGGTGTAGGAGGCAACCGTCGAGATCCCCATCTTCGACATCACCTTCAGGACGCCCTTGGAGGCCGCCTTTACGTAGTTGCGCCGGGCCTGGCGGGGCGTGACCCCGGTCAACAGCCCCGAGGCGATCATGTCGTCGATCGTCTCGAAGGCGAGGTACGGGTTCACGGCCGCGGCGCCATAGCCCTTGAGCAGGGCCATGTGGTGCACTTCGCGGGCGTCGCCCGACTCCACCACCAGTCCCACCCTGGTCCGGGTCTTCGTTCGCACCAGGTGATGGTGGACTGCCGAGACGAGCAGGAGCGAGGGGATCGGTGCCAGCTCGTCCGTCGAGTTCCGGTCAGAGAGCACGATGATCGACGCCCCGTCCTCGATGGCCACGCCGACTTGCCGGCGGACGTCTTCGATCGCCGCGGCTAGCCCGGCCCCACCGGCCGACACCGCAAAGAGGCCGTCGATGGCGAAGGCCCGGAACCCCGGGGTCCGTCCATCCTCGTTGACGTAGAGGAGCTTGGCCAGGTCGTCGTTGTCGATGACCGGCATGGGCAGGACGATCTGGCGGCAGGAGGCCGCCGTTGGCTCGAGCAAGTTCCCCTCGGGGCCGAGCGTGGAGGCCAGCGACGTCACGAGCTCCTCACGGATGGCATCGAGCGCGGGGTTCGTCACCTGGGCGAAGAGCTGGGTGAAGTAGTCGTAGAGCAGACGAGGCCGCTCGGAGAGGACCGCGAGGGCGCTGTCGGAGCCCATCGAGCCGATCGGCTCGGCCCCCGTCGTGGCCATCGGGCCGAGGATGAGCCGTAGCTCCTCGTTGGTGTAGCCGAACAGGCGCTGGCGCCCCACCACCGAGGCGTGCTGCGGGGTGAGCATGGTGCGGGGCGGAAGCTCGGACAGCTCGACCTGGCCGTCACGGAGCCACTCCCCGTAGGGGTGCTCGGCAGCAAGACGCGCCTTGATCTCGTCGTCGTCCACGATGCGGCCGGCATCGGTGTCGACCAGGAACATCCGGCCCGGCTGGAGCCGACCCTTGTGCACGACCGAGGACGGCGGGACGTCGAGGACGCCCACCTCGCTGGCCAGCACCACCAAGCCGTCGTCGGTGACCCAGTAGCGGGCGGGGCGGAGCCCGTTGCGGTCGAGGACGGCGCCGATGACCGTGCCGTCGGTGAAGGCCACCGCGGCCGGGCCGTCCCACGGCTCCATCAACGAGGCGTGGTAGCGATAGAAGGCGCGCCGCTCCGGGTCCATCGAGGCGTGGTTCTCCCACGCCTCGGGGATCATCATGAGCACGGCGTGCGGCAGGCTGCGGCCACCGAGGTGGAGCAGCTCGAGGACCTCGTCGAACGAGGCAGAGTCGCTGGCCCCCGGCGTGACGACAGGAAAGGCCCGCTCCAGGCCGGGCAGGAGGTCCGAGGCACAGAGCGCCTCGCGGGCCCGCATCCAGTTGCGATTGCCCGCCAGTGTGTTGATCTCGCCGTTGTGGGCCAGGTAGCGGTACGGGTGCGCCAGTGCCCACGACGGGAACGTGTTGGTCGAAAAGCGCGAGTGGACGAGCGCCAGACCGCTCGTGAGCCGCGCGTCGGACAGGTCGGGGTAGAAGGAGGCCAGCTGGTGCGAGGTCAGCATGCCCTTGTAGGTGATGGTCCGGGCCGACAGCGACGCCACGTAGCACCCCTCGACCTCGTGCTCGGCCCGCTTGCGGACCACGAAGGCGAGGCGGTCGACTCCAAGGGCGGGGTCCTCGCCGGGCCGGCATGCCAGAGCAGTGGCGGGGAGCGGGGCGACGAAGAGCTGGTGCATCGAGGGCATGTCCCCCCGGGCCACCGAACCGAGGGCGCTGTCGTCGACGGGCACGTCTCGCCAGCCGAGGACGGTCATCCCCTCCTCGGCGGCCACGGCCTCGATGGCCAGGCGTGCCTTGGCTGCCTCACCGGCATCCCGGGACAGGAAGGCGATCCCCGTCGCGTACCGGCCGGGAGCCGGCAGCTCGAAGTCGACGAGGTCGCGGTAGAAGGCGTCGGGGACTTGCAGGAGGATCCCCGCGCCGTCGCCGCTGTCCTCCTCGCTGCCCGTGGCGCCCCGGTGAGCCAAGTGCTCGAGGGCGGTGACGGCGCGCTCGACGAGCTGATGGGTGCGCCGACCGTGCAAGTCGGCGACGAGGGCGATGCCGCAGGCGTCGTGCTCGAAGCCGGCGGCATAGAGGCCCCCCGTGGGGGGACGGGTCGTTCGCGGCGTGTGGGTCGAAGAGGTCGTCACTCGGGTCGCTCCATCGATGTGCTCGGTGGGTAGTTCCGCCCGGGACGACGTTGGCCCATCTGCGGCACAGCGATCTTATACGAGCCGCGTGGTGGGGCCGACCCGGGGGTTCGAGACGGGCGCGCTTCGGCCCTCATGTCGGTCGAGCACCGGCGTACCACCGACGCCGGGCGTCCTACGATGGGCGCCGATGCCCATCCCCGACGCCCCCGCCCCCGCCCCCGCCGACGTGATCGTGGTCGGTGGTGGCGTGGTCGGGCTCGCTACCGCCTGGCGTCTGCGTGCCGCCGGAGCATCCGTCATGGTCGTCGACCCCGACCCGGGCCACGGCGCCGGGTGGGCCGCCGCCGGCATGCTGGCGCCGGTCGGCGAAGCACACTTCGGCGAGGAGCCCCTCGTCCTCCTGGCACTGGCGGCTGCCGCCCGGTGGCCGTCCTTCGCCGCCGAGCTGACCGACGAGACGGGCCTTCCTACCGGCCTGTTGTCGACCGGGTCGTTGCTCATCGGTGCCGACCCCTCCGACCGAGCCTCCATCGAGGACGTCCTCGCCTTCCAACGCTCGCTCGGCCTGGACGCCGAACGGTTGACGGCCACCGAGGCCCGCTCGGCCGAGCCCCTCCTCGCCCCGTCCGTGGCAGGCGGGGCCCGCTTCCCCGGCGACCACCAGGTCGACAACCGGCTGGTGCTGGCCGCGCTGCGCGCCGCCTGTGGCGGCGAAGGCGTCTCGTTCGTCGCCGACCGGGTGGCCCGGGTCGACGTCGAGGCCGACCGGGTCACCGGGGTGACCCTCGAGGGCGGAGCGACGCTGGCCGGCTCCGTCGTCGTGGTCGCCGCCGGTTCGTGGTCCGGGACGCTCGGCGGCCTTCCCGACGACGTCCGCCCTCCGGTCCGTCCCGTGCACGGCGTCACGCTCCGGCTCCGAGCCGGTGACGGCACGCCGTGGCTCGGCCGAGTGGTCCGTGGCCTGGTTCACGGACGCCACTGCTACGTCGTCCCCCGGGCCGACGGTTCCCTGGTCGTCGGGGCCAGCGCCGAAGAACGAGGGTTCTCCGATGCCGTCCCGGCCCGTGCCGTCCACGACCTGCTCGCCGACGCCCGGACCCTGCTGCCGGTGGTCGACGAGTACGAGCTGACCGAGGCCACCGCGGGGCTCCGGCCGACCACCCCCGACAACGCGCCCGTGCTCGGTCCGGCCGGACCGACGGGCCTGGTGCTGGCCACGGGCCACTACCGCAACGGGTTCCTTCTCGCCCCGCTCACCGCCGACGCGGTGGCCGGGTGGGTAACGGGTGCGCCGGTCCCCGAGGTGGCCCGGTCCTTCGGCGTTGGTCGCTTCGCCACCGGCCCCGTGCCGGCCGCCCCGTGACGCCGTCGGACAACCCACCCGACCCCGGTCACGGGGGCACCACGCCGGAGGTGACGGGCTCCGGTTCGGGTGGGACCGGTTCGGGTGGGACCGGTTCGGGTGGGACCGGTTCGGGCGGGACCGGTCGGGGAACCATCGTCAACGGCGACACCTGGCAGGGGGCCCCTGGGGCCACGGTGACCGACGCGGTGGCCTCCTGGTGCCCTTCCCAGCGCGGCGTGGCCGTCGCCGTCAACGGCACCGTGGTGCCCCGCAGTCGGTGGGACGCCACCGTCCTCAACCCGGGCGACCGGGTCGAGATCGTCACGGCAGCCGCGGGCGGATGACCGTCCCCGTGCCGTCGTCGGGAGGCCGGTGGGGCGCGCTACCGTGAGCGGCGTGGACGCGGACGATCTCCTGGTCATCGCCGGTCGCACGTTGTCCTCGCGGCTCCTCGTCGGGACCGGCGGCATGGCGAGCACCCACTCGCTGGCGGCCGCCCTGGCTGCCGCCCAACCGGCCCTCGCCACCGTCGCCGTGCGCCGGGTGGACCCGACCACCCGGCACTCCCTGGTCGACCTGCTGGCCGACGCCGGGGTGTCCATCCTGCCCAACACGGCAGGGTGCTTCACGGCGGCCGACGCCGTGCTCACGGCCGAGCTGGCGCGCGAGGCGTTCGAGACCGACTGGGTAAAGCTCGAGGTGATCGCCGACGATCGCACGCTGCTCCCTGACGCCACCGAGCTCCTCACTGCCACCGAGACGCTGGTCGGACGGGGCTTCACCGTGCTCGCGTACACCAACGACGACCCGGCGGTGGCCCGCCGGCTCGAGCTGGCCGGTGCGGCAGCCGTGATGCCCCTCGGAGCCCCCATCGGGACCGGGCTAGGTATCCTCAACCCCCACAACCTGTCGCTGATCGTCGAGGCAGCCAACGTGCCAGTCGTCCTCGATGCCGGGGTCGGCACCGCGTCGGACGCGTGCCAGGCCATGGAGCTGGGCTGTGACGCCGTCCTCGTCGCCTCGGCCATCACCCGGGCCCACCACCCCGACCTGATGGCTGCCGCCATGGCCGACGCCGTACGTTCTGGGCGAGCGGCTCGACGCGCGGGGCGTATCCCTCGGCGCTCCCACGCCGTCGCCTCGTCCTCCTTCGCCGGCCTGGTCGACCCGCTGCCCTCGTGAGGGCCGTGCCGGCCGATGGCCCGGCGGTCGCCCTGACCGTGGCGGGGTCGGACTCGAGCGCCGGTGCCGGGATCCAGGCGGACCTGTTGACCATGAACGCCCTCGGCGTCCTGGCCGCCACCGTGGTCACGGCGGTCACGGCCCAGGACACCCTGGCCGTCCATGCCATCCATACCGTTCCCGCCGAGCTGGTCTCCGCCCAGCTCGAGGCCGTCCTCGGTGACCTGCCCATCGCCGCCGTCAAGACGGGCATGTTGGCGTCGGCTTCCACGGTCGAGACGGTCGCCCGCGTCGCCGCGGAGGGACGTCTCCCCCGACTCGTCGTCGACCCGGTCCTCTACGCCTCGACCGGTCGGCCGCTCCTCGAGACCACCGGCGTCGGCGCCACCTACCGCGCCCTGCTCCCCTACGCGCTCGTCGCCACGCCCAACCTGGGCGAGGCAGCCCTGCTCTGCGGTGTCGACCCGGGGGCACCAACCGACGTGGACGACCTGGTCGACCTGGCACGGCAGGTGCTCCTCCTCGGACCACGCTGGGTACTGGTGACCGGCGGGCACCTGCCCGGTGTCGAGACCGCCGCCGCAGGCGGGGCCGGCCCGCCGACGCACGTGCCCGACGTCCTCTGCGACGCGCACCACGTGACGGTGGTCGACGGACCGAGGGTGGCGACGACCAACACGCACGGTACGGGCTGCACGCTCTCGGCTGCGCTCTGCGCCGGGTTGGCCCAAGGCCTCTCCGTCCCCGACGCTGCCCGCCAGGCCAAGGCGTACGTGACTCGGGCACTGGCCGGAGCAGCCACCTGGACGATCGGCAGCGGCCGTGGGCCCCTCGCCCACGCCGACGCCAGCACCGTGACCTTCCGCGCCAGCAGCTCCCCGCAGCCCCCACCGACGTGACGGGCACCGACGAAAGAGCGGCCGGGCCCAAGGGCCCGGCCGCATCCCACCCCATCTCAGGAACCCGCTACTGGGGTGGTACCCAGAGCCCCCTCCTGCCGGCACCTCGCGGAGCCGCTAACAACAAAGTCTGCTCCATCACCACTCGAAAGTAAACAGGGGTTGACCAGGGATGGTGACCCATCGTGGTCACCGAGCGACACCTTGTGTGGTCACCAGGAGACAGGGGTGCCACCTCCCTATGCGGGCCCCACCCGAGCGTCCCGCCCGAGCCATCCCCCGGACCGCCCAGAACCCCGGCCGACGCCCTAGGGTAGGCCCATGCGTCATGACAGGGTCCGTCAGCTCGCCCGCGCCGTTGCCTGGGGGCGGGTGGCGATCGGCGCCGGTGCGCTGGTGGCGCCGACGGCACTGGCCATCCCGTGGATCGGAGATGCGGCAGCATCGCCCGCGTCGCGGCTACTCGCCCGGACCATGGCCGGCCGCGACCTGGCACTCGGCATCGGTGCCGTGCGTGCCCTCGGCCGCTCGGGCGACGAGGCACGGGTGTGGGTCGCCCTCGGCGGGACCGCCGACGCCGTCGACGCACTTGCCACCCTGCTCGCCTTCGAGCAGCTGCCACGGCTACGCCGTTGGGCTGTTCTTGCCCTCACGGCCGGTGCTGCTATCACCTCGCTGCGTGTTGCAGCCGATCTGGACGAGGCCGAAGCCGCGGCGCGAGCGGCGGAGCTCAGCGCGACCGGATGACGGCGGACGCCGGCGGGATCACTCCGGGACCCGTCACCTCGCACCCTGCCCGGAGGGCGGGCGTCGCCGGAGCGGCCAACGACGGCGGGCGGAGGAAGCGCGGCGAGCCGTCGAAGTCGACCGAGTCGAGCAAGTCGTCGGCCGCCGCGTCGCGATGCGTCAGCGGTGGGAGGTTCCATTTGGTCTCGACCAGCTTGAGCACTGAGGTGTGGTCGTGGACGACCGGGGAGACGTACCGCTCCCGGGCGTAGGGACTGACCACTCCGGCGGGGACCCGGAAGCCGTAGCGATCGAAGCGACCGGCCACGTCACCGGGCACGAGGTCGGGCGGGACGTCGTCGGGAACGGCAGCCCGGGGAGGGGGAACGTGGTCGTAGTAGCCGCCGTGCTCGTCGTAGCACCAGACGAGCAGCGTCTTCGGCCACTTCGGACCATCCATGACCGCCCGCACCACGCTCGAGAGGAACACGTCCCCGTACTGGATGTCCTGCGGGTCCTCCTCGGACTGCGTGCCGAAGTTGGGATCGACGACGCTGAAGGCAGGCAGGTTGCCGGCAGCGCAGTCGGCATAGAAGTGGTCGATGTGCGCCAGATTGGAGGCGATCGAGGGTCGCGAGAGCAGTGACACGTAGACGCCGGCGGTGGGCAGGGAGGAGTAGTAGTTCTTCCAGGAGATGTCGTGGGCACCGAGCAGGTCGAAGATGGTCCCGCCGGGGGGTAGGCCCTTGGGGAGGACATCGGCGATGAGACCGTACGACGTCCCCGAGATGAGGTAGCGACGATTGGGGAACGTCTGGGCCAGCACCGAGCAGAAGTAGCGGTCGGCGATCGGGAACACCGACGCCAGCGCATGCGTGAACGGCAGGTCGCTACCCGTCCAGTAGCCCATCGCCACCGGGCCCGAAGCACTCTCGACGAAGCCCTGGAGCCGCCCGTGGTCGTACTGGGCATGCGACGCGTTCCACGTCTGCGACGGCTTTCCGGCGAGCTGACAAGGCGTGGGCATGTGGAACGAGCGGATCAGCTCGCCCGCTCCGTCGGGGTTGGTGGCGTCCGGCTGCCCGTTGGCCCCCCGAGGCAGTCCGTCGCCGCGTCCGAGCGTGCCGAGGATGTTGTCGAAGGAGTGGTTCTCCAGCATCACCACGACGATGTGGTCGACCTGGGGCAGTTGGTCGCTCCCGATCGGTGCACGTGGGTTCGGCGGCACGCCCAGCCTCCCCGGCTTGACGACCGGTGGCGGAGGGGCCGCCGTCGAGCTCCCGCAGGCGGCGAGCAGGGCCCCGCCCACGCCGGCGAGCCCGGCTCCGAGCAGGGTCCGACGCGACAGGCGTCCCCCTCCACCCTGGTCAACATCCCTCCGGTCCATCACCCTCCCCTGCACCTGGCCGACAGCTGACACCACCGTGCCCTCCGCGCCCGATGACCACCGCGCCGTCGCCACCCTACGACCAACGCAGCCTCCGACCAACGATCTCCCCAAGGAAGGACCGACGCACGCTCGTCCCGGGCTGGTCGCACCCACGGGTCCGGTACGATCGGCGCGGCATGACCCTGCCTCCCCCACCGCCGGCCGACGCCCCGAGCCTGCCTGGCGAGCCCGCCCACGACGGAGACCACGACCCGGTCACCGAGGTACGGCAACCCGGCCCCGGTCGAGGACCGGCCATGGTGGTGGTGGCGTTGGCCACGGCCATCGTCCTCGTCTTCGGGATCGCCTCGGCACTTGCATCGGGGGGAAGTGCGCCACAGGCGCTCCGCTCCGTCACCCTCCCGGGCGGCACGTCGGTCGGGCTGGAGCAGGGGACCACCGCCCTGCGCACCGCTGTGACCGGGGGCCAGCCGCCGAGCGACATTCTCGGCGCCATCGCCGTTCCCGCCGGTTCGGTCCACCGCTTCACCGCCAACGAAGGCCGGCTGACCTCCCACTACGACCAGACGATCACCTTCACCTCCCGGCTCTCCCAGAACGAGGTCGTCTCCTTCTTCCAGGTGGTCCTGCGCCGCTACCACTGGCGGATCGCCTTCAGTGGACCGGGTACCGACCAAGGCATCACCGGCACCGAGGTCATCGGCGAGAAGGCGAGCGCGGACGGCTACTACTGGGAGCTGGGCGCGATCGTCTCGCCGACCACTCCGACCGGCACGACACCCTTCGCCCTGGTCCTGTTCGAGGTGCCCCAGACCGACTGACCGACCTCGTCTGACCACGAACGGATCCCGACCGAGGGCTCCCCATGCCCGACGTCGTCGCCGGGAACCTCCGACTGGCGGAGCAGCCAGGCCCACAGGGCCAGGTTGGCCGGGTACAGCAGGTAGCCGACCCGGGTCGCCGGGGCGAGCACGATGGCTGCCAGCATCAACCCGGCGCACAACCGGGCCAAGTCGGCGGGGGAACGGGGCGGATGCCGCCACAGGAACCAGAGCACGAAGGCCGCCCCCAAGGCAGCGACCGTCACCACGTAGGGACGGTGAACACCGGGGAACGCCGAGACCAACAGGTGCCCCGGCAAGGCGCTCGCCGCCGGGGACGCCACTCCGGCGAGCCCCAGCGGGAACCGGACCACGTTGTCGACGAAGGCGGCAGGGTTCTGCAGGGCGAGCGGGACGACCACGGGCACGACCACGGCGACAACGGCAGCGACGTAGCGCCCGACAGCGCGCCGTCCGCTCCGGTCAAAGGTCACCCACAGGGCCAACAGCACGAGGGGCCATGCCGTGAACTTGAGGGAGGCCGCCGCTCCCATGGCAAGCCCGGCGAGCACCGGCCGACGACGCTGGAGCGCGACCAGCCCGAGGAGCATCAGCGCCACCACCGGCATGTCGTCCCCACCCGTCGCCAACGGGAGTGCGGCGGTGGGCAGGATGGTGAGCGCCTGGGCCGCCCGCAGCCGGGCATCGCTCTTCGGCCGAAGGCGCGAGAGGGCGAAGAGGCTGACCGCAGCCGTGAAGACGAGGAACTGGAGGCGGGCATCGGTGAGGCGCGCCTCGACCTTGCTGCCGGCCGAGAACCCGAAGAGGATCATGCCGGGCAGGTAGGGGTAGTAGAGCTCGTAGACGGGCTCCGCGCTCTGGTGGATGAGGATCCGCCCGTTGCGGTCGACCACCTGGTAGGGGTCCTTGCCCGCGTCGGCTCGCACCCCGGCATGCTCCACGACCAGCACCTCGGGCTGGACGTGTGCGGCGGCGTTCCCCTGTGATGCCCACACGACCTCGAGGCCCAACGGCACGAGCGTCGCCCCGACGAGCACGACCACGAGGGCAATTGCTCTCGCCCAGCGGATCGCCCGGTCGTTCCACCACCACCACCGGGCCATCACCCCGGTGCCGAGCGCCGCGGCGGCATACGGCCCCACCGCCATGGCGCCCCACTGCCGGTAGAGGGGAATGCCGGCGAAGAGCAGGGTGCCGAGGGCGAAGACTGCCGACAAGCCGTAGGCGATGACATCACGCTGGAGCGGAGAGGTGGCCCGCAGCCAGGCCACCGGACGCCCGAAGCGACCACGGGGACGGCCACCACCGCCATCGAGGACCGCGACGTCCCCTCCCTCTGGCGCTGTCGGGACCACCGGGCACGAGCTCTGGCTACCACTCGCCACGAGCCACCCTACCCCGACAGCTCCGTCACGAGGATGCACCGGGCCCGACCGACCCAGGCCCGGTGCCGAAGACCTCGTCGTAGAAGTCGAGCTCGGCCGAGATGCACCGCTCGAGGCTGTCGGCCCGGCGAACACCGTGGCCCTCGCCGACCAGCTCGATCAGCCGGACGTCGACGCCGGAGCCACTCGTCCGTCGGGCGAAGGCGCGCACGTGGGCGGCCGGGACCACCGGGTCCTCGGTGCCCTGAAGCAGGAGGACCGATCCCCGGAGCCGTTCTGGATGACGCAGGGGCGAGCGCTCCTCGTAGCGAGCCCGGTGTGTCGCCAACGGGCCGACCAGCCAGTCGAGGTAGTGCGACTCGAAGTCGTGGGTGTCCGCGGCGAGCGCCTCGAGGTCGGTCACCCCGTACCACACCACCGCGCCGCCGAACGCGTCGTCCCGACTGAGCGCGTTCAGCGCGGTGAGGCCACCCGCGCTGGTGCCACGGACGGCCATCCGCTCGCCGTCCACCCAGCCCAGCGACGCCAGCCCCCGGGCGAACGCCACGCAGTCCGCCGCGTCGGCCACCCCCCACGCGTGGTGGAGCGCCTGCCGATAGGCGCGGCCATGTCCGCTGCTCCCCCGATAGTCCACCGCCCCCACCGCGAGCCCCCGGCTCGTGCACGCCTGAACCAGCGGATCGAAGCCCGGGTCGACCCCTCCGGTCGGACCCCCGTGGCAGAAGAGCACGAGTGGCGGCAGCCCGCCGCGCCGTCGTCGCCCACGGGCAGCGAAGAACAGGCCGGGCAGCGGGCCATCCGGTCCCGGGACCACCACCACCCTCCAGGGAGCGACCGACGCCGGCGACCACGGAACCGGTGGCTGGCGCGAGGTGCGCGAGCGCTCGGCCCCTGACGCCGTCACCACCACCACCACCGCCGCCTCCTGGGGGGTTGCCCCGAGCACACCGACCTCGTCCCCCGCGAGCGACGCCACACCCTCGATGGCCACGCACGGCTGGACGACCGGCTCGAGCCTCCAGACGGCCGGAGGGCGAGCCGGTGGCGGTGGCGCGCCGGGCGTTGCCGTCGTCGCTGACGGAGCCTCGGGAACGAGGCGCACGAGCTGGTCGACACCGTCCGCCCGCATCCGGCACACCACGCTCCCGTCGTCGAGGTCGACCGCCGTGCGCTGGCCGAGAGCCCAGTCGGGAGCGTGGAACTCCGACCGCGTGCCGAGCGGCACCATCGGGATGGCCGGTCCGGCCAACCGAAGCGGCGTCCCGGGGACGCCTCCGGCCTCGTCGGCGACCGCCGCTACGTACGGCAACCACCAGCCGCTCTGGTCCCACATCCACGACAGGCTCCCGTCGGGCCGCCAGCGTGGTTGCCCCACCGACGACCCGGGCTCGTCGACCAACGGGGCAAGGCCGCTAAGGACGGGGGCGCCCTCGCTGTTGCGTCCCAGCCGTGCGGCCCAGAGGGCCGATCGGTCCCAGGGAAGGTTGGGATGCCGCCAGGTCACCCACGCCACGAGCGAACCATCCGGCGAGAGCCGAGGGGCAGCAACAAAGGAACCGTCGTCGACGAGCACGCTCCGGCGGACAGGGCCGTCTGTGGCCAGGGCAACCAGCCGATGGGCCACCCGAACCGACCCGTGCTCCTCTTCCACCGCCAGCACCCACGGCGAAGGGCCGATCTGGAGGTCTCCGTAGCGGCGGCGTCCCGGCCCGTCGGCCTCGGGCGAGCATCGGCGCCGCCGAACGTGATCCCCTCGACCGACCAGCCGGTAGACCTGCTGGTCGTCGGCGTCCACTACGACGAGGGTCCCGTCGAGACAGACGAACGCGCCTCCGCCGTACTCGTGGACCCGACTGCGCACGCTGGTCCCCGAGGGGGACGCGTCGGCTGCAGGCTCGCCAGGACGCCATCGGACCACGACGTTGCGCCCCGCCTCCACGGGGCGGGACTCGAGCCAGTAGAGGGCGCCGCCAGCCGCGACCAGGTCGTGCACCGACACCCGGGATGCTGCCACGGCGGCCGGCGAGAACGGAGATGCACTGGCGACGGCGGCATCCCTCTCGGTTCGTCCACGGGGCTCGTCCACCAAGTCGGTACGGTACCCGCGAGTCGGTACGGTACCCACATGACGCCTTCCGGAGACCTCACCATCCCGACGTCCCCCTTTGCCGCCTACGTGGTCTCCCGTCGCGGAGGCAAGCTCACCCAGCAGGTGACAACGCTCGAGCTCTCTGATCTCCCCGACGGTGACACCGTGGTCCGAGTGGACTGGTCGGCGGTCAACTACAAGGACGGCATGGTGGCCACACCGGGCAACCGGGTAGCCCGCGCCGACGTGCTGGTGCCAGGCGTCGACGCCGCCGGCACCGTGGTGGAGAGCGCCGCGATGGCTCCGGGCACCCCGGTGGTGGTCCATGGGTACGACCTCGGTGTCGGTCGGCACGGAGCCTTCGCTCGCTACCTGCGCGTACCGCACGCCTGGGTCGTCCCGCTCCCGTCCGGGCTGAGCACCCGACATGCCGCCCTCATCGGAACGGCCGGGTTCACAGCCGCCCTGTCGGCACGCCGTCTCGCTCAGGGGGGTGTGGCGCCGGGAGACGGACCCGTTCTCGTCACCGGGGCATCAGGGGGCGTCGGGTCGATGGCCGTGGCGCTCCTCGCCCGGCGCGGCTACTCCGTGGTGGCCAGCACCGGCAAGGCCGACGAGCACGACTACCTGCGCTCCCTGGGTGCCGCGTCGGTGATCGGACGCGACCTCCTCGAGCGTCCCGAACGTGTACTCGGCCCCGAGCGTTGGTACGGCGCCGTCGACTGCGTGGGCGGGAACGTGCTCGCCGCTGTCCTGCGAAGCATGCGCTACGGCGGGGTCGTCGCCGCCAGCGGACTGACCGGGGGGTCCGAGCTGTCTACCACCGTCTATCCCTTCATCGTGCGAGCCGTGTCCCTGATCGGCATCGACACGGTCCAGACGCCGATCGACGAGCGAGTCGCCGTCTGGTCTGACCTAGCCACGGCGTTCGACGTCGAGACACTCGACGCCATGGTGGCCAAGGAGGTGGGACTGGACGAACTCAGCGAGGCACTGGCCACCATCATCGCCGGAGGGGTCCGGGGCAGGATCCTCGTCCAACCGGGCCGATGACCGCCCGTACCCGCGGCAACCTGCGGTCGTCGGTCGTCAGCCCGCTGCAGGGGCCATGGTCACGGCTTCGGACCCCGTGGTGAGGAACACCGGCGACACGACCATGCGTCCGTGATCGCACGGCGCCACCCGCGAGCTCACGACGTCGTGGCCGTAGGCGTTCGGTGGGGTGACAAAAAGGGAGGTGGCCGGCGCACAGGTGGTCTCGCCGCCGACCGGTACGTCGGTGTAGCCGATGTTGAAGGCCACCGACACCCCCGAGGTGAGGACGACCGTCGACGGCGCCATCGACGTGAACGAGAACGTCCCACCCCTCACCACGGTGGTCGGCAGGGGCGCACCGCCTGCACCGAGCAGCTGGAGCCCGGGGTAGCCGACCAGCGTGCACGCCCCTGAGGCCGTGCTGCGCAGGGTGACGGTGACCTCGACGGTCCCTGCCGCTGCCGACGTTCCCTCGATCGCCGGGACGAGCGCAGCGCTGCGGCACCGAACCGGCCCCGAGGTCGTCGTGCTGGTCGTCGAGGGCACGGTCGTCGACGGGACCGTCGTTGAGGGGGAGGTGGTCGAAGGCGCCGTGCTCCGGGCAGCGGCAGATGGCTCCCGGCCACCGGAGGAGCAGGCAGCAAGCACCAAGCCGGCCACCACCAGACCGACGCCCCAGGCGGCTTGACGACGCAGACAACGGGAACGTCTCAGGACGAGAAGTCCTCCGGTCGGATCGTGTCGAGGAACTGACGGAACTCCCCGACCAGCTCGTCGGGCGTCACGTCCTCGCCGTCGCCATCGGCGTCCTCTTCGGACTCGTCCTCCGCCGCCAGCAGGATGCCTTCGGCGTCCATCAGCTGGTCGGCCACGAACAACGGCGAGCCAGTCCGAACCGCCACGGCCACCGCGTCCGAAGGCCGCGACGACACCGCGATCTCGCGGCCGGCCTGGTCGAGGACGATGTCCGCGAAGTACGTGGACCCTCGCAGCTCGGTCACCACCACTCTCGCCACCGTCGCTCCCAGCGCCTCGAGCAGCTCGCAGATGAGGTCGTGCGTCATCGGCCGCGGCGTGTCCATGCCCTGGAGGGCGAACGCGATCGCTGTCGCCTCGGGCGCTCCGATGAAGATCGGTAGCGTCCGTCCCACGCCCTCCGGCTCCTGCAGGAGGAGGACCGGGGTGTTCGACTGGAGGTCGACCCGCACGGCGCGTAGGCGAACTTCGACCATGCTTGCAATGTAGCCGGATGGGACGTCGCTCAGCTCGCGAGGTCCCGGTGTGGTCGGATGGCTCGTCACGACGTGACGGCGTCGTGCCCGAGAAGGGCCACGAGCGCCTGGTGCATCAGCTCGGCGCGCAGGGCCTGGCCCAAACGTGCCAGCTCAGCGGCGGTGGCTGCGGCCCGACCTCGTGCCTCGGGGTTCCGCTGGCGCAGGAGTGGCAGGACCACCTGCTCGACGAAACCCGCCTCCCGCTCCGTGGCGTGCTTGTAGAGCCGCAGGTGGCGGGGTTCGATGCCGAAGGCGGCGAAGGCGACCGCCAGCTTGGCGACGGCCAGCGCCGCCTCATCGAAGTACTCGACGCCCCCGAGGACGACTGGCGAGATCAAGCTGAACTCCCGAAGCTGGCCGACCATCGCCGGATCAGCTCCCGCGGCAGTGGCCAGTTCGTCGGCCGTCAGGCCCACTCCAGCGGGTACCGACGTGGTGGCCTGGAGCGGCACCGGCTCGACCACGCCACCTGCGGACCCACCTGCGGACCCACCTGCGGACCCACCTGCGGACCCACCTGCGGACCCACCTGCGGACCCACCTGCGGACCCACCTGCGGACCCACCTGCGGACCCACCTGCGGACCCACCTGCGGACGACGACACGTCGACCTGGCCCGTCACCCACGGCTCGGGGCCGCCGTTCGGGCGCGTCCGGGCCGCCTCGGTCGCCATCGGGCTCGGACCGACCGGCGCCTGCTGCTCCGTCCCTCCGGAACGTTCGGCACGCTGGCTCGGGGCGTCCGGGCGACTCGGCGAGGAGGCGGTCGGATCACCGTGACCGAGGGTCGCCGCGGCGACAGGCGGGCGGGCGCGAGCAACGTCCGGCACCACCGGCGTCGCGACGTCGATCCCTGCGCTGTCCGGGGGCCCATTGTCGACCGAGGGCCGGCCGACGGAGGGCCGGTCGACGGCGCGGCGGGCAGCGACGGCGGCCGCAGGGGGAACCGCCTGCCTGGCTGCTGACGTCACCAGTGCCGCTGGTTGGCCCCCCATCCCGACCTCCGAGCCGTTCGCCGCACCGACCCCGACTTCGACCTCCGAGCCGTTCGCCGCACCGACCCCGACTTCGACCTCCGAGCCGTTCGCCGCACCGACCCCGACTTCGACCTCCGAGCCGGCTTCGGCCACCGAGGATGCTGCGTGCGTCGGGACGGGGGCGTCGGCCGGCATCGTCGATGCCCCGGCCGCCTCTCGCTCCTCCAGGCGGTCCTTGATCACCTTGAGTGGGAGGAAGTGCTCACGCTGCTGGCGGAGCACCCAGCGCAGCCGCTCGACGTCGGCGTCGTAGAACTTCCGGTAGCCCGAGGGCGTCCGCTCGGGGTTGACGAGACCCTGGCTCTCGAGGAACCGGATCTTCGAGATGGTGACGTCGGGGAACTCCTGGCGAAGCAGCGTGAGGACGTCGCCGATCGACAGGTAGGAGCGCCCGCTCACCGCGCGCCGTCGTCGGGCCACGGCTCGTCGAGCCCCGCCGTCACCGTCGTCATTCACTCACCGCCGAGAGGAACACCAGTTTGAACTTGCCGACCTGCACCTCGTCGCCGCTAGCCAGCTCGACGTCCTCGATCCGTTCGCGGTTGACGTAGGTCCCGTTCAACGAACCGAGGTCTTTGAGGCGCGTCGCCCCACCTTCGGTGACGAACTCGGCATGACGCCGCGACACCGTGATGTCGTCGAGGAAGATGTCGCTTTCGGGATGACGGCCCACCCGAACGACGGGCGCGTCGAGGACGAAGCGGGTCCCTGCCTGCGGTCCGTGCTTGACCACCAACATCGGTGCCGTACGGGGAAGTTCGAGCAGCCCGACCGACGAATCGTCTTCGACGGCGTCCGACAGGTCCTCGACGGGCTGCACGGACACCGTGGTCTCCGGGTCCGCGACCACCAGCGCGGCGCCACATGCCGAGCAGAAGTTCACCCCCGGGGGGTTCCGATGGCCGCACTGGTGGCAGAACACGTCCCCCACGGTAGCCGCGACCAACCGACGATCCCCGACCGGCCCGGACGGTTCGTCCGGACCCACCACCCCCGCCCCCGACGGTGCCGACACCATCGGCTCAGCCGTCGACCAGTGCCCGGTAGGCGGCAGCGTCGAGGAGGTTGTCCACGGTCGACGGATCGCTCGGCCGCAGCTCGCAGATCCAGCCGTCACCGTAGGGGTCGCTGTTGAGCAGCTCCGGCCGCTCGGCCAGGGAGGTGTTCACGGCGAGCACCTCGCCGCCCACCGGTGCGTAGACCTCGGAGACCGACTTCGTCGACTCGACCTCGCCGAGGGGACCGCCGGGCTCGACCACCGCTCCCACCGCCGGGACGTCCACAAAGACGACGTCTCCCAGCGCATCCTGGGCGTAGTCGGTGATGCCGACGCGTACTCGGTCACCGGCAACCCGAACCCACTCGTGGTCTGTTGAGTATCGGAGGTCCTCGGGGGTGTCCATAGCGGGGACCCTACCTGACGGCACATCGCCTTCGCCGAGGTCGCAGGTCCCTCCCCACCGGCGGCCGCAAGACGACGGGCGGCGCCCCTGCCGCTCCTGGCCCAGACGTCCGGACGACCTGCTCAGCGCAGCAACTGGCGAAGGAGGACGGCCAGCTCTTGGACGCGCACACCCGCCTGACCGTCGGTCGGTGCCTCGGCCCAGACGTGGGTCATCGGCTCCTCGGGATCGGGGATGACGAGCACCCAGCCGTCCTCGTCCACCACCTTGATGCCGTCGACCAACACGAGCTCGCGCCCGTGGAAGCGCTCCATGAGGGTTCGCATCACCATGCCCGTCCGCTCCCAGGGGGTGTGGACGGCCTGGTGGGCGATGTGCACGGCCGGGAGGCCGCTCACCACCTCCGAGAGCGTCCGGCCCGAGCCGGTGAGGAGCCCGAGCAGGTGCACGAGCGTGGCGGCTGCATCGAAGGCCGGCAGCACACCGGGAAAGATGAACCCTCCCGCCTGGCTGGCGGCCAGCACGACGCCGGCCTCGCCCGCCAGCTCCATCAAGTGCGCAGCCGAGAGCTTCGTCCAGGCGATCTCGGTCCCCGTCCGCCGGCAGATCTCCTCGGCTGCTCGACTGACCGCCACGGGTAGCGCCACCCGCTTCCCTGGGCTGTCCTCGGTCACCAGGGTCACCATGACGAGCAAGGCCTCGTCGTCGGTCAGGACGTGCCCCTGGTCGTCGACCAGGGTGATGCGCTCGCCGCCAGGGTCGATGACCGCACCGAGGTGTGCTCCCGACGCCCGCACCAGCTCGGCAACCCGCGCCGCTGCGGCATCGCGGTCGAAGCCGACCACGCTCGCCGTGCTGGCGTAGGGGTTGACGACGAGCACCTCGGCGTCCAGCTTGGCCAGCAGGTTGGGCATCACGAAGCTCGCCGTCCCGAACGAGTAGTCGAGGACCAGCTTGAGGCCGACGTCGTCGGCCCGGGTGAGGTCCACCGACTCGACCAGGGCCGCCGTGTAGTACTCGAGCGCCCGGGCCGGGTAGCCGATGTCGCCGATGTCGCGGGCGGCCACCCGGCGGAAGTCCTCCCGGTAGTAGAGGCGCTCGATCTTCCGCTGGGTCGACTCGTCGAGGTCGACCCCGTTGTCGTCGACGAACCGGACGACGACGGTCTGGGGATCTGCTGGGTCGAGCCGGACCGTCACCCCTCCGAGGCTTCGTGACGTCCTGACCTGGAAGCGCGTCACGGGCACCGTAGCCGCCTCGAGGTCGTCGACGTTCACGCCGGCCGCGTTGCAGCCGACCATGATCGCCCGTTTGAGCACCCGTGCAGCCCGGCTCGTGTCGCGCGAGACACTGACCGTGCTCCCCTTCTCGAGGGTCGACGCCCAGGCCATCGACAACCGGACGGCCAGCTCCGGGGAGATGTCCACGTTGGCAAGGCCGGCAACGCCGTCACGACCGAAGAGCGAGCGGGCGCCACGCGACTCCCACACGATCGAAGAGTTGACGATGGCCCCGGCTTCGACCGTCTTGAACGGATAGACCTTGACACCGCTGCGGAGCTCGGCGTGGGCGCCGACGAAGCACGCTTCACCGAGCACCACGCCTTCCTCGCACCGGGCACCCGGCCGCAGGTCGGCGCCGCGGCCGAGCACGCTCCCTTCGATGCGAGCACCCGGCCCCAGGTAGGCGTTGTCGTGCACGACAGACCGCTCGATGATGGCGTTCTCGCCGACCTTCAGGTTTCGACCGAGCGTGCAGTAGCTGCCGAGATGCGCGCCCGGACCGACGATGCTGTTGTCCCCGATGACGGCAGGCCCGTCGATGACGACCGACGGGTCTACTTCGGCGCCCTTGCCGAGCCAGACGCCCGGCCGCAACTGGAAGCCGGCGATGTCGACCTGGACGCGGCCGTCGAGGATGTCCTGGTGGGCACGCAGGTAGGCCTCGATGGTACCGACGTCTTCCCAGTAGCCCTCGGTGACGAAGCCGCACAGCAGCCGGCCTGCCTCGAGGACGGCCGGAAAGGTCTCGCCCGAGAAGTCGACCGGGCGACCTTCGGGGATGAAGTCGAAGATCTCCGGCTCGAGGACGTAGACGCCCGTGTTGATGGTGTCGCTGAAGACCTGACCCCACGTCGGCTTCTCGAGGAACCGCTCGATCGTGCCGTCGTCACGGGTGATCACGATGCCGAACTCCAACGGGTTCTCGACCGCCTTCAAGGCCAGCGTGGCCAGCGCACCGCGTTCGACGTGGTGGCGTACCACCGCCGACAGGTCGACGTCGGTGAGCACGTCCCCCGAGATGACGAGGAACCGCTCGTCGAGCTCAGCACGCGCATTGCGAACCGAGCCCGCCGTACCGAGCGGCGTCTCCTCGGTGGCGTACACCATGCGCACACCGAACTCCGAACCATCTCCGAAGTAGGTGCGGATGGCGTTCGCCATGAACGCGACCGTCACCACGATGTCCTCGAAGCCGTGCTGCCGGAGCAGGTTGACGACGTGCTCCATCATGGGCAGGTTCACCATCGGGAGCATGGGCTTTGGCTGGTTGGAGGTCAGCGGACGCAGACGCGTCCCTTCGCCTCCTGCCATGATGACCGCCTTCACCTGCTCCTCCTGTCCCGCTGGGCGCCTCGTCCAGCAGCTTCTTCCCCGCGGGCCGCTCGGCCGGCGGCCAACGCCCGTCGGGCTACGGGCACGTAGGAGGCGGCCGCCACCCATGCCAGGACCAGCCCCGCCCCGCCGGAGACCCAGGCGAACACGTGGAACGGCACCTGCCAGCCCGCCGACCCGTGGCTCAACAGAAAGGCCGGGTAGGCGAACATCAAGGCAAAGGTCCCGGCCTTGCCCACCCACAGCACGTCGATGCGCGTCGCCCCGAGCGACGCCAGGGCCACCACGGCCAGGGAGACGACCGCCTCCCGAGCGAGCGTCGCCGCGGCGAACCACACGGGAACCGCTCCGTGGACGACGATGGTGATGACCGCCGTTCCCACGAGGACCCGGTCGGCGACGGGGTCGAGCACCTTGCCGAGCGTCGAGACCTGATGGAAGCGCCGGGCGAGCGTCCCGTCCACCCAGTCGGTGGCGCCCAGGACACCGAGAAGTATCGCCGCGGCACTCTGGCGCTCGGCGCCGAAGAGCAGCCAGACGTAGACGGGCACGCACGCGAGGCGAACCGCGGTGACGACGTTCGGCACCGTGAGGATCCGGGAGAGGTCCTCCCGATCGGCCCCGGCGGCATCGCCGGCCCCATCGCCAGCCCCGGTCGTCGGCGACCTGTTGTCCATTGGCAGCACACCGCTCTCCGGCTCTGCGACGACCCGACTGGCGTCGTGGGTGCTCCCCTCCACCGGGCCGAGTCTACGAGACGTTCGCCACCTCCGAAGCGAGCACACCGTCGCCACGGCCCGAGCACGAGGACCTCGCCTTTAGGCTGTGCTCGCCGTGGACGACCCGACGACGACCGCCCCTGAGCCCGGCTGCCGACCCGAGGACTCCGACGTGCTGGCGCCCACCGTCGAGGAGCTCTCCGTGGTCGGCAGTGTCGGCAGCCGTCCGGCCATCGGGCGACCGCTGGTCGTCCTCTTCGCCGTGGCGTGCGGCGTGTCGGTCGCCACCCTCTACTACGCACAGCCGCTGTTGCCGTCGGTCGCCCACTCCCTGCACGTGGGCTCAGCGACCGCAGCCCTGGTCGTCACCGCCGGCCAGGTCGGCTACGGCATCGGCCTGGCGCTGCTCGTCCCCTTCGGCGACGTCGTGGTACGACGACGGTTGGTCCCGGTGCTCCTGTTTGTCGCCGCCCTCGCCCTCGCCGCTGCCGCTGCCGCGCCCAACCTGTTCGTCCTGGCCGTGGCGGTCGCTGCCGCCGGGGCCGCCTCGGTTGCCGCCCAGATCCTCGTGCCCTTCGCCGCCCACCTGGCGGACGAGCGCCATCGCGGGCGGGTGGTCGGCACGGTGATGAGCGGTTTGCTGCTCGGCATCCTGCTGGCGCGGACCTTTTCGGGTGCGATCGCCCAGCTTGCCGGCTGGCGCTCCGTCTACGTCGTCGCGGCGGGGATCGTGGCACTCCTCGCCGTGGTGCTCGCCCGCACCTTGCCCGGCGAGGACGACCGGCCCCGCGTCCGCTACGGCGCCCTGCTCCGCTCGGTGGTGCACCTGGTATCGACTGAGGACCTGCTCCGCCTGCGCTCGCTGCTCGGCGCGCTGGTCTTCGCCGCCTTCAACATCCTCTGGACCAGCTTGGCCTTCCTCCTTGCCGGACCGCCGTACCACTACGACCGGATCGTGATCGGGCTGTTCGGGTTGCTCGGAGCGGGCGGAGCGCTGGGGGCGGCCTTCAGCGGGCGCCTCTCGGACCGTGGGCACGAACGTCTCGTCACCACCGCTTCGCTTGTCGTCCTTCTTGCCTCCTTCGGCGTGCTCGCCCTGGGAGGCAGCGAACTGTGGGCACTGGTGATCGGCATCGTGGCCGCCGATCTCTCCATCCAGTCCGTGCACATCCAGAACCAGCAGCTCGTCTTCGGTATCGACCCCCACGCGCGCTCCCGGCTCAATACGGCCTACATGGTCGCCTACTTCATCGGTGGTTCAGCCGGCTCGGCCGCCACCGGAGTCGCCTACGGCGCCGGCGGATGGAACGCCGTCGTCGTCCTGGGAGGCGCCGTCTCGGCGATCGCGCTCGTGGTGTGGGCTCGAGCCCAACGGCACCCCAGGGCAACGGTGCCGCGCTCGTCGACCGCTCGCTGACCCCCTCGCACTCGGTGCCAGTGCGAGCGAACCGGGGCTGCCCGTCAACCTTCAGGCGGGGCCTCCTGGTCGGCCTCCTGCTCGGCCAACAGCCGTTCGTAGCGCTGGTGCTTCTCCTCGAGGATGGCGAGCATCGCCTCCAGCCGCTCCTGCTTGCTCGCCACCACCGAACGAAGCTTGTCGTTGATGACGGACGCCTCGAGGAGGATCTCGTGGCGGCGTGCGCGGTCGGCGCGCGATCGGTACTCGAGCCGCAGACCGGCGAGGTCGTCCTCCCCCCGGAGGATGTCTCGGATCTCACCGAGGTCGAACCCCAGCAGGGACTGCAGCTCGCGAATGTGGATGATGCGCGCCACGTCGTCGTCGTCGTAGCGGCGCGCCCCCCCGCTCGAGTGGCCCGAGGGCACCAGTAGGCCGAGCTCCTCGTACCACCGCAACGTCCGCGCGGACACCCCGGCACGCTCGGCCGCTTCCCCGATGGGCACGAGCCGACCAGCCTTGCCGGCACCGCGCTCCGGCTCGCCGCCGCCGTTGGCCGTCCGTCCCACCTCGACCCCGCTTGCCTTCCCCGTCATGCTCGACAACGTACGCGAACGCCACCATCGGGCCGAGCGCAGCGACCCACGACTACCGCCCGGCCGGTTCGCTCCGCCGATGACGCCTCAGCTCACCGACCAGGTCGAGCCCGACCGAAGCAGTGCGGCGAGGTCGCCGGGTCCCTTGCGAGCGATGGCGGTCTCGATCTGGTCGGACATCTGCCTGCCGTACTCTGGCCGGTCGACGTCACGGAACACGCCGATCGGGGTCGGTTCGAACGGACCCCGCGAGAGCCGGCTGAGCTGGAACGCCAACGCCGGGTTGTCGTGACGCTCGTCGTGGACGAGCAGTGCTTCCTCCCCGACCTCGGCCACCTCGGCGATGGCCAGCGAGCCATCGGGCGACATGACCACGCCGTGCTCGCCCTCGGCACCGAACCGGATCGGCATCCCGTCGACTAGGGGGATGAGCATCTCGGCACGGTGGTCCTTGCCGGTGATCTTCTCGAAGGCGCCGTCGTTGAAGACGTTGCAGTTCTGGTAGATCTCGACGAAGGACGCGCCTCGGTGCTCGTGCGCCCGTCGCAACGTCTCCATCATGTGCTTGCGGTCCATGTCGTGCGTACGGGCCACGAACGTCGCCTCGGCCCCGAGCGCCAGACTGAGCGGATTGAAGGGCTGTTCGAGCGAGCCGAACGGCGTCGACTTGGTGACTTTGGCAACCTCGGACGTCGGCGAGTACTGACCTTTGGTCAAGCCGTAGATCTGGTTGTTGAACAGCAGGATGGTGATGTTGATGTTCCGGCGGAGGGCATGCACCAGGTGGTTCCCGCCGATGGAGAGCGCGTCACCGTCCCCGCTCACGACCCAGACGTCGAGGTCGGGCCGCGTCGCGGCCAAGCCCGTGGCGATAGCTGGGGCTCGACCGTGGATCGAGTGCATGCCGTAGGTGTTCATGTAGTACGGGAACCGGGCCGCGCAGCCGATCCCCGAGAGGAACACGGTGCGCTCGCGTCGGACACCGAGCTCGGGCAGGAGCATCTGCACGGCGGCCAGGATGGAGTAGTCACCACACCCCGGGCACCACCGGACCTCTTGGTCGGAAGACCAGTCCTTACGCGTCGTCACCGGGACGAGACCTGCGTCGACGACCTCGGTCATCACTGGACCACCTTTCCGTTGCCGCCCGCTGCCCCCTCGGTCACACCCGATGCTTCCTTGACGCCCTGCACGCGCTCGATCTGGCCCAAGATGGCCGCCTCGAGCGCCGCGGCACGGAACGGGACGCCTTTCATCTGCGTGAAGGAGACGGCATCCACCAGGTACTCGGCCCGGAGCAGTCGGCTCAGCTGACCGAGGTTCACCTCCGGCACCAGCACTGCCCGGTAGCTAGCGAGGACGTCGCCGAGGTTGGCAGGGAACGGGTTCAGGTGCACGAGGTGCGCGTGGGCCACCGAGCGACCGGTCGCCCGTACTCGGCGGACGCCGGCAACGATCGCCCCGTAGGTCGATCCCCAGCCGACAACCAGCACGTCGGCATCACCGTCGGGATCGTCGACTTCGACCGGTGGAAGGTCGCGGGCGATGCCGGCGATGCGAGCCGCCCGCAGCCGGGTCATCCGTTCGTGGTTGGCACCGTCGTAGGAGACGTTGCCCGACCCGTCTGCCTTCTCGAGCCCGCCGATGCGGTGCTCGAGGCCGGCGACGCCCGGCGGAGCCCACGGGCGCACCAACGTCTCCTCGTCACGTGCGTACGGCCAGAACGTGGCGTTGCCGGACTCGTCGACATGGTTTGGCCCGGTGGCGAAGTCCGGGTCGATGGTGACCAGGTCGTCGACGACAGGCAGCCGCCATGGCTCGGACCCGTTCGCCAGGTACCCGTCGGAGAGCAGGATCACCGGTGTGCGGTACCGGACGGCCAAGCGGGCCGCCTCGAGCGCGGCATCGAAGCAGTGCGACGGCGTCTTGGCGGCCACGACCGGCAGTGGCGCCTCACCGTGGCGCCCGTAGATGGCGTGTAGGAGGTCTGCCTGCTCGGCCTTGGTAGGCAGGCCCGTGGAGGGGCCACCACGCTGGACGTCGACCACCACGAGGGGAAGCTCGAGGCTCACGGCCAAGCCGATCGTCTCCGACTTGAGGTCGAGGCCCGGACCGGACGTCGTCGTGACGCCCAGCGCGCCACCGAAGGCCGCCCCGAGTGCGGCTCCGACGCCGGCGATCTCGTCCTCGGCCTGGAAGGTCCGAACCCCGAAGTGCTTCTGCTTGGACAACTCGTGGAGGATGTCCGACGCCGGCGTGATCGGGTAGGTGCCCACGAAGAGCGGCAGACCGCTCCGGACGCTGGCGGCAATCAGCCCCCAGGCGAGAGCGGTGTTGCCGGTGACGTTCGTGTACTCGCCCGGTTCCAGCGCCGCCGGTCGCACCTCGTAGGCAGACTCGAAGAGCTCGGTGGTCTCGCCGAAGTGGTAACCGGCCTTGAACGCCCGGAGGTTGGCTTCCTTCACCAAGGGCTTGTCGTGGTAGCGAGCCTCGATCCACGCCACCGTCGGCTCGGTAGGGCGGGTATAGAGCCAGCTGATCAGGCCCAGGGCGAAGAAGTTCTTCGACCGCTCGGCGTCACGAGGCTTGACGCCGGCGTCCTTGGAGACCTCGGTGGTGATCGAGGTCATCGGCACCTCGTAGACCGTGTAGGCCGACAGGCTGCCGTCGGACAGCGGGTTCGCGTCGTAGCCAGCCTTGGCAACGGACCGCTCGTCGAACGCGTCCACGTTGACGATCACCATGGCGCCCGGTGGCAGCGTGGCCACGTTCGCCCGGAGCGCCGCCGGGTTCATCGCCACCAGGACGTTCGGGGCATCTCCGGGCGTGAGGATGTCGTGGTCCGAGATGTGCACCTGGAAGGCCGACACCCCTGCGAGCGTGCCGGCGGGGGCCCGGATCTCCGCCGGGAAGTCGGGGAACGTCGCCAGGTCGTTGCCGAGCACGGCCGACGACGTCGTGAACCGATCACCGGCGAGCTGCATTCCGTCGCCCGAGTCGCCAGCGAACCGGATGACGACGCGGTCGAGCAGTTGGTGCGAGTGTTCGTTGGTCGTGGTGTCTGCCACTGTGGGCCTCACATCTCTCTGCCGGCCGCACCCGGCTCTCCTTGGCTGCGCAGGCCGGGAGCGACGAAGCCGGGCCCTCTCGGTCCTCGGCGTTCGCCGTTGTGCATCTCGTCTGCCGGCGCCATCTCCTTCGGCCTACCTCCTTCGGCCTACCCGTCTCCGGGGAGCGTCAGCTCCGCTCCGAGGACGAGGACCTCCACGGTGCAGCTGCGGGCATCGCGGCGGGTCACGCGCGCCGCTGACCAGGTGGTCGGCGCCGCGTCCGGTTCCCAGGAGCCACTCTATCCCCACCCCGAGAGGGGTCCGCGATCCGAAGGAGCCCACCGGCCCCTTCAAGCCGAGCAGCCGACCGGCGCCAGAGCCGCGGCGGGTGATCAGGCGATCGTCACCTGCGCATCGAGGTAGACGTCCTGGATGGCGTGGATGAGGGCGGCACCCTCCTCGGTAGGCCTCTGGAAGGACTTCCGTCCCACGATGAGCCCGCTGCCACCGGCCCGCTTGTTGATGACCGCGGTGCGCACTGCCTGCGCCAGGTCGTCCGCTCCCCGGGACTCGCCTCCCGAGTTGATGAGACCGATGCGCCCGGCGTAGGAGTTGACCACCTGCCAACGCGTCAGGTCGATGGGGTGGTCGGTGGTCAGCGACTCGTAGACGAGCGGGTCCGTCTTGCCGAACTTGAGCGCTCCGTACCCGTTGTTGCACTCCGGCTGCTTCTGCTTGATGAGGTCTGCCTCGATCGTCACGCCCAGGTGGTTCGCCTGCCCGGTGAGGTCGGCGGCCAGGTGGTAGTCGACGTCGCCCTGCTTGAAGGCGCTGTTGCGCAGGTAGCACCACAGCACGGTAAAGAGGCCTTGACGATGTGCTTCGGCGAACGCCTGGGAGACCTCGACGAGCTGGCGGTCGGCGTGCTCCGAGCCGAAGTAGATGGTGGCGCCCACGCCGACTGCCCCGAGGTCGACCGCCTGCCGAACCTGCGCGAAGAAGACCTGGTCGTAGGTGTTGGGGTAGTTGAGGAAGTCGTTGTGGTTGAGCTTCACGATGAAGGGGATGCGGTGCACGTAGCGGCGGGCCACCATCCCGAGCCCCCCGAGCGTCGTGGCAATGGCGCTGCAGTCGGCGGCGAGCGCAAGGTCGCAGAGGCGGGCGGGGTCGAAGTACGCGGGTGCCTTGGCAAAACTGGCTGCGGCCGAGTGCTCGATGCCCTGGTCAACCGGCAGGATCGAGAGGTACCCGGTACCGGCAAGCCGTCCCGAGTTGTAGAGCAGGGCCAGGTTCCGCACCACCGCCGGCGGCCGGTCCGAGTCGACGAACACTCGCTCCAGATGGTCCGGTCCGGGGAGGGTCAACAGCTCGGCGGGGAAGGCGGTCGCTTTGTGGTCGAGGAGGTACGCCGTCTCATCGCCCAGGAGTCGTTCGAGGTCCATGGACCCGAGCCTAACGGGTCGCGCCACCGTTCTTCGAAGGGGGCGAACCACCCGCCGGACGCCGCGGACGGCCGGTCCGCAGGGGGGGACCGCCGAGCGCCTCGAGCCTCGACGAGACGTCGTAGGCATCGGGATCGACGGACGCCACCCGGGCAAAGAGCGTACGCGCCGTGACCAGGTCGCCTGATCGCTCGAGCAGGTCGGCGAGCGCGTACCACTGCCGGACGTGCCGGTCGGCCGGTCGGCGTACCAGCCTGCCGGCGCCTGCGTCGGTGAGGATGCGCACCGCTTCGCCGAGCTCTCCTCTATCGGCGGTCGCCCCTGCCAAGACGAGCCGACCTTCGGCGAGCACGTCCGGATCAGGAGAGGAGCGTCGGAGGTCGTCCCAGAGGGAACGAACCCGACTGTGGTGCCCGAGCGCCCGGTGACAGTCCATCCGGGCAGGGTCCTGGTCAGACGATCCGGACAGCGTGGCGAAGGCGTCGAACTGGAGGAGGGCGGCCCGCCAGTTGCCGATGCGGTAGTGGCAGAGACCGAGCAGCTCGCGGGGCGTCGGCGCCGACGGCACCGCATCGACGACGGGACGCAGCATGCGCAGGGCATCTCGGTAGCGCTCGCGCTCGAAGGCGGCGAGGGCAGCACCCATCCGCTCGGTCACTCGGGCACGTAGGACGCCCCAGTCGGAGCCGGCGGCCGACGCCAGCTCGGCGACCACGTCGGCTGGGACCTCCCTCTCCCTCTCGTTGCGAACTGCGGAGCGTGGCTCGGAGTCGCGCCCTCGACGCCGCTTCGGCGCCTCGTCCTGGTCCACCCGCACGAACCGTTCGGGCACGAACGGCTCGGGCTCGGAGCGCTGGCGCTCGTCAGCCGGCGACCATCGCCCCGTCGACGCCGAACCCGTCGCCTCGCCAACGAGGGCGGCGCCTCGGCGAGCCACGCTTCCCCATCCCGGGCGTGCCGGTGGCATCTCCCGCGTGTGTCGGTCTCCGCTGCCATGGGGACGGGGGGGACCTGGGCGACCAGCCCCTCGGCGTCCGGGGGCGCCGCCACCAGTCCCACGCGGGCCGACGCCCTGGCGTGCTGGGGCGCCGGTGGCTTCCGGCCGACTACCGCTCCGCCCCTTTGACGACTGCCCAGCCGCAGCACCCCTTGGAGCAGCACCCCTTGGAGCAGCACCCCTTGGAGCAGCACCCCTTGGAGCAGCACCCCTTGGAGCAGCACCCCTTGGAGCAGCACCCCTTGGAGCAGCACCCCTTGGAGCAGCACCCCTTGGAGCAGCACC
>JAJZBK010000021.1:39340-41561 GCA_021798955.1 Actinomycetes bacterium
CAGCACCCCTTGGAGCAGCACCCCTTGGAGCAGCACCCCTTGGAGCAGCACCCCTTGGAGCAGCACCCCTTGGAGCAGCACCCCTTGGAGCAGCACCCCTTGGAGCAGCACCCCTTGGAGCAGCACCGTCACGACGCCGATCGGCACCGCGACGCGACGAACCAGCAGACGACGTGGGGGGCACGGGCGTACTGTACCCCCTCGTGACCGGCGTTCCTCTTCCCGGTGACGCCGGCAGCAGCGAACCGCCCATCCGTACACGCTCCTTCGTGCGGGACCTCCTGCTCGTCGTCGCGACCGGCGTCGTCCTCTACTTCGCCGGGCCTGAGCTCCTCTCGGTCTTCTCGTCCTGGCCGCGGCTCACCACCCTCCAGCCGGCGTGGCTGGTAGTCGCCCTCGCAGCCGAAGTCGCCCACTTCGGTTGCACCTTTGCCCTTCAGCGCCTTGCGCTCCGCACACGAGCGTGGGGGCCCGTCGTGACCGCCCAGTTGTCGGGGAACGCCGTCACCCTCGTCGTGCCGGGCGGAGCTGCCGCCGGTGCCGCTGTGCAGTACCGGATGCTGTCTGCCACGGGCATTACCCCCGAGGACGCGGTAGGCGGGCTCACCGCCTTCACCTTCCTCGGCATCGGAGGGCTCCTCGCGCTACCCCTGCCGGCCCTGGTCGTCGTCGGCCTCGGCGCCCCGGTTGCCGGCAGCCTGCTCGCCGCCGGTCTCATCAGCACCGGTGCGTTCCTTGTGTTCATTGGCCTCGCCACCGTCGCCCTGGTCGCCGACCAGCCCCTCGTGTGGCTCGGCCGGGTCATCACCCAGGTGCTGACCCGGCTACGTCCTCATCACCCGCCGCCGCTCGACCTCGGCAACCGGCTCGTCGACCAGCGCAACCAGGTCCGCGCCGTCCTCGGCGCCCACCTGCGGGAAGCCGTCCTGCTCACCGCCGGTCGCCTCGCCCTCGACCTGCTGTGCCTCTATGCCTCGCTCCGAGCAACCGGGGCCTCGGCTGATCCCGCCGTCATCCTCGTCGTCTTCGCCGTCGCCGGTGTCATCGGGCTCATTCCCATCACCCCCGGCGGGCTCGGTCTCGTCGAAGCAGGACTCACCGGGCTGCTCGCCCTCGCCGGCGTTCCGACCGGTCGCGCCCTGCTCGCCACGCTCACCTACCGCCTCGCATCCTACTGGCTCCCCATCTGCGCCGGACCCTTCGCTTACCTCGCCTTTCGCCTCCAACAACGCCACCGGGCCCGACCGGCATCCCCAACCAACGGGCCCTGACCCGGCGCAGCCGGGCGAGCGATCACGACCACCACCGCTGCACCCCTTTACCCCGACTCGAGCTTCCACTCGCGTTCCCACGTTCGGGCTGGGTCTCGCCGGACGGGCCTTGCCACACGCCAACGGCCGCACTTCGCCAGCTCCAGCCGCCGGATCATCCCGCGCCCGAACCGCGCCCCCACCCCGACCGGTCAGACTGCTCGTCTTCGGGGCCCCGGCTCCACCACTGCCACAACTGGATCGGACCGACCAGACGCCGAGGTTCGCTACCGGGCGCCCGCGCCGAAGCAGCCACCACGACCCGGAACGCGACAAGGCCCCCGCTGAGCGCGGGGGCCTTGTCTCGAGAAAATCCGGCGGCGTCCTACTCTCCCAGGGGGCTACCCCCCAAGTACCATCGGCGCTGGCGGGCTTAACTGCCGTGTTCGGAATGGGAACGGGTGTCTCTCCGCCGCCATGGCCACCGGAAATCGTGCGCCCACCGGCCCACCAGTCCACGGACTGGCGAGCGCGAACGGCACACTGCCGTCCTGAGCGTTCCATAGCGAGCACGAGCAGTTCCCAAGCCCTCGGCCGATTAGTACCGGTCAGCTGAATGCGTTACCGCACGTACACTTCCGGCCTATCAACGTGGTCGTCTGGCCACGGGCCTTACCAGGTTAACCCTGTGGGAGATCTCATCTAGGAACGAGCTTCGCGCTTAGATGCTTTCAGCGCTTATCCCACCCGCAGGTCGCAAATCAGCCGTGCCCTTGGCAGGACAACTGACACACGAGAGCTGCGTCCGTCCCGGTCCTCTCGTACTAGGGACAGCCTTCCTCAAATCTCCTACGGCTGCATCGGATAGGGACCGAACTGTCTCACGACGTTCTAAACCCAGCTCGCGTACCGCTTTAATGGGCGAACAGCCCAACCCTTGGGACCGGCTTCAGCCCCAGGATGCGACGAGC
>JAJZBK010000005.1:0-23982 GCA_021798955.1 Actinomycetes bacterium
CTCTATCAGGAGTGGATCGGCAACGATCGCAAGCTGCGCGCCCTGATCGACGAGCTGCGGGAGGTGGCCGAGGCGGCCACGAACCTCATCCTCGACGCAGAGGTGAAGGTTTAGTTACAAGCTTAGATGAGTCAACGCGGCCTGACCTCCGCCGATGCTTGCGTACTGGTACCGTGCGCCGGGCTTGACGAACGGAGGACCGTGGTACACCTCGTCGTATCGGAGATCAGCAAGCACGGGTACCTCGCGGTCTTCCTGCTGATGGTGCTCGAGTCCGCCTGCATCCCCATCCCGAGCGAGGCCGTGATGCTCTTCGGCGGCGCCCTGGCCGGCGGTGCGGTCGTGGCTGGTGTCCACCTCCATCTGAACGTGGTGGAGGTGGCCCTCGCTGGTACGGGCGGGAACATCGTCGGCGCATGGATCTCCTACGCTGTCGGGCGCATCGGCGGGCGGCCGCTCGTCGAGAAGTGGGGCCGCTACGTGTTCCTGCGCACTCGCGACCTCGATCGGGCCGAGCGCTTCTTTGCTCACCGCGGCCAGCTGGCTGTCCTGGTTGGCCGCCTCCTCCCGGTGGTCCGTACCTTCGTCAGCCTCCCCGCAGGCGTCGCCGAGATGCCGGTCGTCCCCTTCACGGCGCTGACGCTGGTCGGCAGCCTGCCGTGGACGTTTGCCTTCGCCCTCGCCGGGGAGGCCCTCGCCGCCAACTGGCAGTCGGTGGCCAACGCCTTCACGCCGATCAGCATCGTGGTCGGGGTCCTGCTGGTTGCTTGGGTCGCCTGGTGGCTGCTTCGGCGCGCCCGGATGAGCCGGGGCTCCGAGCTCGCCTGAGCCCAGTTGGTCGGGTGGCGTTCTCCAGCCGTCGATGCAGGTGAGCCGACCTCGGTGGGCAACAACGGGTTGCTGTTCCTGGGGCCGTCATCGGTTTCCGATATCGGCATGCGATAACCATGCGCCTCCGCACTGCTTGGTCGGCCATGGGCCTCCGCACTGCTTGGTCGGCCATGGGCCTCCGCACTGCTTGGTCGGCCATGGGCCTCCGCACCGCTTGGTCGGCCATGGGCCTCCGCACTGCTTGGTCGCGGTGTAGCGACAGGAGCGGTCCGATCGGCGGCTGGAGACGGGGGCCCGAGCGGGGCCCGAGGCGTTGCCCGAAGCGGCATGCTCCCCGGTCGAGGGCCGTCGATAGGCGCCCGTGGTTGGTTCGTGGATAGCTTTGCCAGCGAACCCACCTGAAAGGGGCAGTCGTGCCGCGATCGACGATCATCTACACGCACACCGATGAGGCCCCGGCGCTCGCCACCTACTCGCTCCTTCCCGTCGTGCGCGCGTACGCGGCGACTGCGGGCGTCGAGGTGGAGACGCGGGACATCTCGCTCGCCGGGCGGATCCTCGCCCAGTTCCCCGAGTACCTGAGCGAGGAGCAGCGCGTCGACGACGCCCTGGCCGAGCTCGGCGCGCTGACGGCAGAGCCGGAAGCGAACATCATCAAGCTGCCGAACGTCTCGGCGTCGGTGCCCCAGCTGCGTGCCGCCATCGCCGAGCTCCAGGCCCATGGGTACGCCCTGCCCAACTATCCCGACGAACCAGCTACCGACGAGGAGCGCGACGTGCGTTCGCGCTACGACCGGGCGACGGGCAGTGCCGTCAACCCCGTGCTCCGCCAAGGGAACTCGGACCGGCGAGCCCCTGCCTCGGTCAAGGCCTACGCCCGTTCCCACCCTCACCGCATGGGGCCGTGGAGCGCGAGCTCGAAGACCAACGTCGCCCACATGGCAGGGGACGACTTCTACTCCACGGAGCGCTCTGCAGTCGTCGCTGACGCCGGAACGCTCCGCATCGAGCTCGTGGCCGAGGGAGGTACGACGGTGTTGCGTGACGGGATCGCCGTTGATCCCGGCGAGGTCGTCGACGCCGCCGTCCTGCGTGTTGCCGCCCTGCGGCGGTTCCTTGCCGACCAGCGCGAGCGGGCGAAGCGGGAGGACGTGCTCTTCTCGCTCCACCTGAAGGCGACCATGATGAAGATCTCAGACCCGATCATCTTCGGGCACGCGGTGCGGGAGTTCTTCCCCGACACCTTCGCCCGCTATGGCGACGTGCTCGAGGCTGCCGGGCTCGACCCCGACAACGGACTCGGAGCCATCCTGGCCGGCCTTTCCGAGCTGGCTGACGGCGACGACATCCGTGCCTCGATCGAAGCGGAGCTCGCCTCGGGGCCGCGCCTTGCCATGGTCAACTCGGACCGGGGCATCACCAACCTCCACGTCCCGAGTGACGTCATCGTCGACGCCTCGATGCCGGCGATGATCCGCAACTCGGGGCACATGTGGGGTCCCGACGGCGAGGAGGCGGACACCCTGGCCGTGATCCCCGACAGCAGCTACGCCGACGTCTACCAGGTGGTGATCGACGATTGTCGGGCACACGGCGCCTTCGATCCCGCCACGATGGGCTCGGTGCCCAACGTCGGGCTGATGGCGCGAGCTGCCGAGGAGTACGGCAGCCACGACAAGACGTTCGAGGTGCCCCTCGACGGCGTCGTGAGGGTGGTCGACGAGGCTGGCTCCGTCGTTCTCGAGCAGCCAGTGGCTCGAGGCGACATCTTCCGGATGTGCCAGGCCAAAGACGTCGCCATCCGTGACTGGGTCAAGCTCGCCGTGCACCGGGCACGGGTGACCGGGGACCCGGCCGTCTTCTGGCTCGACAGCGAACGGGCTCACGACGCCGTCCTCATCGAAAAGGTCCGCGCCGAGCTGGCTGGGCTCGACACCGAGGGGCTCGACCTCGACATCCTCTCGCCGGTCGAGGCCACCGCTCGCTCGCTCGAGCGCATCCGCCGGGGCGAGAACACCATCTCAGTGACCGGCAACGTCTTGCGTGACTACCTGACCGACCTTTTCCCGATCCTCGAGCTGGGGACCAGCGCCAAGATGCTCTCGATCGTCCCGCTCTTGGCCGGCGGCGGCCTCTTCGAGACCGGGGCCGGTGGCTCGGCGCCGAAGCACGTCCAGCAGCTGCTGGAGGAGAACTACCTGCGCTGGGACAGCCTCGGTGAGTTCCTCGCCCTGGCGGCGAGCTTCGAGCACCTAGCCCAGCGTACGGGTAACGCCCGAGCCCAAGTGCTGGCCGACACGCTCGACCGTGCCACGGCTACCTTCCTCGAGGAAGACCGGTCCCCGACCCGTAAGCTCGGGGGGATCGACAACCGGGGCAGCCACTTCTACCTCGCCCTCTACTGGGCCCAGGAGCTGGCCGGCCAGGACGGCGACCCCGAGCTCGCTGCGGCGTTCGCCGGGTTGGCGGGGACCCTCGCCGAACAGGAGGAGGCGATCGTCGCCGAGCTGCTCGCCGTCCAGGGATCTCCGGTCGACCTCGGCGGCTACTACCAACCGGACCCGGAGCGATGCGAGGCCGTCATGCGACCGTCCAAGCTCTTCAACGACGCCCTCGCCACGCTCGGCGCGTCCTGATGCGCCGCCGGTCGGGTCGACGCTGGCCGAGAACGTCCACCGCGGAGAACCAGTCGGTCTAGCCGTGGTCGAGGGCGCCGGCATCGGCGCCGTGCCCTCGGCCTTCACGCCGGCGAGCGTGCCGTTCGCCTGGCGCAAGCCCTTGTCAGGTGGCCGGGTGGCCGGGTGGCCGGGTGGCGAGCTCGAGGTTCGAGGCCCCGGGGGGAGGGTGTGGGGGAGCGCGAGGCCGTTCACGAAGTCGGTCGACGTCGGACGAACGTGACGGTGTCGCGCAACGTCACCCGCTCACCGTCAGGCCCCGTGGCCTCGCGGTCGCGGACCTCGCTGATGACGACCTCCCATTCGTCCGCGTCGAGGTCGAGGGCGGCGAGGTCGTCCTCTGGGCTGGGAAAGTCGTGGTGACCGTGGTGGTGGGCATGGCGGTGGTCACTGCTGTCGCCGTCTCCGTCGTGGTGGTCCCGACGAGCCCACGGCGGCGCCTCGGCGTGGGTGACGAGCAGCAGATGTCCCCCGGGAGCTACCGCCGGCGTGGCGCGTCGAAGGACGGCCGTACGGGGAAAGTCGACGGGGGAGTGGAGGAAGCAGGAGGTGACCAGGTCGAAGCGATCGGTGGGCTCCCAGGCAGCAAGGTCCTCGACCTGCCAGGTGATCCGGTCGTCGCCGATCCCCCGTTCGGCAGCGAGGGATCGCCCGCGGGCGACGGCCGTGGCGGAGATGTCGACCCCGGTCACCTGCCACCCCTGCTCGGCGAGCCAGACCACGTCGCCACCCTCGCCGCAGCCGAGATCGACCGCTCGGCCTGGTCGGAGCCCGCCGGCTGCGTCAGTTAGCGCGGCGTTGGGCTCTCCTGACCAGACCCGATGCTGCTCGGCGTAGCGGCTCTCCCAGAACGCAGTGGCGTCGACAGCGCCGTCGTCGGGGGTGGCGTCGGGGGTGGCGTCGGTCATGGGCCCGAGTGTGGAGTCCGAGACGGCCGTAGGGCAAGTGCGCGACCGTCGTCGACCTCGCCGGGCGGATCGAACTGCTGGCCCGGGCAGCCGGCCCCAGGGACCAGCCCGATGTTGCCAAGAGCGGACGCTAGAGGCACCGGTAGACGGCGTCGACGAGGGCCCGGTTTCGGCTTGACTGCCACCGGGGGATGACGTCGTTCATGGCGTAGCCGAAGGCGATAGACGCGTCGGGGTCGGCGAAGCCGAGGGCACCGCCCGTGCCGAAGTGGCCGAAAGAGCGAGGGTTGGGGCCGAACGGCCGTCGCGCCGTGGTGGGCGCGAACCCGAGGCCGAAGGTGACCTCCTCTCCGAGGACGGGACAGAACCCGCTCGACTGGGGTGAGGCTGCCTCGGTCAGCAGCTCGGGAGAGAGGAGCCGGCCCGGCTCGAGCAGGGCGGCGTACAGGCGGGCGATGCCGGTGGCGGTGGCGTGCCCGTTGGTGGAGGGCACCTCGGCCGAGCGCCACTCCGGTGTGTTGACCACGCCCATCGACGAGTAGCCCGGTGGATTGAAGTACCCGAGCTGCACCATCAGGTCGTCGCCGCTGAGCTCGGCACGGTCGATCGTGGGCGGCGTGTCGCCGAGGGCCCAGACGACCTCGGCGCAGCGGCCGTGCTCCTCGGCCGGGAGCCCGAAGTGCACGTCGGCGCCGAGCGGCCCGGCAACCCCGCGGAGGCGCTCGCCAGGCGACTGGCCGGTGATGCGGCGGACCAGCTCGCCGATCAAGTGCCCATAGGTGTTGGTGTGGTAGGCGTGGCGGCTACCGGGCTCGAACCAGGCCTCGGTGGCGCCGACGGCGGTGGCCATCCGGTCCCAGTCCCACAGGTCTTCATTGGTGAGCGGCTCGCGGATGGCCGGAACGCCGGCCCGGTGGCAGAGGGCGTGACGGAGCGTCGCCTTCTCCTTTCCGCCGACGGCGAACTCGGGCCAGACCGAGGCGACCGGGTCGTCGAGGCCGACTTCGCCGGTGTCGACCAGCTGGAGCAGGAGGAGGCCGACGATCGCCTTGCCGACCGAGTACACGTCAACGAGGGTGGTGGGCCCCCACGGCAGCGTCCGTTCCGCGTCACGGAAGCCACCGACCAGCTCGACTACTGGCTCGCCACTGACGACGACGGTGACGGCGGCACCGAGCTCGCCCCGCTCGGCGAAGTTAGCGACAAAGGCATGGCGGACCGGAGCGAAGCGCTCGTCGCAGCTGCCCGACACGGGGACGCCCACCGCCGCAGTCTCGCGCCGGCCGGAGCACTGACCGACCACGGCTGACCGAGTGGCGTAGGCGGACAGGTGACAGAGACTGACAGATGACATATACTGCCAACTATGACCTGCTTCCCTCGATCCCTCCGCGACCCCCGATGACGCTCTCGACCACCCCCGACCTTGATGAGCTCGACGAACCCCAGCTGCCCGGTGACGGAGCCCGGCCGCCCGACGGCAGATCCGGCCGCCGTGGCCGGCGCGGTCATCCGGCCTGGACGCTCGTGGCGGTCGCCCTCGGGGTGATGATGGTCGGGCTCGACGGGACCGTCGTCGCCATCGCCAACCCGTACATCGCACGCTCCCTGCACGGATCGCTTGCCGACCTCCAGTGGGTGACCAACGCCTACCTGTTGGTGCTGGCCGTCCTGCTCATCCCGATGGGCTACTTGGGTGACCGCTTCGGCCGGAAACGCATCTTTCTGGTCGGCGTCGCCGGGTTCGCGCTCATGTCCCTGTCAGTGGGGCTGGTCGGGTCGATCGCCGGCGTGATCGCCTTCCGGGCCTTGCAGGGCGTGTTCGGCGCCATGCTCATGCCGAACTCGTTGGCCATCATCCGGAACACCTTCGCACCCGAAAAGCTGAACAGTGCCGTGGGGATCTGGGGTGGGGCGACTGCCATCTCGGTGGCGAGCGGTCCCATCGTCGGGGGGTTGCTGGTCGAGCACGTGTCGTGGCAGTCCGTCTTCTACGTCAACGTCCCCGTCGGCGCCCTGGCGCTCGTCATCGGGCTGTTCCTGCTGGCCGAGAGCCGGGTGGCCGATCCGGGCCGTTTCGACGTCGTCGGCCTGGCCTTGCTCGGCGCCGGCCTCTTCGGCATCGTCTTCGGACTGATCAAGGCGTCCGCCTGGGGGTGGGGAGACGCCCGTACCCTCGCGCTCCTCGTCGGAGGTACCGCCCTCCTCGGGCTTTTCGGACTGGTGGAGGCGCGCTCGGCCCAGCCACTTCTCCCGATGCGGCTGTTCCGTCGGCGGTCGATCACCTTCGGCACTGTCACCGTGCTGCTCGGCTTCTTCGCCATGTACGGGGTGCTCTTCTTCGTGACGCTGTACCTGCAGAACGTCCACGGCTACGACCCGGTCGAGGCCGGGGTCCACATGCTTCCGCTCACCGCGGTCTTCGTCGTCGCCTCGCCGCTGGGCGGCCTGCTCAACCAGCGCTTCGGCCCCAAGCTGGTCGTGCCGATGGGCATGGCGATGGTCGGGGTGGGCCTCCTCCTCCTGCTGTCGCTCCAGCCTCAGTCGGGCTACGTGCACCTGTGGCCGTCCTTCGTGCTGGTGGGGATCGGCGTCGGCATGGTCATCGTCGCCTCGTCGGATGCCATCGTGGCCAACGCCCCGACCGACGATGCCGGGGTGGCCGGAGGGCTGCAGTCGACGGCGCTCCAGCTTGGTGGTGTCCTCGGTACGAGCATCCTCGGGTCCGTGCTGGTGACCCGGGTCGGCTCGGTCCTCGTCGGGACGCTCCTGCGCTCGGGCGTTCCCGGCTTCGTGGCCACCCGTCTTGGCGTCGCCACGCAGCTCGTCGCCCAGGGGGCCGCACCGTCGCTCGCCGGGGCACCGAAGGCCCTGCAGCACGCCGTGGTCGTCGGCTCCCACCAGGCCTTCATGACCGGCCTGCACTTGGCCATCCTCGTCGCCGCCATCGCCGCCTTCGTCGCCGCCGTGCTCGGACTGCTCCTCGAGCGCTCCGAGTCTTCCGGGGGCGGCGCGACGGTGACGCTCTAGGATCGTGACGTCGGTTGTGCGGCGACGTGAAGTCCCCGGCGCTGCGGTGGTCACTCGGCTCGGCTCCGGCCGGCGCACCCGGTCGGCACGCCGCGTGGTGCCACCGAGTGTCCGTCGGAGATCGCTGAGACCAGACGAGCCTCGTCTCAGGGAGGGGACAGGTGAGCGGACGTAGAGCAGGAACCAAGGACGTCCCGACGGGGAGCGCCCCGCCCTGGGCGGTGGTGAGCGCCGAGGGGGCCGACGAGGTGACCGGTGGCGGACTCGACCACGTCGCGTTGCCCGGGTTGCGCGAGCGCAAGCTGGCGCGCACGCGGGCCCAGCTCACCGAGGCCGCCGATCGCTTGTTTGCCAGCCGCGGCTTTGCCGCGGTGACCGTCGAGGACATCTGTGCCGAGGTCGACGTCTCGCCTCGTACCTTCTTCCGCTATTTCCATAGCAAGGAAGACGTCGTGTTCGACGGCATCCAGCCCTGCCTCGACCAGACGCTGGCTGCCCTCGCCGACCGACCGGCCTCCGAGGATGCGTACGAGGCGCTGTCGCAAGCTCTCGTCGGCGTGGTGGCCAACCCGGGTGTCGAGCGAGAGCTCCTCCGTGTCCACCTCATCGTCCGGTCGTCGCCCGAGCTGACCGGACCCAGCCTCGAGCACTTCCGCGCCCTGCAAGACGAGCTGATGCAGTTGATGGCGGTCCGCCTGCCGGGGACGGCGACGCACTCGGTGGCGCGCCTGCTCACCGCGGTCGCCTTCGCAGCGTTCGTGGCCACGCTCGACGAGTGGTCCGACGAGCCGGCCGAGCCGCTCGCTCCTCAGCTCGGGCGTGCCCTGTCCGCCGTACGCGACGGGGTCCAAGGCATCGTCCGCCTCGGGGACGATGCCGGCGACGGTGCCGCTCGTCAGCAGGTCACACCGCCCGGAAGCCGCCCGGAAGGCCGTGGAGCTGGCGGAGGACGAAGTGGAAGTGGTGGACGTCGTGGGAGATCGACGGCCACACCAGCACGGTGAGCGCGACGCCGGCTACGACGGACGCGCCCACGAGCCAAAGCCGCAGGGCACGGCCCCACGGACTGGTGCGCCGGTAACGGTCCTGGCGGCTCACGTCGCGACGCACCACACCGGGGACCTGCCACAGGTAGGTGAGGACGTGCACGGCGAGGATGACGAACCACGCCACGAAGTCGAAGCGGTGCACGACGTACAGCCAGCCGTAGGGATGTTCCATCACGACCAGGCCGATCCCTGAGCCGAAGAGGACCACGGTGGTGACGACGAGGAACGGTGCGAGGACGCGCAGCAGTGGGCGGGGCGGGCCCTTGCGCACGTAGTCGGGGTGCCCGGTGTAGTACCGGAGGAAGCGCCAGCTCGTGCTGGCCAGCTTGACCAGGACGGGCGGGATGAGCACCAGCCCGATGATGACGTGGGCGGCAAGCAGGCTGTGGATCTTCAGCAGGGTGACGCCCTCGAGGAAGATGAGCACGAAGAGGGCTGCTCCGGCGATGGCGGTGAGCCGCTCGTTGGCTGCTGCACCGGTCCGTTCGCCGACGCCCTCGCCCGGAGCGGCCAACGTGCGCACCAGGGCGAGGATCTCTTCGCGTGGGTTGGCGAGACCGGGGTCCTGGCCTGGAGCCCGTTCCCACGTGCCGAGGGCGCCCGCTGCCCCCGCCTGGGGAGCGGCTAGCGCCGTGTCCGCCACGGCAAGCCCCCCGCTACCCGTCTCCATGCCCACCCGGCCGGAGGAAGCCGCTGGCACGCCAACGCCTTTGGCGACCCCGGAGGTCGACGGGACCACTCCGGCTCCTCCGGTCCCGGACGGGGCCCGGTAGTTGCTCTTGCCCAGGTGGGCTCCGTAAGAGCGCCAGCGGTGGACGATCACGTAGACGATACCGACGACGGCAAGAGCCCCGAGGACGTAGCCGGCATCGCTGAAGGCACGGACGATCTCGTGCCATCGGCTCCCCACGCCGTAGCCGATCCCTGCCATGGCGCCGTCCCAGATCAGGCTGCCCAACGCGGTGAGGACGCCGAAGCGGACGAGGGGGACCTCGGCGACCCCGGCGGGCAGCGCCACGAAGTTGCGGATGACCGGGAGGAGCCTGCCGCCGAAGACCCCCCAACGTCCGTGGCGCTGGTACCACGCCTCGGCCCGATCGAGGTCGTGGTGCGTGAGCAGGAGGTACTTTCCGTAGCGGTCCACGACGAGCCGCCCTGCCGTCCGCCCGATCACCCAGGCGAGGTAGGCCCCGACGAGCTCGCCGCCGGCCCCGGCGGCGATTGCCCCGCCCAGGTTGAGCTGGCCGGTGGCCGACAGCGCTCCGGCGAAGCCGAGGGTGAGCTCCGAGGACGTCGGCACGCAGCACGACTGGGCGACGCTCAGCAAGAAGATGGCGGCGTAGCCGAACGTGCTGACGAGGTTGGTCGGGTTGATCAGTGCGTCCACGCAGGGCTCTCCGTCGGTGCTCGTCCCGTAGCTGGTCGTCGTCCGGCGGCCGGCCCGTTCGGACCCGTCCATGATGGCCGCTCCGGCGCCCCGAGGCAGGTCGAGCGGCCACACGGCCGACCCGCTGCCCGTCCCGAGAGGAAGCAGGCCACTCCTTCGCCCCCGTCGCCCGAGCCGTTGGCGGTCAGCGCATCAGGCGCCGGGGGAAGGCGAGGGCAGGGATGACCGTCGCCAGGCTGAGGGCGGCGAGGACCCAGAAGACCGTCACCACGTCGGTGCCGTGGACGAAGAGCCCGACGACGAGCACCAGCAAGGCGCCGAGGCCGTTGGCGAACCCCAGCGCGATCCCCGAGCCCATGGACCGGTTCTCGGGGAAGATGTCCTGGCCGATCAGCACGGTGGTCGAAGCGGTGAGGAACAGTGCCATCCCGAGCAGCCCCGCGGCCACCCACACGACGGCGCCCCGCAGGTAGACGACCGGGAGGATCAGGGCTGCAGTAGCGAGCGCCGAGGTCACGAGCACCGTGCGGCGCCCGAGCCGGTCAGCCAGGTGGCCACCCGACAGGTTGCCGACGACGCCAACGGTGATCATGGTGGTGATCACCGTGGCACCGGTCACGAGGCTCTCGCCCCGCAGGTGCCAGAGGATGGGGATGAAGGTGGCCAGCCCGTAGGTCGTGAGGGCGCGCGGTCCCCGGTAGGCGATCAGCAGGGCCATCGGCCGCGCGTGCTCACTCCAGCGGATGGCGCTCCCGGTGCGTGGGCGGGGGGGGAGCTTGGGTGCCCAGCGGTAGACCAGCCCCACCGTGACGAGACCTGGAACGGCCATGACCCACAGGGCGCCCAAGCCGAAGTGGGTGGCCACGAGGCTGGCGATGGTCGGCCAGATCCCTCGACCGAGCTCGCCGCCGACCAGGAACACCGACGTCATCAGGCCCTTGCGTCCCTGCACCATCGACCGGACGGCGGCGAGGGCCTGGGGATGGAACAGCGCGCTGCCCACGCCGATGGCGAGGAGGAGCACGACGAGCGGCCCGACGCTGTGGGCGGTGCCGAGCAGGCCACCCCCGAGCGAGCTGAGCCCCAGTCCCACGGCGATCATGCTTCGCCCGCCGATCCGGTCTGCCACCCAACCGACGGCCGGCTGGAGCGCCTGGCCGATGATCAGGGCGGCCACCAGGGCGCCGGCCATGCGCACAGGCTCGTGCACGGCGACCAGGACTGCCGGGAGGACGCCGGGCAGGTAGTTGGCAGCGCCGTCGTTGAGGAGGTGCGACCAGGTGAGACCGAGAAGCCGCCCCTCGCTCTGGTCCACCGTATGACCACTGACAGGGTCAGCCGGCGCGCTGGACGCGTCAATGCCCGGGTCGCTGGTTGGGGCCACGTTCACCCCTACCGGAACCGCCGCGGGCGGTGGTCGTATTCCCGTTCGCCGCCTACTCCTCGTGTGCACCTGGAGCAGTGGCCCCGAGAGCGATCAGCGCCTGGTGCCAGAGCACGGCCCCCGTCGCGAGCTCCACGCCGGACGGGGACGCTCGTCGGGGAGCACTCGATCGCCACAGATGGTGGCCGGCGCCGTGACCAAGCGCGGTCAGGCTCAGGTCTTCCCGTGCGCGTGCCGATGGTGGCGTCGGGGTCAGCCTGCGGTCACGTCGGCTCGGCGACCCTGGACCGGGAAAGGCGGATGAGGTGGCAGAGAGCGCTTGTACCAGAAGGACGGCGCTGTGGCGGCACCGTCGCCGTGCGCCGGGATGGCTGGTTGTCGTGGCGCTGGTGGTGCTGGGTGCCGGGGGTGTCGTGACGGCGACGGCCCCCATGGCCGCCGCCGCCGGCGACGTCAGCCTCGATGCGCTCATCGTGGCGCCGTCCCCGTCGGCGGCCTGGCAACTGGCGCCGTCGGCCGAGGTCGCCCCCATCGTCTCGCGCATCACCAAGTTCGACGAGGACGCGATCTCTCCTCCCGGTGCACAAGTCGAGGTCGCAGCCGAGCTGTGGACGTCGTCGGCGTCCGATTCAATCGTCGCGGCCACCCTTGTGCAGTGGCCGAGCGGGCTCGGCAACCTCGATCAGATGGTCGCCAGCGGTGTGCGCCAAGAGTGTGTCGCCACGACGGGGAACAACCCCGATGCGACGGGCTCGCTGTCGACCATCCCTGGTTCGGTCACCGCCAGCTGCACCGGCAACGGTGTGGTCGGGGCGATCGTCGCCGCCTATCGGGGCGACGTCTCCGAGCTCATCGAGACGTACTCGCTCGGCCCGGCCGGGGTGGCACTGTCGGCCGCCCAGCTCGACGCCATGGCGACGACCCAGTTCGGGCGCCTCCCGGCTCCTCCGTCCAGTGCGGCTCCTGTCGTCGGAGGCGTGGTGGCCGCGGCGGCTGTCGTCGGCTTCCTCATCGGCCTGGTGCGCCGCTCGGGCCGCCGGGGTCGACGCGGCGTGGCGGTTGCTCCTGTCGGGTTCCCGACGAGTGCCGTTTCGGGGGACCTGGCGGCGTGGGGGAGCTGGCCGGTGCCGACTGCAGGGAGCGCACCCCCCGCCCAGGCTGGCTTCGCGCCGACCGTCCCCTCCGCGGTCCAGGCACAGCCGACCGTCCCCTCCGCGGTCCAGGCACAGCCGACCGTCCCCTCGGCGGTCCAGGCACAGCCGACCATCCCCTCCGCGGTCCAGGCACAGCCGACCGTCCCCTCCGCGGTCCAGGCACAGCCGACCATCCAGCAGGAGCCGGCGTCCGGGATCGGCGGTTCGCTGGCTCCTCTCGGCGGGGTGGTGGGCTGGCACCCGGTCGGAGGTGACCCGCTTCACCTCCACTACTGGGACGGCAGCCGATGGGCTTCCACGGTCCGGTGGGACGGCAGCGTGTGGCGGGAGGACGAATCGTCCTGACCGGCGCCTCCGGCGCGGTCCTGCCCTGGCGCCCTCCGGCGCGGTGCTGCCCTGGCGCCCTCCGGCGCGGTCCTGCCCTGGCGCCCTCCGGCGCGGTCCTGCCCTGGCGCCCTCCGGCGCGGTCCTGCCCTGGCGCCCTCCGGCGCGGTGCTGCCCCTATCCTCGAGACGATCGGATGAGCGCCACCCGGTCGTGGACAGGAGGAGCACGTCATGGACGCGATCACGCTCGGCACCGGCCTCGTCGTGTCGGCTCAGGGCCTCGGTTGCATGGGCATGAGCGAGTGGTACGGACCGGCTGACTGGGACGAGTCGATCGCCACCATCCGGCGTGCTCGTGAGCTCGGGGTGACCTTCCTCGACACTGCCGACGTCTACGGGCAGGGCCACAACGAGGTGCTCGTCGGCCGGGCGATCGCCGGTCACCGCGACGAGCACGTCGTCGCCACCAAGTTCGGCATCGACCGCACCATGGGAGATGGGCAGCGCGTGCTGCGCGGGGAGCCCGCCTACGTCAAGCGAGCGTGTGATGCGTCGCTGCTGCGCCTCGGGATCGACGTGATCGACCTCTACTACCTCCACCGGCCGCCCCAGACGACCGAGATCGAGGAGACCGTCGGTGCCATGGCGGAGCTGGTGACGGCAGGCAAGGTCCGTTATCTCGGGTTGTCCGAGGTCGACGGCGACCTACTTCGGCGGGCGCACGCCATCCACCCGATCGCCGCGGTGCAGAGCGAGTACTCCCTCTGGGCACGTCAGCCCGAAGCGGACGTGCTCGAAGCGTTGCGCGAGCTCGGCGTCGGGCTGGTTGCCTACTCGCCTCTCGGTCGGGGCTTCCTGACCGGTACGGTCGACCCGTCGTCGCTCTCCACGTCCGACTTCCGGCGCCGCAACCCCCGCTTCGGCGACGACGCCCTGGTGGCCAACCAGGCGATCGCCGACGCTGTCCGCGCCGTGGCGCAACGCAAGGGGGTCGCGCCTGCGCAGGTCGCCCTGGCCTGGGTCCACGACCAGACGCCTCGGCTCGGCGTGCCCGTGGTGCCCATCCCAGGCACCAAGCGCCGGACGTGGTTGGAGCAGAACGTCGCCGCCCTCGAGGTCGAGCTCACCGCCGACGACTTCGCCGAGCTCGACGCCCTTGCCGAACGTGCCGTCGGCGGGAGGTACTGAGCCGGGCGCTGTGCGATCGCCCGGACCGCACTCGCCGCCTCGGGCGGTAGCCGGAAGGAGCCGCCGCCTCAGGCGGCGGCCGGGAGGAGGTGGTCGAGCGCCTCGCCGACCAGCTTGCGGGCCTCGTCGACGATCGGCTGGAGCTCGTCGCGTCCGGAGAGGGTGACCAGCACGCCGGGGTCCATGGCTTCGACGCAGACGCCAGCGGACGACTCGCGTACCACCACGTTGCAGGGGAGGAGCACTCCGAGCTGGGGCTCCACTGCCAGGGCCCGGCTGGCGAGCTCCGGGATGCAGGCACCCAAGATCACGAAGTGGTCCACGTCCGTACCGATCCGTTGCCCGATCGTCTCTTCGATGTCGACCTCGGTCAGCACCTCGAAGCCCTCGGCGGCGAGTGACGCCTTCACCTCGGCCAGCACCTCGTCGAACGGCTGTGCCAGTGTCACGCTCTCTTCGAACACCATGGCGGCCTCCTTGGTCTCTCTCGTTCCACGATAGGAGCCGGCAACCCCGTCGACCATGGCCGAACGGCCCTTGGCGCGCCCGTCACGTGCCGCTCGGTGAGGCGCGGGAGGACGGTCCCCGGACTGGCCGGCTGGCGGCGGTCCGCCCCGAGCGCGAGCCTGCTTCGGCGGCCGAACGGGCTTCGGTGGCCGCGTGGACCGTTGAGTGGGAGGTGGCGTCGTGCACGTATCGGTCTTGGGAATGGGAAGGATGGGCCGGGCGGTCGCTGGCCGCCTGGCCGAAGGAGGCCACGACGTCGTCGTCTGGAACCGAACACCCGGCCGCGCTGGTGACGTCGTAGCTGCTGGCGCCCGAGAAGCAGGAGACCTGGCCGCAGCGGTTGCCGGTGCCGAGGTCGTCCTCACGCTCTTGTCCGACGACGCAGCCGTTCGCGACGTTGCCATCGGCTCCGGGCTCGCCGACCTGGTTGGGCGCGGCACCCTCTGCGTCGACTCGTCGACTGTGTCCCCTGCGCTCGCCGACGAGCTCGCCGGCACCTTCGAGTGCTTCGTCGCCATGCCGGTCCTGGGCAGCCCCGAGGCCGTGCGAACCGGTCAGGCCACCTACTTGCTCGGTGGCGACCGCGACCTCGTCGCCCGGCTCGAGCCGGTCGTGGCGACGCTCTCTGATCGGTCTGTGGTCTTCGGCCGCCCCGGGCTCGCCCTCGCTGCCAAGCTCGCCTCGAACCTCGTTCTGCTCACCGGGATCGTCTCGTTGGCTGAAGCGTTCGCGGTCGGCCGGGCGGGTGGCCTCACCGAGGACGATCTGCGTCGACTGCTCGGCGAGAGCCCCCTCGTCGCTCCCGGGCTCCGCAACCGGTTCGAGCCAGTGCTCACCGGTGGAGACCCGGGTTGGTGGACGACGGTGCTCGGTCGCAAGGACGCCGGGTTGGCCGTCGACCTTGCTGCGTCGGACGACGTGGCCTTGCGCATGGGGACCACGGCGCGTGATGCCTTCGGCGCGGCGGCGGCCGCCGGCCTGGCTGATGCCGACATCGCCACCGTGGCGCGCCTCTTCCGCCGCTGAGGGCCGAACGGCCCTGTTTGCGGGTGCAGCAATGGGGGACGCTGGTGTCGAGGAGCGTGCTCGTCCTCGTCCCAGGGAGGTCGCCATGCCCGATCCGGAACCGACGGGCACCGAGGCTGCACCGGCGCGCCACGACTTCGTCCTGCCCCCCCGCCACCATCTCTTCGCCGTCTTCGACGGCCACGTCGAGGCGGCCTCGGCCGTTGCCGCCCTCCGGTCGGCAGGCCATGCCGCCGAGGACGATGTGAGGGTGCTGGCCGGGGACGAAGGGATCGCCACGATCGACGCGAGCGGTGCCGTGCACGGTGCGTGGGGACGTGTCGTGCGTATGGCAGAAGAGGCATTCGCCGAGCACGACGTCGAGTACCTCCAGGTGCTGGAGGAGGAGCTCCGGGCCGGCCACGTGGTGGTAGTCGTGCGGGTCGCTGACGAGACGGCGGCCGACGAGGTCGCACGCGACCTGCGCGACCGATCGGGCCACACGTTCGCCTACGGGGCCCATTGGGACTTCGTTCCCGTGGTGTCCTGATCCCGCCCGGCAGCCCGGTGGCGAGGCGGCCCGCCGAGTCGTGAGCACCACGCGTCCTGTCGGTGCGGGAGGGAGCGACGGGGCGAGCGGACATCCGGGAGGGGAAGGAGCGTGCCGTCGTGGACGTCGACGAGGTGCTGGCAGGCCCGAGTCGAGCGAACGAGCCGAGCTGCTCGAGCGGCTGCAGCAGGGAGCCGCGGGAGGAGAGCCCGACCTCGAGGAGCGAGTCCGCGTGCTCGAGGAGCAGGCGCGCTGGTGGCACGCCCCGCGCCCGTCCGGGCGTCCCGGCCCCGGACCCGGTCCGTGGGCTCGCTGGTCTCCCCTTGTGGCGGTGGCAGTGGGTCGGTGCGACGATGGCGTCCATGCTCGCTGCGTTCTCCATCACCCCGCTCGGCACCGGTGAGTCGGTCGGTGCCGAGGTTGCCGAGGCCGTCCGCATCGTCCGCGAGAGCGGGCTGCCCAACGAGACCAACGCCATGTTCACCAACCTCGAGGGCAGCTGGGACGAGGTGATGGGCGTGATCGGGCGGTGCGTGGACGCGCTCGCCGAGCGAGCACCACGCCTGTCGGTAGTCGTCAAGCTCGACATCCGCCCGGGGCAGCCCGACGACCGGATGGCGGCCAAGGTCGCCTCGGTGGAAGACCGCTTGGGCTGACCGCGCCGCGCCGGACCACGCCGCCGCCGACGTGCCGTCGTCCCGCGACGGTACGCTCGCAGCGTGCCCGACCCCCACGTGGCTGCGCCTGATCGCTACGAGTCCATGCCGTACCGACGGTGCGGCCGGAGCGGCCTGCTGCTGCCGGCGATCTCGCTCGGCCTCTGGCAGAACTTCGGCGACGACCGGCCGCTCGCCACGCAGCGGGCCATCCTGCGGCGGGCCTTCGACCGGGGCGTGACCCACTTCGACCTGGCCAACAACTACGGGCCACCCTACGGGAGTGCCGAGGTCAACTTCGGGCGCATCCTGCGGGAAGACTTTGCCCCCTATCGCGACGAGCTGGTGATCTCGACCAAGGCGGGTTGGGACATGTGGCCGGGCCCCTACGGCGACCACGGGTCGCGCCAGTACTTGCTCGCCAGCCTCGACCAGAGCCTTGCCCGGATGGGGCTCGACCACGTCGACGTCTTCTACCACCACCGCTTCGACCCTGACACCCCGCTCGAGGAGACGATGGGCGCGCTCGACGCCGCTGTGCGCCAGGGCAAGGCGCGCTACGTCGGCATCTCGTCGTACTCCGCCGCACGGACCCGCCAGGCGGTGGACATCCTGCGCGACCTGGGTACCCTGCTGCTGGTGCACCAGCCGTCGTACTCGATGCTCAACCGGTGGATCGAGGGGGGCCTCCTCGACGTCCTCGACGAGGAGGGGGTGGGCTGTGTCGCCTTCTCTCCACTCGCTCAGGGCCTGCTCACCGACCGCTACCTCGACGGCATCCCCGAGGGCTCACGAGCAGCGGGTGGCACGACGCTCACTGTCGACATGCTGTCGGAGGCCAACCTGGCCCGGGTGCGCGCCCTCGCCGAGCTGGCGGCGCGACGCGGGCAGCGGCTGGCCCAGTTGGCCGTGGCCTGGGCGCTGCGTGACCCACGGGTGACCTCGGTCGTGCTCGGGGCGAGCAGTGTCGAGCAGCTCGACGAGAACCTCGATGCCCTGGGTGCGTCCGAGCTCGACGAGGCAGAGCTCGCCGAGGTCGACCGCTACGCCGTCGAGGGGGGTATCGACCTGTGGCGGGGCCCGTCGACCAGCTGAGGCCGGGACCGTGAGAGCGGAGGTCGTCGCTGCGATCGTGGTTGGCGCCACCGTCGGGTCGGCTCTGGCGGCCGTCCTGGTCTTTGCGCTCCTCGGACAGATCGTCCGGCACCGGCCCAGCTCCGTCGTCGTCCGGTCGCTCGTCACTCGTCTGCGTGCGCCAGGACGGGTCGTGGTCCCCCTGGTGGCCCTCGACGCGTCGGCCGCGTCAGCCGGGCTGCCGGGGATCGCCGAGACGGTCGTCGTGCACGTGGCCGGGGCGTTGTTGGTCGCGGCCGTGGCCTGGCTGGTCGTGCGCACCACCTACGTCTTCGACGACCTCCTGCTCGCCCGTTACCCGCTGGATGCCCCCGACAACCTACGGGCCCGGCGGGTCCACACGCAGGTGCAGGTGCTGCGGCGAGTGACCGTCGCCGTGGTGTCGTTCCTGGCCGTCGGCGTGGTGCTGCTCGGGATTCCCAACGTGCGCGCCGCGGGCATCGGGCTGCTCGCCTCGGCCGGCCTCGTCGGCGTGGTGGGCGGGATCGCCGCCCGCCCGACCGCCTCCAACCTCGTCGCCGGCATCCAGATCGCCATCAGCCAGCCCATCCGAGTCGACGACGTGGTGGTCGTCGACGGTCACTGGGGACGGGTCGAGGAGATCGCCCTCACCTACGTCGTGGTCCGGGTGTGGGACCTGCGTCGCCTCGTCGTCCCAGTCTCCTACTTCGTCAGCCAGCCCTTCGAGAACTGGACCCGCTCGACGGCTGACATCCTCGGGTGGGTCCACCTCGAGGTGGACTACGCGGCACCGGTGGACGAGATCCGGACCGCGTTCCACGACATCCTGTCTGCGTCGCCGGACTGGGACGGAAAGGTGGCGACCTTGCAGGTGACCGGGCTCGGCACCGAGACCATGCAGCTGCGGGCGCTGATGAGCTCGCCGGACTCGAGCCGTTCGTGGAACCTCCAGTGCGAAGTGCGGGAGCGGCTCGTCGCCTACCTCCAGGACCGCTGTCCGTGGGCTCTCCCCCGCCTCCGCACGGAACCGGCCGTCGTGCGCGACCGCTCGGGTGCCCCCGGCCACATCTCGGAGGAGAGGCCTGCCGGTGCTTCGGGCAGCTCCGGGCATGGCGACGGGTCGGCCTGACCGGCCCCCGACACCTCGTTCGATCCGTGACTCATCCGGGAGGATGCAGGAGGAGAGGCCTTCGGCCCTGTTCGGTGCACGAGCGCGGGCGTATCGTCGGGCGCGTCGGAGGCGGTCCGGCCGCAGAGGAACGGAGGAGAGGCCATGCGTGCACTGCGCCTGCTCGAATGGAAGTCCGACCCACAGGTCGTCGACGTCGACGAGCCGGTGCCCGGACCCGGCCAGGTGGTGGTCCGCATCGGCGGCGCCGGGGCCTGCCACTCCGACCTCCATCTCATGCGTGAGTTCGGCCCCGGAGTCGTGCCCTGGAACCCACCCTTCACCCTCGGACACGAGAACGCCGGATGGGTGCACGCCCTGGGGGAGGGGGTCACCGGCTTCGAGGTCGGCCAGCCGGTCGCCGTCTACGGACCGTGGGGGTGTGGCACCTGCCAGCGGTGTCGCCTCGGCATGGAGAACTACTGTGAGAACCCGCTTGGCGCGCCGGTGCCCGGCGGTGGCGGCGGGCTTGGCCTCGACGGCGGCATGGCCGAGCTGATGCTCGTCCCGGCGGCTCGTCACCTCGTGCCACTCCCCGAGGGGCTCGATCCGGTCACGGCCGCTCCGTTGACCGATGCCGGTCTTACCCCGTACCACGCCGTGCGGCGGTCGTGGTCCAAGCTCGGGCCTGGGTCGACCGCGGTCGTGATCGGCATCGGGGGGCTGGGCCACCTTGCCGTCCAGGTGGTACGAGCGACCACGGCCGCACGAGTGGTGGCGGTCGACACCCGCCAGGAAGCGCTGACCCTCGCTTCCGCCGAAGGGGCCGACCTCGCCGTCTCACCGGACAGCGCCGCATCGGAGGTCCGGGCTGCTACCGGGGGCCGGGGCGCAGACGTCGTCCTCGATTTCGTCGGTTCGGACGCCACCCTCGCGCTCGGAGCCTCGGTGGGTCGCACGCTCGGGGACCTGACCGTCGTCGGGATCGCCGGGGGGACGCTCGGGTTCTCGTTCTTCTCGGTCCCCTACGAGCTCTCGGTCCAGACCACCTACTGGGGGACCCGCCCCGAGCTCGAGGACGTGCTCGACTTGGCTGCTCGGGGCTTGCTCCGGGCGACGGTGACCACGGTCACCCTCGACGAGGCGGTCGAGGCGTACCACCGCATGGAGGCAGGCACCGCGGTCGGGCGCCAGGTCGTCGTGCCGTCGGCCTGAGCCCCGCGGTTGCGGCACGCGAGCACCCCGTGAGGTGCCCTGCGAGGGGCGTACGACCAGGAAGCCAGTACGGACCAGGAAGCCAGTACGGACCAGGAAGCAGGAGGAGCGATGGCTGACGAGGAGATCCTGCAGCGGATCGAGCAGCTGGTCGACGAGGAGCACGCTCTCCGCTCGGCGGGGGAGGCTCCCGACGCGGCGCGCCTGGCTCATGTGGAGGAGACGCTCGACCAGTGCTGGGACCTGCTGCGTCAGCGGCGCGCTCGACGTCAGTACGGCCAGGACCCCGCCGACACGGCCGTGCGCGACTCCACGACGGTCGAGCGCTACCAGCAGTAGGCAGCCTCGACCACGGAGAGGAGTGGGCTCGTCCGGGCTTGGCGCCACGACGGGTCGGGAGGGCGAGCGAGCCGGTTCACCCGGCGCGGCTGTTTCTCCCCGGCGCGGCTGGCCCAGCTGCGTGGTTCAAGCGGTGGCGCCGGCGATGGCGCCGGCACCCACTGGACGTGCCTGCTGGTTGGCCGTGCCCGCCGCGATCGCCCGGACCATGGCCGCGACGTCCTCGGGTGGCCTGCTCGTGTCGAGGTCCATCGCCGACGGCCACGGGGGTTCGGTGGCAGCGATCTGGAACGCCACCGTGCCGGTTGCGTCGGAGATGTTGCCCACTTGGCGGGTCCGCGACGCCACCCGGGCGGCCACGACGTCGGGAGGTGCCGTGCATCGGACTTCGTCGAGGTCGGCGACGGTCGTGACGGCGACGGCACGCGCCCGGGCCCGCCACAGCGGGTCGCGGAAGGTGGCGTCGAGGACGACGCTCAGACCTCGCTCGAGGCAGGAGCGAGCCTCGTCGAGCAGCTGCGCGTACGTCGAGTCCGTCACCGACGAGAGGTAGAGGTTGCCGTTCCCGCCGACAGGGCCTGGTTCGATGACGTCGAGCCCGGCCTGCTGCTTGCGGAGCTCGTCCGAGCGGAGCACGACGGCGTCGATGGCGCTGGCGAGCTCGGTGGCCACGGTCGACTTGCCCGTGCCCGGCGCTCCGCCCACCACTACCAGCCGGACACGTCCCCGCTGGAGGTGTGCCTCGGCTTGCGCAAGGTGGCGCTGTGCCTCGTCGGCCGCCGAGGGCTCCCCCTGACTGGCCCGGATCGCTCGCACGGTGGCCCGCACGACGGCACGGGCGGCAAGGTAGAAGTCGGCCAGCGACGAGGGCCAGGTGTCCCCGCTGAGCTCGCGATAGTGGGCGAGGAGCTCGCGTGCTGCTTCGGGGGCTCCCAGGTGCTCGAGGTCCATGGCGCAGAAGGCCATGTCGGCCACGACGTCGCCGTAGCGGAGTCGGTCGTCGAACTCGAGGCAGTCGAGCACCCGGGGTCCGTCGTCGAGGCAAAAGATGTCCTCGGCGAGCAGGTCCCCGTGCCCGTCACAGATCCGGCCCCGGGCGATCCGTTCCGCGAGAAGGTCGAACCGACCGGCGAGGTACCTCCGACCGAGGGCGGCGACGCGCTCGAGACGGTCGTGCTCGAGGACCGTTCCCGCCTGCAGGGCCGCCTCGTGGAGGCTCGTCTCCCATCGAGCGAGCAGTGTCGGTCCGGTGCTCGAGGAGTCGACCTCGCGGGAGCGTTCGGCTCGACTGTGGAAGTCGGCCATCACGCGGGCGAGACGACGGAGCTCGGGTCCGACCTTGGACCCGCGCGTGACCAGGGTGGACAAGCGTCGGTCTACCGGCAGACGCCGCATGGCGACGAGGTGGTCGCAGACGACCCCGTCGTTGCCCACGATGTCGAGCACGCCGAGGTAGACGTCAGGAGCGAGCCGTCGGTTCAGCTCGACCTCGCGCTCGCACGCCCGCCTCCGGCCCTCGACCGTCGTGAAGTCGAGGAACCCCAAGGACACACGCTTCTTGAGCTTGTAGGCACGGTCTCCGACAAAGAACACGACGGCCGAGTGCGTCTCGGCGACCTCCGGCCTCGCTGCTCCGCCACCCAGGTCCAGGTAGGCGTCGCGAGGGTCGCCTGTGCCCGCCCCGACGGGGGGTGCGAGGTTGGACACGGACACCACGTCACGCTCGGGCGACCGGGACGTGGCGTTGAGGCTCGGGTGCCGAAGCGTTTGGCAACGGCACGCGGACCTCGAGGATGCCGTCGTGGTAGGTGGCCGCAACACTGCCCTCGTCGACGCCCTCGGGGAGAGGGATCCGCCGGACGAACGCTCCGTAGCGGAGCTCACGACGGTGGAAGTGGCGTCCTTCGTTCGCCTGTTCCTCGGAACGCTGTGCGCTGATCGACAGGATCCCCTCCGACACGGTGATGTCGACGTCGTGCTCGGGGTCGATACCGGGAAGCTCGGCCCGAACCACCAGGGTTCCGTCCTCGGTGAACTCCTCGACGTCGATGAGCTGACGCCTGGTGCCTGGTTCGAACCGCTCGTCGATCCATCGCCACGGGGACAGGACCGCCGCCGGCCACTCGTGGGCCAGCTCGGGCATCCGACGTGCATGCTTCTGTAGGGACTTGGCCATCACTCCTGCTCCTCTCCGCTCTGGCCGACAAGCCGCGTTGGGCTCCATCTCCACGGTGTGCCCGCTTGGAGGGCTCGGCTAGGGCCGTTCGTCACACCGGAACCGCCGGCCTGGCCCGCGGTTCGGGACGTTCGGCCCTTCCGTCTGGGTGGTGGCCAGTCGTAACCTTTGTTGGGAGGAGATGGTGCAAGATGACCAGGAGATCACTGTGGCCCAGGCGTAGGGCGCATGGCAGCCTCCCGGAGGACGGGGTCGTCGGGTGGCACGACGTCACCGAGGGCCGGCACGTGCCCTGGGCGCTGGGACTTGGCCGCGGCCACCGCGGCGAGCTGGCGAGCGACTGCGAGGCGTTCCTCGACGGCAGGCTGGCCGAACAGTTCGAACAGCGGGGCCAGCCGGTCCCGGTCTGGGCGTGGACGAACCTCCTCGCCCACGGCACCGAGGAGGACCTGGCGTCCGAACGGACGGCGCCGAGTCCTCACGTCGGTGGTGTGGACGGGCGCTGGTGGGCGGCCCGGTCGTACCTTGCCGGCTCGGTGCTCGACGCCAGTGTCCGGTCGGGTGGCCTCGAGGCACTCCAAGCACGGGTCCTCGTGCCACTGGAGCTGGAACTGTCGTCCCGCTCGGAGGTCGAACGGTGGGACCGTCGGCGGTGGGTGAGCACGGTGGAGGCCGCCGTCCGGTCGGTCACCAGCTCGCGGCGCCCTCCCGAGCCCGGTACGTCTGGAGCGTGACGTCGGGCGGGACCGCGGCCAGCCGATCGGGGACCTGAGCACGGCCCATCAGGGAGCCGGCCGCGGGCCCGGCTCGTCAGGTGCGTCGACCGCGGTCGGAGTGTGCTCGCCGGGCCGCGGGAACCATCAGTTGACGTGACGGGGTTCGATGCTCGCCCTCGGCGACCAGACCCGTGCGGCGGAGCGGACAGGCCGTCCCCTGGCCCGGACGCCATGGGAGGAAGCGGCCCGGGCGAGCGGGGTGGACCCCGCCGGTGCGTCCCCGGCCGGCCCGGCCAGGGGCTCGGTGGTCGTCAGCTGCCCCGTCGGCGCCGTGCCCCGGACCTCCCTCGCCCGAGGACGTCGTCGTCCGGGTGGCCGTCGTCCGGGTGAAGGCCAGGCCCGACCCGCTGCGCCTCACGGGCGGTCCACCCCTGCCCCGGCGAGACGTCGGGTGGCAACTCTTCCGGCGGCCAGTGAGGCAGTGGCGAGTGAGGCGGTGGCCAGGGGGGAGGTGGCCAGGGGGGCAACCGGGGCGGCGCCTGAGGCAAGGGGCCCTGCCACGGACCCGGCTGCTGCCACGGACCCGGCTGCTGCCACGGACCCGGCTGCTGCCACGGACCCGGCTGCTGCCACGGACCCGGCTGCTGCCACGGACCCGGCTGCTGCCACGGACCCGGCTGCTG
>JAJZBK010000005.1:23992-137058 GCA_021798955.1 Actinomycetes bacterium
GCCACGGACCCGGCTGCTGCCACGGACCCGGCTGCTGCCACGGACCCGGCTGCTGCCACGGACCCGGCTGCTGCCACGGACCCGGCTGCTGCCACGGACCCGGCTGCTGCCACGGACCCGGCTGCTGCCACGGACCCGGCTGCTGTCCTCCCGAGCGGGTGCGTGCCTCCGTCTCCTCGGCACCCGCGCCGACGAGCACGAAGAACCCGATGAGGATGAGCCACAGGTCGTAGAAGAGCCCGACGAGGATCATGGCTAGGGCCAGGGCTCGGGCGATCCGGGCAGCGGTGGTGGTGGCCCGTGCCCGACCTTGCCGACGCGCCAGGAGGGCACGGAGGACCCGCCCGCCGTCCATGGGGAGGGCTGGCACCAGGTTGAACACGCCGAGGATGAGGTTCACCCAGCCGAAGCGGGCGAACCAGTTGCCGGTGAGCAGGCTGGGTGGCCAGAGCGACGACCCGAAGGCGGCAGCGGCCCCGAGCAAGACCGCCCCGATGGCGAGGCTGGCGAGCGGGCCGGCGATGGCTACCGCGAGCTCGTCGGTTGGGTCTTCGGGCATCGATTCGAGCTGGGACATGCCCCCGATAGGGAGGAGCAGGATGTCGACGACCACCGAGCCCCGTCGCCGGGCGACGACCGAGTGGGCGAGCTCGTGGGCGACGACGAAGGCGAACAGCGCCACGATCCAGACCAGCCCGGTGACGACCGCGGCTGCTCCAGAGCTCCACTCGACCACTGCCACCAGGGCGAGCAGGACGGGGAACGTCCAGTGCATCCGCAACGGGATGCCGAGGACGCGTCCGAGAGGGATGCTGTGACGGGGAAGACCCGCTTGTGACGGAGGCCCTGACGTGCCGGGCTGGGTGCCCGAATGTTCGTCGCCAGACCACCACGTCATGACAAAAGCATGCACCCAGACGGCAGGGTGTGGGTAGGGTCGAACGGCACGAGACCGGGTGCGATCCCCTCGGAGGCTGGGCGCGCAGGCTCACTGCAGTGACTTCAGGCCCTGTTGGCCGTGGGTGCTGCGTCCCTAGGCTGGGTGGGTGCCCGGTTCGAGCCGGGCGTGCGGCGCGGCGAGGGCAGCGCCGCACCGAGCGAGCGACGCGGGGTCTCCGCGATGGACGGGAGGACGCGATGAGCAAAGCCAGCGAGGAACGACTGGTGCCCGTGGCCGACGACGCTGACGCTGCCGAGCAGGAGGCGACCGCCGACGGGTCCGTCACCAGCCCCGGCCGGCGTGCCGTGACCGGGGAGGACCCGGAGGCCGACGTTCTCGAACAGGAGGAGGTCGTCGCCGAGCGTCGAGCCTTCGTCGAGCGCCCGCGACCCGACGACGTCCCGGAGGCCGACTGGCTCGAGCAGTCAGTGATCGAGGTCGAAGACGAGGACGACGTCCGCTGAGCGCGGACCAGCAGGCGGTGGCCGGTCTGTCAGGTCATGTCCCTAGCCGGCGAGGCACGACCCGGAGGACGGTCGCGCTCAGTGCTCTTGGACTCGCAGGACGGCGACGCCGGTGACCCGGTCGGCGGCGATGTCGGCCAATGCTTGGTCGGCCTGCTCGAAGGGGTAGGGGACGACCGCCACCTCGACCGGGATCCGGGCTGCCGCGTCGAGGAACGCCCGACCATCCTCGCGGGTGTTGGCCGTCACGCTGCGGAGCGTCCGCTCCTCGAAGAGGTGGTGCTCGTAGTCGAGCGGTGGGACGTCAGTGAGGTGGATGCCCGCCACGGCGAGCGTGCCGCCGCGATCGAGGGCGGCGAGCGCCGGGGGCACGAGGTCACCGACCGGCGCGAAGAGGATGGCCCCGTCGAGTGGCTCGGGTGGCGGGTCGGCTGCCCCGCCGACACTGGCGGCCCCGAGTCGCACGGCGAGCTGTCGAGCGTCGGCGGAGCGGGTGAGGACGTGGACGCGGGCACCTTCGGACAGCGCCACCTGGGCCGTCAGGTGGGCAGACGCGCCGAAGCCGTAGATGCCGAGGCTGCCGCCCGGCGGGAGCTCCGTCCGCCGCAGTGCTCGGTAGCCGATGATCCCGGCGCACAGCAGGGGTGCTGCCTGCTCGTCGGAGAAGGAGTCGGGTAGCGAGTAGCAGTAGCGCTCGTCGGCCACGAGCACCTCGGCAAAGCCGCCGTCGACGTCCCAGCCGGTGAAGATCGGATCGAGGCAGAGGTTCTCCCTGCCCGACCTGCAGAACCGGCAGGTGCCGCACGTCCCTGCCAGCCAGGCCACGCCGACCCGGTCGCCGACGGCGAAACGCTCACATCCAGGCCCGACCGCCGACACGGTTCCGACGACCTCGTGGCCCGGCACCACGCCGGGTCGTTTCGGTGGCAGGTCGCCTTCGGCCAGGTGCAGGTCGGTCCGGCACACGCCGCACACCGACACCGCCACCTGTACCTGGTGCTCGCCCGGTTCGGGCACCGACCGCTCCTCGAGGTGGAGGGGTGCCGTGGCCATCGGGCCAGGGGTGCGGACCGCCCACGCTCGCATCAGCGTTCGGCTGGGACGGCGGCGTCGTGGTGGGCAAAGAACACCTCCCCTTCCACGGGCCGAGTCAGGTCCGCGAGGTCCGCGGTGAGGTCGACCAGCAGGTCGTCGACGCTGAGGATGCCGACGAACCGGTCCCCACGGACGACCGCCAGGCGCCGGACGGCATGCGACCGGAAGAGCGCGTACGCGCTGTGGACGTCGGCGTCGGCGTCGATGGTCACCACCGGCGTGCTCATGACGCTGTCGACCCGTGCGTCCGGAGGAAGCCCCCGGGCGAGGCCTCGGCGGACGAGGTCACGGTCGGTCACCATGCCAATCACGTGCTCGCCCTCGACAACGGCGAGACAGCCGACCCCGGCGTGCTCCATCGAGCGCGCCGCGTCGACGATTCCCTGGTGGGGCTCGATGCCGATCCCCGAACGCCGAAGGTTGTCGATCGTCCTCATGGCTCCTCCTCGCTCTTACCGCATCGACTGGCCGGCCGAGAGAGCCTCGGCGTCGGGACCAGGAAAGAACAGCGTCTCGTGGTCGCTGTCCTTCCACCGGACGAGATAGGGCGGGGCGCCGTCGGCGCCATGGACCTCGACCACCAGGCACTCGCGCTCGATCTGGCCGATGTGGTGGCCCTTCACGATGATTCGATCACCGACGTTGGCGTGCATCGCTCCTCCTCGCCCCCGACCCGACCGACGACCGGGCCCTTCGGTCCGTGTTCCCAGCATGCCCAGTCCCCTCTGGGACGAGTAGGGCCGTTGGGCCCTTGGGCGCTCGAGGCCGATTGCCCACACTGGCACGAAGAGCCCTTACGCGCGGGCGGGGTCGCCGACCTCGGACGCCAGGCGACGAGAGGAGGTCGACGATGCGCTTGCTGGCGTGGTTCGAAGAGTTGGGTGTTGGAGACGCGGCGATCGCCGGTGGCAAGGGGGCGAACCTCGGGGAGCTGACCGGGGCTGGGCTGCCGGTGCCGCCGGGCTTTGTCGTGACGAGCGAGGCCTACCTGGATGCCATCGAGCGCAGCGGAGCCCGTTCCCAGCTCGCCGAGGTGCTGGCCGGCCTCGATTCGACCGACGCCGACGGGTTGGCCCGTGCCGCCGAGCGCGCCCAGGGGCTCATCCGGGCAACGCCGCTCCCACCCGAGCTGGCGAGTGCCGTCCTCGACGCGTACCACAAGCTCGGTGCGGGCAGCGTGGTCGCCGTCCGGTCCTCCGGCACGGCCGAGGACACGGCGGGGACCTCGTTCGCCGGCATGAACGCCACCTTCACCAACGTGGTCGGAGACGACGAGCTGCAGGGCCGCATCGTCGACTGCTGGGCATCCGTCTACGGCCGGCGAGTGATCGCCTACCGGGCCGCCGAGGGCGTCACCGACGAGCCAAGCCTGGCCGTCGTGGTCCAGGTGATGGTCCCCTCCGAGCGCTCTGGCGTGCTCTTCACCGCCGACCCGGCGACAGACGCCACCGACGTCGTCGTCATCGAGGCCGCCTTCGGACAGGGGGAGGTCGTCGTCTCCGGCATGGTCGAGCCGGACACCTACCTGGTGGGCAAGGAAGGGCCGACCATCCAGAGCATCCGTCTGGGCCACCAGGCCTTCAAGATCGTCCGGGGTGCTGACGGCGCCGACGAGCGCGTCGACCTGTCGGAGGACGAGGGTGCCCAGCGCGTGCTGGCCAACGAGGAGATCATCGAGCTGGCCAAGCTCGGGATGGCCGTCGAGCGTCACTACGGTGCTCCCCAGGACTGCGAGTGGGCCATGGCGGGCAACCACACCTACCTCGTCCAGGCGCGGCCGATCACCACGCTGCACCGGCGCGCCGAGGCGGCCCCCGGTGAGCAGCGGGTGCTGGTGAGCGGGCTCGCCGCGTCCTCGGGACGTGCCTCGGGGGCGGTGCGGGTGCTCACCAGCCCCGACGAGGGCGACCGCCTGAAGGACGGCGAGGTGCTCGTCGCCCCCATGACCAGCCCCGATTGGGTGCCGGCCATGCGTCGAGCCGCCGCGCTGGTCACCGACGGCGGAGGGATGACCTGCCACGCCGCCATCGTCTCGCGCGAACTGGGCGTGCCGTGCGTGGTCGGTACTCGCGACGCCACCACCGTCCTCCACGACGGACAGGTCGTCACCGTCGACGGAGCCCGCGGCCAAGTCCTCGAGGGTGTCGTCGAGGAGGCAACCGTCACCGCTGGTCCGGCCAACGTGCGGGCAGCCGCGCCGACCGACGGTGCCGCCCGGGCACCGCTCGCCACTCGCCTCTACGTCAACTTGGCCGTAGCCGAGCACGCCGAGGAGGTGGCAGCCATGGACGTCGACGGGGTCGGGCTGCTGCGGGCCGAGTTCATGGTGGCCGACGCCCTCGGTGGCGTCCACCCCCGCCTCCTGATGCGCCGCGGCCAGGAGCAGAGCTTCGTGGACGCCATGTCGGCGTCCCTCCTCCGGATCACCAGGGCCTTCGCCCCGCGTCCGGTCGTCTACCGAAGCATCGACTTCCGCTCCAACGAGTTCCGCGGCCTCGAGGGAGGCGAGGAGTTCGAGCCGCACGAGGACAACCCGATGATCGGCTACCGGGGCGCCTACCGTGCCGTCGACCAGCCGGACCTGTTCCGCCTCGAGCTCGACGTACTAGGCAAGGTGGCCGCCGAGACGCCGAACCTGCGGCTCATGATCCCCTTCGTGCGCACGGCGTGGGAGCTCGAAGCCTGCCTGGCGGTGATCGACGACCACCCGCTGGCTCGGTCGCTGCCGGCGTGGGTGATGGCCGAAGTCCCCTCAGTCGCCTACTGGATCCCGACCTACGCGGCGATGGGCATCGAGGGCGTTTCGATCGGCAGCAACGACCTCACCCAGCTCACCCTGGGCGTCGACCGCGACTCGACAGTGCTGGCCGAGGTCTTCGACGAGGCCGATCCCGCTGTGGTCGACGCGGTGCGCCGCATCGTCGAAGCGTGCGGTGAGGCGGGGATCACGTCGTCGCTCTGCGGCCAGGCACCTTCCAACCGTCCCGAGTACGCCGAGCTGCTCGTCCGCCTCGGGATCACGTCGATCTCGGTGAACCCCGACGCCGTCGAGGCCGTCCGGCGGACGATCGCCGCCGCCGAGTGGCGCCTCGTCCTCGAGGCCGCCGACCCGAGCCGGGCTACTCCGCCCCGCCTGGCGCCCCGCCACGCGGCCGGCGGCCGAGCCGCCCGCCTGCTGGCCCGCTACGGAGGGTCGGGCGTGTCCTCGGCGAGCGACAGGTAGCTCTCGTCCTCCTGAGCGGTGTGCAGGGCGAGCACGGCATAGAGCCCGTAGAGGGTGCGCCGGAGCTCGGCGATGTCGAGGTCGTCGGGCGGTCCGTCGCCGATCTCGTCGAGCAGCCCGGTGAGGCGCCGGACCTGGCGAGCGATCTCGACGTGGGCCCGGCTCATGGTGCCGGTGGGGTCGCGCCCCCGAAGCACTCGGCCGACCGCAGGATAGAGGGCCTCCTCCTCGGCGGCCTCGTGGGGGACGATGACCTCGACCAGGAAGCGGTGAGCGTCGCGCACGAGGTCCATCGCCGCAGCGTTGTCTCCGGTCCCGAGGGCGTCGGCGGCCTGGCGGACGCGCACGAGGCCGGCGCGGATAGCTCGGTGCTCGAGGCGGAACCGCCGGAGGACCGCCTCGTCCTCGACGCTCGGGCGTTCTTCGAGGGCAGCCGGGCGTAGGGCCCGCAGGGCGTTGGCGATGGCAGCTAGGTCGATGCCCTCCTGGAGGAGCGCGCCCCAGACAGCGGGAAGCAGGCCGAATCCGGCGGCGGCCATAGCGGCAAGCGAGAGAGACATCCCGAGGACCACGCTCTCTACGGCGATAGCGCGGCTGCGCCGGGCGAGGACGGCCGCCTCGCCCAGCCGGTCGATGCGGTCGACGGTGAGGACCACGTCGGCGGCCTCGGAGGACGCCGTGGCGCCGCGGGCCGACAGGGAGACACCGACGTCCGCCAGGGCAAGTGCCGGCGCGTCGTTGATGCCGTCTCCGACCATGGCCGTGGGGGCTCGCCGTTGCTCCAGTCGCACGGCGGCCACCTTGTCCTCAGGCGTGCACTCGGCCAGGACGTCGTCGACGCCGACCAGCGCTCCGACTGCTTCGGCGACCTCGGGACGATCGCCTGTCACGAGCACCACCCGCTCCATACCCGAGCGACGCAGGAGCCGGACTGTGCGGGCGGCGTCGGGACGGACGGGGTCGTCGAAGACGAGGACGCCGGCCGGGGCGCCGTCCACCGCTACGAACACAGTGAGCGACCCGTCGAGACGTGCCCGTCGCCTGGCCAGGCGGGCCCATGGCGGCAGCCCCTTCACCCCAGCCCACGACGCGTCGCCCACCGACACCTCGTGTCCGTCGACGACGCCGCGGACCCCCATGCCCGGCTGCTCGTCGACGTGCTCGGGCAGGACCAGCTCGCACCCGCGTTCGGTGGCCGCCGCCACCACCGCCGACGCGAGGACGTGGGGCGACAGCTGGTCGAGGGAACCGGCGAGGCGCAGCACCTCGTCTGCCATCAGATCGCCGGCAACGACCACGTCGACGAGCGCCGCTCGGCCGCTGGTGAGGGTCCCCGTCTTGTCGATGAGCAGCGTGGTGCACCGGGCTAGCCGCTCGAGCGCGCCCCCTCCCTTGACCACCACCCCACGGCGGGCGGCGCGGGACAGCCCGGCGACGAGGGCGATGGGGGCGGCCAGGATGAGCGGACAGGGTGTGGCGACCACGAGCACGGCGACTGCCCGGCCCGCGCCTCCCGTCGCCCACGCCGCCGCTGCCGCCGCCGTGGTGAGCGGCAGGAACCAGAGCGCCACGCGGTCGGCGATCCGCACGAAGGGGGCCTGCGATCCCTCGGCCTGGGCCACCAGGCGTACGACCCCGGCAAAGGTGCTCTCTTCGGCGGTGGCCGTCGCCCGGAAGTCAAAGGCGCCACCGGCGTTGAGCACGCCGCTGCGCACCGGCTCTCCCCGGGTCCGCTCGACCGGCAGGGGCTCGCCGGTCAGGGCTGCCTCGTCGAGGGTCGCTACCGCCGAGACGACCGTCCCGTCGACGGGGACGACCTCCCCGGGCGCCACCGCCAGGAGGTCACCCCTCGCCACCTGGGCCAGGTCGACAGTGCCGAGCATGCCGTCCCGGTAGCGGTGGGCGGTCCTCGGTGTCCGCTCGACGAGGGCGTGGAGGTCGCGCCGGGCCCGGCCCTCCGCCCAGTGCTCGAGCGCCCGGCCCGTGGTGAGCATGACGGCGACCACGGCCGCCGCCAGCACCTCGCTGACGGCGAGCGCGCCGGCGAGGGCGATGAGGGCGATGACGTCGACGCCGATCCGGCCTTGGCAGAGCGAGGCCGCCATCGTCCACGCCGCATAGGCGACGCCGGTGGCGCCGGCTGCCGTCCAGACCGCGTCCCCCGCGCTCCCTGCACCGACGAGGTGGAGCAGGCCTCCCCCCGCCAGGGCTCCGACCGTGGTGGCGAGGAGGGCGAGCGGGGCGTGGCGCGCCCATCGCCAACGCCGGGGGTGCGAGCGCTCGACCATCGTCGCCAGGATGGGCGCCGGGGAGCGTGGCTTCCAGGGTCCAACGGCACTGGGCCCGACCCGCCACCGGCGCGGCCAGGAGCGGGTCTTTCGACCCTGGTCTAAGGGGGTCCCGAGCCGTAGGCTCGCGCGGTGGACGAGGAGGGCGCGTCCCGGGGTCTCGGACCGGGGAAGCCCGCTGCAGCGGGGCTCGACCCCGACGAAGTCGAGGCCAGACGTGCGGCGGGCCTGGTGAACGTGGCGCCCCCGGCACCCGGCCGGACCGTCGTCGACATCTTGCGAGCCAACGTGCTCACGCGCTTCAACGCCATCCTCGGCGCCCTGGCTGTCGTGGTCTTCGTCGTCGGCCCGGTGCAGGACGCGCTCTTCGTCGTCGTCCTCGTGGCCAACACCGGCATCGGCATCCTGCAGGAGGCGCGCTCGAAGCGGGCGCTCGACCGCCTCGCCGTGCTGACGGCAGCACGGGCCCGGGTGGTCCGCTCGGGCGCCGTCGCCGAGGTCGCCCTCGAGGACGTGGTGCTCGACGACGTCGTCGACCTCCGCCCCGGAGACCAGGTGCCCGTCGACGCCACGGTCGTGGCGAGCGACGGCCTCGAGGTCGACGAGTCGCTCCTGAGCGGCGAGTCGGAGCCGGTCGGGAGGGGGCCCGGCGACCCTGTGCTGTCGGGGAGCTTCGTCGTGGCCGGGTCGGGCCGTGCCCGGGCGACGGGGGTGGGCCCCGCCGCCTACGCCGCTCGGCTCCAGGCCGAGGCCCGGCGCTTCAGCCTCGTGCGCTCCGAGCTCCAGCAGGGGACGAACACGATCCTGCGGGCGGTCACCTGGGTCATGGTCCCCGCGGGCATCGCCCTCGTCGTCACCCAGGTGGTGCGCAGCCACCAGGCCCTGGCCGACGCCCTGCGCGGGTCGGTGGCGGGCGTCGGGGCGATGGTCCCCGAGGGGCTCGTCCTGCTGACGTCGGTGGCCTTTGCCGCTGGGGCCGTGCGGCTGGCCCGGCGGCGCGTCCTCATCCAGGAGCTCGCTGCCATCGAGGGCCTGGCTCGGGTCGACGTCCTCTGCATCGACAAGACAGGAACGCTCACCGAGCCCGGGATGCACGTGGATGCCCTCGAGCCGTTCGGGCGGTTCGGCGCCAGCGAGGTCACCGCCGTGCTCGCTGCCCTTGCCGCTGCCGATCCGGTGCCCAACGCCACCCTCCGAGCGCTCGCCGGCGCGCATGCGCCTGACGAGCCCTGGGAGGTCGTCGGTCGTGTCCCGTTCTCTTCTGCTCGCAGGTGGAGCGCCACGGCCTTCGCCGGTCACGGTGTCTGGGTGCTGGGCGGTCCCGACGTGCTCGGCGCCGAGGCGGGCGGACTGCTCGACACGGCTGCCGACCGCCACCGCGCCGAGGGCCAGCGGGTGCTCCTCCTCGCTCAGGCAGCCGCGCTCCCCGACGAGCGTCGAGTGCCCGACGACCTCGAGCCTGCGGCGCTGGTCGTACTGGCCGAACGCGTCCGGCCTGACGCGTTGGCGACGATCCGCTACTTGCTCGACCAGGGGGTTGCGGTCATCGTGCTGTCGGGCGACGCCCCCGAGACGGTGGCCGCCGTCGCCCAGCGGGTCGGCTTGGGCGCGACGGGCCCTCCGTGCGACGCCTCGGGGCTCGGGGAGCGAGACGGGTCACTTGCCGCCGCCCTGGCGACGGTGAACGTCCTCGGCCGGGTGCGCCCGCACCAGAAGCTCGAGGCCGTCGAGGCGCTGCAGGCGGCGGGCCACGTGGTCGCCATGGTCGGGGACGGCGTCAACGACGTCCCGGCCCTCAAGCAGGCCGATCTGGGCATCGCCATGGGGTCGGGGAGCGAGGCGAGCCGGTCGGTCGCCCGCATCGTCCTGCTCGACAGCTCGTTCGCCGCCGTCCCCCACGTGCTCCATGAGGGACGGCGGGTGATCGCCAACATCGAGCGGGTGGCCAACCTCTTCGTCACCAAGACGGTCTATGCGGCCGTCCTCGCGGTGACCGTGGCCGTCGCCGGGATCCCCTACCCGTTCTTCCCACGCCACCTCACCATCGTGAGCACCCTCACCATCGGCGTCCCCGGCCTCGCCCTCGCCCTCGCCGCAGGCGCGCCGCGGGCGACGCCCGGCTTCGTGGCCAAGGTCGTTGCCTTCACGCTCCCGAGCGGCGTGGTCGCCGCCGTGGCGACGTTCACCGCCTACGCGCTTGCCCGTGCCGACGACCAGACGGCGCCGACCGTGGCGCGCACCAGTGCCATGCTCGTGCTCTTCGCCGTCGGGCTGTGGGTGCTCGTCATGGCGGCCCGGCCCCTCAACGTCGGGCGCGTCGTCCTCGTAGCCGCTATGGCGACCGGCCTCGTGCCCCTTTTCGCCATCCCGACGGCGCGGCGAGTGCTTGACCTCGCCGTCCCACCGGTCCCGGTCCTCGTCGAGGGCGCGGTGGTGGTCGGCTTCGCTCTCGTCGTCCTCACGCTGGTCCGACGGCGGGAACGGTTGCGGCTGTTCCAGTCCTCGCCACCCCACCGATGATCCGACCGTCGCGCATCTCGACGATCCGGTCGGCGGCCGCGGCGATGCCGTGGTCGTGGGTGACGAGGACGACGGTCATGCCCTCGGCGTGGAACGACTGGAAGAGCTCGAGGACGTGGCGGGCCGACACCGAGTCGAGGGAGCCGGTCGGTTCGTCCGCCAGCAGCAGCTTGGGCTCGTTGGCAAGTGCCCGGGCGATGGCCACCCGCTGGCGTTCGCCGCCGGAGAGCTGGGCGGGCAGGCGGTGCTCGCGTCCGGCCAGGTCGACGCGAGCGAGCAGGTCGAGCGCACGCGCACGGCGTTCGTGGGCGCTCCGGTGGGTGCCGAACATGACGACTTCGACGTTGGCCAGCACCGGCTGGTTGGGGAGCAGGTTGTGCAGCTGGAAGACCAGTCCCACGTAGTTCCGCCGGTAAGCGCTGAGGTCGTGGACGCTGCGGAGGTCCTTCCCGTCGACGAGGACCGCCCCCGAGGTCGGGGTGTCGAGCGCGGCGATGAGGTGCAGCATGGTGGACTTTCCGCACCCCGAGGGCCCGGTGACGGCCACGAACTCGCCCTGGTCGATGCGTAGGTCGATGCCGTCGAGGGCCCGGAAGCCACGGTCGTAGGCCTTGACCACCTGGCGCAGCTCGACGACCGGTGGCCGTGGTCCGCGTGGCACTGCCCCGTCGGGTGCCGCGCGTTGTGGCACTGCCCCGTCGGGTGCCGCCGCGGGGGGTGCCACGCCGGGCGGTACCGTCCCGGGCGCACCCGACGACGAGGTGGGCGGATCCGTCCGGTCAGTCATAGTTCAGCGCCCGGAGAGGGACGAGGAGCGCGGCGCGCACCGACGGGTACAGACTGCCGAGGATGGTCATGCCCACCGCCGTGGCCAGGGCCCGGATGAAGGCGCTCGTCGTGTAGTTGGCGTGCAAGATGCCGACGAGGGCAGGCAGCCGTTCGAGGAGGGCTGTGACGGCGAAGGAGAGGCCGACGCCGACGGCTGCTCCGAGGATGGCCAGTACCAGGCTCTCGCCGACGAGGAGCCCGACGACCCGTCGGCGCGTCCACCCCACCGCCCGGAGCAGGCCGAGCTCGCGGGTGCGCTCGAAGAGCGACAGGAGCATGGTGTTGCCGACGATCACGGCGCCGATGACGATGGCCAGGATGGTGCTGCCCGTCACGGCCGCCCGCAGGTAGACGAGGTTGAGGTCGGCCCGGCCGAACTGGCTGGCCGTTTGGATCGTGGTGAGCTCGGGAAGCTCGTGGTCGACGCGTGCCGTGACGGTATGGACGCTCACACCGGGGTCGTCCTTCACGAAGGCCAGCGTCACCGTGCCTGGCAGGCGGTTGTACCCCTGGACGGCCGGGAGGGGGAACATGGCGGCGGAGTCCCCGAACGAGTTGCCGGTCGAGTAGATGCCGGTGACCGTGTTCCACGTCCCATCCGCGTGGAAGCGGCTGCCGACGTGGAGACCGAGGTTCGACGCGGCGCGCCAGCCCAGCATCACCTGGTCGGTGGCGGTTGGCGCGAAGGGGTGGCCGGCCACGACCGTCACCCCGAAGGCGGCGAGGTCGGCCGGGTTGATCCCGATCTCGATGAAGACGGGGTTGGCGGCGTTGATGCGCTCGGTGGCCACCAGCACGCCGATGGCTCGTTGCACACCGGGCACCGCACGAAGCCGGGCCAGCTCACCCCGATCGATGCTCGAGGAGAGCAGGTCGTTGACGCCTTTCTGGGCGACGGTGAAGTCCGCCTTGCCGATCGTGACCACGGCGGCTGCCGACTGCTCGAGCCCGCTGCTCGTCACCTCGAGGGTGACCACCGTCATGACGGCGAACGTGATGGCGAAGGTCAAGCCGAGCGAGCGGGCCTTCTTCGCCCAGAGCCCACGCAGCAGGAACCTGCCGAACGCCACCGTGCCTCCTCCCTTGCGTTCCCTCAGCTCCGCCGGAGCCCGCCGACATCGCCCAGGGCCTCGACCCGAGCGTAGCGGTCGGCGAGCGGCGCCGGCCGCTCCGTGGCACGCGGTCGGAACTGCGTCACGCTGCTGGCGACGGGTGGCGGAGGCCCGCCCCCCGCACCGTCTGTGCTGCCAGCCAGCGCGGCCCGGTAGAGCGCGACGTGGTCGGCAGCCACCCGTTCCGCCGAGAACCGGGCTTCGACCTCGGTGCGGCACGCCCCCCGGTCGAGCGCGGCAACCTGGCCGACGGCGTGGACGAGGGCGGGAACATCGGAGGCGAGGAAGCCGGTCCGGCCCGGTTCGACGATCTCCGGCGCCGCGCCGCGTTCGGTGGCCACCACCGGTGTGCCGCAGGCCAGCGCCTCGATCATCACCATGCCGAACGGCTCGTGCCACCGCACGGGGTTGAGCAGGCAGGTGGCCTCGCCCATCAGGTCGAACTTGTCGGCGCCGCCCACCTCGCCGACGTACTCGACCTCGCCGCCGAGCAGGGGCTCGATCCGCTCCTCGAAGTAGCGATGCTCGGCCGGCTCGCGCATCTTGGCGGCGATCTTGAGCGGTATGCCGGCCTGGCGGGCCACCGAGATGGCTACGTCGAGCCCCTTGTCCGGGTGCATCCGCCCCACGAAGGCCGCGTACCCGCCACCACCCGTCCCGACGGGGATGCGCTCGACGTCCAAGCCATGGTGGATGACGGCCCCGATGCGGACGCCGTCGGCGGTCGAGGCCTGCTGGTGGGAGATGGCGATCACCGGTACCCGGCTGGAGACGGCCCGGTACAGCGGAGTGAGCACCTGGTTGAAGGGGCCGTGGTTGGTGGTCACGACCGTCCGGTTGGCCATGCCCAGGGCGTAGAGCGGGCCGACCAGCGTGTGGTCGTGGACGACGTCGACGTCGCGCAGCTCCTCGTAGGCCTCGACCACGTGGAGTGCCTCGTCGGCCGCGCCACCCCGCCCGACGCCCAGGGACCGGGCGAACGACCACGACTTCGGCACCGGGCAGGTCGAGTCTCCCGTCGTGTAGAGCACGACGTGGTGGCCTGCTCGCTGGAGGGCCCGGGCCAGGACGTCGAGGACGGTCTCGGTGCCGCCGTAGGCCGGGGGAGGCACAGGCAGCCACGGCGGGGCGATGATCCCCACCCGGAGCGGATGGTCGGAGGACGTGTCGGTCGTGGATCGAGCGGGCGTCATGGAGCCATGGTGATCCAGCTCGCCTGCTCGCCGTAGGGCCGAACGTCCCGACGGGGCTCGGCAGGTCGGGGCTCGGCAGGTCGGGGCTCGGCAGGTCGGGGCTCGGCAGTTCGAGCCGTCGCAGCAGGTGACGGGGACGTTCGACCCTGGTCCCCGGGTGGCCATCAGGTGCACCATGCGGACATGGACGCTGTTCGACCAGGGTGCGGGACCGTCGACGAGACCTGGTGCCTGGTCGTCGAGGACGGCGAGGACCTCGACCGGGTGATCGAGAGCCTGACCTGCGTCGCCGACGGCGTGGTGGGGACCAGGGGCGTCCGCGAGGAACAGCGAGACCCGGCCATCGCACCGGTGGTGGTCTCGGGCCTCTACGAGCCGGCCACGGGGGTGGGGGAGCAGCTCGTCCAGCTGCCGTCGTGGTGTGTCCTGCCGCTCGGGCCTGACCTGCCCCGGGGACGGCACGTCCTCGACCTGCGTTCCGGTGTGCTGGTCCGTCAGGTCTCGAGCGGCGATCGGGTCGTCGTCGACGCGCTGCGTTTTGCCAGCGCGGCCCGCCCCGGCGTCTCGGTCCTGCGGGCGGCGGTGGCGACCTCCGCGCTCGTCGCACCGCCGGCGAGCCGGCCGGCCCTGCTGCGGAGGACGCCGTCGGGCGGAGGCGTGGTCGCGGTCGAGACGACTGGGGTGCACGGGCTCGGCGAGGGTGATGGGGCCACCACCGTCGTCGAGCGGGTGGTCGTCCACCAGGTCGAGACGCGACGAGCCCCGAGCGAGGCGTATGCCCGGGCACGGCTTGCCGCCGCGGTGGGCGCCGGCCCCGACCGGCTCCTCGAGGAGCACCGCCGGGTGTGGGCCCGACGGTGGGAGGTCGCCGACGTGGAGGTCGACGGGGATCCCGAGGCCACCCTCGCCGTCCGGTTCGCCCTCTTCCACCTCCTCTCCTCCACGTCGACGCGACGCGCCGAGTCCGCCGTCGGTGCCCGCGGGCTCACCGGTCCGGCCTACGCGGGCCACGTCTTCTGGGACACCGAGGTGTTCGCGCTCCCGGTGCTTGCCGCCATAGAGCCCGCTGCCGCCCGGGCCGTGCTCGAGTACCGTCTGCGACGGCTCGCCCCGGCCCTGGCCCGGGCCGCAGCCGAGGGCAGGCGAGGAGCTCGGTTCCCCTGGGAGTCGGCCGGGGACGGGACGGACGTCACTCCCCGCTCGGGTGTCGACCAGCACGGCCACCAGGTGCCCATCCTGACCGGGGACCTCGAGGAGCACGTCACCGCCGACGTGGCGTGGGCAGTGTGGCGGTACGTCGCCTGGACGCGAGACGACGCCTTCCTGGCCGGGCCGGGCGGTCGGCTCCTCGTCGAGACGGCCCGCTACTGGCCCAGCCGGGCCCGTGTCGACGAAGCCGGCCGCGCCCACATCGACGGCGTGATCGGGCCCGACGAGTACCACGAGCGCGTCGACGACGACGCCTTCACCAACCTCATGGCCCGGTGGAACCTCCGCCGCGCCGCCGAGCTGGTCGCCGCGACGACGGGGCGCGACGAGCGGCGGCGGGGCGCTCCGACCGCTCCGACCGGTCCGACCGGCGGTGGGTGGCGCGTCGACGGCGACGAGGCGGCAGCGTGGACACGGCTGGCGGACGCCCTCATCGACGGCGTCGACCCATCGACCGGACGCCATGAGCAGTTCGCCGGCTACGACCGGCTCGAACCGCTGCTGGCCACCTCGTTGGGGCCGGTACCGGTGGCCGCCGACCTCGTGCTCGGTCGCCAACGACTGGAGCACAGTCAGGTGATCAAGCAGGCCGACGTGGTGATGGCCCACATGCTGGTCCCCGACGAGGCAGGACCCGGATCGCTGGCCGCCGACCTCGACTACTACCTGCCCCGGACGGCCCACGGCAGCTCCCTGTCGCCAGCCGTCCACGCCTACGTGCTGGCGCGTGCCGGCCGGACTGCTGACGCGCTGGCCATGCTCCGACTGGCGGCTGCCATCGACCTCGAGGACCTGACCGAGACGACGGCCGGTGGTCTCCACCTCGCCAACCTCGGCGGCATCTGGCAGGCCGTGGTCCACGGCTTCGGCGGCGTGCTGCCCGGGAGCGCGGGCCACGACGAGCTGGTCATCGACCCCCACCTGCCCGATGGGTGGGACGAGCTCCGTCTCGGCGTGCGGTGGCGAGGCGTGCCCGTCAGGCTGCGCCTCCGGCGAGACGGTGCCCACGTGGCATGCCCTGCCCCGGTCGTGGTGGCCGTGGCAGGCGGGCGCCAGCGGATCGAGCCACCGGGGAGGTGGGTGCGATGAGCGAGACCGGTGGGCGCAGGCGGCTTCACGTGCTCGTCGAGGCACCAGACATCCCCGAGCCGTGGTGGCCGCTCGTCGCCGAGGTGGCCGAGGTGGCCGACGCCGACGCGGTAGCCGACCCGTGGCCGGCGTCGCCCGGTGAGGTCGACGTGGCTCAGGCCATCCTCGGCCGGATCGGGGACCACCTGGCCCTCGTGCTGCCGGGTCCCGACGCCGTGGCCGACAGTACCCCGGTCCACCTACGGCATCTCCTGGTGCCCGTTGACCGTTCACCCGAGGAGCGCGCCGTCCTCGACCCGCTTGTCGAGCGGGCCCACGAGCTCGGCCTTGCGGTCGGCCGCCTCCACGTCCTCACGACTCGGACCTTCCCGATCATCTGGGAGGGGGCGGGGCACCACGCCGAGGCGTGGCTCGACGAGCTGCGGCGCCGGGAGCACGTCGAGGAAGCCGACCTGACGGTGGCGAGTGGGGACCCGGCGGGAGAGATCCGCCGGGCCGGTCGCCGGTCCGACCTCATCGTCCTGTGCTGGCAGGGAGACGCCTCGGCCGGCCGGGCCCGGATCGTCCGTGACGTCCTCGTGGGCGTCCGACCGCCGCTCCTCCTCATCTCGACGGGCCTGCACGGAACGGAGCGGGCGCCGCTGGCGGACGCCTCCCAGGGCCGGTGACCGGTGTGCCTGCTTCGACGGTGGTCCGTGGGCGCGCCGATGGTCCTCAGCGCGGGACGGGCGCGAGCGGGACGCTCCAGGTGACCGCCGTGCCACCTTCCGGGGCCGGTGTCGTCGAGAACGAGCCCCCGAAGACCTCGGCGCGTGCCGCCATGTCGGCGAGACCATGCCCGGGCGAGCGCCTCGTCGGGTCGCCGAGCCCCCTGCCGTCGTCGACGATCCGCAGGGTGAGCTCGTCGTCGATGACGACGACGACCGAGCAGTGCTCGGCGTCCGCGTGGTGCGCCACGTTGGCGAGCCCTTCGCGGACGGCCGCCAACAGCTCGGCGGCCACGTCTTCGGGCACTGACCGGTCGAGCGGACCGGAGACGGTGAGCTCCGGTGCGAAGCCCAGGATCGTGCCCGCCTCGGCGCACACCTCGTTGATCCGGCCTCGGAGCCCGACGGGGTGTTGTGGGGCGGGCTCGAGGGCGAAGACCACCGTTCGGACCTCGCGGATGATGCCGTCGAGCTCGGTGACGGCCGCGTCGACGACCTCGCCGGCGTCACCCGGCACGAGCGGCAGCACCGACTGCAGCTCGAGGCCGACGGCGAAGAGGCGTTGGATGACCGTGTCGTGGAGGTCGCGGGCGATGCGTTCTCGGTCGGCCACCACGGTGAGGTCGCGGACCTGCTCGAGCAGCCGGCTGTGCTCGATGGCACCCACGGTGGTCGCTGCCAGGGCTTCGAGGACGCGTTCGTCGTCGTCGGTGAACGCTCCGTCGAGCTTCTCTGCGGCGAACAGCGCACCGCGCACGGTTCCGTCGTGGAGGAGTGGGACGACCACGAGGGAGCGTCGCGGTAGGTCCCACGGGGCGGCACCGACGTCCGGGCCCTGGGCGCGCACGTCATCGAGGCGGAGCGGCCGAGGATCGCGCAGGACCGACTCGAGGAGGCTGGCGCTCCGCCGGTCCCGGCCGGCGGCATCGGATCGCTCCGGGTCGCTCCCTACCGTCTCGACGATGTCGATGGCCTGCCCGCTCGGGTCCACGACCCCTGCCGCAGCGTACTGGGCTCCGGCGAGCGACCGGGCGCCTTCGGCCACCCGTCGGAGGACGGCGGGGACCTCGACGGCGCCGTGGACGCGCACCACGACGCCGAGGAGGGCCCGGAGCTGGGCGGGGTCGGCCACCGAGCGGTACGGCACGAGGGCATCTTCCCATGCAGGCACCGCCGGGTCGTCCCCTGGTGCCCGCCGGAACGAAGGAGGACACTGGCCATGAGCATCCGCGTGTTCCTGCTCGACGACCACCAGGTGGTGCGGGAGGGCCTTCGCAAGCTGTTGGAAGCCGAGGACGACATCGAGGTCGTCGGCGACTCGGGGTCGGCGGTCGACGCCCCGGCCGTCGCCCAGCTCGTCCGTCCCGACGTCGCCGTCCTCGATGTACGCCTCCCCGACGGCGACGGTGTGCAGGTCTGCCGCGAGATCCGCGCCGCCCAGCCCGACGTGGCCTGTCTCATGCTCTCGTCGTTCGCCGACGAGGAGGCGCTGGCCCAGGCCGTCCTGGCCGGCGCGTCGGGGTACCTGCTCAAGCAGATCCACGGCAACGAGCTGGTCAGCTCCATTCGCGCCGTGGCGAACGGACGGTCGCTCATCGACACGACCACGGCACGCCGGGTCGTCGACCGCATCCGACGCGACCAGGCCCACGCCGACGACGTCGACCAGTTGACCGACCGAGAGCGGGAGATCCTGGCCCTGATCGCCGACGGCAAGACCAACCGGCAGATCGGAGCGGAGCTGTTCCTCTCCGAGAAGACGGTCAAGAACTATGTCTCCAACCTCCTGGCCAAGCTGGGCATGAGCCGGCGTTCCCAGGCCGCCGCGCTCGCCGCCCGGATCGCCGAGCACAAGGCCGATCCCGGGGCCTGGGGGAGCTGAGCGACGCCGGCACGAGCACCGGTGCCAGAATCGGGCGACGTCCGAAGCCGACCGGACGACGACCGATCCCCGTCGGCACGACCGAGGAGCGCCCCGACCCGATGCAGATCACCACGATGCTCAGCTACGCCGGCGGGTTCCGCCAGTCGGCCGCCCAGGTCGCCGAGTGGGAGCAGGCCGGCCTCGACATGGTCTGGGTCGCCGAGGCCTACGGCTTCGACGGTCCCAGCTTGATGGGGTACCTGGCCGCCCTCACCGAGCGCGTCCGGATCGGCTCGGCCATCCTGCCTATCTACACCCGCACACCGACGCTCTTGGCGATGACGGCGGCCGGGCTCGACGCGCTGTCGGAGGGCCGCTTCGAGCTCGGGCTCGGCGCGTCGGGTCCGCAGGTCATCGAGGGCTTCCACGGCGTCCCCTACACGGCTCCCCTCGGTCGTACCCGCGAGATCGTCGAGGTCTGCCGGGCGGTGTGGCGCCGTGAGGAGCCGCTCGTCCACGAGGGTCGCAACTACACCATTCCGCTCCCGCCCGACCAAGGGACCGGTCTCGGCAAGCCGCTCAAGATCATCAGCCACCCCGTCCGCTCCGACATCCCCGTCTGGATCGCGTCGCTGGGCGAGAAGAACGTGGCGCTGACCGCCGAGATCGCCGACGGCTGGCTGCCGATGATCTTCGTCCCCGAGAAGGCCAAGCTCGTCTGGGGGAGCGCCCTCGACGCAGGTGCCGCCCGCCGTGACCCGTCGCGGCCGCCGTTGCAGATCGCCGCCGGCGGTCTGCTCGCCATCGGCGAGAGCCCCGACGTCACAGCGGTGCGCGAGCTGGCTCGCGGCATGCTCGCCCTCTACATCGGGGGGATGGGAGCGAGAGGGCGCAACTTCTACAACGACGTGGCGCGTCGTTCGGGCTACGAGGCCGCTGCCGAACGGATCCAAGATCTCTACCTGTCCGGGAAGCGGGACGAAGCCGCCGCCGCAGTCCCGGACGACCTGCTCGAGCGCACGACCCTGTGCGGCCCGGCAGGCTACGTGGCCGAGCGGATCGCCGCCTACGCCGAGGCCGGGGTCACCCACCTGCAGGTGGCACCGGTACCAGTGGGCGACCAGCGCTCGGTCGACCTCATCGCCCAGGTCGCCGAGCTGGCCAGATGACCGCCCAGGTCGCCGAGCTGGCCAGATGACCGCCCAGGTCGCCGAGCTGGCCAGATGACCGCCCAGGTCGCCGAGCTGGCCGGGTGACCGCCCAGGTCGCCGAGCTGGCCAGATGGCACCGGCGGACGCGGTCGCCCGGACGGTGGTTCGGACCGTGACACCCCACCACTAGCCTCGGCAGCCGTGCTCCACCTGTACACGGCAGACCGGGTCGAGCCCCTGGCCCGGCACCTGGCCGAGCTGCTTGCCGACGTGCCCGCCGATCCCCTCGCACCGGAGTGGGTTGCCGTCCCCTCCGAGGGCATGCGGCGGTGGCTCACCCTCGAGCTCGCCCGGACGCTGGGTGCCAGCGCACCCGGACGGCACGACGGCGTCGCCGCCAACATCCATGCCCCGTTCCCCGGCGCGTTGCGCAGCGCGGTCCTGCAGGCCGGGCTCGACGTAAGCGAGCCGTGGACGGTCGACCGGCTGTCGTGGGCCATCCTCGCCGAGCTCGACGCCAGCCCCGGCGACCCGGAGCTCGGACCACTGGCCGAGGCCAGCGTGGCCAGCCGGTACGCGCGAGCTCGGCGTGTCGCCGACCTCTTCGACCGATACGAGGTCCATCGGCCCACCCTGGTGCGTGCGTGGGCAGCGGGCCGCGACGTGGGGCCGTCGGGGGGGGCGCTCGACGAGCGACGTCGTTGGCAGCCGATGTTGTGGCGCCGGGTCCGCCGCCGGCTCGGGGTGCCGAGCCCGGCCGAGCGTCTCCCCGGGCTGCTCGATCGGCTGGTGGCAGGCGACCTCGAGCTCGGGCTCCCGGACCGGCTGGTGTTCTTCGGGTTGTCCGTGCTGCCGGGCGGAGCCGACTTCCTTCCTCTCGCTGCTGCCGTCTCGGCCCGTCGCGATGTCCACCTCTACCTGCTGGAGCCGTCCCCAGTGGCGGCTCGCCACCTCGCTGGTGCCGCCGTACCGGCAGCCGGCGGGCTCCGGCTGCGCACCGAGGTCGATCTCGGCCGAGTGCGCCACCCACTGCTGCGCTCGTGGTCTCGTGCCCACGCCGAGACCGCGGTGCTGGTGGCCGACGCGGTCGGCCGTGGGGTCATCCCCGGGCACCCCGCCCACCTGGGCGGGGCCGTCGACCGACCGGCCACCACCCTGCTCGGCCGTCTGCAGGCGGACCTGGCGGGCGACCGGGCCGGGACGGGCGACTTCCGGCCCGATCCCGACGACCGGTCGGTGCAGTTCCATGCCTGCCACGGGCCGGCGCGCCAGGTCGAGGTCGCCCGGGACGTCCTCTGCCACCTGCTCGCCGATGACCCGACCCTGTCCGAAGACGACATCGTCGTGGTGTGCCCGGCGCTCGACGAGCTCGCCCCGCTGGTCACCGCCGTCCTCGGGCCGCCGGCTGGCGAGGTGGCGCAAGCGGCCGTCGCCGGTGGTGGACCTCCCGTGCTGCGCTACCGGCTGGCCGACCGGTCCCTGCGTTCCCGGAACCCGTTGCTGGCAGCCGTCGACGCCGTCCTCGCACTGGCCGGCGGTCGGTTCACCGTCGACGAGGTGCTCGACGTGCTGGCTCTTCCCCCCGTGCGCCTCCGGCTCCATCTCACCGACCTCGATCTCGACCAGATCGACGCGTGGGCACGTCGGGCCAACGTCCGCTGGGGGCTCGACAGCGCCCACCGTGCCAGGTTCGGAGTGCCAGCGCCGATCGACACCAACTCGTGGCAGGACGCCCTCGACCGGCTGCTGGTCGGTCTCGCCGTCGCCCCGGCGGCAACGGCGTTGGCCGTGGGTGACCTCGCGGCGCTCGAGGTCGACGGTGACGACGCCGAACGGGCCGGTCGGCTCGCCGACGCCTTCGACGCGCTGCGTTCCCTGGCCGCCGCGTCGGCCACCGAGCGGCCACTGGAGGCGTGGCTCGACGAGGTGGAGGCGGCTGCTACTGCCCTCGTGGCTGCCCCGCCCGACGAGCCCTGGCAGGCCGACGGCTTGACGACCCTCCTTGCCGACCTACGCGAGGAGGCTGCGGCTGCCGCCGAAGACGCCTCGGTCGCCTTGTCCTACACGGACCTTCGCCGACTGCTCGCCGATCGTCTGGCCGGCGAGCCGGAGCGACCCGGGTTCTTTCGGGGTGGAATGGTGGTCACCTCGCTCCGGCCGTTGCGCTGGGTCCCCACCCGGGTGGTCTGTCTGCTCGGGGCGGACGAGGCGGCGCTGAAGGGCGTGCTCGGCGGAGGGGACGACCTGCTCGCCCAGCAGCCGGCGGCTGGTGACCCCGACGGACGGGCCGAGGTGCGCCAGGCGCTCCTCGAGACGGTCCTGGCCGCCCGTGACGTCCTCGTCGTGGTCCGTGACGGCTCCGACGTGCGCACCGGTCGGCCCGTGCCACCGGCCACGCCGGTCGCCGAGCTGCGCGACGCCGTCCTTGCCGCCGTCGATCCCGACGACCGCCCGGCGCTGGCCGCCCGGCTGGAGGTCGAGCATCCCCACCACGGCTTCGATCCCGCTTGCTACGAGGCGGGAGCCATCTTGCCGGGCCGTCCGTTCGGCTTCGACCCCCACGGTCTGGCGGGGGCAGTGGCCTGTCGGCACGACGCGGCTCCCCGGCCGTTCCTCACCGGGCCGCTCCCCGAGCGGGTCGAGCGTGTCGTCGACCTGGCCGCGCTCCACCGCTTCCTCGCCGATCCCACCGCGTCGTTCCTGCGTGATCGGCTTCGTCTCCACCTGCACCGAAGTGCCGAGGTGACCGAGGAGGACCTCCCGGTCGAGGTCACGGCGCTGGTGCGCTGGCAGCTCGGTGAACGGTTGGTGGCTGCGCTCCTCGCCGGCGCCGATCAAGCCTCGTGGGAGCGCGTGGAGCGGCGGAGTGGCTCCGTGCCTCCGGGCAGCCTGGGCCGGCGAGTCCTCGACGAGGTTGCCGAACTGGCCACTGCCGTCGTCGCCGACGCCCGGGCGTTCGGTGTGCTCCCGGGCCCGCCCGCGCCCACGCCGGTCGACGTCGAGCTCGACGACGGTACCCGGGTCGTCGGGACCGTCGACGTGCGGCTCGGCCCAACCGGTCCCGGGCCAGCCATGGTGGGTTGCTCGCGCCTGTCGCCGCGGTCGTTGCTGCGGGCGTGGCTGGACCTCGTTGCGCTCGTCGCCACCGACACCGCAGATCGGGCGGGCGAGGCCATCGGCGACACCGCCGCTACCGACCGGACGAGCGAGGCCACCGGTGGTGACCAACGGCGAGCGGTGGTGGTCGGCCGGAGCCCGGTGGGGAGCCCGGCGTCCGCTGGCGCGACTGCCGTGGCCGAGCTTCGGGTCCGGACCACCGGCGGCGGTGACGAGGCCCGGCGGGTCGCTCGCGCCGGGCTGGCCGTGGCCGTCGACTGCTACCGGCGAGGCCTTCGGGCACCGATCCCGCTCTTCCCAACCCTCTCCTACTACGTGCACCGGGGGAGCGCGGCGGACGGGCACTGGCGGGGTAGTCGGCATGGCTCGGCCGGTGACGGCGACGGGCCGGCCCGTCTGGTCTACGGCGACCTCGACCTGGCAGAGCTCCTAGCCCTCCCGGCCTGGCCGGGTGACCCGGCAGGGCCGGGAGGGCGGGTCGAGCGGTTCGCCCACTACCTCTGGGGGGCTGTGGACGCGTCTGCCGTCATCGAGGGAGGGACCTTCGGCGCCAGCACGGGAGCTGTCAGCCCCAGCACCAGCACCAGTACCAAGGCTGTCGACCGGTGACGTCGTTACCGGTTCGCCCTCGCACCTTCGACCTGCTTGGCCCGCTCCCGTCGGGGCGGACGGCCATCGAGGCGAGTGCGGGCACCGGCAAGACGTTCGCCCTCGCCACTCTCGCCGTGCGGTTCGTGGCCGAGGCCGACGTCCCCGTCTCCGAGCTGCTCTTCGTCACCTTCACCCGGGCGGCGGTCGCCGAGCTGCGTGATCGGATCCGCGGGCGGTTGGTCGGCGCCGTCGCCTCTTTGCGCGGCGACCAGACTCCGGTCCCCGACGATCCGCTCGGTGCCCATCTGGCCGCCTGCCATCGGTCGGCGCGCCTCGCCCGCCTCGAGCGGGCGGTCGCCGAGCTCGACGGGGCCTCGGTCCTCACCATCCACGGCTTCGCCACCCAGGTGCTGCCCACGCTCGGGCTGGGCAGCGGGGTGGACCCGGACCTCGTGCCGACCGGCTCGGCCGAGCGGCTCGTTCGCCAGGTCTGCGCCGAGGTGCTCGCCATGGCGTCCGTCGAGGGCGCGCCACCCGAGGACCTGCCTGGGCTGGGGCGGCTCGTGGACGAGACGCTGGCGTGCGCCCGGACCCCTGACACAGCGGTGGAACCGGCCTCCGACGAGCCCGGTGCGTCGCCGCGCACGCGGCTGCTCGCCGAGCTCGTCCGCCGGAGCCTTGCCGCCGTCGACCTCCGCCAGCGGTCGGCCGGCGTCCGCAGCTTCGACATGGTCCTCGCCGACCTCCGTGACGCTGTCCACGGCCCGGCCGGGCTCGTCGTGTCCGACGCCCTTCGCTCCCGCTACCGGGTCGCCTTCGTCGACGAGTTCCAGGACACCGATCCGGTGCAGTGGGACATCTTCTCGACGCTCTTCGGCGGCGAGGGAAGCGGTACGACCCTCGTGCTGGTAGGTGACCCCAAGCAGGCCGTCTACGGCTTCCGTGGGGCCGACATCCCCACCTACCTGGCTGCTGTCGCCGACGCGTCGGGAGTCGAGCGCGCCTCGCTCGACACCAACTGGCGCTCGGACGCCCCACTGCTCGCCGGTCTCGAGGCCCTCCTCGACGGGGTGACGTTCGGCGACCCGGCGATCGCCTTCCGGCCGGTCAGTGCGTGCGAGGCACACCGAGGTGCGCGGCTGGTCACGGCCACCGGCGACCCGGTCGTCCCGGTCGAGGTCCGCCTGGCCATGGGGGGTGGGCTCGTCACGACGACCAAGGTCGGTCGGCCGAAGGTGGCGGTCTCCGAGGCGCTGGGCACCGTGCTGGCAGACCTCGTGACCGTCGTGGGAGGGCACCTGGACGGCTCGAGGATCTCCGCCGGGGACACCCCGTCGGACCCCAGCCGCCCGGTCCGCCCTTCCGACGTCGCCGTGCTGGTCACGACCGCCTCCGTGGCCGAGCAGGTGCGTGCTGCCCTGGTCGCCGCTGGCATCCCCGCCGCCGTGACCGCCGGCCGGAGCGTGCTCGAGACCGACGCCGCGGACCAGTGGCGGTACCTGCTCGACGGGGTCGCCCACCCGGCCGACGAGAGCCGGGCTCGGGCGGTTGCCCTGTCGTGGTTCCTTGGCTGGACTGCGGGCGAGCTCGACGCCCGAGGAGACGAGGACCTGGTGGCCGTCAACGAGTCCCTCCGCCGTTGGGGCGAGGTGCTGGCTCAGTCGGGCCCGGCGGCGTTCGTGCACCGCGTCCGGTCCGAGACAGCCGTGGTCGCCCGAGTGCTCGCCCTACCCGACGGCCGCCGGAAGCTGGCCGACCTCGACCACGTCGGCGAGCTGCTGGCCGCTGTGCCGAGCGGCTCGTATGCCGGGCCAGCCGGACTGCTCGACAGCTTGAGCGGCGACCTCGCCGGCGCTCAAGCCGACGGCGATCGAGGCCGCCCCGACGCCCGCCGGAGCGAGGGCACCGAAGACGCCGTGCAGGTGCTGACGGTGTGGGCGGCCAAGGGGCTCGAGTTCGGCATCGTCTGCGTGCCCAACCTCTTCCAGTCGGCGACCGCCCGAACACTGGTCGACTACCACCGGTCCGGCGACGGTGCGCGAGCGCACGACGTGGCCCGGGGAAAGGAGTGGCCCGATCAGGCGGGAGCGGCCGACCGCCTCGAGCTGATGGAACGCGAGTGGGTCGGCGAGAGCCTCCGCCTGCTCTACGTGGCACTGACCCGGGCCAAGCACCAGGTCGTCGTGTGGTGGGCGCCGGTGAAGGGCGCGGAGCAGACCGGTCTGGCCCGGGTGCTCTTCGGGCGTGTCGAAGGGCGTGTCGACCCGGCGTGCCTGGTCGCCGACCCGGTGAGACTTCCTGCCGACGGTGAGACCGCCCGTGCGGTCCTTGCCCCCGTGGAGCGGCGAGCCGGCGGTCTGGTCCGGGTCGAGGTCATCGGGCCCACCTCGGCGGCTCGCCCGGTGGCGCGCTCCGGCGACCCGGCGCCCGAGCCGGCCTATGCCCTGGCGGTCGCCACGCTCGATCGGACGCTCGACCGCTCGACCCGGCGCTGGTCGTTCTCGTCGCTCGTCGCCAGTTCGGGGCGCCAGGGCGATCCCGCTGACCCCTTCGTCGGGGAGCGGGGGGCAGCGGACGAGCCCGACGACGACCACTCGATCCGGGACGGGCAGCGTGGTCGGCCCGCCGACGCACCCGCTCCGTCAGCCGCCACGGCAGCCCCGCCACCCAACCGCCTTGCCGGCATGCCGGCGGGGACGGCCTTCGGCACGCTCGTCCACGCCGTCCTCGAAGGGACCGACTTCGCCGCGGCGGACCGCCGGGCTGCGCTCGAGGCCGCCGCCCGGCGCGAGCTGTCACGGGGCGCCACCGTGCCCGGGGGGCCAGTCGAGCTCGTCACCCTGGTCGACGCCCTTCTCGCTGTGGTGGACGCCCCGCTCGGCCCCGTCCTCGGTCACCGCCGACTGGCCGACCTCACCCGGGGTGACCGCCTGGACGAGCTCTCCTTCGAACTGCACCTGGCCGCTGCCGGTGGAGCCAGGGCATCGCTGGCCCGCATTGGTGCGTTGGTGGCCACGTCGGTGGGCGGCGGTGAGGACCACGGACTGGACGCAGCGACGACCGACGCGCTGGTCGGGTGGGGCGACCGACTGGCGGGACGACCGGACGCCTCGACGTTGCTCGCCGGCCACCTGACCGGGTCGATCGACGTCGTCGTCCGGGTGGCAGGTGATGGCCCGCCGCGCTTCGTCGTCGTCGACTACAAGACGAACCGGTTGCACGACCCGGACCGGCCGGTGGGGCGCCACGACTACGGGCGGGAGGCACTGACGGCCTCCATGGTGGCTCACGACTACCCGCTGCAGGCGCTGCTGTACACGGTGGCGCTCCACCGGTACTTGCGGTGGCGGCTGCCTGACTACGACCCGGCGACCCATCTCGGAGGTGTCGCCTACCTGTTCCTGCGTGGCCTGCTTCCCGATCCTGCCGATCCCGACGACCCCCCCGGGGTCTTCGGCTGGCGAATTGCCCCTCGGCTCGTCGAAGCGACGAGCGAGCTGTTGGCCGGCCGGGGGCCGGACGTCGCCGGTCACGACGACGGCGTACCCGGAGCTCCGAGGTGACCCCGAGCCCCGAGGTGACGGGCGACCGGCGAGGACGACCCGTGTCGGCGACCGGCTCGTCGGTCCTCGAGGTGCTCGCCCCCTTCGCGTCGGCAGGACGGCTCTCGTCGACGGCATGCCAGGTGGCGGCGACAGTCGCCCGCCTCGTGCCCGGCCTCGACGAGTGGTCCGTCCTCGCCCTCGCTGCTGCCACCGAAGCACCGCAGCTCGGCCACGTCCGTCTCGACCTCGACGCCGTCGACGCCCTCCTCGTCGGTCACGACGGAGGCGGTGAGGACTCGGACGAGCTCCCGTGGCCCGATCCTCGGGCGTGGTCGTCCGTGCTCGCCGAGAGTCCCGTGGTGTCGAACCCCGAGCGTGCGAACGACGACCCGGTCCGTCCCCTCGTACTCGACGGGCGCTCGCTCTACCTGCACCGCCTGTGGCGAGCCGAGGTCGACGTGGCCGCGGCACTGCTGGGTCGGGCGTCGTCGGGCGGGGTGCCGACGTCTCCGAGGCAGGACGAGGTGCTCGACGTGCTCTTCCCACCGATCGACGAGCCGGGTGACGCCGGGGTGCCAGTGGGACTGGGCGGAGCGCGCGTCACCGAAGACCTCCAGCGCCGGGCCGCCCGCCTCGGCCTGTCCAGCCGGGTGTCGGTGATCGCCGGTGGTCCGGGCACCGGCAAGACCCGTACGGTGGCGCGCCTGCTGGCTGCCGAGTGGCGGCTGGCCGCCGCCCGAGGACGTGTGGCAACCGTCGCCCTCGCTGCACCGACGGGCAAGGCCGCCGCGCGTCTCACGGCCGCCCTGCGCACCGCCGTCGACGAGGCAGTCGTCGAGGGGGTCCTCGACACGGCGGCGGCTGACGAGCTCGGGCGCGTCGAGGCGACGACCGTCCACCGGCTGGTGGGACGCACCCCAGCTCTGGGGCTCCCCGGGCACGACCGTCTGCTCCCCTATGACCTGGTGGTGGTCGACGAGACCTCGATGGTGTCGTTGCCCGTGCTGGGGCGCCTGGTGCGAGCTCTGCGGCCCGATGCCCGGCTCGTCCTGGTCGGCGACCCGTTCCAACTGGCGAGCGTCGAGGCAGGCACGGTCATGCGTGACCTGGTCGGCCCATCGGGGTCGACCGAGCCGACCGACGGGGCACACCGCCTGGGCCGGCTCCCTGTCACCGTGCTCGAGCGCGTGCACCGTTTCGGCGCCGGATCGGGTATTGCCGCCCTGGCCGCGCTGGTCCGCTGCGGCGATGTCGACGGGGCGCTTGCTGTCCTGCGTGCCGGCTCGAACGACGTGGACTGGGTCGAGCCCGACGACGGCCCCGGGGTGGCTGCGGTGGTGGCTCGGGCCGCCACTGCCGCGGCCGAGGTCGTGGACCGAGCGCGTGCCGGGGACGTTCCCGGTGCCCTGGACGCGGCGGGACGGCTCAAGGTCCTCGCGGCCACCCGAGGCGGCCCGTTCGGGTTGGCCGACTGGAGCCGCCGGATCGAGCAGGCGGTCCTTGCCGCCACCGGCGGCAGGTGGCCCGGCGGCGGGCGGTCCGGGGCCAGCCGGTACCCGGTCGGGATGCCGGTGCTCGTCACCCGAAACGACCCGTTGACGGGACTGGCCAACGGCGATGCCGGCGTGGTCGTCCTGGCCGGCACGGTGCCGGTGCTGGCGCGCCCGGTGGGTGCGGGTGTCTCTACCGTGCCCGTCGCCCGGCTGGTCGACGCCGAGCCGTGGTGGGCGATGACCGTCCACAAGAGCCAGGGCTCCGAGTTCGACCATGTGGTCGTCTCGCTCCCGCGCCCAGGCTCGCCCGTGCTCACCCGCGAGCTGCTCTACACGGCCCTCACGCGCGCTCGACGGACGGTCACCGTCGTGGCCGACGAGTCCTCGCTGCGCGCTGCTGTCGACCGGCCGGCCGTGCGGGCTTCGGGCCTCGGCGAACGTTTGTGGGGCCCGGACGACCAACGGGGGCCTGAGCGCGCCACCGACCGGCGCAGGCCGGCTCCGCCGGTCGACGTCAGCGATCCGTAACGTGTTCGCCAGATGATCGACACGAAACCGTAATGGGTCTAGCCTCCGCAGCGAGGTCCCGAACCAGGCGGGGACCTCTGGCACGGCTAGACCACGACTGGGTAAGGGGAACCATGAACCGAACTGACGAACACCGATCCGGGCGGACCCGGCGATCCTGGTGGGCACTCCCGGTGTCCCTCACGGCGGCCGCGCTCACGCTCGCCGCCTGCAGCTCGTCCTCGAGCTCGTCCACGACCACGACGTCTGCTTCCGCCTCGGGCTCGTCGAGCTCGAGCGGCGCTGCCGTCTCGGCGACGTCCTTCACGCGTGACTTCTCGACCATGGCCAGCCTGAAGAGCGTCGCCGCCAAGGGGAAGGGCAACATCACGGTCATCCTCCCCGACACGGTGACGTCGGCCCGCTACACCGAGTTCGACGCGCCCTACCTCACCAAGGCGTTCGAGACGGCGGGGCTCAGCTCATCGCAGTTCACCGTCGAGAACGCCCAGGGCAGTGACTCGACCCAGCTCACCGACGCCCAGACCGCCATCACCAACGGCGCCAGCGTCCTCGTCGTCGACCCGCTCGACTCGGGCGTCGGTGCCCAGATCGAGACGTACGCCAAGGCGCACGGTGTGCCGGTCATCGACTACGACCGTCTGACCTTGGGTGGAAGCCGCGCCTACTACGTGAGCTTCAACAACGTCCAGGTCGGCAAGCTCATCGGCCAAGGCCTGGTCAGCTGCGTGGCTGCCTGGCACGTCACCAAGCCGAACGTGCTCGTCATGCGGGGCGCCCCGACGGACAACAACGCGACGCTCTTCGCCCAGGGGTATGACGGCGTGCTCGCCTCGTACTTCAGCTCGGGCAAGTGGGTGAAGGCCGGTCAGCCTGCCGGCACCTGGACCCCGACCGTTGCCGAGACGGAGTTCCAGCAGGCCTACACGGCCGACCCGAAGATCAACGCCGCCCTCGTGCCCAACGACGAGAACGCCGCGCCGATCATCACCTACCTGAAGAGCCTGCACATCCAGCCCAAGACGTTCCCGATCACCGGGCAGGACGCCACGCTGCAGGGCCTCCAGAACATCCTGTCGGGCTACCAGTGCGGCACGGCCTACAAGCCGATCTACCTCGAGGCCCAGGCTGCCGCCGCCCTCGCCCTCTACCTGCGGGCCGGTGAGAAGCCCCCTGCCGGGCTGGTGAACGGCACGACCACGGACACGGTGTCCCACACCCAGGTGCCTTCGGTGCTGCTGACCCCCGAGTGGGTCACCCCGGCCAACATGGCGTCCACGGTGATCAAGGACAACTTCGTACCGGCTTCGCAGCTGTGCACCGGCTTGACCGCGGCATGCACGGCGGCAGGCATCAAGGCCTGACCGTGGGTAGCAACGGTCACCTGGGCGGCCGCACCGCCCGGCGGCGACCGTGACGCCCGCCGACGACGCCTCCCGGCCCGCAGGAGCGGGCCGGGAGGCCATCGGCGGCGCCGAGGCCCGGCCCGGTGACCGGTCCGTCTCGGCCGCGGGCTCCGGAGGGCCACCGCTCCTCGAGCTGCGGGGGATCACCAAGCACTTCGGCGCCGTCCAGGCGCTCGATGGCGTCGACCTCGTCGCCGAGGCCGGGAAGGTGACCGCGTTGGTCGGCGACAACGGCGCGGGCAAGTCGGTCACCATCAAGACCGTCTCGGGCATCTGGGAGCCCGACGACGGACAGATCTTCTGGGAAGGCCGGCCCGTCACGATCGCCCACCCCAACGACGCCCGTGACCTGGGGATCACGACCGTCTACCAAGATCTCGCCCTCTGCGACAACCTCGACATCGTCCAGAACATGTTCCTCGGGCGCGAGAAGCTCCGCCACCGGCTCCTCGACGAGGACGAGATGGAGCGCACGGCCAAGGCCACCCTCGCCGACCTGTCGGTCACCACCATCCGCTCCATCCGCCAGCCGGTCGCCTCGCTCTCCGGCGGCCAGCGTCAGTCGGTGGCGGTGGCGAAGGCAGTGATGGCCAACTCCAAGCTGGTCATCCTCGACGAGCCGACCGCCGCCCTGGGCGTCGCGCAGACCGAAATGGTCCTGTCGTTGGTGCGACGGCTCTCCGACCAGGGGGTGGCCGTCCTCATCATCTCGCACAACCTGAACGACGTGTTCGCCGTGGCCGACATGCTGACGGTGCTCTACCTCGGGCACACAGTGGCGTCCGGTCCGATCGCCGACTTCGACAGCCAGGTCGCCGTCGACTACATGACCACCGGGCGCTCGGCGCGTGACCACGCTGCTGCTGCCCGTACCACCGGGACGGAGTGAGCATGGGACCAGCCGACCGCGAGCCGACCGCCACCACCGCCTCGGGTGAGCCGACCGCCACCACCGCCTCGGGCGAGCCGACCCAGGTGCCGCCGGGGCTCGCCGGTGGCGGGGCAGCCTCGGCCCGGGTTGACCATCGGGCCAAGGCCCAGGCGAGCGACGTCCAGCTCCAGGCGGCGACGAGTGTCACGGTCGGCTCGCTCGGCGAGTGGGTCCGGGCGTGGTGGGTCCGGGCTCGCAGCGGCCAGGCAGGGGCCCTGCCCGTCGTCATCGGCCTCGTCGTCATCGCCCTGATCTTCCAGACCCAGGACACGGTGTTCCTGTCGGCGAGGAACCTCACCAACCTCTTCGTGCAGGGAACGACCTACGTCCTCCTCGGCATGGCCGAGGTCTTCGTGCTGCTCCTCGGCGAGATCGACCTGTCGGTCGGCTACGTGGCCGGTGTCGGTGCGGTGGTGATGGCCGAGCTGGTGGGGCCCGCCTACCACTGGCCGTGGTGGGCCGCCATGCTCGCCGGAGCCGGAGCAACAGCGCTGATCGGCCTGGTCAACGGGGTCATCGTCACCCTGCTCAAGATCCCCTCGTTCATCGTCACCCTGGCCGGCCTCCTCGGCTGGGAGGGCGTGCTCCTCTACCTCGTCGACCACGCCAAGGACGCCAACGGGGGGACCATCCCCATCACCAACAACGTGGTCTTCGACCTCGTCAACGGCACCATCTCGACCGGCGCCGCCTGGATCGCCGGAGCGGTGCTCGTCGCCCTCTTTGCCGTCTTCGTCCTCCGACGCGACGGCCGTCGCCGCTCGAGCGGCCTGGCCGCCCCGCCCCTCGGCCTGACCGTGGTGAAGATCGTCGCCGTCGCCGTGGCCGGTGCGGCCCTGGTGGCCATCTGCAGCGCCAATCGCAGCACGGTAGGTGTCCTGACGGGCGTGCCCTGGGTCATCCCGGCGACGCTCGCTGTCTTCGGCCTGTGGACGTTCCTGCTCGGGCGCACCCGCTTCGGCCGCTACATCTACGCCATCGGGGGCAACGCCGAGGCTGCCCGCCGGGCCGGCATCAGCGTCACCTGGATGTACATCGGCGCGTTCGTCCTGGCCTCGCTCACTTCCGGGCTCGCCGGCATCGTCTACGCCTCGCGCCTTGGCTCGATCTCCAACAACATCGACGGGGGCACGTTGGTGCTCTACGCCGTGGCCGCCGCCGTCATCGGCGGTGCCAGCCTCTTCGGTGGGCGGGGCCGGATGATCGACGCCTTGCTCGGCGGGGTCGTCATCGCCGCCATCTACAACGGCATGGGGATCCTTGGCATGAGCGCGGCTGCCCAGTACATGGTGACCGCCCTTGTGCTGCTGGCTGCCGTCACCATCGACCGTCTGGCCCGTCGGGGCGAGCCCGGATCCTGATCTGTCGGTGTCGCCTGGGGGTGTCGTCACCGCCCGGTAGGGTGAGCCGCCGTGCCCCCGCCGTCCGACCACCGTCCCCTCGACCCGTCCCGGTTCACTGCCGGGCTGAACCCGGCACAGCGCCAGGCCGTCGAGCACGGGGACGGCCCACTGCTCGTGGTGGCGGGCGCTGGCTCCGGCAAGACGCGCGTGCTCACCAACCGGATCGGGTACCTCGTCGCCACTGGCCGGGCCGACCCGTCGCGGGTGCTGGCCATCACCTTCACCAACAAGGCGGCGCGGGAGATGCAGGAGCGGCTGCGGACCGCCCTCGGCTCGTTGGCGGGGGACCTGTGGGTGTCGACGTTCCACAGCGCGTGCGTGCGGATGCTGCGCCCCTATGCCGATCGCGTGGGGCTGACCCGCGCCTTTGCCATCCTGTCCGAGGACGACTGCAAGCGGCTGCTCCGCGACATTGCCGACGATCTCGACATCGACGTCACCCAGGTCCCTGTCGGGGGGGCCAAGGCGGCGATCAGCGCGGCGAAGAACCGCCTGGTCGACCCCCGCCGCTTCCGTCTCGAAGCCGCCACCGCCCGCGCCGACGCCCATGCCCGCCTCTACGCGGAGTACGTCGCCCGGCTGCGCCGCGCCGACGCCGTCGACTTCGACGACCTGTTGGTCCACGTCGTGACCCTCCTCACCGAGCACGACGACGTGGCCGAGCACTTCCGGTCACGGTTCTCCCACGTGCTCGTCGACGAGTACCAGGACACCAACCGGGCCCAGTGCGTGATCGTCGACCAGTTGGTGGCCGGTCATCGGAACCTGTGCTGCGTCGGCGACGGCGACCAGTCCATCTACGGCTTCCGGGCCGCCGACGTCGGCAACATCCTGGGCTTCCAGCGCACCTACCCGGACGCCGTCACGGTGACCCTCGAGCAGAACTATCGGTCGACGGGGACCATCCTCGAGGCGGCGAACGCCGTCATCGCCCGCAACGAGGAGCGGGCCGCCAAGACGTTGTGGACCGCAGCCGGGGGCGGGGCGCCGATCGCACTGCGGGCAGCCGACGACGACGCCGACGAGGCGTCGTGGCTGGCCGACGAGGTCGCCTCGCTCGTCGCCCGGGGGACGCGGCCTGGCGACGTCGCCGTGCTCTGTCGGGCCAAGGCGCTGGCTCGACCGATCGAGGCCGAGCTCGTCGCCCGGGGGATCGCCTGTCGGACCGTGGGTGGTACCCCGTTCTTCGAGCGCCGCGAGGTGAAGGACCTCGTCTCCTACCTGCGTCTCGCCCTCAACCCCGACGACGAGCTGGCCTTCCGTCGGTGCGTCAACACGCCCAGGCGGTCGGTGGGTGACGCCAGCGTGAAGAAGATCCGGGCCTTCGCTCGTGCCTACGACCTGCCGCTGTCGGAGGCGCTGGCCCGCCGCGACGAGGTCGAGGACCTTCCGCAGCTGGCCTCGGCCGGTCTCGGCGCCTTCGTGGAGCTGGTGCGGCGGGTGGCCGAGGCGTCGGAACGAGGTGGTCCGGCGGCCGGTCTGGACGAGGTGCTGGCCGACGGTTGCTACGTCCAGCAGCTTTTGGCCCAAGCGGCCGACGACGAAGAGCGTCAGTACCGCCTGGAGAGCCTCGACCAGCTTCGGGCGGTGGCCTCCGGGCATGCCACCATCGAGTCGTTCCTCGACCTGGCCAGCCTGGCGACCGACGCCGACGAAGAGGGTGACCCCGGTCGGGTGGTGCTGATGACCGTGCACGCCGCCAAAGGCCTCGAGTTCCCGGTGGTCTTCGTGGTCGGCCTCGAGGAAGGGATCTTCCCCGACCGTCGGTGCCTCGAAGCCGGCCCGCTCGAGGAGGAGCGACGCCTGGCCTACGTGGCCATCACCAGGGCGCAGCACCGCCTCTACCTGTCGCACGCCCGACGCCGACGGGTGCTCGGCCAACCGGTCGAGCACGAGCGCAGCCGCTTCCTCGACGACGTCCCGGTCGACCTGCTCGACGTGCTCGACGAGCCCCTGGCCCCGGGGGACCCTGCCGGCGCCGCCCACCTGGCCGCCATCCGTGCCTCGCTCCGGGGCTGAGCTGCCCCACCGGGGCCTCGGCGCCGGCGCCACCCGGCGGGATGGCCGACGACGGCTGCCTGCCTGGCTAACCTCGGTCGGCACGATGAGCGATCGCTCCGACGGTCGTAGGACCGGCTTCCTGCCGCACGCCGGCACCCGAGACGACAGCCGAGCTCCGGCCACCTGGTCGCGCTTCGAGCGCCGGAGCACCCGGCGCCGCCTGTCCCGGGTCCTCGTGCTGGTGGTCGTGGCGGCCACCACGGGCGGGTGTGCCTTGTTCGCCTCACCGACCCCGCCGCCGGACCGGCTCCCCTCGCTGGCCCCGGCCGGGACGATCGGCTACGTCGCCTGTCCGGATGCCCTCACGCCGGTCGAGCTGGCCACCGGCGTCGCCGAGCCCCCCATCCCGCTCCCCGTGGCCGGCACCCCGGCCCCGGGGGACTTCGCCGTGGCGACGTCGTCGGACGGCCACACCGCGTACGTCGTGACGACGTCGGTGCCGGGCGGCGCCACCGGACCGGCCGACGGCCACAACGTCCTCGTACCGGTGAACCTCGTGTCGCAGCGGGCCGAGCGGCCCATCGTGCTGCCGGGCACTGGACCCGCCCGGGCCGTCCTCGTCCTCCCCGGCGGCCGCACGGTGCTGGCGGCGAGCGGGGACGAAGTGGTCCCGGTCGACGTGGCCGACCGCCAGGTGGGCACCCCCATCGTCCTCGGCCACGGGCGCGTGGTGGCGGGTATGGCGCTCGACCCTGCTGGCACCACCGTCTACGTCCTCGTGGCCGGGGCGGTGGTGGTGCTCGACCCGGCTCGAGGAGCGATCGAGCGGGCCGTGCCGACCGGCCTCACGCTCTCGTCGGCCTTCTCGCCACACGGCATCGTGGTCAGCCCGAACGGCTCGACGGTCTACGTGGTCGGCCAGGGGGACGCCAACTACCACGGGCGTGTGGTGTCCGTCACCGCGGCCACCGGAGCGGTCGGGCCCACCGCCTCGTTCGCCACCTTCGGCATCACCCAGCCCGCCGCGCTGGCGGTGGTAGACGGGGGGAGCGCCCTGGCGGTCGTCGACGCCGCCAACAACGCCGTCGACCCGCTGCCGTTGACCTCGTTCGCGTCACCGCCGTCGCCGGTCGCGATCCCTCCCCAGGCAGGGTCCGCGCCCGGCTCGGGGACCCAGCACCCGAGCGACATCGTGGCCACTCCGGGGGGCGGCCACGCCTGGATCGTCGACGGCTTCGACAGCGTCGTGCCCTACGACCCGGTGACCCGGACGTTCTCCCACCCGATCACCGTGTGCGCCGGTGCGTCCTCGATGGCCCTGGCCCCGGCCCCGTGACGAGCCCGGTGCCCTGGGTCCTCTTCGCCCTCGGCCTGGTCGGTGGGGCTGGATCGCTCTCCGCGGTCCGACCGGCGCGGCACGAGCCGCTCACGGTGGTCAGCCTGGTGCTGGGATGGCTCCCGAGCGAGGCACCCGTGCAGCTGTGGGTGGTGGAGGTGGTCGTCACCGCCGCACTGGTCGCCGCCGGCGCGCTCGACGCCTGGCCGGGTTGGGTGGGCCTCGCCGTCACTGTGGCGTCGTGGCCTGTCCTGGTCGTGCAGCTGGCTGCCGGCCGCCGGGCGGCCGGTGCCGTGTCCTCCGCCCTCGAGGACGCCACCGGTGGCCTTGCCGTGCCTGCTGGGTTCGACCCGACGCCCCGCTGGAACACCCTGGGGCACGTCGCGTTGGCCGTGCCGGTCCGTCCCCGGTCGCTCCGACGGGTGCGGGGCATCGACTACTGGGGTGACGGCGATCGCCGTCACCGCCTCGACGTCCTCGCCCGGCGAGACGGGCCACCTGTGGGTGGTCCCGTCCTCGTCTACGTCCACGGGGGCGCCTGGGTCTTCGGCGACAAGCGGGAACAGGGGCTCCCGTTGCTCTACGAGCTGGCCGAGCGGGGCTGGGTGTGCGTCACCGTCAACTACCGCTTGAGCCCGCACGCCACCTGGCCCGACCACGTTGTGGACTGCAAGCGGGCGGTGGCCTGGGTGCGCCAGCACATCGCCGACTACGGGGGCGATCCGTCCTTCGTGGCCATCGCCGGCGGGTCGGCGGGTGGCCACCTGTGCTCCCTCGTCGCCCTCACACCCGGAGAACGCTCCTGGCAACCTGGCTTCGAGGACGCCGACACCTCGGTGGACGCCTGCGTTCCCTTCTACGGCGTCTACGACATGACGGCAGACCCCGAGCTGGCCGGCGCCTACGGACCCGGGTTGCGCGGGCTGCTCGAGCGGCGGGTGTTCAAGGCCTCGCTGGAGGGGGACCGGCGGCGGTTCGAGGAGGCGTCGCCGATCTGCCGGGTCACCGAGGCGGCACCACCCCACTTCGTGCTGCACGGGACGCACGACACCCTGGTGCCCGTGGTCGTGGCCCGACGGTTCGCCGAGCGCTTGCGCGAGCGCTCGCGTGCTCCGGTTGCCTACGCAGAGCTGCCCTACGCACAGCACGCCTTCGACCTGTTGGCGTCGATCCGCTGCCGAAGCGCCGTCCTCGGGGTGGTCCAGTTCCTCGAGTCGGTGCGGGCCCGAGCAACGGGCACCTGAGAGGACCAGTCTGGCCGCCGCCCGCCTGGCCTCCGGCAGCCAGCGGGTACGGTCGTCGGAGACCATCCGGCGGGGGTCGTCGGGCAGCACCCGGCGAGGGTCGTCGGGCAGCACCCGGCGAGGAGCGTCGGGGGTGCAGTGAAGAAGAGCACGGCAGGACAGGGAGACAGCGTGGCGGGCACGGTACCGAAGGGGACGAGGAGGTACCGGGGAGCGACCCGCCGAGCGGCCGCCGTCGTTGTCGTGGCGAGCGCGCTCGTGGCGACGGCGTGCTCCTCGACGACGTCGCCGACGGCCGCCTCGCCGGCCACGGCGACGACGCCGGGCATCCCCGCGAGCGCGTTCAGGGACCACACGGGCGTGACGGCCACCTCGGTCTCGATCGGCAACGTGTCCACCCTCAGCTTCGGGCTCTTCAAGGGAGCGCTGGTCGGCACCGAGGCGTACGCCAGGTACGTCGACTCGACCGGAGGCGTCAACGGCCGGAGGCTGGTGGTGCAGGGGTACGACGACCACTACTCGGGCGAAGGCAACCGGCAGGCCACCCAGCAGGCCATCGAGCACGACTTCGCGCTGGTGGGGAGCTTCTCGCTCGACGACAGCTACGGGGGGACGCTGCTCGCCCAGCAACCTGGCATGCCGGACGTCTCCGAGGTCCTTGACCCGAAGACGGCGGCGCTGCGAAACGTCGTCTCGGCCGTCCCGCTCCCCCTCGGCTGGGAGCTCGGTCCGCTCGCCTTCTTGGCACGGCACGACCCGGCCGACATCCGAGCCGCGGGCGCCCTCGTCGCCGACCAGCCTTCGGCCGAGCGCCAGTGGGCCGGTGAGAAGGCGGCCATGGAGCATCTCGGCTACCACATCGCCTACGACCAGACCTTCGACGTCACCCAGACGACCTTCGACCAGAACGTCATCGCCATGAAGCACGCCGGCGTCAAGCTGCTCTTCGTCGAGCAGATGCCGGCCAACTACGCGGCAGCGGTCGTCGAGGCGATGGACGACCAAGACTTCCACCCGGTGCTGGTCCTCGGCGCGTCGACCTACTCGTCGGCCCTCGTGCCTGATGTGGTCCGGTTGACCGGTTCCGCCCGTGGCCTCGACGGTGCCCTGCTCGAGCAGAACGCCTCGCTCTACCTGGGCGAGGACGCTTCGGTCATCCCGGCCGACGCCGCCTTCCTCCACTGGGTGCAGGTCGTCGCACCCGGCTTCACCCCCGATCTGTTCACCCTCTACGGTTGGCTGTCGGCCGAGTTGTTCACCGAGGCGCTCCGGGCGGCGGGCGCCGACCCCAGTCGGGGGTCGCTGCTCGCCTCGCTCGGGAAGATCACCTCCTTCGACGGTGGCCACCTGGTGGCGCCTACCGACCCGGCGGCGAAGTCGCTCGGGAACTGCTACCTGCTCGCTCGGGTGGTGAACGGCTCGATCGAGCGTTACCGGGACCCGGCGGTGTCGGGGCCCACGCACGGCTACCGTTGCGACGACTCCTTCTACCGGTTGCCGGGTGCCTGACCGGTCCTCCTGGGTGAGCGCGGGCTCGAGCACCGAGGAGAGGGCCAGAGCGTGAGCGACTTTTTGCAGTACACGGTGTTCGGGGTGATGCTCGGTGCCGGTTTCGCCATCGCCGCCACCGGATTGGTGGTGACCTACGCGGCGTCGGGTGTGTTCAACTTCGCCCACGGGGCTGTCGGGATGGTCTCGGCGTTCCTCTATTGGGAACTGGTCGTCCACGACCACGTGCCGGTGGTGCTCGCCCTGGCGGTGGTGGTGGCCGTCGTCGCTCCCCTCGGTGGGGCCCTCGTCGAGCGCGTGCTCATGCGTCGGTTGCACGGGTCCTCCGCCGAGCGGCCCCTGCTCGTGACCCTCGGCCTGCTCGTCGTCGTCACCGGCGTGGCCACGCTGGCGTGGAGCCCGACCGTCACGCGGATCGTCAACCCGTTGGTTGCCGGTACCGTCCGGGTGGCCGGCGTCAACGTGGAGATCCAGTACGTGGTCACCGTGGGCATCGCCGCCGTGGTGGCCGTGGGCTTGCGGCTGCTGTTGTTCTCGACCCGGACGGGCCTGGCCCTGCGCGCCGTGGTCGACGACCCCGAGCTGTTGGCCATGGTGGGGGCTTCGCCTGACCGGGTCAGCCAGCTCGGCTGGATGCTCGGCTTCGCGCTCGCCGCTGTGGCCGGTGTGCTGATCGCCGGAGCACAGAGCACCGGGATCAGCATCGCCGCCCTCACCCTGCTTGTGGTCAACAGCTACGCCGCTGCTGTCGTCGGGCGACTGCGCAGCATTCCGGCGACCTTTGTCGCCGCCTTGGGCATCGGCGTGCTCGAGAGCTACGCCAACGGCTACGCCGTGCCTCACCTGGCTGCCAACCTCCAGACGGACGTCCCCCTGGTGCTGCCGATGGTCTTCTTCTTCGTGGCGCTGGCCACCGTGCCCGCTGCCCGCCTCAGGGCAACAGGGCGGCTCACCACCGTGCGGGCCCAGCGTGTGGTGGGGTCACACCAGGCTGCCCTGTCGGGGCTCGCCTTCGCTGCCGTGGTCGTGCTCTTCGCCCTCGCCTTCGCCGGTGCCCAGGCGGACGGCACCACCGTCCTCGACCTGGGCGGCGAGGTGCTGGCGCTTGGCATCGTCGGGTTGTCGCTGGTACTGGTGACCGGGTTCGCCGGTCAGGTGTCCCTGTCCCCGTTCGCCTTCATGGGGATCGGGGCCTTCGTGATGGGCAAGGTCGCCGGCGGCGGCTCGTTGCTCGGGCTGGTCGCTGCCGTGGTCGCCTGCGGCCTGCTCGGCGCCGTGGTGGCGCTCCCGACGGTGCGCCTGGGCGACCTCTACCTGGCGCTCGCCACCTTTGCCTTCGCCGACGCGGTGGCGAGCGGGTTCTTTGCCGACACCCACGTGTTCGGCAGCGGAGGGCTGGTCGTCGGCCGCCTTGTCCTGCCCGGTCTCTCCTTCGGGGGCGACCGTGCCGAGCTCCTGCTCGTCGCCGGCTGCTTCCTTGCCTGTGCCTGGCTGGTGCTGGCGGTCCGGCGCTCCCTGTTCGGGCGGCGTCTGGTGGCGCTCAGCGACTCGCCGGCTGCTTTCGCCACGCTGGGGCTGGACGTCTCGGTCACCCGGGTCGTCGTCTTCGCCGCCGGAGCGGCGATGGCCGGGCTTGGCGGTGCCCTCTACGGCACGGTCGTGGGCGTGGTGGGGACGTCGGACTTCTCGGTCTTCGCTGGGGTGATCTTCTTCCTGCTGGTGGCCACCTGGAGCGTCCGGTCGGTGAGCGGGGCGCTGCTGGCCGCCGTTACCTACGTGGTGCTGGCCAACGTGTGGGACAACGGGCTCGGGCTGGTCGCCGGGGTCGGCGTCATCCTGGTGGCTCGGACGACATCGGGCATCCTGGGTGCGGAGGCGCTCCAGCGCTTGGCGTCGTTCGTGCCGGGCTCGGCCGGGCCGTCCGGGCCGGCGGGCGAGCCGGGCCGGGTCGACCTGCGAGAACCAGAGGGTTCCTTCAGCCTGGGGGGTGAGTCCGGTGGCGTCGGCTGACGACCGGGTCGCCCTCGCCGTGCGCGGGGTCTCGGCGCGCGTGGGGGGCGTGACCGTGCTCGACGAGGTCTCTCTCGAGGCCGCCGTGGGCCGCGTGACCGGGCTCATCGGCCCCAACGGTGCCGGCAAGACCACGCTCTTCGACGTGGTGAGCGGTCTGCACCGTCCCGACCGAGGAACTGTCCACCTCTTCGGCGACGACGTCACCGCACTGGGTCCGGCGCCGCGGGCCCGCCTCGGCCTGGCTCGCACCTTCCAGCGCCTCGAGCTCTTCGGGTCCCTGACTGTCGAGGAGAACATCCTGGTGGGCCTGGAGTCGGCGGTGGCGTGGTGGCGACGCCTCCTGCCGGGAGCCTCCGACGCAGGGGCTCCTGAGGACGCCGAACGCCGTCGCTCTGCCCGTGCCGCCGAGCTCCTCTCCGACGTCGGGATCGCCCCGGTGGCCGACGTCCAGGCGAGCACGTTGCCCACCGGCCTGGCCCGTCTGGCCGAGGTGGCTCGTGCGCTCGCGGTTGGGCCCCGTGTGCTCCTCCTCGACGAGCCTGGCTCGGGGCTTGACCGCGCCGAGTCGAGGGCGCTCGGGGACCTCCTGGTGCGAGTGGCGTCCTCGGGTGTCGCCGTGGTGCTCGTCGAGCACGACATGGAACTGGTGATGGAGGTGTGCGACCCGGTCCACGTCCTCGACTCGGGGCACGTGATCGCTTCGGGCACCCCCCTCGAGGTGCGCCGCGACCCTGCCGTGCAGGCCGCCTACCTCGGTGCCGTGCCCGGCGGCACGTCGTCGAACGGGGATGGTCGGTGACGTCGCTCCGGCTCGGCCGACAGCAACCGGCGACCGTCGGACCGGGCTCGGCGGGCGTCACGGTGACCGGTCTGCGGGCCGGCTACGGGCGCATCGAGGTGCTCCACGGCATCGACCTCGTCGTCCCCGCGGGGAGCGTGCTCGCCCTGTTCGGTCCCAACGGCGCCGGCAAGTCCACCCTGCTCGCCGTGGTGCGAGGCCAGCTCCGGCCCACCTGCGGCACGGTGACGGTGGGGGGGCTCGACGCCGTCCGCACGCCGACCGAGCGCTTGGCCCGGGCGGGCGTCTGCGCTGTCCCCGAAGGACGGGCGGTGTTCCCGAACCTGACCGTGCGCGAGCACCTGCGGCTGTGGACGTACGCCGGCGGTGCGGGGGTGGGGGAAGTCGAAGCCGCCACCTACGAGCGCTTCCCCCGGCTTGCCGAACGGCGCCACCAGTTGGCGGGCACGCTCTCGGGTGGGGAACAGCAGATGCTCGCCATCTCGCGGGCGCTGGTCGGCTCCCCGAAGGTGCTCCTCCTCGACGAGCTGTCGACGGGCCTCGCTCCGCTGGTGGTCGCCGAGCTCTACGAGCTGGTTGCCGCCCTGGCAGCGACCGGTATGGCGGTGCTCCTCGTCGAGCAGTTCGTCACCACCGCGCTCGCCGTGGCAACGCAGGCGGCCGTCCTCGTCCACGGTCGGATCGTGCGCGAGGGCCCACCCTCCCAGGTGGCCGACGCCGCCCTGGGCGACTACCTGTCGGGCTGAACGGCAGCCAGCCGAGCCAGCCGAGCCAGCCCAGCCAGCCGAGCCAGCCGTCAGCCTTCGGCGGGTCAGCGGCGCTGCTCGGCGACGCCGGCTGCGTCGAAGGTGGCCATCTCGCGCAGGGCCCGGGCGGCCGCCTGCACGAGCGGCAGGGCCAGGAGCGCACCGGTCCCCTCGCCGAGGCGCAGGTCGAGGTCGACGAGCGGGCGCAGGCCGAGGTGATCGAGGGCCACGGCGTGGCCGGGCTCGGCCGAGCGGTGACCGGCGATCCAGGTGCCGACGGCCTCGGGCGCCAGTGCTGCCGCGGCGAGGCCGGCGGCCCCCGCGATCACCCCGTCGAGGATGACGGGCACCCGCAGCGCGGCCGCTCCGAGGAGCAGTCCGACGAGTGCGGCGTGCTCGAGCCCGCCGACCGCCGCCAGGGCCCCGAGCGGATCGGTGGGGTCGGGTCGGTGCAGCTCGAGGGCTTGGCGTACGACCTGCACCTTGCGGGCGTAGGTGGCGTCGTCGACCCCGGTTCCTCGGCCGGTAGCGCTGGCCGGGTCGACGCCGCAGAACGTGGCGACGAGCGCGGCCGAGGCCGTCGTGTTGGCGATGCCCATGTCGCCGGTGCACAGGCATCGGTTCCCCGCTGCGACGAGCTCATCGGCCACCTCGATGCCGACCTCGACGGCCGAGACCACCTCCTCGCCGGTCATGGCCGGCCCGGCGGTCATGTCGCCGGTGGCCGGGCGCACCGATCGGGCCAGCAGGCCCGGTGCCGGGTCGAGCGGCGCGGCGACCCCGACGTCGACGACGACCACCTCGGCACCGACCTGGGCAGCGAAGGCGTTGACCGCCGCGCCCCCGGCCAGGAAGTTGGCGACCATCTGTGCCGTGACCTCCTGAGGCCAGGGCGTGACCCCGCGTCGGTGCACACCGTGGTCGGCGGCGAAGATGGCCACGGCAGCCGGCTCGGGCACCGGCGGCGGACAGGTCCCGCAGATGCCGGCGAGCTGTACGGAGATGTCCTCCAGCACCCCGAGGGCACCGGCGGGCTTGGTGAGCTGCTCGTGGCGGCGCCGCGCTGCGTCGAGCGCGTCCTGCTCGGGCGGGCGGATGGCCGCCAGGGTGTCGTCGATCAGGCGCACGAGGTCCCCTTCCGGCCGGAGTCGCCGGTCGACCGGGCGCGACCCGGCAGGCTGGCGGACGGAGCATCGAGGGTCGAAGAGTCAAGGCACATCCGGCAAGTCTCCCGTTGCCAGGCTGCCGTACCACCGCCAGCCTCAGTCCTCACCGACGAGGCCGGTCTCCTGACTCGCGGATCACCGTCCGCACCCGCCTTCCCGGGCTGGCAGCGCCCAGTGGCCGTAGATGCGGGCTCCTCGCTCACAGTGGCGGGCCCGTGCCGGACTTGCACCGGCTTCCCGATTCTCCCCCACAGGGGCACCTCGCGGTCTTAACTGCGCTCGCACGATACCGGCGCCATCCCGGTCGGCGCCAGGTCGACCGGCGCCGACGGGCATCACTGATCGGCAGGTGACGGTGGGTGCTCGTCGGGGGCGAGCTCGACGTCCACGGCGAGAGGACTGGACGACGAGCCGTCGCGTTCGGTGGTGTCGAGCCGGGCCACCCGCCCCGCCTCGCAGAGGTCGGAGGCAACCAGGGCCACCAGTCCGAGCTGGGCTGGTGTCCCGGTGACCGTCACCGAGGCGACGTCGGCACGCATCGACTGCTTGGCGGTGGTCTTGGCCCGCCGGATGGCGCCGAGCACCTCGCTGGCGATGTCGAGCAGCTCGGGGTCCCCGGTGGCGGGCAGGGTGGTGGCGTCAGGCCACGGGGCTCGGTGGACCGAGCCTGTCTGCCACCACGACCACACCTCCTCGGTGACGAAGGGCAGCACGGGAGCGAACAGCCGGAGCTGGACTGACAAGGCGACGGTCAGGGCCGCCCGGGCCGACTCGGGCCCCGGGCCCGGCTCGGGGTCGTACGCCCGTCCCTTGACCAGCTCGAGGTAGTCGTCGCAGAACGCCCAGAAGAACTCCTCGGTCCGCTCGAGGGCCCGGGCGTAGTCGTAGGTGTCGAAGGCGGCGGTGGCGTCCTCCACGACGCGTCGGAGGCGGGTCAACAGGGCGAGGTCGAGCGGACGGGTGACCGCCGCCAGGGCGGCCTCGGCGTCGGTGCCGGTTCCGATCAGGGTGGTGCCCTCGAGACGCCCGAGGACGAACCGGGAGGCGTTGAGGACCTTGATGGCGAGACGCCGGCCCACCTTCATCTGGCCCTCGTCGACGGCCGTGTCGGTGCCGGGCCGGCCCGAGGCGGCCCAGTACCGCACCGCGTCGGCTCCGTGCCGTTCGAGGAGCGGTAGCGGCGTGACCACGTTCCCCTTCGACTTGGACATCTTCTTGCGGTCCGGGTCGAGCACCCACCCCGAGATGGCGGCGTTCCGCCAGGGCAGGGTGCCGTGCTCGAGCTCGGAGCGCGCCACCGTCGAGAAGAGCCACGTCCGGATGATGTCGTGGGCCTGGGGTCGCAGGTCCATGGGGAAGACCCGGGCGAACAGGTCGGGGTCGTCCTCCCATCCGCCGGCGATCTGGGGCGTGAGCGAGGAGGTGGCCCAAGTGTCGAGGACGTCGGGGTCGCCGACGAAGCCGTTCGGGGCTCCCCGCTGGTGCTCGCTGTAGCCGGCAGGCGCGTCGGTGGAGGGGTCGACGGGCAGCGTCGCCTCGTCGGGCACGATGGGTCGGTCGTAGTCCACGGTGCCCTCCGCGTCGACCGGGTACCACACGGGGACCGGCACGCCGAAGAACCGCTGGCGGCTCACGTTCCAGTCGCTCGAGAGGCCCTCCACCCAGGCCCGGTAGCGGTGGGCCATGTAGCCGGGGTGCCAGGCGAGCTCCTCGCCCCGTTCGAGCAAGCGGTCGCGGAGGGCGAGGGTCCGGATGAACCACTGACGCGACGACACGATCTCGAGGGGTCGCTCGCCCCGTTCGTAGAACTTGACCGGGTGGGTGATGGCGGTCGGCTCGCCGATGAGCGCGCCCGAGCTGGCCAGCAGCTCCACGATCCGGGTCCGAGCCTGGGAGACCGTCCGTCCGGCCAGCTCGTCGTAGGCCGACTGGGCGCTGGCGACGTCGACCGACTCCCAGCCGCGACTGCCCCAGGTGACGGGCTGGAGGCGGCCGTCGCGACCGACGATGGTCCGGGTGGCGAGGTCGAGGTCGCGCCACCACTGGACGTCGGTGGTGTCGCCGAAGGTGCACACCATGGCGATGCCCGAGCCCTTCTCGGGGTCTGCCAGCGGGTGGGCGAGGACCGGGACCCGGACACCGAACAGCGGCGTGGTGACCTCGGTACCGAACAGGGGGCGGTAGCGGTCGTCGTCGGGATGGGCGACGAGGGCGACGCAGGCGGGCAGGAGCTCGGGACGGGTGGTCTCGATGTCGACGCCGGCGGTGGCGTCGACCGGTCCCGTCGGGATGCCTGCCAGGGGGAACCGGAGGCGGTGGTAGGCGCCGGGTCGCTCGCGGTCCTCGAGCTCGGCTTGGGAGACGGCGGTACGGAAGTCGACGTCCCACAGCGTGGGGGCCACCCGCTGCTCGGCCTGCCCGGAGGTGAGCAGCCGCAGGAAGCTCCGCTGGGAGGCCCGACGGGCGCGCTCTCCGATGGTGGCGTAGGTGTGGGACCAGTCGACCGACAGCCCGAGCATGCGCCAGAGGTGCTCGAACGCCTGCTCGTCCTCCGCGGTCAGCCGGAGGCACAGCTCGACGAAGTTCGGTCGCGAGATGGCCACCGGAGGGTCGGCGGGCGCGGCCGGCGGGGCGAAGTCGGGGTCGTAGGGGAGGGCGGGGTCGCACCGCACCCCGAAGTGGTTCTGCACGCGGCGCTCGGTGGGCAGGCCGTTGTCGTCCCAGCCCATGGGGTAGAAGACCGCCTTGCCCCGCATGCGGTGGTAGCGGGCCACGGCGTCGGTGTGGGTGTAGGAGAAGACGTGGCCCACGTGGAGGGACCCGGAGACGGTCGGCGGTGGGGTGTCGATCGAGAACACGGCGGCACGGTCCGCGGCGCGGTCGAAGGCGTAGGTGCCCTCGGCGTCCCACTGCGCCGCCCAGCGCTCCTCGAGGCCTTCGAGCCCAGGCCGTTCGGGGACCCCGGTGGGCCCGGTGCGCGCCGGAGGTGGTGTCGGCTGGCTGGACGCGTCGGCAGGCAGCATCGGGTTACCGTACCTTGCGTGCTCCGGCTCCACGACACGGCGACCGCCCAGGTCTGCCCCCTCGCCCTGCGACAACCGGGCGCCGTCTCGCTCTACGTGTGCGGCCCGACCGTCTACGACGCGCCCCACCTCGGCCACGGCCGCTTCGCCCTCGTCTTCGACGTCCTCCGCCGGTACCTGATCGCCTCGGGGCTCGAGGTCACCTACGTGTCGAACATCACCGACGTGGACGACAAGGTGATCGAACGCGCCCACACCGAGGGCGTCGAACCAGCCGTGCTGGCCCGACGGTACGAGGAGGTGTGGTGGACCGCCATGGACGCCCTCGGCGTCCTTAGGCCCGACCACGTTCCCCATGCCACCGCGTACGTGGCCAGGATGGTCGAGCTCATCGCCGAGCTGGTCGCCCGGGGCGTCGCCTACGAGACGCCCGACGGGGTGTACCTGTCGACCGAGGCGGTCCCCGGCTATGGACTACTGGCCCACCAACCCCTCGACACCTTGCGGGCGGGGGCCCGGGTCGAGACGGTCGAGGCCAAGCGTTCGCCCCTCGACTTCGTCCTATGGAAGAAGGCGAAGCCCGGTGAGCCGACCTGGCCGTCGCCGTGGGGCCCGGGACGACCGGGTTGGCACACCGAGTGCGTCGTGATGTCGCTCGACCTGCTCGGGGAGGGCTTCGACGTCCACGGCGGGGCGATCGACCTGATCTTCCCCCACCACGAGAACGAGCGGGCCCAGGCGGTCGCCCTGGGTCGTGACTTCGCCCACCACTGGGTGCACAACGGGTGGGTGACGGTGGCAGGGGAGAAGATGTCGAAGTCGCTCGGGAACTTCACCTCCCTCGACGACCTGCTCGCTCGCAGCGACCCTCGGGCTTACCGCCTGCTCGTGGTGCGTGCCCACTACCGCTCGCCCATCGAGGTCACGCCCGAGACGATCCGCCAGGCCGAGTCGGGGCTGGCCCGTCTCGACGAGCTGGCACGGCGCTTCGGGCTGGCCGACCTGCTCGCCACCGGGGGACCGGTGACCTCGGTGACGGGAGCCGGAGAGGACGATCTCGACCAGGCGGCCGTCGCCCGCTTCGTCGAACGCATGGACGACGACCTCGACACCCCCGCCGCCCTGTCGGGGATCTTCGAGCTGGCCAGGGAGGCAAACGCTGCCGCTGACGCCGGACACGACCAGCCGGCGGCCCGGGCGGCCAGGACGGCGGCTCACCTCGCCGCCGTCCTGGGGCTGTCCTTGCGAGGCGCCCAGCCGACGGTCGAGGACCCCGAGGTCCTCGACCTCATGGCCCGTCGCGACGTGGCGAGGGCCGAACGCCGCTTCGCCGACGCCGACGCCCTACGGGCCGAGCTCGTCGAGCGCGGTTGGGTAGTCGAGGACGCTGCCGAGGGGACCCGCGTCCGCCGTCCGTGACAGGCGGCCGACCCCACCCCACCCCGGGGAGACCGTCCATCGGTCGGCACGATCACCAAGCCGTCTGGCAAGGTCGGAACTGATTGATTACCATTCAGTAACCGGCCGTCCCGGCACTCCGCCCACTCGGGGCGGGTGACCGACGGGTGTGCCCGGATAGCGTTGGGTGTGGTCGTGTGTGCTCGGGGGCGGTTCGGAGCAGATGACCGACGACCGAGCGGGTACCCGGCAGGCAGCGGCCCCGAGGGGCCGACGGAGGAGACGAGGCCCGACCGGGCCGGAACGGAGCAAGGGCCGATGGCCGATTTCTCGATGGACCTCAACGAGGACCAGCAGCAGATCCAGAAGTGGGTCCACGACTTCGCCGAGACGGTGGTCCGCCCCGCCGGCCACGAGTGGGACGAGCGCGAAGAGACCCCGTGGCCCATCATCGAGGAGGCAGCCAAGGTGGGGCTGTACTCGTTCGACTTCGTCTCCCAGGCCTTTTTCGACGAGTCGGGGCTGCTGATGGCCATCGCTGCCGAAGAGCTCGCCTGGGGCGACGCCGGCATCGGGCTGGCCATCTTGGGTAGCACGCTCGGGCTCGCCGGCATCGCCTCCAACGGCACCCCCGAGCAGTTGCTCGAGTGGGGGCCCCAGTGCTTTGGCACCCCGGAGAAGGTCCAGCTCGCTGCGTTCGCCGTATCGGAGCCCGACGCCGGCTCCGACGTCTCGTCGCTGCGGACGCGTGCCGTCTACGACGAGGCCAAGGACGAGTGGGTCCTGAACGGCACGAAGACGTGGATCACCAACGGCGGTATCGCCGACATCCACGTGGTGGTGGCCTCGGTCGACCCCGACCTCGGCTCCCGCGGCCAGGCGAGCTTCATCATCCCCCCGGGGACGCCCGGTCTCTCGCAGGGGCAGAAGTTCAAGAAGATGGGCATCCGCGCCTCCCATACCGCCGAAGTCGTCCTCGACGACGTGCGTATCCCGGGCAGTCTGCTGCTCGGTGGGAAGGAGCATCTCGACGAGAAGCTGGCTCGGGCCCGCGAGGGCAAGCGGTCAGCGGGGCAGGCGGCCATGAAGACCTTCGAGGCGTCGCGGCCGGCCGTAGGCGCCCAGGCCCTCGGTATCGCCCGTGCTGCCTACGAGTACGCCCTCGACTACGCCAAGGAGCGCAAGGCGTTCGGCCGGGCCATCATCGAGAACCAGGCGATCGCCTTCAAGCTCGCCGACATGAAGACCCGGATCGATGCCTCACGCCTCCTCGTGTGGCGGGCGTCGTGGATGGCCCGCAACGGCAAGGAGTTCAACTCGGGCGAGGGCTCGATGTCCAAGTTGTACGCCGGCGAGACCGCGGTCCACGTCACCGAGGAGGCCATCCAGATCATGGGTGGCTACGGCTACATCCGCGAGCATCCGGTCGAGCGCTGGCACCGCGACTCGAAGATCTTCACCATCTTCGAGGGCACCAGCGAGATCCAGCGCCTGGTCATCGCCCGGGCCATCTCCGGCGTCCACATCAAGTAGCCAGCCGGTCGCCGGTCGCCGGTCGCCGGTCGCCGGTCGCCGGTCGCCGGTCGCCGGTCGCCGGTCGCCGGTCGCCGGTCGCCGGTCGCCGGTCGCCGGTCGCCGGGGTCAGTCCTCCCCGCGGTGTGTCGGCGGGTGTCCCGGTACATACTTTGAACACAAAGTATTGTGGTTCGGGAGGCCCGCGCCGACGGGCCGGCGAGGAGCGCAGGATGGCTGCAGGTGACGTCGCTCGGGTGGGGGTCGTGGGCTGTGGGTTGATGGGATCGGGCATCACCGAGGCGGCAGCGCGGGCCGGTCTCGAGGTGCACGTCGTGGAGCGGGATGCCGGTGCCCTGGCTGCCGGCCGCACCCGCGTCGAGACGTCGGTCCAGCGGGCGGTCAAGGCGGGCAAGCTCGCCGACGAAGACGCCGAGCGGGCGCTGGCCCGGATGACGTTCGCCACCGAGCTCGAGGCTCTGGCCGACGTCGACCTGGTGGTCGAGGCGGTGGTCGAGTCCGAGCCCGAAAAGGTGGAGGTGTTCGCCCTCCTCGACCGGGTGGTGGCCGCACCGGACGCCGTCCTCGCCTCGAACACCTCGTCCATCCCCATCATGAAGTTGGCCATGGCGACGAGCCGACCGTCGCAGGTACTGGGCATCCACTTCTTCAACCCGGTCCCGGTCCTCCCTCTGGTCGAGCTGGTCACCTCGCTCCTGACGAGCGACGAGACGGCCGAGCGGGCGCGGCACTTCGCCGAGGACCAACTGGGCAAGTACGTGATCCGGTCGAAGGACCGCGCCGGGTTCATCGTCAATGCCCTGCTGATCCCCTATGTCCTCTCGGCGGTGCGGATGCTCGAGTCCGGCTTCGCCACGGCGGAGGACATCGACACCGGGATGGTCAAGGGGTGCGCCCATCCCATGGGCCCTTTGGCCCTCGCCGACCTGATCGGCCTCGACACGACGGTGGCCGTGGCCAACTCGCTCTACGAGGAGTTCAAGGAGCCGCTGTACGCACCGCCGCCGCTGCTCGCCCGGATGGTCGACGCGGGGCTCCTCGGCCGCAAGAGCGGCCGAGGTTTCTACGACTACCGGCGCTGAGCGGTGGGCCTGCCCACAGCAGGCTGTAGCAGCGGAGCGCCCGGGGGCAGGCCTTGGCCCGTCCCTTCGGGGTCAGAGCCTGGTGGCTCGTTCCCGTCCCGGGGTCAGAGCCCGGTGTCGAGCCCGTCCATGCGGGCGAGGATGCGGAGCATCACCTCGTCGGCCCCGCCCCCGATGGAGAGCAGGCGGGCGTCGCGGTAGTAGCGGGACACCCACGTCTCTTCCATGTAGCCGATGCCGCCGTGGAACTGCATGCAGGTGTCGGCCACCGAGCGGGCCAGCCGGCCCGCCGTCAGCTTGGCGATCGAGGCCATCCGGGTGATGTCCTCGCCGCGCACGTAGGCCTCGGCACAGGCGTAGTTGAACTGGCGGAGCAGTTCGACCTCGGCCCGCAGCTCGGCCAGGCGGAACTGGACGGACTGGTTGGCGAGGAGCGGGGCGCCGAACACTCGGCGCTGGCGCACGTAGGCCTCCGTGCGCTCGAGGGCATACGAGGTCGACCCGACGGCGAGGTACGAGGCGATCATCCGCTCGTTCTGGAACTGGGCCATCTGCTGCTGGAAGCCCATGCCGACCTGGCCGATGGTGTTGGCGACTGGCACCCGGGCGTCGACGAAGGAAAGTTCGGCGGTGTCGGAGGACCGGTTGCCCAGCTTGTCGAGCTTGCGGCTCACCGAGAACCCCGGAGTGTCGGTGGGGAAGACGATCTGCGACATGCCGCGGAAGCCGCCTTCGTCGCTCGTGCGCACCAGCAGGCACAGCCAGTCGGCCTGGGTGCCGTTGGTGATGTAGAGCTTGGTTCCGTTCACCACCCACTCGTCTCCGTCCCGGACCGCCCGGGTCCGCAGGCCGGCCACGTCGGAACCGGCGTCGGGCTCGGTCACCGCGATGGAGGCGACGTGCTCGCCACGGATGGCAGGCGCCAGATAGCGCTCCTTGAGCTCGTGGCTGCCGAAGCGGTGGAGGGCGGGCGTCGCCATGTCGGTCTGCACCGAGATGGCCATGGGAACCCCGCCGCAGTCGATCCGTCCGAGCTCCTCGCCGAGCACGGCCGTGTAGGAGTGGTCGGCCCCCTGGCCGCCATAGGCAGGGTCGTACTCGATCCCGAGCAGCCCCGCCTCTCCGAGGACGCGGAAGACCTGGTGGGCCGGGAAGCTCCCGGCCTCCTCCCACTCGTCGACGTACGGGGCGATGCTCCGTTCGACGACGCCCCGCACGGTCTGGCGGAACTGCTCGTGCTCCTCGGTGAACTGCACGTGGCCACGCTCCTCGCTCGCCGTTCTCGGCAACGCTAAGCCCAGATCGGCCGGTGCCACCACTCGGCCGGTGCCCCCGGCTGGCTCAGGCGCGATGGTCCCCCAAGGGGACGGCGATGGCTGCCGCCCCCGATGCGGCGGGCCGGGCGAGCCCGGTGGCCCGAGCGAGCACCTGGACGGCGAAGAAGTTGCTCTCGGCCACGGCCCTGGAGGCCTCGCCTGCGCCGTCGTCGAGCGCCTGGCGGGCCCGTCGGGCGAGCAGCCATCCGCCGAGGGTGGTGCCGAGCAGCTCGAGGTACGCAGTGGCGCCGGCAACGGCGTCGTCGGGGGACGTCTCCAATCTCGCCAGCATCCACTCGGTGGTGGCCTCGAGCACCCCGAGGACGTCGGCGAGCACGTCGAGCGTCGCCGCCAGTGGGTCGTCGTCGGTCATCGGGTGGACCACGAGGTCCGAGACGTCAGCCAACAGCTCGCGTACCCAGCGACCGCCGTCACGGGGGAGCTTGCGGACGACGAGGTCGAGCGCCTGGATGCCGTTGGTCCCTTCGTAGATGGGGGCGATGCGTCCGTCCCGGAGCCGCTGGGCCATGCCTGCCTCCTCGACGTAGCCGGCCCCACCGAGCACCTGCACGCCGAGGGACGCTGCCTCGAACCCGCCGTCGGTCGACCACGCCTTGGCGACGGGGGTGAGCAGGTCGGCGAGCTGCTGGGAGCGCCGGCGGGCGTCGTCGTCCGGAGCGTGCCGGGCCCGGTCGGCGTGGGTGGCGGCAAGGAACAGCAGGGAGCGGGCGGCTTGGGCGCGGGTCTTCATGACGAGGAGCATCCGTCTGACGTCCGGGTGGTCGACGATGGGCGACCGGGCCGGTGGGGCCACGCCCGGCGCCCTGCCCTGCAGGCGCATGCCCGCGTAGGAACGGGCGTGCTGGAAAGCCCGCTCGGCCACCGCTGGGCCCTGTGTGCCGATCGAGAGGCGGGCGGCGTTCATCATGGTGAACATGGCACGCATGCCGCCGTGGAGCGGGCCCACGAGCTCGCCGACCGCACCGTCGAAGGCCATGGCGCACGTCGGGCTGCCGTGGATGCCGAGCTTGTGCTCGACGTGGACGCACGACAGCGCGTTGGCATCCCCGAGGGCGCCATCCGCCGAGACGAGCCGCTTGGGCACGACGAAGAGGGAGAGCCCCTTGGTCCCCGGCGCTGCCCCCGGTGTCCTGGCGAGCACCAGATGGACCACGTTGTCGGTCAGGTCGTGCTCGCCCCAGGTGATGAAGACCTTGGTGCCGGTGACCCGCCACGTCGCTCCGTCCGGTTCGGCGAGCGTGCGGATCTCGCCCAGGTCGGAGCCGGCGTCGGGCTCGGTCAGGTTCATCGTGCCCGACCAGGCCCCGGTGAGGAGCTTCGGCAGGTAGGTGGCCTGCTGCTCGGGAGTGCCCACTGCAGGAGGGCGTGGATCGCCCCTTGGGTCAGCACGGGGTTGAGCGACAGCGCAAGGTTGGCCGAGGCGAAGAGCTCCTGGAGGGCCAGCGCTACCACCGAGGGGAAGCCTCCGCCGCCGAGGGCCTGGGGGAAGGGCAGCGCTCCGCACCCCCCGTCGACGTAGTGGCGGTAGGCGACGTGGAAGGCCTCCGGCGTCGTGACCCGGCCGGTGCTGCGGTCGAAGCGTGCCCCGACGACGTCTCCCACTCGGTCGCTCGGGACGATGACCTCGGTGGCCAGGCGCCCGAACTCCTCGAGGACGAGGGCGACCGTCTCCCGGTCGACGTGGGCGAAGTCGGGGAGCGCCAGCAGGTCGTCGAGGCCGGCGACCTCGAGGGCGGCCAGCACGTCGGCGACCGGGGCCTGGTAGGCGTCGTGCCCGGTCCCGCCACCTTCGCCCCCGACGGTTGCCTCGGCTCCCACAGTGCTCGTCACACGTTCCTCCGGTAGGTGCCGCCGACCTCGAAGAGCGTCGCCGTGATGTCCCCGAGGGAGGCGTGGCGGACCGTCTCCATCAGCTCGGCGAACACGTTCCCGCCCCCGAGGGCCACCTCGCGCAGCCGGCTGAGCGCCGCGGGCCGTTCTGCGGCGTGACGCCGGTGGAACTCGGCGAGCCGGCGGATCTGCCCCTGCTTCTCGTCCTCGGTCGCCCGGGACAGCTCGACGGTCTCGGGGATGCCCGGGCTCGTCGGGTCGACGAAGGTGTTCACCCCGACGATGGGGAGCGAACCGTCGTGCTTGCCGTGCTCGTAGGTCATCGAGTCGTCCTGGATGCGGCCGCGCTGGTAGCCGGTCTCCATGGCGCCGAGGACGCCTCCGCGCTCGGAGAGCCGGTCGAGCTCGGCGAGGACCGCCTCTTCGACGAGGTCGGTCAGCTCCTCCACCACGAAGCTGCCTTGGAGCGGGTTCTCGTTGGCCGCCAGTCCCCACTCGCGGTTGATGACGAGCTGGATGGCCAGGGCCCGGCGGACGGACTCGGCGGTGGGCGTGGTCACGGCTTCGTCGTAGGCGTTGGTGTGCAGGCTGTTGGCGTTGTCGTAGATGGCGCACAGGGCCTGCAGTGTCGTGCGGATGTCGTTGAAGGCCATCTCTTGGGCGTGCAGCGAACGACCCGACGTCTGGACGTGGTACTTGAGGCGCTGGGAGCGTTCGTTCGCCCCGTAGCGGTCGCGCAGGGCGAGAGCCCAGATGCGCCGGGCCACCCGGCCGATCACCGTGTACTCGGGGTCCATCCCGTTGGAGAAGAAGAACGAGAGGTTCGGGGCGAAGTCGTCGACGGCCATGCCTCGGGCGAGGTACGACTCGACGTAGGTGAAGCCGTTGGCCAAGGTGAAGGCGAGCTGGGTGATCGGGTTCGCCCCGGCCTCGGCGATGTGGTACCCCGAGATGGAGGCCGAGTAGAAGTTCCGCATCTCGTGCTCGACGAAGTACTGCTGGACATCGGCCATCACCGACAGCGAGAACTCGGTCGAGAAGATGCAGGTGTTCTGACCCTGGTCCTCCTTCAGGATGTCGGCCTGCACGGTTCCCCGGACGGTGCGCAAGGTGTGCTCGCGCACCGCCGCGGCCTCGCCCCTGTCGGGGGGTCGGCCGTGCTCGGCGGCGAAGCGCTCGAGCTGCTGGTCGATCGCCGTGTTCAAGAACATGGCCAGGATGGTCGGGGCGGGGCCGTTGATGGTCATCGACACCGAGGTCGAGGGGTCGCACAGGTCGAACCCGTCATAGAGCGCCTTCATGTCGTCGAGGGTCGCTACCGACACCCCCGAGGTGCCGATCTTCCCGTAGACGTCGGGACGGGTGTCGGGGTCCCTCCCGTAGAGGGTGACCGAGTCGAAGGCGGTGGACAGACGGGTCGCCGGCTGGCCTTGGGCCAGGAGGTGGAAGCGCCGGTTGGTCCGGAACGGGTCCCCTTCGCCGGCGAACATCCGGGCTGGCTCCTCGTCGTCCCGCTTGAAGGGGAAGACCCCGGAAGTGAAGGGGAAGTGCCCGGGGAGGTGCTCGGAGCGCAACCAGACGAGCAGGTCGGCGGGGTCCGTTGCCCGGGGGAGCGCCACCCGGGGGACCCGGGTGCCCGACAGGGACCAGCGGGCGAGCGGGGTCCTCCGCTCGCCGCCGGGACCGTCGGTGACGAGCTCGTCGCCGGCCAGCACCACGCGCAGCTCGGCCAGCTCGTCGAGGAGCGCACGGCTGTCGGCGTCGACCCCAGCCGCCGCCTCGGCGGCCACGGCCTCGAGGTCGGCGGGGAGCACCCCCGAGTGCTCGGCGACCAGCTCGGCGGTCGCGGCCACCTGGGTCGCTCGTCGGACGGCGGCAGCTCGACGAGCGGTTTCGGCGTGGTAGCTGCGGACCGTCTCGGCGATCTCGGCGAGGTAGCGAAGCCGCTCGGGGGGCACGATGGGCGAGACGCTGGTCGACGTCGAGACGGCCACCGGGGCGAGCTGGGGATCGCCGAGGGCAAGGCCGTGCTGGCCCAGCAGGTCGCGCACGGACTGGTAGAGGGCGGTGGTGCCGTCGTCGTTGAAGTGGGCGGCGATGGTGCCGAAGACGGGAAGCGCCCCCGTGCCTCCGGCGCCCGGGCGGCTCCGCGACCACTGGCGGCGGACCGAGCGCAGGGCGTCCTCTGCTCCCCGACGGTCGAACTTGTTGATCGCCACGAGGTCGGCGAAGTCGAGCATGTCGATCTTTTCGAGCTGGGAGGCGGCGCCGAACTCGGGTGTCATGACGTAGAGGGAGACGTCGGCGACGTCGACGACGGCTGCGTCGCCCTGGCCGATCCCCGGCGTCTCGAGGATGACCAGGTCGTAGCCGGCAGCTTTGCAGGCAGCGATGGCGCCGGGCACCGGCGAGGGGACCTCGGAGGTGCTGCCTCGGGTGGCGAGCGAGCGGAAGAAGACCTGGGGGGTGTCGATGGCGTTCATCCGGATCCGGTCGCCGAGGAGGGCGCCGCCGCCCCGGCGCTTGGTGGGGTCGACGGCGAGGATGGCGATGCGGAGCTTGTCACCCTGGTCGAGCCGGAAGCGGCGGACCAGCTCGTCGGTGAGGGACGACTTGCCCGAGCCTCCGGTGCCGGTGACCCCGAGGACGGGAACGGGTCGCCGGGCTGCTGCCCGGTCGAGCTCGGCGGTCAGTTCGGAGCCGAGGGTGCCGGCCTCGATGGCGGTGACGACCCGGGCGAGGGCCCGCACGTCGCCGACGGCGAGGTCGTCGACACCGTAGGGCTGGTGGGCGGCGAGGTCGACGTCGCACTCCTCGATGAGGACGTTGACCATGCGCTCGAGACCGAGGCGCTGGCCGTCGGCGGGTGAGAAGATGTGGCGGACACCGTGGGCCTCGAGCAGGGCGATCTCGGCGGGCACGATCACCCCGCCGCCCCCGCCGTAGACCTTCACGTCGCCGCGGCCTTCGCTGGCCAGTCGGTCGACCAGGTAGGTGAAGTACTCGACGTGCCCTCCCTGGTAGGAGCTGACCGCCACCCCCTGGACGTCCTCGGCGACGGCGGCTGCCACCACCTCGTCGACCGAGCGGTTGTGCCCGAGGTGGACCACTTCGGCACCTTGGGCCTGCAGGAGCCGCCGCATGATGTTGATGGCGGCGTCGTGGCCGTCGAAGAGGCTCGAGGCCGTCACGAACCGGACCGGGTGATGGGGACGGTGGAGCGTCGGGGCTTCGGGGAAGGCCGTCGCGGTACGTGGACGTGCACTCTGGGCGGCCTGATGTCGGCTAGCAGTGGCGGTTCCCCCGGAGTTCATACGATGCACAATAGTTGAACGTCCACCTATTGTCACGCCGGCCAGGGCCGGCGGACCCACGTGCGTCACGTGCGTCACGTGACCTTCCGCGCCGACCCGAGCCAACGGTCCACGCGGCGTTCGCTGGTAGGGTCGGCCCGTTCGACGGTGCCCTCGTGGCACCCGGTGTCGGAGACGGGAGGGGATCGTTGGCTGCGGCGAAGGCGCTGTCCTTCGACCCCATCGAGGAGGCCCATCGACAGTGGGTCGACCACGGGTGGGTCGAGGCGGCCGACGGAATGGCCGTCGTGACCTCCATCATGCGGGCCCAGCAGATCTACCTGGCGCGCATCGACGCCACCCTGCGACCCTTCGACCTCACCTTCGCCCGGTTCGAGCTCCTCACGCTGTTGAGCTTCACCCGGAGCGGCTCGCTTCCGCTCTCCAAGGCCGGGGCGCGGCTCCAGGTCCACCCGGCGAGCATCACCAACGCCGTGGACCGGCTCGAGGCCCAGGGGTTCGTCCAGCGGACGCCTCACCAGACCGACCGGCGCACGACGCTCGTGGAGCTCCTGCCCGCGGGGCGAAAGGTGCTGGCCAAGGCCACCGCCGACATCAACGAACTGGTCTTTGCCGCTCCCGGACTGTCGGCGACGGAGTCCCGTCGGCTGTTCGCCCTCCTGCGCAGGGTGCGGGCCGCCGCAGGTGACTTCGCTCCCTGAGCGTCGCCCGTCATCCCTCACCCACCCAGCTGGCCCCTGCCCATGGTCGCTCCCGAGGCGGCCTGTCGCGACCTCGCCCCGCCGTCGCTACCCGCTGCTCCCGTCGAGCACGGCAGCCAGGCGGGCGATGGCGTCCGCCGTGCGGGCTCCCCACCAGAACAGGTCCTTTCCGTCGACGAAGACGGTGGGTCCGACCGCCTCGAGCTCGGGAAGCTGGCGATCGGTGAAGGGGTAGGGCTCGCTCGGAGCGAGGACCACGTCAGGGTGGCGTGCCGTCGCCTCGTCGAGCGTGGTCGTGGCGTACGGGCCGTCGTCGGCGAAGACGGGCTCGATGCCCAGGTGCCGGAGGAGCGATCCGCCGTAGGTGGGCAGACCGAGGGCCATCCACGGCCGGCGCCAGATGGGCACGAAGGCGCGTCGCGAGACGGGGACCGAGGGCGGGAGCCGGGGTGCGGTCCAGTCGACCCCCACCCGCTCGGCCAAGCCGTCGAGCTCGGAGCCGACGTCGGCGAGCGAGCGAACGTGGAGCACGTAGACGGCGAGCCCGGCGTCCACGAGAGCGGTGTAGTCCTCGCGCCGGTTCTCCTCGACGTCGACGACCACCAGGTCGGGGCCGAGGGCGGCGATCGCACCGACGTCGGGGTCCTTCGTCCCTCCGACGGCGACCAGGTCGTCCCGCTCGCAGAACCGGGTGCAGGCCACGGGGTCGACACCCCAGGCGGTGAGGGTCTCGGTGACCGAGGGCACCAGGCTGACCACCCTCATGGGCGGACGGGCGTCATGGGCGGACGGGCGTCATGGGCTGGTCGTCGACACTGCCCGAGCCGGTGTCGGAGGCTGGTGGCCCACCATGGGCCGAGCGTACCGGGAGGGCTGCCCCGGTGACAGAGGCGCTTCCCCCGACCGCCGTGTCGGTCGGGGGAAGGCCGCTGTCGAGGGTAGGTTGGCCTGGTGTCGGACCGGGGCAAGCTCCGCATCGTGACCCTGTGCACGGGCAACGCCGCCCGGTCGGTGATGGCCGGAGCCCTGCTCGTGAGGCTGGCCGCAGAGGTGAGGCTCGACGTGCGCACGGCCGGGACCCATGTGGTGGAGGGGCAGCCGATGAGCCGGCGGACGCGCGACGCGCTCGCTGCCGCAGGGGCTCGGGCGGACGGTCACCGGAGCCACCAGGTGACCGACGAGGACCTCGTCGGCGCCGATCTCGTGGTCGCGCTGGCGGGTGAGCACGTCGCCTACGTCCGACGCGTCCACCCCGGAGCGGCCGACCGGACGGGCACCCTCAAGCGGCTCTGTCGCGACCTTCCACCCGCCCCGGGCCCGCTCGCTCAGCGGGTCGGCGCCCTTCGGCTCGACGCGGTCGAGCTCGAGCCCTGGGAGGACGTCCCTGATCCGGCCGGGGGTGAGGACGCGGACTACCTCGCCTGCGTGCTCGAGCTAGAGCGCCTCACGGCCGAGCTGGCCAGGCGTCTGGGGCTCGGCGCCGGACCGGCCTCGGCAGCCGTGCCGGCCTGACTAGTTGCGCCGTTGCAGCAGTCGCCGTTGCAGCAGTCGCCGTTGCAGCTGCCGGGGTTGGGAGTCGGGCCAGCCCCGGCCTTCCGGGGACCGGGCGAGGTCAGTTGGCCGATCGGGCGAGCTCGGGATGTCGCAGGGTGAGGTCGGCGCAGGATGCGCACGCTGATTCCGGCACCAGCCCGACCCGGATCAGGAGACCGAACGTCTTGCAGCCGAGGCACAGCCCGAAGGCGGCCTCGAGGAAGGCGGCAGCAGCCAGTGCCACCAGCACCGCCTTGCCGGCCGGGCCGAAACCGAGGCCGGTCCACAGCACGGCAGCCGTGGTGGAGAAGACGACGCCCACGCCCTGGGCGAACCGCTTGGGCGGCCCGTCCACCAGGCGGGGTTCGAGAGGGAGACGGGGGGCAACCACCCGGGTGGCCAGTTGGCCGAGTGGGCTGAGGGTCGGGCCGGTGAGCACTCGGGCCCAGAACCCGAGGCAGACGACGACGACCAACCACGGCAGGTCGAGGGAGACGGCGGCGATGCACATGGTCACGACGCCGGTCGCCACCGTACGGGCGGCGTACTCGTTCACCGGGTTCGGGAAGGTGAACAGCGATCGTGCGGTGCGCATGGGTCCTCCTCGCTGGCACCCGCCGCTGGTTGCGCCCGGTGCCGTCCTAGACCGAAACCTTACCAGATCGGTCAGATATGTACTTTACCAATTTGGTCGGGTATTGGCCCGCAGGTGCCAGCGGGTGCCAGCGGGTGCCAGCGGGTGCCAGCGGGTGCCAGCGGGTGCCAGCGGGTGCCAGCGGGTGCCAGCGGGTGCCAGCGGGTGCCAGCGGGTCGCTAGGAGCCAGGCCGCTCAGGCAGCGAGCTCGGTCGTCCCGGCCCGAGGGGCCGGCCGGCCGCCTGTCTCGGCACCGCCCACGCCGCCGCCGGTGGCTCCGGCCAGGAGCCGGAGCCCAGCCAGACTGGGCAGCTGGTCCACCCGCCGGTCGATCCGGGCGGCAGCAGCGGCACCGTCAGTACCGCTGAAGAGGTAGCCGGCCAGGAAGCGGACCTCCGAGTCGGGCATGACGCCGCTCCCCACCGGCGCCCACCACCGGCGCAGGGCCCACCGCGTCAGGCGTCGAGCCGTCGCCGAGCTGTCCAGCCGCTGGCGGGCCCGCGACGCGTAGAAGTCGATGTGCCGGCCTTCCTGACGCATGATCCGCCGGAGGAGCTCGGTGAGCACGGGATGTCCGGCCAGGGCCGCCAACCGCGCGTAGGCGGCCTGGGTCGTCCATTCGTTGACCGCTCCCCACGCCAGGTGGACGGTGACGATGTGCGGGGTGGCCGCCGAGGCCAGCTGGAAGGCGACGGGGCGGAGGCTGTCACGGCGGGGGAGACGGGCCCGGGTGGCGGCGACTCGGGACGCGCCGGACGGTTCGGCGTGGGCGTCGAGGACCCGGGCGATGGCCTCGCCGTGCCAGTGCTCCTCGTAGTTCCAGAAAGTGAGGAAGGAGGTGATCTCCGGATCGCGATGGGCCCGGGTCACGAGCACGTCGCGCAGATAGCAGACGGTGTGGCTCTCGACGTCGTGCATGTACCGCAGGCACCGGAGGGCGTCGGGATCGAGCGGGGTGTCGCGGAACGAGTCGAAGTCGAGGCCGTCGCAGTCGAGACGCGCCGAGCGCCGGGCGAAGGTGTCGAGGTCGGTGTGCATGCAAGGTGTTCGTCGCCGTCGAGGTCCCGGATGGCCATCGTCAACCCGTTCTCGATCGAGTGCGCGGACGCACCACGACCGGCCCGAGCGGGCCGGTCGTGGCGCGATGCCCGGTTGCCCGGGGCCGTGGGTCAGCCCTTCAGGTCGGAGACGGGCCGGGCACCGGAAGTCGGGCTGAACGCGTTGGGCACGGGGTATTGGCCCAGGGCGAACAAGAGGATGGCTGCATGCTGCAGCTCGACCGGCTGGATGCTGGCTGCCACCTTGACAGCGGACGTCGACGACAGGCTGCCGATCCCTGCTTGGTAGGTGGCGGCTGCCACGTCCTCGAGCGACAGTGCCAGCTTGGCCAGGCCGACGACGTCGTGGACCTGGCCGAGCTGCTGGGTGATCATCGGTCCGAGGACGGGGTCGGGCGCGGTGATGGCCTTGTGGCCGGCTGCGGTGAGGATCGAGTTCCACGCCTGGCCGTGCTGGGCGTGCTGGCTCCTCGCCGTGGTGGCGAAGGTGACGACCGCGGGTGGCACGGTGCCGAGCTTTCCGGCCGTTGCCGCCCGGATGCCGGCGTCGTACGCACCGACGGCCAGGTTCTCGAGGCTGGCGGCCAGGCCGGCGACGGCCAGGTCGCCGGTCAGCGTGGCCGGGGAGGACGTCGCGTGGGGGGAGCCGACGGCCTTGGAGGAACCGACGGCTCCCGACGAGCACGCGGCCAGCAGCGCCCCACCGGCCACCGCCCCGGCGCCGACGAGGAAGCCCCGCCGGCTGGTGCGGACGTGCTCGGTCCACTCGCCCACGGCCTGGTGCAGCCGAGGCAGGGACACCTCGTGGTGGATGGCCTCGAGGTCTCGGGTCATGGCGGTCAGCTCGACCTCGGTCCCGGCGAAGGACCCGTCTGCGGGCCTGGTGGTCGTGCGGCGGAATCTCATGACCGTGCTCCTTCGGTTGCGGGTCGCGCCTGGTTGGTCGGGAAGAAGGCTGCAGGGAAGCCGACGGAGCCGGCAGCGGCCGGCAGGTTGGCCACGTTCCCCGGGGCCAGCGTGACGAGCTGGGGAGAGTTGGCCTGCAGGAGGGCCTGTACGGCGCGGAGGACAGCGGCGTGCTGGGCCTCGACACCCATGATCGACGCCGTCGTCTTCTTGGCGTTGGCGTCGTGAAGCGCGGCGACGTTTGCCACGTAGGTCTCGGCGGCGGTCTGCTCGAGCTCCAGGGCGAGTGCCACCACGGGGGCCGGCGAGGTGAGGCCGGGCACGGCCGCGTTGACCACCTTGACGAGAGCCGGGTCGGGGCTGTTCTGGGGCGCCCCGCCGAGGGTGGTGATGGCGGCGTTGAAGGCCTGGGCGTGCTCCTGGTGCTGCTTCTTGGTCGTGGTGACGAAGGCTTTGATCACCGGGTTGGCGGACGACCCGCCGATGAACGGCAGGGTGAGGGCGGTCGTGTAGGTGCTGACCGCCAGGGCTTCGATCGACGCCGCCGTCTGGAGGACCTGGACGTCGGTCGGGGAAGCGGCGAACGCCGGCGTGGACAGCGCCGCCTGGAGGGCGGCGCCGATCCCGGCAGCGGCCAGCAGCCCGCCCCCGAAGGCGGCGCCGGTGAGGCCGGACACCCTCGTGGCCGCCAGCGCGACGGTGTCCTCCGGGTCGCTGCTCACCTCACGCTCGCCCGAGGTCTCGACCAGCTCGTCGAGCGCGCCTGCAGTGGTTCGCATGGCGTCGGCGTGGAGATCCTGCGACTCCTCGAGGAGCAGGCGCATCTCGCGCTGGTCGACGTCGACGGGCGGTGCCGCACCGGGGGGGACGGGTGTGGACATGGTGCTCCTCCTGGTTGGTTTCTGTCGGGTGTGGACGAGTCGGTTCGTTCGGGTGGGACGCCAGAGCAGTCCTCGGTGGCGGGCGTCCGTCACCCGGAGACGACGAGGGTCCCGGTCATGAACTGGTGGACGGTGCAGTAATAGGGGTACGTGCCGTCCTTGGTGGGGGCGACGATGGTGACCGACTGGCCCGGCTGGATGAGACCGGTGTTGAACGCTCCCGACCGCGACGTGAGGGTGTGGGCGACGGCGTCGGTGTTCGTCACCGTCACGTGGGCGCCGGGCCGGACCGTCAGCGTCGCCGGGTGGTAGGCGAAGCTCGAGATGGTGATGGTCGGCCTCCCGGACCCGGCGGCCGCATCGCGTGCCGGCGACGACGAGCAGGCGGTGGCCAGGATCCCGACGGTGGCCAGGGCAGCCGCGGCGGCGACCCGGTGGTGCGTGTGCCGGCCGGATTGCCGACGGCGCTGGTGGCGGCCGGTCTGGTTGGCGGGGGCGGTGGCGGCTTCGGTGACGTGCATGCCCGGTGTTCGAAGCCGGCGGCGTCCCGGATGACGGCCTGATGCGGCAACCCCCGGGAGACGGAGTCCTCCTTGGCGGTCGTGGGGCGCGATGCTGGCACTACGGTGTGCCCATGCCCGGGAGCGCCGGCGGCGACGCGCGGCCCACCCCACCCTCATCCGGACCGGGTCCCGGTTCCGAAGGACGGGGCATGGAGCCCGACCTGCAGCAGGTGAGCGATGCCGCCCTGGTCGTCTCGATCGGTCGCTGGAGCGAGGCGGCGCTGGCCGAGGCCTACCGACGTCATGGCGGGGCCGTCCTGGCGCTTGCCCGGCGGGTCATCCGCAACCAGCAGGCTGCCGAGGAGGTCGTGCAAGAGGTCTTCCTCGACCTGTGGCGCAGCCCGGAGCGTTTCGACGCCCAGCGGGGGACGCTGCGATCGTTCCTCTTGGCGAGGACCCACGGCAAGTCGGTCGACGTGGTGCGCTCCGAGAGCTCGCGCCGGGCCCGCGAGGACCGAACCGCCCGTGAGACGGCCACGGCCGGCTACGACCTCGAGCACCAGGTGTGGGACCTGGCCGTCGCCGGATCCGTGCGCGAGGCCCTGGACGACCTCCCACCGGAGGTGCGCCAGCCGATCGAGCTGGCCTACTTCGGTGGTCACACGTACAAAGAGGTGGCAGCGATGCTCGAGACCCCCGAGGGGACCGTGAAGAGCCGCATCCGGGCCGGTCTGGGCCGCCTGCGCAGCACGCTGGCCGAGCGCGGCGTCGAGCCGGCGGGGGTGGAGCGATGACCGGCTCCGGCGGCGCCGTGCCGTCCCGCACCCACGAGGAGATCCAGGAGCTCCTCGGCGCCTACGCACTCGATGCCCTAGAGCCCGACGAGGCGGCCGAGGTGGAGGCGCATCTGGTGGGCTGCCCGCGGTGTGCGGCCGAGGTGGACGCCCATCGGGACGTGGCTGGCCTGCTCGGCAACGGGGGGGAAGAGGTGCCCGCCGCCCTGTGGGACCGGATCGCCGAGCAGCTGCCTGCCCGGCGGAGCGGATCTGTCGCCGCCGAGGCGCCGGGGTGGGAGGCGCTGGCTGGCCGCCTCGATCGCCCGGGCGGTGGGGGCTCAGCGCTGTCGGGGAGCCCGTCCCCGGTTGCCGGCGGGAGCATGTCCACGGGCGCGGTGGTCCTCCGGGGGCGGTGGCCCGGCCACAGGTGGGTCCGCATGGCCACCGCCGTCGCCGCCGCCGCCGCCGTGCTCGCCGTCGTGCTCGGTGTTCAGGTGGCCCGACTCGACCACCGGGTGGGCCAGCTCCAGGCGGACGCGGCCCGCCCCGCCCTGTCCCGGGCCGTGGCCGCCGCCCTGGAGGACCCGACCTCCCAGCGGGTCCGGCTTGTCCCACCGGTCGGCTCGGCCGCTCCGGGTGCCGAGGTCACCCTGGTCCTGACTGGCTCGGGGACGGGCTACCTCGTGGCCCAGGGGCTGGACCCACTCGGCCCGGGGCGCACCTACCAGCTATGGGCCGTCCTGCCCGCCGGCGCCGTCTCGCTGGGCCTCCTCGGCCCCCATCCGACCGAAGCCGCCTTCGGCCTCGACCCCGGGGTCCCTGTGCCCACCTTCGCCATCACCGCCGAGCGCGCCGGCGGTGCGGTGGCGCCCACCTCCCGACCGGTGGTCGAGGGGTCGGTCGCGGCCTGACGCCGGCCACCCGCTTCGGGGGACCGGCCGCGGGATCAGACCCGGTGGACCTGGCGGAGCCCGGCCCAGGCGAAGTTGGAGACGCGGGTGGCCAACAGGAGAGCTTCGTCGGCCCCGGCCGTGCCGTGGTCACCGCGTGAGGCGATCCAGTGGCGGCCGACCCCTTCGGCCATGCCCACCACCGCGTAGGCGAGCGTGCGCCGGTGCTCGTCGTCGAGCCCGGCGTCGATGAGGGGGTCGATGGCCTCGGCGATGGTGTCCTCGACTCGCCGGAGGGAGACGCCGAGCTCGGGGTCCCCGGCTTCGCCGTCACGGCCATAGAGGAGCCGGAAGGCACCCTGCTGGCTGGTCATGAGGGAGAAGTAGGCGAGGAAGCCCCGCTCGACCTGCTGACGGGGTCCGTCGGCGGTGGTCGTCGCCGTGCGGATGTCGTCGATGAGCTGGGCGGCCACCGTCTCCATGAGCTCGAGGTAGAGCGCCCGCTTGGAAGCGAAGTGCTGGTAGAGGAGGGGCTTGGTGACCCCCGCCGCCTCGGCGATGTCGTCCATGGTCGTCGCCCCGAAGCCCCGTTCGGCGAAGAGGCGAAGGGCGACGTCGCGGAGCTGGCGACCCCGGGCGGAGGCGCTCAGACGTCGGGTGGGAGGAGGAAGGACGGCTGCGCTGTCACCGTCGTCGTCGACCGTGCTGTCCTGCCCGACGGACGTGACCATGCCGGCATGCTAGTCGTGGGCGGCGTCAGCCGTTCTCGTGGCGGAGGGTTGGCGGCGGTGGGGCCTCGCCCCCGGCCGAGCCGCTCCCAGCTGCCCGGGCCCCCCGGCCCCGCCCTGCTCGAGCCCCCGGCCCCGCCCTGCTCGAGCCCCCGGCCCCGCCCCGCTCGAGCCCCGGCCCCGCCCCGCTCGAGCCCGTCGAGGACGGCTGCCAGGCGGCTAGGGAGCGACGCCGTGGAGAAGCGGTGGATCGCCACCGACCGGTTGTGGGCGAGCAGGGAGGCGTCGGGGTGGTCGAGGAACGCTGCTGCCGCTTCGAGCTGGTCGAGGCCGAACCAGTGGAACCCGAAGGCGGCGAGCTCGGCGGCCACCGGGTAGGGGCCGATCAGGAGGGGCCGCAGGTGCAAGGCGGACTCGACCGACGGGTTGCCGAACCCTTCCCAGGTGGACGGGAGCACGACGACGTCGCAGGCGGCGTAGGCATCGGCCACTGGCCGAGCCGTGCCGTCCGGCCAGCCCGTCAGGACTGGGCACCGCGCTGCTGCGACGGTGGCGGCGAGCGCGTCGTCGAAGCCGTCCTCGGGGGGGCCGAGCAACCAGTAGGTGGCACCGAGCGCCTCCGCCGCCCGGACGCCACCGGCCACGTTCTTGCGGGCGAGCGCTCGGGTCGGTTGCAGGGCCAGGCGGGACGTCGCCGGGATGCCGAGCCGGTTCCTCGCCGAGCGCCGTTCGTCGGCACCAGGGGGGTCGACGGGGTCGAAGGTGTTGTAGACGGTGGTGGCGTCGATGCCTCGCTCGGCGAGCTCGCGCCGGCTGCGCTCGTTGATGGTGACGTGCACCCAGCAGGGGTCGTCCGGCGGCGGCGGTGAGGTGGCGAACTGCGGCCGCTGCCACGGCAGGTCGTGGTGGTGGAGGACGGCGGGTCGACCAGCGAGGACACGGGCGGCCACCTCGGCGGCCCCCGGGTTGAGCGGCAGCGAGCAGAGGTTCTCGACCACGACGACGTCGGCATCGGCCAGGGCGTCGTCGAGCTCGCCGGGCGTGGGTGGCGAGCAGGCGCCGATGGCGAGCCCCGGTACCAGTCGGTCCACTGGCCCTGTGCCGGCGACCGTCACCGTGGCGTACCCGAGAGCCTCGAGGGCGCGACGCCACTTGGCCGCCTCGACGGCGACCCCGTCCGTGCCGCCGAGGCGGAAGGAGAGCAGAGCGGCGGTGGGGATGGCGACACGGTAGCGGCCACGTCCTCGTTCGGGACCGGCCGGGCGCTAGCGTGCCCCCGTGAGCGAAGACGCACCGAACTCGTCCCTGCCGGGCCCTCCCGTCGAGCCCGACCCGGCCGGGCCCGGCTCCGTCGGTCCCGACCGGGCCGAGGACGTGCTGGTCGAACGCGACGGCTCGACGCTCCGGCTCGTCATCAACCGGCCCGAGCGGCGCAACGCTATGACGTGGGGCGTGGTGGCGGGACTGCGTGCCGGCGTCCACCAGGCGGCCGGTGATCCGGGTGTCCGGGTGGTGGTCGTCACCGGGGCCGGCGACGAGGCGTTCTGTGCCGGTGCCGATCTCTCGGGCATGGCGCCCGAGCACGCCGGAGGTGGCACCGACGCCTTCGCCGAGACGCACGAAGCCCGCGGTCAGTTGGCCCGGCTCTTCGAGGACCTCTGGCACCTCGGCAAGCCGACCATCGCCCGGGTCCAGGGCTGGGCGATGGCCGGGGGCCTCGGGCTGGCACTCGCCTGCGACCTGGTCGTGGCCTCCGAGCGGGCCCGCTTCGGGGCCCCGGAGCTGAACGTCGGGCTGTGGCCGTACATGGTCACCATCCCCATGGTTCGCTCGATGCCGCCCAAGAAGGCCCTGGAGCTCATGATGACCAGTCGGGTGGTAGACGCGGCGGAAGCCGACCGGATCGGCTTCGTCACGAGGGTCGTGCCTCACGACCAGCTCGACACCGCGGTCACCGAGCTGGCCAGGGTGCTCGCGTCCAAGCCGCCGGGGGCGATGAGGACGGGCCGCGATTCGTTCTACGCTGTGTGGGACGCAGCGGCCGCCGAGGCGCTCGCCCATCTTCACGCCCTGTTGACGGTCACCAGCCAGACGGCCGAAGCACACGAAGGCATCGCCGCCTTCGCCGCCAAGCGCCGCCCGGCGTGGCAGTCGGCGGTCGACGGCGACTGAGCGCCGTCCGACGGCGTCCGTCGGCGTGGCAGGAGAGCACTGAGGCGACAGCAGGCGGGACGACGTGGCACCGCGTCGACACCGAGCACCGAGCACCGAGCACCGAGCACCGAGGAGCGACCAGCGCATGGCCAAGCGAGCACTGATCACCGGCGTTACCGGCCAAGATGGCTCCTATCTGGCCGAATTTCTCCTCGAGCAGGGCTACGAGGTCTTCGGCATGGTCCGGCGGTCGAGCACCGTCAACTTCGAGCGGATCGCCCACATCCAGGACCGCATCACCCTGGTGGCGGCCGACCTCCTCGACGAGGTCTCGATGATCCACGTCCTGCGGGACCACCGCCCGACCGAGGTGTACAACCTGGCCGCCCAGTCCTTCGTCCAGACGTCGTGGAACCAGCCCGTGCTGACCGGCGAGACCACCGCACTCGGCGTCACCCGACTGCTCGACGCCATCCGCACCGTGGACCCGGACATCCGCTTCTACCAGGCCAGCTCGTCGGAGATGTTCGGCAAGGTGCAGGCGGTCCCCCAGGTGGAGACCACGTCGTTCTACCCACGCAGCCCCTACGGCGTGGCCAAGGTGTACGGCCACTGGATCACCATCAACTACCGGGAGAGCTATGGGTTGCACGCTTCGTCCGGCATCCTCTTCAATCACGAGTCGCCCCGGCGGGGCCTCGAGTTCGTGACCCGCAAGGTCACCCACGGCGTCGCCCGGATCAAGGCGGGCATCGACGACCGTCTGGCTCTCGGCAACCTCGACGCTCAGCGCGACTGGGGCTACGCCGCCGACTACGTGCGGGCGATGTGGCTCATGCTGCAGCAGGACCAGCCCGATGACTACGTGGTGGCGACGGGGGAGACTCACTCGGTGCGCGAACTGGTCACCCTGGCGTTCGCTGCGGCGGGTCTCGACTGGGAGCGCTACGTGGTCATCGACGAGCGGTTCCTGCGGCCGGCCGAGGTCGACCTGCTGGTCGGTGATCCGGCCAAGGCCGAGCGCACACTCGGGTGGAAGCGCAACGTGGAGTTCGCCGAGCTGGTCCAGATGATGGTCGAGGCCGACCTGGCCCTCGTGGGCGCCCAGGCCTGACGCTGCTGGCCGGAGAGGTGCTCCCGACTCCTGCGCTCGTCCTCCACGCCGACCCCCTGGGCCTACTGGTGGCCTTCGGGGCCGGAATGCTGTCGTTCGTCTCGCCGTGCGTCCTCCCGCTCGTCCCCGCCTACGTGTCGATGGTGTCGGGGTTGTCGGCGACCGAGCTCACTGCCATCGGGGCAGGTCGTGGCGCCGCCGCGGTGCCGGCGACCGCAGGTGGGACCGGGCCGGTGCGGGCGGTTGCCGTGCCGACGACGGTGCGGGGGGCTCGCTCCCGGGTGGTGCGGGGGATCCTTGCCTTCATCGCCGGTTTCACCGTCGTCTTCGTCGCCCTGGGAGCCGCCTCCTCGGAGCTCGGGCAGCTCCTTACCACCCATCGTTCCGGCGCACAGCTGGCATCCGGGGTGGTGATCGTGGCCTTCGGGGCGGTCCTCGTCGCCATGGCGGCCGGCGTGCGGCTCCCCGGCGCGCTGCTGGCCGAGCGTCGCCTCGCCGTCCGTCCGTCCGCGCTCGGCAGGTGGGCCCCGCCGGTGCTGGGGATGGCCTTCGCCTTTGCCTGGACGCCCTGCATCGGCCCGGTGCTCGGCAGCGTGCTCGCCATCGCCGGCGGCACAGGCCGGGGGACACCGCTCGCCGGGGTCGCCCTCCTGCTCGCCTACGCCTTGGGTCTCGGCGTGCCCTTTCTCCTGTCGGGCGTCGCCTTCGGTCGGATGACCGACGTGCTGGCTCGGATCCGTCCCCGACTCGGCGCCGTCCACCTGGTCGGCGGAGCGGTCCTCGTCGCCTTCGGCATCCTGCTCATGACCGGCAACGTCGACGTCCTCTCCTCCTGGTTCTCGACGTGGTTGCGCGACGTGCACCTGTCCCGCCTGGCGACGAGCTGAGTCGTCCCGACTACCCATGGCGTCGCTCGGGGGAGCGGCGCACCGAAGGGGAGCTCCTGTTCACAGGCCGTGCGCGTCGGCCCGGGCCGGTGACGAGACAGTGCGTTCGGGAGCGTGAACCGGCACGGAGGGGACGCCTCGGGGCGGGGCATCGGGGCGGCGCCTGGCTTCGGGGCACCTAAGCCCCGTACCATGGGGCTCCGGCTATGGCCCCTGCCGCTTCCCCGTCCTCTGTACCGCTGCCCGCCGTGTCCCTCCGAGGCGCTGTCGCCCTCTCGGGGCGGTTCCCCCTGCTCGCCGGCGCCGACCTCGACGTGGCACGCGGCGAGGTCGTCTTGGTGGAAGGGCCCAACGGCGCCGGCAAGACCAGCCTCCTGCGGGTGTGTGCCGGCCTGGTTCCCTTGGCCGCCGGCGAGATCTCCGTCCTCGGGCTCGACCCCGTCCGCAAGCGCACCGCGGTGCGCCGCCGCATCGGCCTGCTCGCCCACGGTTCGCACCTCTACGACGACCTGACCGTGCGTGAGAACATCCGCTTCGCCGTACGGGCGGCCGGCGGGGACGTCGGGCGCATCCCGGCGGCCTGCGAGCGCCTCGGGCTCACCGGCCGACTGCTCGCCACGCCAGCAGCCAAGCTGTCGGCCGGCCAGCGTCGGCGGGTCGCCCTCGCCGTCCTGGTGGCCCGTTCACCGGAGCTGTGGCTGCTCGATGAGCCCCACGCCGGGCTGGATGCCTCGGCCAGATCGCTCGTCTACGACCTGGTGGCCGAGGCCTCCTCGATCGGGGCCACCGTCGTGGTGGCGTCCCACGAGCCCGAGCTGACCGAAGAGCTGGCCGATCGGGCCGTGTTGGTCGTCGGCGGGCGCATCGTCTCGGAGCGGTCGTGCGGTCGCACGACCGACAGCTCTGTGACCGACAGCTCTGTGACCGACAGCCGCCCCAGCTCGGTGGACGACGAGGCCCGAGGGGGCGCCGTAGCAGCGCCCGGGTCGGCCGACAGTGGCACGAACCAGGCGGTCGTCCATGTGGCGTGACGCGCTTCTGGTCGCAGGCAAGGACCTCCGGATCGAGGCGCGCTCTCGGGTCGCCCTCGGACAGGTGGCACCCTTCGGGGTGGTGGCCCTCGTCCTGTTCGCCTTTGCCCTTGGACCCGATCCGACGCCGCTGCGGCGTGGCGCACCGGGCCTGTTCTGGGTGGCCGTCCTGTTCTCGACGGTGCTCGCCGTCCAGCGCAGCGTGTCGGTCGAGTCTGCCGACGGGGCCCGCGACGGTCTCCGGCTGGCCGGGCTCGACCCCGCCGGGCTCTTCCTCGGCAAGGCGGCCGCCGTCGCCGCCCAGCTCCTCGTCCTCGAGGCCGTGCTGGGTGCCGGCGTGGTGGTCCTCTTCGGGGTGCGGGTGACCGACCCGCTCCTCGTCGTCGGGTCGTGCCTGCTCGGCGCCGTCGGTCTCGCCGCCTCGGGGACCCTCTACGGTGCCCTCTCGGCAGGCCTCCGGGTAAAGGAGACGCTGTTGCCGTTCCTCCTCCTGCCCGTCGTCGTACCGGTGCTCTTGGCCGGTACGAAGCTGTGGCAGGCGGGTGTGGCCGGTGGCACCCCGGCCGACGGCACGCCGTGGCTGCACTTGCTCCTCGCCTTCGACGCCGTCTATGTCGCCTTCGGCGTCCTCGTCTTCGGACCCATTCAGGAGTCAGCATGACCCAGACCCAGATCCAGACCGTCTCCGATGGGGCCGTTGCGGAGCCCGCGGCATCCCAACCGCTGCCTTCCGCTCCGACCCGCTGGCCGCTCACGACGCGGGCCCGCTGGGTCGAACGGATGGTGGCCCTCACTGCCGTGGTGGCCGTCGGCTTCACCGTCTGGCTGGGTCTGTGGGTGACCCCTCCGAGCGTGCAGATGGGCAACCTGGTCCGGCTGGTCTACGTCCACCCCGCCGTGGCCTGGGTCGCGCTCTACCTGGCCTTCGGTCTGGCCGCGCTGTCGAGCCTGCTCTTCCTGTGGCCCCGGACGCGCTCGCTGTTCTGGGACCGCTTGGCCGCCGCCGCCGTCGAGGTCGGCGTGGTCTTCACCGGGCTCACGCTGGTGTCGGGATCCATCTGGGGAAGGCCGACCTGGGGGGTCTGGTGGGCGTGGGACGCCCGGCTGACCAGTACGGCCGTCCTCTTCGTCCTCTTCCTCGGCTATCTGGCCTTGCGCCGGGTTCCGGCTGAGCCGACCGTCCGGGCCCGACGGAGCGCCTTCGCCGCGCTCTTCGCCGCCCTCGACGTCCCCATCGTCCACTTCTCGGTGCTGTGGTGGAAGACCCTGCATCAGAACGCCACGGTCCTCAATCCCAACCTCTCCCCGAAGATCCACGGTTCGATGGCCTGGACCCTCCTGCTCAGCTTCGTCGCCCTCACCCTGGTGTTCGTCTGGCTGCTGCTCGTCCGCTACCGCATCGGGGCCCTCCAGGACCTCCTTGGCTCGGGCGAGCTCGACGAGGCGATCCGCGAGCGGCAGGCCGAGGGGGGAGCTACCTCCTTCGGTCTCGTGGTCCCGACCACCCCGACCGCCCTGAGCTCCCCGACCGCCCTGAGCTCCCCGACCACCCTGAGCTCCCCGACCGCCCTGAGCTCCCCGACCACCCTGAGCTCCCCGACCACCGCGCTCGGTCCGTTCGACGAGCAGGCACCCGTGACCGGGGCCGGAGGGGTGGCCCGATGAGCTACGTCGACGCCGGCTACGCCATCGTCCTCTCAGTGCTTGCCCTCTACAGCGTCCAACTGGTCTGGCGCCGTCGCCGGCTCGCCCGCGTGGTGGCGCGGCTCCGGGCCGAAGGCGGTGGTGCGAGCGGGCCCGAGCAGCAGGTGTCGTGACGGCCACCCTCGTCCCGCCGGCCCCCGACGGAGCGACGACCGCCTCGACCAAGCGGTCGGGCTTCCGGCTCCGGTACGTCGTGGTCGCCCTGGTGCTGCTCGGAGCACTCGGCTTCTTGGTGGCCAAGGGGCTGAGCTCGGCGCTCAACTTCTACCTCCCGGTCAACCAGGCGCTCCACCAGCGAGCCAGCCTCGACGGGCACACCTTCAACCTCGAAGGCCTGGTCGAGCCCGGGACCATCCACGCCACGCCGAGCGGTGTGGACTTCACGTTGACGGCCGGCGGTGACCGGGTCGCCGTCCATAACACCGGCAGCCCACCCCAGCTCTTCCAGCCGGACATCCCAGTCATCGCCGTGGGACATTTCGTCGGCGGAGGGTTCGCTTCCAACCAGATCTTGGTCAAGCACACGTCGTCGTACATCGCCGCCCATCCGAACCGGGTCACCGCGCCCAACGGGACCAAGCGGTGAACGGCGCGCTCGGCCACACCGGCGTCGTCCTCGCCTTCGTCGCTGCCACGGTCGGTGCCATCGTGCTGGCTGTCGGCCTGGCCACCAAGCGCACCGGCGTGCTGCGCAGCGGGCGGCACTACGCGGTCGTGCTCTTGGCCGGCGCCGTCCTCGCCACGGTGGCCATGGAGCGGGCGCTGCTCACCCACGACTTCTCGCTGGCGTACGTCGCCGCCAACAACAGCCGTACCACCCCGTTGCTCTACGACATCACCGGGATGTGGTCGGCGCTCGCCGGGTCCATCCTGCTGTGGGGGCTGATCCTGGCCGGCTACGCCGTTGCCATGGTGGTCCGCTTCCGTCGGCGGGCCGACGACACCCTGGTGGCATGGGCGACCCTCGTGGTCTTCGTGGTGGCCGCCTTCTTCTTCGCCCTCATGCTCGGCCCGGCCGACCCCTTCGCCCACACGGTGGGGGCGATCCCCGCCAACGGGAACGGGCCCAACGTCCTGCTGCAGGACAACCCGCTGGTGGCCTTCCACCCGCCCATGCTCTACCTGGGCTTCGTCGGCTTCACCCTCCCCTTCGCCTTCGGGATCGCCGCGCTTGCCACCGGTCGCCTCGACGACGACTGGCAGCGCGAGACGCGCCGGTGGACGCTGTTCGCCTGGACGTTCCTCACCATCGGGATCGTGCTCGGAGCCTGGTGGTCGTACCAGGTCCTCGGCTGGGGCGGGTTCTGGGGCTGGGACCCGGTCGAGAACGCCTCCCTGCTGCCGTGGCTGGTGGGCACCGCGTACCTGCACTCGGTGATGGTCCAGGAACGACGAGGACTGTTGCGCATCTGGAACCTGTCCCTCGTCATCGCCGCCTTCTGCCTGACGATCCTCGCTACCTTCCTTACCCGCTCGGGGGTGATCGAGTCGGTCCACGCCTTCTCCGACTCGTCCATCGGCCCCGTCCTCATCGGCTTCTTCGGCGTGGTCGTCTTCGTCGGGGTGGGCATGATCGCCTGGCGCGGCGACCGACTGCGGGCGGCCGGAGGCATCGACGGCCCGGTCAGCCGCGAGGGGGCGTTCCTCGCCAACAACCTGCTCTTTGTGGCCTTCGCCTTCGTCGTGCTGCTCGGGACGGTCTTCCCGCTCTTCTACCAGGTGTTCAATCCGACCCCCATCACGGTGGGGGCCCCCTACTTCAACCGCCTGGTCATCCCCATCGCCCTGGCGCTGCTGTTCCTGATGGCCGTGGCGCCGGCGTTGCCGTGGCGCAAGACGACGCTCGAGGTCATGCGAGGTCGCCTGGCTGTGCCCGCCGCCATCGGGGTGGCCGTCGTGGTGGCCTGCGTGGCCGGCGGCGTCCACGGCCTCGAGCCCCTCCTCGCCTTCGGGCTGGGTGCCTTTGCCGCCGCCTCGGCAGGCAGGAGCCTGGTCCTCGCCGTCCGGGCCGCCATCCGGACGTCCCTGGCGGCCGGCCATCGACCGACGCGTGCGGCACTGGCCGGCTGGCGCGGGCTCACCGGACGGGCCAACGGCGGGATGATCGTCCATGTGGGTGTGGTCCTCGTCGCCGTCGGGATCACGGCAGCAACCGCCTTCGGCCAGCGGGGGGAGGTCCGTCTCTCGCCCGGCCAGACCGCCCGGTTCGACGGGCACGTCATCGAGTTCGTGCGGCCGGCGACAGTGCGCACGCCTGCCCGCTCGGCGCTCGAAGGGGTGCTCCGGGTGGACGGGACCGGCCACTTCGCCCCGGCGATCAGCTCGTTCGGGCCCAATACCGAAGACGTGGGGACACCGGCGATCGACTCGGGTCTTCGTGACGACGTGTACCTGACCATCGACTCGGTGCCCAACCACGGCGACCGGTGGACCTTCGGGGTCGTCGTCCAGCCGCTCGTGGTCTGGCTGTGGATCGGTGGCGCGCTCCTCGCCATCGGCTCGGTGCTCTCCGCCATCCCCGGCCGGCGCCGGCGCCGGCCCACGGCGCCCGTCTCGGAGCACGTGGTCGACGTGGCTGCCCCCGCCCGGGCCAGCCGGCCTTCCCGAAAGGAAAAGGGCGGGTCCGAACGGGACGCTCCGACCGACGGGGGTGACCACGCGGTCCCCGTCGGCGCCGGGACGGGCACCGGCTCCGGAGCGGACCTGCCGTGAGCACGACTGGCACCTCGGCACGGGCCGAGGCTGGTCCCGCCTCCGTCCCCGCCCTGCCGCCCGTGAGGAGCCACCGGGCGCGGTGGGCGGCGCTCGTCGTCCTGGTGGTCGTGGCCGGGCTGGTGGCCGTGCTGGCCACGCGCCCGTCGGCGCAGGTCGCCTCGGTGGACAGCCCGCTGGTGGGGAACCAGGCGCCGGTCATCTCGGGGACGACGGTTGACGGCAGCCACTTCGCCCTACCGGCCGCGCCGGGCCGGTACGTGGTGCTCAACTTCTTCGCCAGTTGGTGCGTCCCTTGCCAGCAAGAGGGGCCGGCGTTTGTCGCCTTCGCCTTCCAACACCGCAACGGCAGCGCCCAGCTGGTCAGCGTGCGCTTCAACGACACGGTGAGCGCAGTGCGCTCCTACCAGGCCACGCTCGGAGCCACCTGGCCGACCCTCGTCGACCGCAGTGGCCGGCTCGCCCTCGACTACGGCGTAAAAGGCCAGCCCACCACGTTCGTCATCGCCCCGGATGGCCGGGTGGTCGCCTACATCGTGGCCCCGGTGACGGCAGCCCAGCTCGACCAGGTGATCGCCAGGGCCGAGGCGGCTCACGCATGAGCGAGACCGACAGCGGTGCCGTGGCCGAGGTGATCCTCCCGTCCGCTCCGGGAGCGCCGAACGACGTTTCCCCCACTCGGCGGCCACCCCGGCAGGTCCCCTGGGCGCGGCGCCTCCCCTGGTGGACCCTGTTGGCCGTCGTGCTGGCGGCCGCGCTGGTGGTCGGCAGCGGCGTCCTGTCGTCGGCACCGCCGACACCTGCCCAGCGGGCCTTTGCCATCGAGTCGTCGCTGCGCTGCCCGAGCTGCGAGGACCTGTCGGTGGCCGACTCGTCAGCGCCCACGGCCGTCACCGTGCGGGCCACCGTCCGACAGCTGGTAGCGGAAGGTCGTACCAGCGCCCAGATCGAGTCGTACCTCGCCTCGCGCTACGGCTCCTCGATCGTGCTCGTTCCTCCGGCGTCGGGCTGGTCGCTGCTGGTGTGGGTGCTCCCGACCGCCGGTGGTGCGCTGGCGCTCGCCGCGCTCGCCATCGTGCTCGTCCGGCGGCGCCGGACCTCCGAGCACCGTCCCGGTCCCGAGGAGGCCCGAAGGTGGGCGGAAACGGTGGCGAGGACGGGCGGACGGGCGGCCCTCGAGGAACAGCGGGTCTTTCTGGCGCGTTCGTTGGCCGATGCCGAGGCCGAGCACCGGGCGGGTGACCTGTCGGACACCGACCACTCCCTCCTGGTCGAGCGCGACACAGCTCGGCTGGATGCGGTCGGCGCCTGCCTCGACGCGCTGGCGTCGGGTGGCCCGGCGGGGAACGCGCTGCTGGTCGGTGTCGAGGTGGCCGACGCGGGATCGGACGGCCTGGGCTCGGGCTCCTCGGGCACCGATGGCGAGGGGACCAGCCGGTCGGCCGTGGCGAGCCCGCTCCCAGCGGGCCGACGCCGGGGGGCACGCCGGCGCTCGTGGCGACAACGGGTCCTGCTCGGCGGTGCCGTGACGGCGTTCGCCGCCGCCGCCGCAGTGGGCGTGTCGATCGTGGCCACCCGGCGGCTCCCCGGCCAGACCGTCTCGGGGTCGATCTCCCTCAGTCGACGCCAGAAGGTGGTGGAGCAGCTCGACCAGGCGGCGACCGAGGAGAACTCCGGGCACGACACCCTGGCCATCCGGCTCTACCAGGATGTCCTTGCCGCCGACCCCGGCAACGAAGTCGCCCTGGCCCAGCTCGGGTGGCTCGAGTACGAGACGGGGGTCGCCGGAGGAGACCCGTCCCTCGCCGCGTCGGGGACGGCCAAGCTGGAGCGGGCGGTCTCCTTGGCACCGTCCGACTACGCCGCGCATCTGTACCTGGGCACAGTGCTGGCGAGCCGTCAGGGTGGAGCAACGGCTGCCGTCGCCCAGTTCGACGACTTCTTGGCCGACCACCCGCCGACTTCCCTGGTCGCCCAGGCGGCGCCCGTCCTGCGGCGCGCCTACGCCGCCGCCGGCGTGCCGCTGCCGCCGCTGCCGACTGGCGGCTGACGCTCCCTGGCGGCCGGCTGTCCTACCCTCGCAGGCGCCGGAGGCCGGCTGTCCTACCCTCGCAGGCGCCGGAGGCCGGCGACGACGTCAGGGAACGCAGCGAGGCAGGCGTCGACGTCGGCGTCGGTGGACGACCAGCCGACCGACAGCCGGAGCGACCGCTCCCCGTCGACCCCCATGGCGGCGAGGACGGGTGAGGGCTCGAGCGACTCCGAGGAGCACGACGAGCCCGAGTGGGCGGCGATGCCGCGCTGGTCGAGCCCGAGCAGCACCGGCTCGCCTTCCACCCCGTCGATGCCCACGGCCACCAGGTGGGGGAGGTGCTCGGTGGGATGTCCGTAGCGAGTGACCCCCTCGACGGCGCACAGGCCGGCAGCAAGGCGCCTGGTGAGGGCCAGGGCGCGGGCTGACTCGGTGGCCAGGCTCTCGGGGGCAGACAGCGCCGCCGCGGCAGCACCGAAGCCGACGGCGGCGGGTACGTTCTCGAGCCCGGCTCGGCGAGCCCGCTCCTGGTCACCGCCGACGAGGAGCGGTTCGTAGCGGAGCGAGCGCCCGACCAACAGGGCCCCAGCCCCGGCCGGGCCACCGAGCTTGTGGGAGGAGACCGAGACGAGCTCGGCGCCGAGCGCACCGGCGTCGACCGGCAGGTGCCCGGCTGCCGCCACGGCGTCGACGTGGACCGGTACTCCGTAGGCGTGGCAGACAGCGACCACCTCGGCGACCGGCTGGACGGTGCCGACTTCGTGGTTCGCCCACTGGCAGTGGACGAGATCGGGCAGCCTGCCGTGCTCGGTCCGGCACCGTTCGAGCGCGTCGGCAACCCCGTCAGCGGAGAGACGGCCGGTGGCGTCGACCGGAACGTCGACCATCCTGGCCAGGCGCTCGGACGCAGCCCGGACGGCGGAGTGCTCGACGGCGGCACAGGCCACCAACCGGGGTCCTGACGTCAGGTCGCCAGGTCCCCGTGCCCCGCCGAGGGCGCCCCAGACCGCGGTGTTGATGGCCTCGGTGCCGCCCGAGGTGAGGACCACCTGGCGGGGTCGGACGCCGAACAGCTCGGCGACCTGCTCGCGAGCTCCTTCGAGCCAGGCGCGGATGGTGCGTCCCTCGTGGTGGACGCGTCCCGGGTCGGCCGCGGGGAGGTCGAGGGCGGCCTCGAAGGCCGATCTGGCCTCCGGGCGCAACGGGGACGTCGAGGCGTGGTCGAGGTAGTGGCGGCCGGCGGGCCGACCGGGTGCCCCGGGGCCCGGGGCCGTCCGGGCAACGTCGGGTGCCTCGGGTGCCTCCGACTGGCTCACACCAGGGCGGCGCAGGCGTCGTCGCCGCGCGCCCGCGACGACATCACCACCGGTACGGCCGGGGCGCCGTCGTGGCACAGCCCGGCCAGGAGGCCCTTGACCATCCCTCGGTCGACGGCGCACAGCACGGGGTTCTGGGCGGCGGCGTCACCGAAGGGACAGGCGTCCGCCACGACGGCGGTGGACGCCCCCGCGTCCTCGGCATGGGCGGCGAAGCCGTGGGCGGTGAGGGTCTGGGCGATGGCGTGCATGGCCGTGCGGACCGACCGCTGGCCGTCGCCGGGCTCCATCTGTTCTGCCAGTGTTCGCCCATACTGCTCGCCCACCCGCTCGGCCATGAGCTCGGCAGCGGCCGGGCCGAGCAGTTGGAGGGCCTCTTGGAGAAGCAGGACGAGCAGGTCGTCGCGCCGGGTGAGGAGCTCGACGGTGGGGTCCCCGCCGACCACCCGGTACCGCTTCGCTGGCCTGCCGGCACCCGTGACGGACCCCCGTTCCACGGTGACGTCGACGTAGCCGGCGGTGGCCAGCCGGTCCAGATGATGCCGGGCGACGTTCGGGTGGAGGGAGAAGTGGTTCGCCACCTCGGTGGCGGTCGCTCCGGGGCGGGAGCGCACGAAGAGGAAGATCTCGCGTCGGGTCGGGTCCCCGAACGCCGAGGTGACGGCAGCGACCGCACCGGAGAAGCGGCTGTCGGGCGACGGTCCCACGTCCCGTAGTCTACCGGTACGACCCGAGTTTCCCCAGGAGCTGCCATGTCCATCGACGACGCCCAGGTCCGCACTGCCGCCGAGGCCGTCGTGGACCCCGAGCTGGCCCGGCCGCTCGGCGAGCTCGGCATGGTGCGCTCGGTCACCACCCGCCGCCGACGCGCTGCCGTCGAGGTGGCGCTGCCGGTCGCCGGGTACCCGCAGGCCGACGAGCTCACCCGCCGGGTCGAAGCCGCCGCCGCCGCCGTCGAGGACGTCGCCGAGGTGGCAGTGGACACCGTGGTCATGGACGACGAGGAGCGAGCCCGGCTCCGCCTGCTCCTCCGGGGCGAGCCGGTGGACGGGCACGGGGGTCACGAGCACGGCGGCCACGAGCACGGGACGCCGCTGGGCCACGAGGAGGGTCGACCGAACCGCTTCATGCTCCCACGATCGAAGACTCGGGTGGTGGGGATCTCCTCCGGCAAGGGCGGCGTTGGCAAGTCGTCGGTGACGGTCAACCTGGCCGTCGCTCTGGCCCAGTCCGGTTACGACGTCGGACTGCTCGATGCCGACGTCTACGGCTTCTCGGTCCCCAAGATGCTCGGGGTGGGCACCGACCCCGTCATCATCGACGACCTGGTGATCCCTCCGAGGGCGCACGGCGTCCGGTGCCTGTCGATGGGGTTCTTCGTCCCTGACGAGACGCCGGTCATCTGGCGTGGCCCCATGCTGCACAAGGCGCTCGAGCAGTTCTTGGTTGACGCCTACTGGGGCGAGCCCGACTTTCTGTTGGTGGACATGCCACCCGGCACGGGTGACGTCGCCCTGTCGCTCGGCCAGTACCTCTCCAAGGCCGAGATGTACGTGGTGACGACCCCCCAGCCGGCCGCCCAGCGAGTCGCCCAGCGCTCGGCGTACGCGGCCCGGACCTTGAAGCTGTCGGTGCGCGGCGTCATCGAGAACATGAGCTGGTTCACCGGCGACGACGGCACCCGCTACGAGCTCTTCGGCTCGGGTGGAGGCGCGTCGCTCGCTGCCGACCTGGGGGTGCCGCTCCTCGGGCAGGTCCCCTTGGTGCCGGCGGTGCGCGAAGGAGGCGACGTGGGCTTCCCGGTGGTCGCTGCCGACCCCGAGAGCGAGGCAGCGCGGTCGTTTGGTGCGCTGGCCGCCGCCCTCGTCGACCTCGGACCGGCACGTGTCTACCGCCAGGAGCTGACAGTCCACTGAGGAGGCGCACGCTCTGGTGAGGAGCGGCTCGTGAGCGGAGCAGTGGTCCGACAGCAGCGCCTGCCCTCGGAGGAACTGTGGTCATCGGGCGCCGAGGGGTAGGCGGGCGGGGTCCCAGCCCAGCACGGCGACTGCCTGTCCGAAGGCGTAGCGGTCCGTCATCCCGGCGACGTAGGCGACGGCAGCACGGCAGGCTTCGGGCGACCCGGGACCGGGGACCTCGCCGGAAGAACCAAACGACGCGGCCACGTCGGGGACGCGCTGAGGCCGCTCGGCGTAGTGCTCGACGAGGGCCTGGAGGACGTCGACGACGGCACGGCCCTGGGCCACGGAGCGGGGGCGGAGGTAGATGTGCTCGTAGTTGCAGGCCCGAAAGGCGGCAAGGGCCTCGGCGGCCTCTTCGTCCATCCCGACTCGGCCTGTGGTCAGGATGGTCGTGACCATGGCGTCGATGAAGGCGCCGAGCTGCTGGCCGCGTCGCTCGCCACACCGGTCCCGTACGACCTCGGGGAGCACGGCTGGGGTGACGACACCGCTCCCGACGGCGTCCTCGAAGTCGTGACAGACGTAGGCGATCCGATCGGCCCAGCTCACGACTTCCCCTTCGGGGGTCTGTGGTGCTGGTCGCGACCACGAGTGGTTGCGAATGCCGTCGAGGGTCTCGTGGCACAGGTTGAGCCCGGCCAGGGACACGTCGGCTCCCCAGGGTGCGTGGTCGAAGCCGCCCTCCACGTAGGGGCTCAGCGCGTCCTCGCTGGCGTGCCCGCCAGGGCCGTGGCCGCAGTCGTGGCCGAGGGCGATGGCCTCGGTGAGCGCCACGTTGAGGCGGCACGCCCGGGCGATGCCGGTGGCGACTTGGCTCACCTCGAGGGCGTGGGTGAGCCGCGTGCGCTGGTGATCGTCTGGATGGACGAAGACCTGGGTCTTCCCGGCGAGGCGCCGGAAGGCGGTGGCGTGGAGGATCCGGTCCCGATCGCGCTCGAAGCAGGTGCGCCAGGGGTCCGGCTCCTCGGGGACGGCACGTCTCCCGGCCCCGGCGCTCCGAGTGGCCCCAGGGGCCAACGCCGCCTCCTCGGCCGCTTCGCGACCCAGGCGGTCGAGCCGGGACCGATCGGCGTCGATGGTACCGATGGTCGCCGTGCTGTCGACGTGGGCGAAGCGCAGGCCGCGCTCGCCGTGCCCGGCCATGGTCGAGGCCCATCGCCGGTTTCGCTCGGACTCGTCGGGCGGCGCGACCTCGTCCCCACCGGGGCGGCCGTGGCCGCCCGTGGGCGCGAGGGTGCTCCGAGCCGTCGGTGAGGCTGGTGGGGCTGGCGGTGTCGACGTTGCCATGGCCCCAGTGTGCATGCCGGCTGCGACAGCGGCCGACCACCACGGGTGCCGGGGTGGTCGCGGGACCTTGTATCGTCGGGAGGGCCGGCGCCGTGCCCGGCGACTGTGGAAGAGGAGCGTGCCAGGTGGACGTGCGAATCGGGATCGTCCAGTCGGTCAAGGAGCTCGACATCGAGCTTCCCGACGGCGCTGACCGGGACCAGGTGGTCGCCGACATCGAGTCCGTGCTGTCCGCTGCGTCCGGCGTGCTGTGGCTGACCGACCGCAAGGGCCGACGGGTCGGCGTGCCGGCGGAGAAGGTGGCTTACGTCGAGGTCGACGCCCCCTCCGCCGAGCGTCGGGTGGGGTTCGGGATCTCCTGACCGGCATCGGCCCGCCTGCCGTGGCGCCGCTCGCTGTCCTCGGCGGGACCGAAGGCGGCGTCCGGCGCGCCGGGGCATGCCGCCGCCGGCCGCCCGGCCCCCCGAGGCGCTCGTGACCGGCCTGCTCGACCTCGAGCTGGTCTTCGTGACGGGCAAGGGCGGTGTCGGCAAGACGACCGTGGCGACCGCGCTGGCCGTGCTCGCTGCCCAGCGGCACCGTCGCGTCCTCCTGTGCGAGGTCGATGCCAAGGGTGACGTCGCCGGTTACACCGAGACGTCGCCGGCGGGCTTCGATCCCGTCGAGGTGCTGCCCGGGCTGTGGGCGATGAGCATGGACACCGAGGCCTCGTTGCGCGAGTACCTGAAGCTCCAGCTCCGCATCCCCGTCGTCGGGCGCATCGGGCCGCTTGCCAAGGCGTTCGACTTCGTGGCCACCGCCGCCCCGGGAGTGCGAGAGATCCTGACAGTCGGCAAGTTCTGCTACGAGGTGCGCGAGCGGCACTACGACATGGTCGTGGTGGACGCTCCGGCCACGGGCCACATCATCGGGCAGCTCGCCGCCCCGCAGGGGATCAACGACCTGGTCAAGGTTGGCCTCATCCGGTCCCAGACGGACTGGATGCTCGACATCCTCTCTGACCCGACGAGAACGGGTCTGGTGGCGGTGTGCACGCCCGAGGAGATGCCGGTCAGCGAGACGATCGAGCTGGCCGAACGGGTCCGCGACGAGACGACGGTCCGGCTCGACACCGTCGTCGTCAACCGCGTGCTCCCCGAGCTGTTCGGGCGCAGCGAGGAGGAGGTCTTCGAGGCGTTGTCGTTGCCGGGACCGGCGGCCGCCCTGGCGGCGGCGCTGCCCGGTGACCCGACCCCGGTGCTCGACGCCGCGAGGCTCGCCGTCACGTTGCGCCGGACGCGGGCCACCCACCTCGACCGTCTACGGGACGCGCTCGACGACTCGGTCGAGATGCTCTACCTGCCCTACTTCTTCACGCGCTCCCACGGGCTGCGCACGACCCGGCAGGTGGCGTCGTCGCTCGGTGAGGAGCTCGGGTTGTGACGCCGCCCAGTCGGCGTAGCGAGAGCAGTCGAACCCCCGACGACTCGACGATCGACGGCCTGCTGGCCGCCAAGGAGATCGCCATCGCGTGTGGGCCCGGAGGGGTCGGCAAGACGACTACCGCGGCTGCGCTCGCCGTGATGGCCGCCGTCCGCCACGGCGGCAAGGTGCTCGTCCTCACCGTGGACCCGGCCCGCAGACTGGCCAACGCCCTCGGTCTCGAGGGGCTCGGCAACGCCGAGCGCCGTGTCCCGCCCGAGGCGTTCCGGTCTGCCGGGGTCAAGCCGCGGGGTCAGCTGTGGGCAGCCATGCTCGACACCAAGGAGAGCTGGGACGCCCTGATCCGGCGGCACGCACCCGACGCCGCCACGCGGGACCAGATCCTCGCCAACCCGCTCTATGCCAACATCGCCGGGCGGTTCGTCCAGAGCCACGACTACATCGCCATGGAGCGGCTCTACGAGATCCACGCCGAGGGGGACTACGACCTCATCGTCGTCGACACGCCGCCGACCCGCAACGCCCTCGACTTCCTCGACGCCCCGCGGCGCATGGCCGACTTCTTCTCGTCGCGACTGCTGCGCTGGCTGATCGTCCCCTACCGGTCCCGCCTGGTCAACGTGGCGTCGCGTCCGTTCTACTCGATCGCCGACCGGATCCTCGGGACGCAGTTCCTCGCCGACATCGCAGAGTTCTTCATCCTCTTCCAGTCGATGTACGACGGGTTCGTCGCCCGGGCTGGCTCGGTGACCCGCCTGTTGTCGGACCGGCGGACCACCTTCGTGGTCGTGTCGACGCTCGAGACGGTGCCGCTGCGCGAGGCGGAGTTCTTCGCCGCCGAACTGACCAGGCGCAAGCTTCATCTCGGCGCCATCGTGCTCAACAAGGTGCTGCCCGACACGCTGCGCAGTGCCGAGGCCACGGCTGTCGCCGAGCGCCTACGGGACGCCAGCGCCGAGGTGGCCGAGGCGGTCGTGCCGGCGTTGTCGGCTGTGGATGCCGAGCTCGGCCGAGCCGACCAGGTGCAGCGCGTCCTCGCCGAGGTGGCCGAGAGCTTCCTCAACTTCCGGGTCGTGGCGGTCCGTGAGGCCGAGGCCCGATCGCACCTCGCCACCTCTCCGGACGTGTTGGCTACGGCGCCGTTCTTCGACACCGACATCTTCGACCTGTCCGGGCTCCTCCGGCTCGGTGGTGCCGTGTGGGGCGAGTGAGGCCCGACGTCACCGTGTGGTGCGACGTCACCGTGTGGGGCGAGTGAGGCCTGACGCGCCGACGCCCCGTTCCCGAGCGTGGGCAGAAACTCGGGAACGGGGCGGGCGAAGACCGCCGGACGGGGTACCGGCCCGGAGCGAACGGGCTGGCGACGGCGCCCGGCGACGAATGCCGTCAGTGCGAGGCTGACGGGGCAGAACCGGGGGCGGAGCCGCTCCCGTCAGAGCTTGACGACGAGCCGGCTCCGGAGTGGTCGGTGGCCTGGGAGTGGTCGGTGGCCTGGGAGTGGTCGGTGGCCTGAGGAGGCTCGGTTGGCTGAGTGGCCTGGGAGTGGTCGGTGGCCTGGGAGTGCTCGGTGGCCTGGGGTGGCAGGGTGGTCTGAGGAGGTTCAGCTGGCTGGGTGGTCGTCGACGAGGTGCTGCTCGAGCTGGCGGTGGCCCCGGCGCACAGCGTCGCGACCGACTCGCCCTTGGCGGCGGCCGCGGCCGTGAGGTCGGAGAAGGCCGTCGAGCCGAGGTTCGGCTTCGAGGTCTCCGTGCCGCTTCGCGTCGAGGCGTCGTACGCCGTGCACAGCCCTGCGAGGTTGGAGGAGCTCACGACCGAGGGTGCGGTCGTCGTGGAGGGCACCGTCGTCGTGGAGGACGGTGGAGCAGTGGTCGATCCTGCCCCGTGGCCGTGCGCGCTGTGGCCGGGGTCGGGGACCGACCAGCCGACGGACGCCAGCGAGTGCGCGGCAACGGTCTGCATGGGGCCGGGCAACGTCCCGGTCGCCGCGGCGGCGACGCCGCCGCCGAAGAGCACTGCCGCCGCGGCGGCGGCCGCCTTCACGGTCAAGAGCCGGGCAAGCATGGGCTTCCTCCTTGTCGGTGCCAGTGAGGTGCCCGGTTGTGTCCCGACGGCGGCGGCGAACGCCCGGACGAGCTCTTCCTCCCCAGGGAGGGGGGAGCGCCCGACAGGCGTGGCGGCCTGACGGATGACCTCGTGGAGGGGGTGGAGCGAGCGAGGGAGGTCGCTCGCCGGCACCCGCCCGTCGAGGAGGGCGTCAGCCGTCCGTTCGTCGAGTGGTGACCAGTGCATCTCATCTCTGAGATCGCCCGAGGGGGTCATGGTGTTACAGATTTCGAGGAGTTTCCACGGGTTGTGGCTCCGTTGTCGAGCAGGCGCTCTTCGAGCGACCGTAGGGCACGGTGCTGGGTGGTGCGCACCCATCCGGCGCTCCGTCCCACGACGGTGGCCACCTCCTCGGCGCTCAGGCCGCCCACCACGCGCAGGACGACGACTTCCGCGTGCTCTGGTGGGAGGCCCCGCAGGAGGAGGGTGAGGGCTTCCTCGGCTCCGAGCTCGTCGATCACGACTTCGGCCACGTCGGCGACGGCTTCCCCGTGGACGTCGGGCTCGAGCGACTCGATGCTGGGCCGCCGACCGACCGTCCGGTAGTGGTCGATCAGGCGGCGCCGGGCGATGGCGAACAGCCACGCCCGGAACTCGCGCGGCCCGCCCTTGAAGCCGATGAGCGACTTGGCGGTGGCCAGCCACGTCTCCGAGGCCAGGTCGTCGGCGACCTCCGGAGCGCGGTAGCGGAGGTAGCGGAGCAGCTGCGGCTGGAAGGCACGGAACAGGCAGGTGATGGCCCACGGGTCGGCCCGGCGGGCGGCCTCGATGGCCGTCTCGAGGTCGCTCGTGGCCTCTGGCCCGAGCGGGTCGACGGTCTCGTCGGGGTCCACTCTCCCCAGTATCGACGATCGGACGGCACTGCTGAAGGGGCACCCCCGAGGAAGTCGGCAGTGCCGCTGTGCGGCCGGCGGTGGACCCTGCCGTACGATGTCCCGGTGCACCCGATCGCCGACCCGGCATCCGAGGACGCGCTGGTGCAGTCATCCCGCCGCCGGGAGCGATGAGGTGCTCGACTACCACCTCCACCTGTGGCCGCACACCCAGCGTGCCACCGAGGCGACCCTCGACCAGGTGGCCGCCTACTGCGAACGGGCCGCGGCGGCCGGGGTGACGGAGCTCGCCGTGACCGAGCACCTCTTCCGGTTCACCCAGGCCCGCGACCGCCTGGGAGGGTTCTTCGACGACCTCCCCGGCGACGCCCTGCGTCCGGGCATGGTTGCCTACTGGGACCACCACGCCCAGGCTGACCTCGATGCCTACGTCGAGGTGGTCGAGGCGGCCAAGGCCGAGGGACTCCCCGTCGTCCTCGGCCTCGAGGTCGACTACTACCCGGGCCATATGGACGACGTGGTCGGCCTGCTGGCCGGCTACCCCTTCGACGTGCTCCTCGGTTCGGTGCACTGGCTCGGGACCTGGTGCTTCGACGTGCTCGAGGACCCTGCCGTGCTCGCCGAGTGGGAGGTCCGTCAGGTGGACGCCGTCTGGGACGAGTACGTCCGGGCCGTCGAGGAGCTGAGCGCGTCCGGCGCCTGCGACGTGCTCGCCCATCCCGACCTCGTCAAGGTGGCGGGCCGTCGTCCTCGTGTGCCCGACGAGCTCTATGACCGCATCGCCGAGGCGGCGGCCACCGGAGGGTTGGCTGCAGAGGTGTCGTCGGCGGGCTGGCGCAAGCTGGTCAAGGAGGAGTACCCAGCGCCACCCTTGCTCGAGCGGCTGGTGGCCCGTGGCGTCCCGCTCACCACGGCATCCGACGCACACGGGCTGGTCGACGTGGCCGACCGCATCGGTGACCTCGAGGCCGTGCTCGCCGCCGCGGGGGTGACCGAGCTGCAGGCGTACCGCCACCGGCAGCCGCGCCGAGTGCCCCTCGGACGGGTGGAGGCCTGACGATGGCCACACCGGCCGAGCTGGCTCTCGAGCGCACCGATCTCGACGACGCCCAGTTGGCCCACCTCCGCCGCCTGGTGGGGACGTGGGGGATCTTGGCCGACTTGTCCTTCTCCGACCTGGTGCTGCTGGCACCCATGTCGGCAACCGATCCCGAGCAGTCCTCCGGCGGGCCGGTGCTCGTGATCCTCGGCCAGATGCGACCGTCGAACAGTGCCACCGTCGTCCAGCACGACCTGGTGGGCCAGACGGTGGGTGCCGCCGACTGGCCCCTCGTCACCGCCACCTACCAGTCGGGCGACGTGTCGCGAGGCGAGCTCCAGCTCGAGCCGGAGGAGGAGCCCGTTCGGGTCCAGTGCATCCCGGTCCGGTTCGAGGGGACGGTCATCGCCGTGCTGGCCCGGCTCGCTGCCCAGGCCGGCCGGCGGCCTGGGCACCTCGAGCGGACCTACCGAGACGTCTTCGACCGGTTTGCCGTCATGCTGGCCGAGTCGGCCTTCCCGTTCCCGACCGAGGAGCTGGCCACCGAGGAGGCGCCACGGGTCGGCGACGGCCTCGTCCTGGTCGACGAGGAGGCCCGGGTGCGCTACGCGTCACCCAATGCCACCAACGCCCTGCACCGCATGGGGGTCTACTCGCAGCTCGAAGGCCACCGTCTGAACGACCTGGGTGTCGAGGAGTCGGCGATCGAGTGGGCACTGGCCTCGGCGCTGCCGGTCGTCGAGGAGGTCGAGCGGCGTCCGGACGTGATCGTCCTGCTCCACTGTGTCCCCATCCTTGCCCAAGGAGCGGTCACCGGCTGTCTGGTGCTGCTCCGGGACGTCACCGACGTACGTCGCCTCGACCGCTTGCTGCTGTCGAAGGACGCCGCCATCCGCGAGGTCCACCACCGGGTGAAGAACAATCTGCAGACGATCTCCGCGCTGCTCCGCCTGCAGGCCCGGCGCCTGCCTCCCGGGGTGGGCCGTGTCGCGTTGTCGGAAGCCGAGCGCCGTGTCCGCTCGATCGCCGTGGTACACGAGATCCTCTCGCGCGACCCGAGCGACCAGGTGCCGTTCGACGAGATCGTGGCCTCGCTGATCCGCATGGCCGAGGACTCGGTCGTCACGACCCGCCAGGTCAGCTTCACCGTCATCGGCGAGCTCGGCACCGTTCCCGCCGACATCGCCACGCCGCTGGCCGTGGTGCTGGCCGAGCTGCTCCAGAACGCCATCGAGCACGCCTTCATCGAGTTCACCGCCGACGACGAGGACGAGGCTTCGCTCGAGGGCGCCGGGCGGGCCGCCGTTGCGTCGGTGGGCCACATCGCCGTGCGGCTGTGTCACAACGAGGAGTCGCTCACCGTCGAGGTCGCCGACGACGGCGCCGGTCTGCCGGTCGGCTTCGATATCGACGCCACCTCGAGCCTCGGGCTGTCGATCGTACGCGACCTCGTACGGTCCCAGTTGGGCGGGACGATCGAGATGCGCAACGGTCGCCTGCAGGGCGACGAGGAGACCGGCGGCGGTCCGGGGACCGTGGTGACCCTCGAGCTCCCTGGCCGCCACACGGGCAACGGCCGGTCCTGACTGTCCTGGCCCTCGGTGCTCGGGGTCAGCAGGCCCGGCGCCAGTCGGCCGGGCCGGAGAAAGCCGGGCCGCAGCAGGGGACCTTCAGCCGGCCGGGCCTGAGAAAGCCGGGCCCGAGAAAGCCGGGCCGCAGCAGGGGAGTGGTCGCAGCGTCAGGAAGCCCGGCGGCGGGCAGCCAGCCACGCCTTGCGCAGCTTGCGGCGCTCCTCTTCCGACGTGCCGCCCCACACCCCCGACTCTTGGTTGGTGACGAGGGCAAAGTCGAGACAGGGGTCCTGGGCGTCGCAACTACGACAGACCCGCTTGGCGGCGTCGATCTGGTCGACCGCCGGTCCGGTGGTGCCGACCGGGAAGAACAGGTCCGGCTCGGTGTCCCGACAGGCGGCCAGCGCACGCCAGTCGCCTTCGTCCCACTCGACCGTGCGATTCCACACGAGGGCCACGACAGTCTCCTCCACATCCAGGGACCCGGTTTGTGATTCCGTTCACATGGCTCGCCGCAGGCAGATGTCGGCGGCCGTTCGGGGTGCCCTTCTAGAGTAATGACCGAACCGTCCGGCTGCAAGCACTTGTCGAGCCCCGTCCACCCGAGCGTCGGGGGGTGGACGACCCGGAGGAGGCCGCCCCATGCCGTCCAGCACGCCGACTGCCGACCCCGTCCTTGTCCCTGCCGTCCACGCTCACCGCGGCTGCCCGGACACGAGCCGTGGGATTGCCGAGAACACCACCGAGGCCTTCGCCCGCGCCCGCGAGCTCGGCGCCGACGGTGTCGAGCTCGACGTGCGACGGACTGCCGACGGTGCTCTGGCCGTCCATCACGACCCCGAGCTGCCCGGGCTCGGGCCGTTGTGCCAGCTGCGGGTCGCCGATCTGCCGGAGGCCGTCCCGTTGCTCGCCGACGCCCTGGCCGCGTGCGGCGACCTCGTGGTCAACGTCGAGATCAAGAACCTGCCCACCGACGTCGACTTCGATCCCGACGAGCAGGTGGCCCGGCTGGTGGCCGACACCGTCGCCGACTGCCGCGACGAGGGGACGACGGTGGTCTCGTCGTTCTGGCTCCCGTCCCTCGACGCGGTGCGTCGTCGTCACCCGACCCTGGCGACGGGGCTCCTGCTGGCGTCGTGGGCCGACCCGTTGGCGGGCATCGAGCTTGCCGCCGACGCCGGGTGCCGGGCAGTCCACCTTCCGGTGGCCCTCGTGCGCTCCGACACGGTGGCGGCAGCCCACGGAGCGGGGCTGGCCGTGGCGGCGTGGACGGTCAACGACCCCGACGACCTCGACCGTATGCGCACGGTCGGGGTGGAGACCGTCATCACCGACCGGGTCGACCTCGCCGTCTTGTGGCGCGACGCGCCCCGCTGACCAGGCAAAGTCCCCCGATTGGGCAGTCGAGGTGATTTTGTTCAACAATGCACGACCATGAACGTCGTCGTCTGTGTCAAGCAGATCCCCGACCCGGCCGCGCCGCCGGCGCTCGACCCGGGAACCCACAACCTCGTCCGTTCCGGCAAGCTGATCCTCGACGACTCCGATGCCTACGGAGTCGAGATGGCGCTCCAGCTGGTCGACGCCGCCGGCGGTGGTGAGGTGACCCTCGTGTCGATGGCCCCCAACGGCGAGACGTCCGGGCTTCGCACGGCGCTGGCCATGGGCGCGGCCAAGGCCATCCTGGTGAGCGACGAGACCCTCGCCGGTTCCGATGCCCTGGGCACGGCGAAGGTGCTGGCCGCCGCCATCCGGCGTGCCGAGCCCGACCTCGTCATCGCTGCCACGGAGTCCACCGACGGCTACACGGGCACCACGCCGGTGCAGGTGGCCGAGCTCCTCGGCCTGCCCTCGGTGACCTTTGCCAAGAAGGTCGAGGTGGACGGGCAGACCGTGAAGGTCGAGCGCCAGACCGAGGCCGGCTACGACGAGGTGACGAGCCCGTTGCCCGCCGTGGTGACGGTGACGGCGGGCGTCGTCGAGCCGCGCTATCCCTCCTTCAAGGGGATCATGGCGGCGAAGTCGAAGCCGGTGGACACCCTTACGGCAGCCGACCTCGGGCTCGACGGCTCGCAGGTGGGCGTCGGCGGTGCCCGCCAGGAGATCGTCTCGGTGGTCGAGGCCGAGGCCCGCTCGGCCGGCGAGGTCGTCGTGGACGAGGGCGACGCCCACGAGCGCGTCATCCAGTTCCTCGAGCAGCTGAAGATCCTGTAGGCACCTGGAGCCAACGGCGACCAGGTCCGGTAGCGAACCGAGAGGGAACGAGCACACGATGTCGATTGCAACCATCTGGGTGTTGGCGGAAGTCGCCGACGGCAAGCCCACCACCACCAGCCTCGAGCTCATCACGCAGGCCCGCGCTCTGGCCGGAACGGTCGAGGCGGTGGCCTGGGGACCGGCGACGGCGGAGATCGCCGGGGCGCTCGGGGAGTACGGCGCGACCACCGTCCGCGATATCGGCGACATCGGGGACGCCCTGCCCGGGGTCCCGGTCGCCGCGGCCATCGCCGGGGCGGTCAGCGCCGGACAGGGTCCTGACGCGATCCTCTTCCCGGCTACCTACGACGGCCGTGACATCGCCGGTCGGCTCTCGGCCAAGCTCGATCGCCCGGTGCTGACCAACGTGGTCGGCCTGAGCGACGACGGCGGGCTGGTCAGCCAGCACGCCATCTTCGGCGGCACCCAGGTGGTCACCGCCCGCTTCACGGGCGAAGGCCCGGGGATCTTCGTGGTCCGAGCCAAGTCGTTCGCGGCCGAGCCGTCGGGTGGAGCCGCGGCCGCTGTCGTCCCGCTGGCCGGCGGGGAGACGGGTGCGACGAACACGGCGACCGTGGTCGCCCGTCACGTCGAGGAGCGCTCGGGTCCCAAGCTCGACGAGGCGGACGTCGTCGTCTCGGGTGGTCGGGGACTGGGCGACAAGGACAGCTACGCCATGGTGGAGGAGCTGGCCAGCTTGCTGAAGGGTGCGCCGGGCGCCAGCCGCGCCATCGTGGATGCCGGCTGGGTGCCCTACGCCTATCAGGTCGGCCAGACCGGCAAGACCGTGAAGCCCACGGTGTACCTCGCCTGCGGGATCTCGGGAGCCACCCAGCACCTGGTCGGGATGAAGAACTCCAAGAACATCATCGCCATCAACAAGGACCAGGACGCGCCGATCTTCACCGTCGCAGACCTGGGCATCGTGGGTGACGTGCACAAGGTCGTGCCGAAGCTGATCGAGGCACTCAAGGCCCGCGGCTGACGTTCCGCAGCCCGGGCCGGTTCGGTCCGGGATCGGTGGAGTGCCGAGGTTCAGATGATCAGATGAGTGGCCAGGGGTAGGGGGGTCGGTCTCCTGCGGGCTCGGGGAAGCAGCCCGTCTCGACGAGGCCGGCTGCCCGCCGGGCGATCGCCGCGCACTCGGCAGGCGCGAGGAGCCCTGCCAGCTCCGGCGGCAGGTCGTCGACCAGGGCGGCCAGGTCGTCGAGCAGGTGGGTGGGGACGGGGTCGCCGGCGAAGTCCCAGATGACGGTCCGGAGCTTGGGCGCCTCGTGGAAGCACAGCCCGTGGTCGATGGCCCACAGGCGGCCCCCCGCTCCGAGGAGGACGTGGCCGCTCTTGCGGTCGGCGTTGTTGGCGACCACGTCGAAGGCGCAGATGGCCCGGAGGGCCTCGTCGTACCTGCCGGTCTCCACCAGCGTGAAGAAGTGCTCCTCGTAGTCGGCGTCGACGAAGAGCTGGACCGACCCCGACCCGAGCGGGCCGTCGTGCCGGAGGACGGTGGGGGGGACGAGGCCCCAGCCGAGGGCGTCGGAGAGGACGGCGGCGGCGACCTCGCGACGGTAGAGGCCATCAGGGAAGTCCCACAGGGGTCGCTCGCCCTGCCCTGGCTTGTAGACGGCGTGGAGCGGGGTCGCCGTGTCGCCGAGTCGTGGGGCATCGACGGTGACCAACAACGACAAGTTCGAGCTCCACGGGAGGCGGCCCTCGACGGTCAGGGGGGCCGTTGCGAGCAGGTCGGTGAGCTCCTCCAGGCCGGCCTGACCGGGGCGCCAGCCGCTCAGGCGACGGGAGGCCGGTGGCCGTTCGTCCGGGGGCACTCGTGACCGGAAGGATCGAGGGGCGAGCCGCACAGCGGGCACGGCGGGCGCCCGGCCTCTACCAGGGCCGTGGCCCGGATGGCGAACGCCGCTGCCTGCTCGCGGGTGATCGAGATGCGGGCGATGGCGCCGGGCTCCCCTTCGGCCACCAGCTCCTCGACCACCAGCACGATACGTTGGTCGTCCTCGTCGTAGGAGACCCCCACCGTCCCGACCGTCCAGTCGGGGTTCGTGGGCTCCTCGAGGGCGAGGTCGTCGGGCAGGTGCCCGGGTCGCTCGTGGTCGCGCACGATGGTGGCGAGGGTGGCGGCCAACACTGCGACCTGGCGTTTTTCGATCTTGAGGGTGAGCAGGAGCGGGCCGTCACGGCACTGGAGGAGGAAGAGCCGCTGCCCGACGGGCCCGATGGCCCCGACCGTGAAGCGACCGGGCGCAGTGAAGTCGTAGCCGATGGTCACGAGAGCCCCAGGTCGGCCAGTGATCCGGTGGAGTTGACGGTGAGCACGTGGGTTCCCTCCGGGCCGTAGGAGACGGCCGAGACCGAGCACGGCGAGACCACCAGGCGTTGGAACAGGTCGAGGTGGGTGCCGGCCGCCATGGCCAGGGCGGCCTTGATGGGGTCGGCGTGGGAGACCGCCACCAGCGTCTCGCCGGGGTGGCGGGCCACCAGCCGGGCCACGGTGTCGGTGATGCGCTGCTGCATGTCGGTGAAGGACTCCCCGCCGGGGAACCGGAACAGGCTGGGCGTGCGCTGCACCGTGGTCCACGCCGGCGTGCGCATCAGCACCTTCAGCTCGGCGCCGGTCCACTCCCCGAAGTCGCACTCGAGAAGGCCCCGCTCCGTGCGGACTCGCAGACCGAGCGCCCGGGCGATCGGCGCGGCCGTCTCGCGAGTCCGTTCGAGTGGAGACGCGTAGACGGCGACCGGGCCGCCGGTCGGTCGGCCCGCCAGGGCGGTGAGGCGCTGGGCGACCGCCTCGGCCTGCTCCCGCCCGGCATCCGACAGGTGGAGGCCTCGGGCGCGCCCAGGGAGCACGGTGCCGGTGGTCGGTGTGGTCCCATGGCGTACGAAGAGCACCACCGTGGGCCTCCGTCGCCCGGACCGCCGCGACCGGGTGGACGGTCCGACCCGCTCTGGCGGTGTCGAGGTCGCCGTCACGCTGGAGTCGGCAGCCGACCCGGCATCGCCTCGGCCGTCGCCGGCCACCGCCTCCGGCTCACTCGGGCCAGCTTGTGGAGGAGGGCGATCGCACCCGGGTCGTCGTCACCAGGCCGCGTCTCGATGGCTCCGGCGGCCACCATGTCGTCGACGAGCGAGCGCCCGAGCTCGGTGCGCACGATGGTGAGCGTCCAGTCGTTGAACGCCCCGATGCCTCCCGTCGAGATATCGGCGTGCTCGGCGGCGAAGTCCGGGCAGGCGGTGCACCCCTGGCGGGTCCAGGCGTGCGCCTCCTTCAACGGGACTTCGTGGTAGCCGCCGTCGTTCGTCCACACCTGGAAGACCCCCTTGATGTTCATCTTGGTGATGGACTCGCGGGGAATGCCGTAACGGGCCTCGAAGAGCTCCGGAAAGATGGCGTCGTCGAAGGTCTTCGAGCACAGCAGCCCGATGGTCAGTGCCAGCCGACGGGCGATCTTGCCCGCCTTGCGCGCCCGCATCACCGGGGGGGCAGACGCCTGGCAACCCATGCCGACGAGGGCGATGCGCTCGGCTCCGGCGGCCGCCGCCGCCGGGTAGGCGAGGGTGTTGGCCGAGTACGTGTAGCGCGATCCGGCAGTGCCGAGGACGCCGGCACGGTCGGTCACGACCGCCGGCACGGCTTTCCAGCTGGTGCCGTCTCCCTCGAGCGCCGACACGAGGGCGGCATCGACCACGTCGTGCTCGAGCGCCCAGATGAGAAGCGCCGACACGAGCCCGCCGTCCTGGCCGGCAGCGAGGACGTCGGGGTCGGTGGCCCGGGCGAGGAGGATGTCCGAGCTCACGCCGGCGACCTCGCTGGGCTGGCGCGTGCGACCGAAGAGGTGCGTGTCGATCTCCGGCTCCCAGGTGCGAAAGCGCGGACAGGCCCGGGTGCACATCGTGCAGCCCTTCAGCCCGTGGGTGCAGTCGTCGGGGCCGCCGTCGGCCTCGACGTGGAAGGGCTTGTAGTGACCGCCCGTGTCGTCGTAGGCGAGGACGTCATGCGGGCACGCCACGACGCATCCGGCGCACCCCGTGCACAAGCCACTGGTGACGACCTCTCGGAGGAGCTCGGCCCACTGCGGCTTCTCGGGTGGCATGTGCCCACCATAGCGACGGCGGACCGTCCCGGGGTGCTCCACCGCCGGGCCGTTCAGGTCAAGGCCGGACCCCGTGGGGCGACGGCGACGCCTACCCTTGGGGAGTGGTCGACCCCGGGGCGACAAACCGCTGGCTGGCCGCGCCGGTGGCGCGGGGTGCCGAGTACGACGCCCGGTTCGAGGCGCTTGCCGCTGCCGGCATCGCCGTCCACGGCGAGGCGGACCTGGTGACCTCCTTCGCGCCGCGCACCGCGCTCGACGCCGGGTGTGGAACCGGGCGCGTGGCCCTCGAGCTCGCTCGGCGAGGTATCGAGGCGGTGGGGGTCGACGTCGACCCGGCCATGCTGGTGACCGCCCGGAGCAAGGCGCCCGGGCTCACCTGGGTCGAGGCCGACCTGGCCGGGCTCGATCTCGGCCGGGTCTTCGACGTGGTGGTCATGGCCGGCAACGTGCTGTGCTTCGTAGCCCCGGGCACCGAGGGCGCGGTGGTCGCCGCCGCGGCCCACCACCTGGCGCCCGATGGCCACCTCCTCGCCGGCTTTGCCCTCGACCGGGGGATCGGGCTCGATCGCTACGACGACGTGGCGACGGCTGCCGGCTTGGTCCTCGAGCAGCGCTTTGCCACCTGGGAGGGAGCTCCCTTCACCGGGTCGGAGACTTACGCCGTCTCCGTCCACCGCCACCGCGATCACCGCTGCCACCGCCTCTGGTGAGCTGAACGGTGCCCGAGCTGCCCGAGGCCGAGTGCTACCGACGAGTGGCCGAGCAAGCTGTCGGCCGCCGGGTGGCCGAGGTAGTGGCCCCTGACGTCTGGTACTTGAAGGGTGCGACCGACCAGGCGGCCCTCGATCGTGCACTCGTCGGCCGGCCGGTGACCGAGGTGTGGCGGCACGGCAAGCGAGTCTGTGTCGGGGTCGGCTCGGACCACGTCCTCGGACTGCAGTTCGGGATGACGGGCATCCTCGAGCTCGACGGCAATGCCGCGCTCGACGGCCTGCGCTACGCGCCGAGGCGGCGCGACGACGCCTGGGTTCGCTTCGCCCTCCGCTTCGAGGACGGCGGCGTGCTCGGGCTCGTCGACCCGCGTCGCCTCGGTGGCGTGACCCTCGACCCGGACCTCGAGGGGTTGGGCCCGGATGCCGCCACGATCGGCCAGGCCGCCCTCGCCCGGGCGCTCGCCGCGTCGGCCGTACCGGTCAAGGCCCGCCTCCTCGACCAGTCGGTGCTCGCCGGGGTCGGCAACCTGCTGGGCGACGAGGTGCTCTGGCGCTCGGGGGTCGACCCCCGGCGGCCGGCGCGCGACCTGGGCCGAGCGGTGTCCCGTCGGCTCCACCGGCACCTTGTCGCCACCATCGCCGAGCTCGTCGAGCGCGGGGGATCACACCTCGGCGACCTGGTTGCCGAGCGGCGTCCCGGTGGACGGTGCCCGCGCGACGGATCGGCGTTGGTGCGCACCACGGTCGGTGGCCGGACGACGTGGTGGTGCCCGACGCACCAGCGATGAGCCGGGCCGGTCGGACCGTCAGCCTTCGAGCTCGGCGAGCACCTTGGCGGCGTGCCCGTCGGCCTTCACGTTGTACCAGGCCCGGCTGATGGTCCCGTCCGGTCCGACGAGGAACGTCGATCGGATCACCCCGGTGCTCTTCTTGCCGTAGAGGGTCTTCTCGCCCCATGCCCCGTACGCCGTGCCGACCTGGTGGTCGACGTCGGTGAGGAGGGGGAAGCGGAGGCCGTACTTGTCGCGGAAGGCTCGGTGCTTCTCGGCGGGGTCGGCAGAGATCCCGACCACCTGGGCGCCCGAGGCCGAGAACGACCGCAGGTTGTCGTTGAACTGACAGGCTTCCTTGGTGCAGCCAGGCGTGTCGTCCTTCGGGTAGAAGTAGACGACGACGGGCGATCCGGTGAAGTCGGCAAGGGAGACCGGGTTGCCGTCCTGGTCCGGCAGCGTGAAGGCCGGTGCCCGGTCGCCGGCGGCGAGCGTTCCCATGGTGCTTGTCCTCTCTCCGTGCTGGACGTCGACGCCCACAGCATCGCAGACGGTTGCCGCCGGGACGACTCTGTCGGTGCGCCGGCCTTGGTGACGTAGTCCTGGTGCGCCGGCCCCGCTGCGCCGGCCCCGCTGCGAACCGGACCATGACGCGCGAGACTGGCCCGACGGGAGCTCGGACCGACCGGGCTGAGAGGGCGCCTGCCGGGTGCCGACCGAACCTGAACCGGGTAATGCCGGCGGAGGGAGACGAGCCATGTCACTGACCGACAGCACGAGGCACCGCTCCGGGGCGACCGCGATCGGGCAGCCCACTCGGCGGAAGGTCTACGTCGACGGCGGGGCGGGTGTCCGCGTCCCCTTCGCCGAGGTCACGTTGTCCGACACCCCCGGCCCCGACGGTCCGGTGCCCAATCCCCCTGTGCGCCTCTACGACACCTCGGGTCCGGGCTCGGTGCCGACCGAAGGGCTGCCGCCCCTGCGACGCCCCTGGATCCTCGGCCGCGGCGACGTCGAGGAGATCACTGGCCGTCCGGTGGATCGGCGTGACGACGGCCGCGCCGCGGTCCGGCGTGAGGGTCCTGGCCCCGACGGGTTCCCGAACGGCCCGCGGCGCCCGTTGCGATCGCGCTCGGGCCCGGTGACCCAGCTGCACTATGCCCGACGGGGGGAGATCACCCCGGAGATGGAGTTCGTCGCCACACGCGAGGGCGTGGACGCCGAGCTCGTGCGTGCCGAGGTGGCATCCGGCCGGGCCATCCTCCCGGCCAACGTCAACCACCCCGAGTCCGAGCCGATGGTGATCGGCAGGCGGTTCCTGGTCAAGGTCAACGCCAACATCGGCAACTCGGCAGTGACCTCCTCGATCGAGGAAGAGGTCGAGAAGCTGACCTGGGCCACGCGGTGGGGTGCCGACACCGTCATGGACCTCTCGACCGGTCCCGACATCCACACCACCCGCGAGTGGATCGTCCGCAACGCCCCGGTGCCCATCGGCACGGTCCCCATCTACCAGGCCCTCGAGAAGGTCGACGGCGTTCCCGAGGAGCTGACCTGGGAGCTCTACCGTGACACGCTCGTCGAGCAGGCCGAGCAGGGTGTCGACTACTTCACCATCCACGCCGGTGTGCTGCTTCGCTACGTTCCGCTCACCGCGAGGCGGGTGACAGGCATCGTCAGTCGGGGCGGCTCGATCATGGCGGCGTGGTGCCTCGCCCACCACCAAGAGAACTTCCTCTACACGCACTTCGAGGACATCTGCGAGATCATGGCCGCCTACGACGTGGCCTTCTCGCTCGGAGACGGCCTGCGCCCGGGGTCGATCGCGGACGCCAACGACGACGCCCAGTTCGCCGAGCTCCACACGCTCGGGGAGCTCACCGAGGTGGCGTGGCGCCACGACGTGCAGGTGATGATCGAGGGACCGGGGCACGTCCCCCTGCACAAGGTGGCCGAGAACGTCACCCTCCAGCAGGAGGTGTGCCACGAGGCGCCGTTCTACACGCTCGGGCCCCTCACCGTGGACGTGGCTCCGGCCTACGACCACATCACCTCGGCCATCGGGGCTGCCGTGATCGCGATGCACGGGACGGCCATGCTCTGCTACGTGACCCCCAAGGAGCACCTGGGACTGCCCGACCGTGACGACGTGAAGCAGGGCATGATCGCCTACAAGATCGCCGCCCACGCCGCCGACCTGGCCAAGGGGCACCCGGGCGCCCAGGCATGGGACGACGCCCTCTCCAAGGCCCGCTTCGAGTTCCGCTGGGAGGACCAGTTCAACCTGGCGCTCGACCCCGAGACGGCCCGGTCCTACCACGACGAGACGCTCCCGGCCGAGCCGGCCAAGACCGCCCACTTCTGCTCGATGTGCGGGCCCAAGTTCTGCTCGATGCGCATCAGCCAGGACGTGCGCGACTACGCGGTCGCGCACGGCGTGGACGAGGCCGTCGCGGTCGAGCTGGGCATGAAGGAGAAGGCGGACGAGTTCCGCCGCACCGGAGGTGCCCTCTACCACGAGGCGGCCACCCACGAGGCGGCCGCGAGGTGATCGTTCGGCGCCGCCAGCTGGCGGTGCCGACCCGGGTGGCCCCACTCAGAGCGGCCGACAGGTAGGCTGGAGGCCGCAGCGGGAGTGTTCCCGATGCCGGGGTCTTCCTCAACTCTGTGGCTGGCGCGTACGGCGTGCCGGAACCGGCCCGAGGCGGGCCCAACTGCGCTCACCGACCGGTGGGCCGCGGTGGCCCGTCGGCCGCCGGACCAGAGCAGGAGAGAGAGCTGATCCCTATGACCGTTGCCCCCGAGCAGGGCGACCGCGCCCCCGCAGACGACCGCGAGGACGGCCCCGCCTTCGACGCCCTCGGCGTCGACCCGGCCCTCGTGAAGGTCCTGGCCAGCCAGGGCATCACCAACGCCTTCGCTATCCAGGCCATGACCGTCGCCGACGGCCTGGCTGGACGCGACGTGTGCGGCAAAGCGAAGACGGGGTCGGGCAAGACCCTCGCCTTCGGTCTTCCGCTGCTCCAGCGGACCATGGGCGCGCCGGCGGTGGAGCCGGGCCGTCCCCGCGCCCTCGTACTGGTGCCGACCCGCGAGCTGGCTGTCCAGGTGAGCGAGGTCCTCGAGCCGCTGGCGGAGGCGGTCGGCCTGCGGGTAGTCGCGGTCTACGGCGGAGCGGACATCGAACGACAGGTGAAGAAGGTGCGGCGGGGCGTCGACGCGGTGATCGCCACGCCGGGGCGGCTCATCGACCTGGGTGACCGGGGCGAGCTGTCGGTCGCCGACATCGAGACCCTCGTGCTCGACGAGGCGGACCGGATGGCCGACATGGGCTTCATGCCCCAGGTCGAGTGGGTGCTGCGACGGCTCGAGCGGCCCCACCAGACGCTGCTCTTCTCGGCGACGCTCGACGGAGCGGTCGACCGCTTGGTCAGCCGGTACCTGACAGACCCGGTCCTCCACGAGGTCGCTTCGCCTCGTACCACCGTCGAGGCCATGGAGCACCGCTTCCTCGAAGTGCACCAGATGGACCGGGTGAAGGTGTGCGCCGCCATCTGTCGGAGCGCGTCGAAGACCATCGTCTTCGTGCGCACCAAGCGGGGTGCCGACCGGCTCGTCGAACAGCTCCAGCGCGAGGGCGTGCGCGCGGGCGCCATCCACGGCGACCTGCGCCAGGTCAACCGGGAGCGCACGCTGCGCGACTTCGCCGAAGGGAAGCTCCCCGTGCTCGTCGCCACCGACGTCGCCGCCCGAGGCCTCGACATCGATGCCGTGGACGTCGTCGTCCACTTCGATGTCCCTGAGGACCACAAGGCGTACCTCCACCGATCGGGCCGGACGGCCCGAGCCGGCGAGGCGGGCGTGGTGGTCACCCTCGTGCAGTGGAACCAGGTCCTCGAGGTCGAGCGGATCCAGCAGCGCATCGGGCTGAAGATCCCGATCGTCGAGATGTTCTCGAACGACAAGCGCCTGGCCGACCTGGCAGGGTGGGACCCGCTGGCCGATGGCGCCTGAGACCCCGAGGAGAGACCGGAGGCTGACGGTCGACGTCGGGACCTCGGCGGGGACCCGGGTGCTCGTGGTCAGTGCGCACCCCGACGACGTGGACTTCGGGGCGGCAGGATCGGTGGCGACCTGGACGGCGGCCGGGGCAGAGGTCGCCTACTGCATCGTCACCGACGGCCAAGCGGGAGGCTCCGACCGGTCGATCAGTCGCGAGGAGATGGCTGCCATCCGACGCGACGAGCAACGGGCGGCGGCCAAGGAGGTCGGCGTCACCGAGGTGACGTTCCTGGGGTTCCTCGATGGACAGCTCGTCCCCTCGCTCGAGCTACGAGCCGCGCTCACCCGCGTCATCCGCCGCTTCCGGCCCGAGCGGGTGGTCGCCCAGTCGCCCGAGCGCAACTGGGACCGCCTCTATGCCAGCCACCCGGACCATCTGGCGGCCGGGGAGGCGGCGGTGTGCGCCGTCTACCCCGATGCTCGCAATCCGTTCGCCCATCCCGAGCTGCTGTCCGAGGGGCTCGAGCCCCACGTCGTCCCCGAGCTGTGGGTGATGGCCACCGAGCGAGCCGACCGTGTGGTCGACGTCACCGAGGCGTTCCCGCGCAAGCTCGCCGCTCTCCGGTGCCACCGGAGCCAGGGCACCGATGGCGACCACGTCGAACCCATGCTGCGCGACTGGATGGGGTCGACGGCCGCCGCCGCCGGCCTCGGAGCGGGGCGGTTGGCGGAAGCCTTCCATGTGGTCGCCACGGCGTGACCGGGTCTGGCGCCGACGGTAGGCCAGGCGCCGACGGTAGGCCAGACGCCGACGGTTGGCCAGGCGCCGATGGTAGGGCAGGCGCCGACGGTAGGCCAGTGGCCCGCAGCCCGGTCGCCGTGCTCCAGCACGCGGACTACGAGGGCCCGGGCCTCCTCGGCCCCCTGCTTGCTTCGGCGGGTTGCTCGGTCCTTGTCGTCCGACCCGACCGGGGTGAGCCGCTTCCGGCAGTGGGCTCCCTGGCCGGGCTCGTCGTGTTGGGCGGACCGATGGGGGTGGGCGACGTCGATGCCTTTCCCTGGCTGGCTGCCGAGCGCTCCCTGTTGGCTGACGGCGTGGCCGCCGGTCTGCCTGTTCTCGGCATCTGCCTCGGGGCTCAGCAGCTCGCCGCTGCCCTCGGTGCCGAGGTGCGGCCGGCACCCGCCCCCGAGGTCGGCCTGGGGACCGTCGTGCTCACGCCGGCGGGGCGTCGCGACCCGGTGCTCGGCCCCGAGTACGGCGGCCTCGGGCTGACCGAGGTGCCGTGCGTCCACTGGCACGGCGACACGTTCACGTTGCCCGAGGGAGCGGTGCACCTGGCGGCCACCCGGTCCGTTCCCCATCAGGCGTTCCGCGTCGGCCGGAGCGCCTACGGGTTGCAGTTCCATGTCGAGGTCGATCGCGACCTGGCGACGGCGTGGGCACCACACCTCCCCGCCGACGTGGTCCTCGACCCGGTCCGGGTGGCGGCTGTCGCAGCTACCGGCCAACGAGTGCTCGGTCGCTTCGTCTCCGGCGTCGTCGCCGGTGCCTACCCAGCAGGGGGCAGCAAGGCGCGGCGGCCCGCTTCAGATGAGCCCGGCGTCGGAGGCCCGGACCAGGGCCTCGAGGCGTGACGAGGCGTGCAGCTTGTCGAGCAAGCTGCTGACATGGCTTTTGACGGTCGCTTCCGACAGCTGCAGCTTGTCGGAGATGGCCCGGTTGGAGCACCCCTCGGCCAACAGGTGCAGCACGTCGCGTTCACGGCCGGTGAGGTGCACCCCGGTGCTGGCGTTGCCTCGACCCAGTAGCTCGCTGGCGAGCCGCTGGGCGATGCGCGGGTCGATCACCGTCTCGCCGGCGACGATGGCCCGGAGGGCGGCGGTGAGGTCGACCTCTTCGGTGTCCTTCAGCAGGCACCCGTCGGCACCGGCAGCCAGGCCGTCTTTGATCTCGGGGATCCGGTCGAAGGCCGTCACGATGACGATCCGGGCCCCGGGCAGGAGCGCGCGCAGTTGTCGGCACAGCTCGTGGACGGGCATCGAGCCGGGGACGTGCAGGTCGACGAGGACGAGATCAGGACGGTAGCGGGCGGCGAGCGCCAACGCTTCGGCGCCGTTGACCGCCTCGTCACAGGCGTCGAGGTCGAAGGCCTCGTCGAGGATCGTTCGCAGCCCACGGCGGGCGACGGCGTGGTCGTCGAGGACGAGCGCCCTCACCTGGGTCCACCGAGGACGTCGAGCGTGGGGACCTCCAGCCTGAGGACGCGCATGCCCCGGTCGGAGAGCAGCTCGAGTGCACCTCCGAGCTGGTCGGCGCGTTGACGGAGGAGGGAGAGACCCGAGCCCGAGCCCGAGCCCAACCACGACGAGGCACCCGACTCGGGCTCCGCGTCGGTCGACCCGTCGTTCTGGAGCACGAGCGAGATCCCTCCGGGTTCGTAGACGAGGGAGACGACGGCCACGGTCGCCTGGTCGTGCTTGGAGGCGTTGCGCAGCCCCTCGCCGACGGTGTCGAGCACCAGGGATTCCACCGGCCGGGGCAGCTCTCGACGTTCGCCGCGATGGATCGTCCTCACCCGGCACCCGCAGCGACGCTCGAAGAGCCGGATCTCGCCTTCGAGCCGGGCCTCGAAGCCGATGCCCTCGTCGCTCCGGCCGAGGTGCTCGAGCGTCTCGCGCAGTTGGCGGCGAGCAGCGGCGGCCGTGGTCTCGATCTCCTGCAAGGTCGCCAGCAGGTCCACGGGGTCCTGCTTGCCCCGCGAGTAGTGCGCAGCTACGCCGATGCTGAAGAGCATCTGGGCGACCGAGTCGTGCAGCTCCGAGGCGAGCCGCTGGCGCTCGCGCAGCAGCTCCAGCTCGAGCTCCTGTCGCCGGGCGGCGAGGTTGTCGAGGGTGAGCTCCGCGTAGCTCGCCACACGGGCCAGCGTCGTCAGTGCCACGTCACCTGGTATGTCGGACTGGCGCGAGCCGACGTAGAGCAGGGCCTCGACTCCGACCGGTCCGACGATGGGCACGCAGCCCATCCCGTCCAGACCTTCGATGTCCGACACGACGTGGACGAAGTCGCGGCTGATGGCCGGATCGTGGGCGTAGTCACCCGTCCAGCGCGGCTGCCGGCACAGCAGGACTTGACCACCGAGCCCGGTGGCCGGACGCACCACGATGCCGGTGAAACGGGGATCGCGGATGCCACTCGTGAGGCGCATCGGGTAGAACCCCTGGCCCTCGTCCACCGCGGCGAAGGCGGCGTCGGCGCCGAGCACGTGCCGGGCCGCGTCGACGGCGGCTGCCAAGACCTCTTCGGGCGTCGACTGCAGGGCGATCGACCGAGCCGCCGCTTCGACTGTGGGCTCGACGTGCACGACTTCCCCCTCCGGGTCTCTCCAAACGAAGTCTAGGGGTGTCCGTCCGGTTCGGACAGGGGTCCGCATGCAGTGGCGAGCCGCCACCCGGTCGGTCTGCCGGTAGCCGGCGTCCCCGCCCCCGGACGATCGACGTCCGGGGGCGGGGTGGGGGGCGCCGGGGCCGGGAGGCTCAGTCGGGCGTTGCCGTCGCCAGAGCCTCGAACTGGTCGAGGACGGTGGCATCCTCGATGGTGGGGGGAGCTTGCCACTCCTCACCGTCGATGATCCGACGGATGGTGGAACGGAGGATCTTGCCCGAGCGCGTCTTGGGAAGGGCCCGCACGATGCCGACCGACTTGAACGCCGCGACCGGTCCGACCTGCTTGCGCACCAGGGCTACCAGTTCGGCTTCGATCGCCTGGTTCGGGCGGGTCACACCGGCCTTCAGCACGGCGAAGCCGATGGGGACCTGGCCCTTTAAGGCATCGGCGACGCCCACCACCGCACACTCGGCCACGTCGGGGTGGCTGGCCAGGACCTCCTCGATCTGGCCGGTCGACAGGCGGTGGCCGGCCACGTTGATCACGTCGTCGGTGCGGCTCATGATGAAGAGGTAGCCGTCCTCGTCGAAGTACCCGGCATCGGCGGTCAGGTACCAGCCCGGGTAGGCCGACAGGTACGACGCCGTGAAGCGGTCGTCTGCTCGCCACAGGGTGGGGGCGAACCCCGGAGGCAGCGGCAGGCGCACGCAGATGGCCCCGGACTCCCCGGCCGGCACGTCGTGGCCGTCAGCGTCGAGCACGTGGATGTCGTACCCGGGGACGGGCTTGGTCGCCGAGCCCGGCTTCACCGGAAGGCGCTCCAACCCGAGGCAGTTGGCGGCCATCGGCCACCCGCTCTCCGTCTGCCACCAGTGGTCGATGACCGGCCGGTCGAGGTGCTGTCCCGCCCAGCTCAGGGTGTCGGGGTCGCAGCGCTCACCCGCCAGGAACAGCGTCCGCAGGGCCGAGAGGTCGTAGGGACGCAGGAGCTCTCCTTCGGGGTCCTCTCGCTTGATCGCCCTGATGGCGGTAGGGGCGGTGAAGAGCACGTTGACCTTGTGGTCGGCACACACTCGCCAGAAGGCGCCGGCGTCGGGCGTTCCCACCGGTTTGCCCTCGTAGAGCACCGTCGTGCACCCGTGCAGGAGCGGCGCATAGACGATGTAGGAGTGCCCGACCACCCAGCCGATGTCGGAGGCCGCCCAGAACACCTCGCCCGGCTGGACGTCGTAGACGGCGCCCATCGACCACTCGAGGGCGACAGCGTGGCCGCCGTTGTCGCGCACCACCCCCTTGGGCAACCCGGTGGTGCCCGACGTGTAGAGGATGTAGAGGGGGTCGGTGGCCCGGACGGAGACGCAGGGAACCGGCTCGGCACCGTCGAGTGCCTCGTGCCAGTCGACGTCACGCCCGGGCACCAGGGTCCCCTCGCCCTCCGGCCGCTGCAGCACGATGCACCGCTGGTGTCCTCCGTCCACGAGCCTGAGGGCCTCGTCGACCAGCGGCTTGTAGGCGATGACGCCAGCGGGGCCGATGCCGCACGACGCGCAGACGACCAGCTTGGCCTGGCAGTCGGCGATGCGGGCGGCCAGCTCGGGTGCGCCGAACCCGCCGAACACCACGGAGTGGACGGCGCCGATGCGGGCACAGGCCAGCATGGCGATGACCGCTTCGGGGACCATCGGCATGTAGATGACGACCCGGTCCCCTCGCTCGACACCCTCGCGGGCGAGTGCCCCGGCGAACCGGGCCACCGTGTCGAGGAGCTGCTGGTAGGAGTAGGTCACCACCTTTCCGGTGACTGGGCTGTCGTAGACGAGCGCCAACTGGTCACCGCGACCGTCTCGTACGTGGCGGTCGAGGGCGTTGAAGCAGGTGTTGAGCTCGCCATCGGGGAACCACCGAGCGAGCGGGGTGGCAGAGGGGTCGAGTGCCACGCTCGGCGCCCGGTCCCACTCGATGGCGGCACTGGCGTCGAGCCAGAAGCGCTCGGGGTCGGCCTTCCAGGAGGCAAACGTCTTGGCGTAGCCGTCGGCGGAGCCGGTCATCGTGCCGACCCCTTGGCCAGCGACCAGACGGGCAGGACCCAGCGGCCGTAGGACGCCTCGCACAGCTCGGCGCACGACAGGTAGGCGGCCATGGCCGCGACGACCAGGCCCAGGTAGCCTCCGGCGTGGACCAGACCGGTGCTGGCGTTGTAGTTGCCTGCTCCGAGGATGAAGAAGGTGATGGCCAGCAGGAACAGGGCCACGGTGACCACCACGTTCGTCCGGAAGGACGCCAGCCAGATCCACACGGTGAAGATGCCGAAGCCGAAGAGGTACAACCCGAGGGCGTGACCGACCTGGGCTGGCGGGACCGACTTCAAGAAGTACTCGGCGATGGCGAACAAGGACATCCAGAAGGCGCCGAAGGTCGAGAACAGGACGCCTCCGAAGGTATTGCCCGCTCGCAGTTGGATGACACCGGCGATCAACTGGGTGATCCCCCCGAACATGAGGGCGACGCCGAACACCACCGGCTCGACTCCGGCGTTGACCAGATGGCCGTTGACCATGCTCAGCATGAAGGTCGTCACGGCGAAGGCGGCCAACGCCAACGGGGCCGAGTTGCCCCACGACGCGGCCGGTGTCGGTGGTGCGCTGGCTGTGGGAACCGGGACCGCGACGGCCCGTTGCTCGTCGATCGTGCTCGACATAGTGGAACTCCCTCCCGTGGCCCGAGATGGCCACCTCATGGCCGACGGTAAGCTCCCGCAGCCTTCGGTGCCATCCGCTGAAGGTCGGGTCGTTCCTCCGCCAAAAGGAGGAGGTCCACCGGTCCCTCGGAACCGGTGGACCCGCGTTCGGTGACGTGCGATGCCCACGGACACCACCGGGCCGGTCAGTCCAGTCAGCCCACGGACACCACCGGGCCGGTCAGTCCAGTCAGCCCACGGACACCACCGGGCCGGTCAGTCCAGTCAGCCCACGGACACCACCGGGCCGGTCACCCGGCCATCTGCCGGAGCATGTAGGGGAGGATCCCGCCGTGGCGGTAGTAGGCAGCCTCCATCGGGGTGTCGATGCGCACGCGCGCCGAGCACTCGACCACCCGGTCGCCGTCCACCGCCCGGACGCCCACTTCTTTGGGGGGCTCGCCGGAGGCCAGGGCGGCAATACCGGTCAGCGAGAACACCTCATGGCCGGTGAGGCCGAGCGACTCCACCGAGTCTCCTTCGAGGAACTGGAGGGGGAGGATGCCCATGCCGATCAGGTTCGAGCGATGGATCCGTTCGTAGCTCTGGGCGAGCACGGCCCGCACCCCAAGCAGGGCCGTTCCCTTGGCCGCCCAGTCACGTGACGATCCCGATCCGTACTCCTTGCCGGCGAGCACGAGCAGGGGAACACCCTCTGCGGCGTAGCGCATGGCCGCGTCGTAGATGGTGGTCTGCTCCCCGTCAGGCAGGTGCAGGGTGATGCCGCCCTCGGTCCCCGGCGCCAACCGGTTGCGGAGCCGGATGTTGGCGAACGTTCCCCGTACCATCACCTCGTGGTTCCCTCGACGGGCACCGTAGGAGTTGAAGTCGATCCGCTCGACCCCGTGCTCGGCCAGGTACTGCCCGGCGGGAGTCGACGGTCCGATCGTGCCGGCCGGGGAGATGTGGTCGGTGGTGACGCTGTCCCCCAGTACGGCGAGCACCCGTACGCCCTCGAGGTCGACGACCGGTGCCGGTTGGCGGGTGAGCCCCTCGAGGAAGGAGGGTCGCAGCACGTAGGTCGACGAGGTGTCCCAGGCGAACGTCGACCCGGACGCCGTCTTGACGGCACGCCAGCGGTCGTCACCGTCGAACACCGCCGCGTAGCGGTTCTTGAACAGCTCGGAAGAGAGCGAGGCGTTGATCGCCTGGGTGACCTCGTCGGGCGTGGGCCAGACGTCGGCGAGGAAGACGGGCGAGCCGTCCGGGGCGTTCCCGAGCGGTTCGGTCTCGAGGTCGATGTCCATGGTGCCTGCCAGGGCATAGGCCACGACCAGCGGTGGCGACGCCAGGTAGTTCATCCGGACATCGGGGTGGATCCGACCCTCGAAGTTCCGGTTGCCGGACAAGACGGAGACGGCGGACAGGTCGCCGTGCTGCACGGCTTCGGACACTCCGGGAAGCAGCGGCCCGGAGTTGCCGATGCAGGTCGTGCAGCCGAACCCCACCAGGTCGAAGCCGGCCGCAGCCAGCGGTTCGGTGAGCCCGGCCCGGTCGAAGTAGTCCATCACCACCCGTGAGCCCGGAGCGAGGGTCGTCTTCACCCACGGCTTGGGGCGCAGCCCGCGCTCGACGGCCTTTTTGGCGAGCAGCCCCGCTGCCACCATCACCTGCGGGTTGGACGTGTTGGTGCAGCTGGTGATGGCGGCCACCACGACGGCGCCGTCCTCGATGGCGACCTCGGACCCGTCGGAGAGGGTGGCGGGCGCCGAGCGCTTGTCTCCCCCGAGGGCCTGCCGGAAGGCCGGCTTGGCGTTGCGCAGCGGTACCCGGTCCTGTGGGCGCGACGGCCCGGCGATGCTCGGCTCGACCGTGGCGAGGTCGAGCTCGATGAGCTCGGAGTAGACGGGCTCGGTGGCACCGGGCCCGTAGAAGAGGCCCTGCTCCTTGGTGTACGCCTCGACGAGAGCGATCTGCTCCTCGTCTCGACCGGTGAGGCGCAGGTAGTCGAGGGTGACGTCGTCGACGGGGAAGATGGCGCACGTCGCCCCGTACTCGGGCGACATGTTCCCGATGGTCGCCCGGTTGGCGAGGGCGACCCTGGCGACACCGGGGCCGGTGAACTCCACGAACTTGCCGACCACGCCGTGGCGCCGCAGCAGCTCGGTGATGGTGAGCACGAGGTCGGTGGCCGTCGTCCCCGGCGGCTGCTCGCCGACGAGGCGGAAGCCGACGACGGGCGGGAGGATCATCGACAGGGGTTGACCGAGCATGGCCGCCTCGGCCTCGATGCCGCCCACGCCCCAGCCCAGTACGCCGAGACCGTTGACCATGGTGGTGTGGGAGTCGGTCCCGACCAGCGTGTCGGGGAACGCCTGTCCGTCGGGCGTGGCGAAGACGACCCGGGCGAGGTGCTCCAGGTTGACCTGGTGGCAGATGCCGGTGCCCGGAGGCACGACCCGAAACCCGTCGAACGCCTGTTGAGCCCACCGCAGGAGCTGGTAGCGCTCGATGTTGCGCTGGTACTCGATGTCGACGTTCCGGTCGAAGGCATCCGGCGTGCCCGACACCTCGGCGATGACCGAGTGGTCGATGACCAGCTCCACGGGCACCAGCGGGTTGACCTTGGAGGGGTCTCCGCCGAGCTCGGCCAGCGCGTCCCGCATGGCGGCAAGGTCGACGACGGCGGGGACCCCGGTGAAGTCCTGCATGAGGACACGCTCGGGGGTGAAGGCGAGCTCGGAGGCTTCGGCGCCGCCCACTCCGTGCTGCTCGGGGTGCCGACCCCAGCCGGCCACGGCCTCGATGTCGGCGGCCTGCACGGCCACGCCGTCCTCGTGGCGCAGGAGGTTCTCGAGCAGCACCTTTACTGCGTAGGGCAGGCGAGCGACGTCGAAGCGGTCAGCCAGTGCGTCGATCCGGTGGATCTCGTAGGTTCGGTCGCCCACCGACAGCGATGCGCGCGATCCGAAGCTGTCGAGGCGGGAAGGAGGAGGTGCCATGCCCCCATTCTGCCCACCCGGCCCGGAGAGGACCACCTCGGTGGTCCAGGGCCGGTCGCGGGCCCGACTCGGGGAGCCGGCCACGCCGCCGGGGAACCTGGTGGACCGCCCGTTCGAGCATCGCCGTGTCGGCCGGTGGGTGCTGGAGCGCGCACACGAAGGTGGCGTCAAGGGCGATGGTCGACGGATGGCGTGCTCGAGTAGCTGTCATCCCAGCTCCAGGGGGCAAGGGTGACCTGGGACCGGTCTGGGGCGATGAGCTTGGGGATGCCCGTGGCCCAATGGGCGATGGACGTGGCGCTGCCGAACCGACCGAGCACCACGGCCAACACGGCGAGCGCCACGAGGAGCACGAACAGCTCCGCTAGCAGCCGGCGAGCGCGTCTGGCCCAGAGGGTCGCCGGGTGCCCATCCAGAGAAGCGTCCTACAACTCCTCGATCAGGAGGCTGGTGCTGGGGGAACCGGACAGCACGAAGAAGAGATCGACGCCCAGGTAGCCTCCAGACGCCCAAGGGCCCCGAGGTGGTAGGCGACCACCCCGGCCACGGCCACGGCCACGGCCGGAGCCCGTCCAGCGCCGGGAGGCGGCGGCCGGTCACTGCCGTCGGGGGGTCGACGTTCGTCCGCTCGAGCCCTTGCCGAGTCGGTGGGGTGACGACAGGCCGGCTCAGCGAGGCGGTCACGGTCGCCTTCGGTGGTCGCCTCCGGTCCGACCCGTCGGGTTCTGTCCAGTGTGACCGTCGAAACAGCTCCGACCGACATTCCGGCGCTGGCATGCGGTCCTCGCACTGGTTCGCCCGCACTATCCAATCCCGACCGAGCGCTACCGAAGCCAGGTCCTTCGCCACCCGGGTCAGATCTCACGTCCGGAGAGGTTGACGAGGTGGTGGCGACTGGTGACACTGGCCAGGTGGGCGGCGAGGTGGATCGTGGTAGTGGTGGGGCCCCATCAGCAGGGGACCGGCGTGCCGACGGGTCCTCCGACGCTTCGTTCCCGGTAGCGGCTCCGGTCGTCTTCTTCCCGCCGGGGTGGTACGACGATCCCTGGTCGGTGGCCGTCTATCGCTTCTGGGACGGGAGTGCGTGGTCGACGAACGTGTCTCGGCGGCGGCGGAGCATGCGCGTGGCCAAGGTCGCCCGCGTCGCGTTCATCGTGGCTTCGGTCGCCTCCGGCTTGTACCTCGCCCTCTGGGTCGTGCTGTTTCCGCTCGTGGTCGTCAACGACGCCGACAACGGGTGCCTCGGTCACGACCTCGCGCACACGTGGCTGCCGCTCTTCGCTACGTCCTTCGTCGCTACCGTGTCCTGCGTGGCCGCGGCGGCGGCCGGTATCGAGCGCAGGTCGCGCTGGTGGGTCCTCCTGCCTGCGTCGTGCGTCGTTCTCGCCCTCGCTGCCCTGTACGTCGTCCCGCCGGTTGGCACCTGCTCGTGACGACGCCGGTCGACCCCAAGGAGGCAGATCGTTCAGCGAGCCACGGTGCCGTCGTCGTCTCCTTCCTCGGTTCATCGATCGAGGCCGCCGTGGACGGAGTCGGCGGTTCCGGGGTCCTGCGCACACAGGGTCCGGCGCACGGGGCCGTTCCGGGGGGATGAGCTGGCCAGTAGCGTCACGACCACTCGACGAGGAGGGTTGACGGTGGACGACGACCGGAGCTGGTCAGCTGCAGCGGGCGGAGGCGCCGAGCGCCGGCGAGCGTGCCGGAGGCGTGTGGTCGTGGCGCGCGTGGCGATCCTCTTGGTGCTCGGGGTCGGACTGGCAGGGTGCAGTCCGAGCGGCGGCGCGCACGCGTCCGGCCCGACGACCACCACCGTCCCGGCCGGAGGGAGCTCGACTACCACCGTCCCGGCCGGCCCGACGACCACCACCGTCCCGGCTGGAGCGATGGCAGCGGTGACGCTCCCGGTCGTGGCGTGTCCGACGACGGTGGCGCTCGCCACGTTCACCACGGTTCCACTGCCCCCCACCGTCACGGCGTTGGTGCCGACCGACGTCTCCGAGGTGTCGTCGTTCGCTGTCTTCGCCGACACCGAGGACATCCTGCGGGTCGTCGCGCCGCATGCATGGACATGCCAGGCCCAAGTCGCTGCCGACGGGTCGGCGGGGATGATCGTGGTCCCACCAGGGACGGTGGTCCCGACGAGCAACCAGGTGTTGCCGGTACAGGGGATCGTCGCCAGCGAGACCTCGGCGTGCTCTCTGTGCACGCTCGGTCAGGCCTGTCCCTTCTTTCCGGCTGCCTTGAGCATCCTGCACGCGACGTACCCCTCCCAGCCGTGTGGCCGACTCTCCTCGCAGGTGAGGGTGGTGCGGACCAGTGCGACGGAAGTCCGCTTTTCGGCCCCGGCGGGAGTGGCCGTCTGGTCGACTGGTACGGGCGCGACCAGCGGCGGAGGGCCGTACCCGGTCCAAGCGGTCATGACGTGGTCGCCGTCCACGCACAACGGCGCGTACACGTCCACCTGCACGCTGCCGGTGTCGTCGGCCTCGATGTGCGACGCCAGCGTGACGGCGTTCGCTGCTGCGTTCCCGGCTGGTTGACCAGACGGGATCGGCGGCCGTTCGGCCGCGGCGCACCGGATCGGCAGCGGCTGACCTGGCGAGGGGGTAGCGGTGGTCCGGGCAACGTGGCGGAGCCACTCGGCGTCCATCGGCAACGGTTCCTATGTCGACTCCCCGGCCGAGAGCCGTTCTGGCTCTTGTGACCGTCCGAGACCCGCTCGAGGTCTGCTCCTCGGCGGCGTCGCTCGACCCGTCCCCGGCCGACGAAGGAGCAGCCCATGCCCGGGCAGCTCGACGGCTCGCCCATCGAGATGCTGGCACGAGCATGCCGATCAACGACTCGTGGACCGCGGCGACGGCGATCGCCAACGACCTGGCGGTGGCGTCCCAAGACGGCGACGAGGACGAGGTTCGCAGGCTCCGGGTCCTGCGCGTCCGATCGGCGTTCGAGCCCATGGGGATGAACAGGGCGTTCACCCACGGCGAGACCAGGCGACGTATCGAGGCGGAGGCTGGCGCACCCGCACCGGGTTGCGCTACAGCACGTTCGCCGACGCCGGGTACCACCCGCCGTTCGACCCGCTCCGTTCTTCGAGCGGGTTCGAATACGGCAATTTGGTGGACCCTGGAGGACAGCATGCGAACCATCCTCTGCTCGTAGAGGTATCGGCGCTGTCCCTGCTCACAGGCCCCTCCCTCCGCATCGGTTTCGATGCGGGCGGACCCCCTGTCTGTCAGGCTGACGTGAGACACCTGCTGTAGCCCACCATCCCACCAGGGCGAGACGGGAGCACGTAGAACCGTGACCATGACCACTGCATCCCTGGCCGCGCGCGCCCATGATGGCGAG
>JAJZBK010000044.1 GCA_021798955.1 Actinomycetes bacterium
GCGCCTCTGGCTCGTCATCATTCATGCCACCCGGACCTTCGTCGAGCCCATCGCCGTCGGAGGGGGAACCTGCTCGCCGTGCTCGCGCAACGATTGGATATGCAGAGGGATCGCTTCGGCGATGAGCTCTTCGACCTCGACGCGGGAGCTTCCAGCCGCCACGCAGCCAGGAAGGTCCGGCACGTACGCCCCCCAGGCGTCGCCTTCCTGCTCGATCACGACGACGTACTCAGTCACCACTCTGCCTTCCCGACCTGCCGGCCTGCCGCCAGATCGATCCAAGCGTACCCTTCGGCACCTCGTCACTCGGCTTGCCTGCCACCGTCACCGTTCCGGGCCGGTCGGGATGGCGGAACTGACGGTGAGAGCCGACCTGCCGGTCGAGGCGCCAGCCGTCTCGCTCCAGAGTACGGATGACGTCTCGCACCTTCACGAGTTCAAGGTACGGGATCGATGTGACGATCTCCTCGAGCCGTCGCACTCGCTGCGCTACCGCCGCTCTCGGATTTCGCGCCGTGGAAGGGAGTCCCCAGCGAAGTGGCTGGTCGTCGGGTCGGCGCCCCCGGCCTCCCAGAATGCGAACCTCGAGCCGCCGGTCGAAGGACCAGCAATCAGACTGGCGGCCCGGCACACCAAGATCCGCCGTGAGGGGTACCGGCGGTGAGTCATTCAGGGCAGCTGCACGTGGCTGCGGAGCCACTCGGCGAACCACGGCTCTTCCACGTCATGCGCAGCCACTGCCAACATTGCGAGCTCGGCTTCGTCGACGTCGGGAGGGTCTGGGGACCAGACCACGCCGTTCAGGTCGAGGAAGAGAACGAGCGCTGCCCATGCAGCGCGCTTGTTCCCGTCTGGGAGTGGGTGGTTCCACGCAAGATGACACGTCAGCACAGCCGCCTTGTCGATGATGTCAGGGTAGAACTCCTCACCGCCGAAGCTGGCAGAGGGCGCGTGCAGTGCCGAGTCGGCCAAGTCGATGCGCGCGGCCTTGGCGAGGACCGCGGCGTCGATCCCGGTGACCTGCTCGGCGAGCCAGACATACTCCGCCAGACTGATGTAGCGGATCACTTGGCGAGGCGGTCGAGGAGCTCCTTGTCCCGCTCGAGAAGCTTGCGGGCTCGGGCGACGAAGTCCTTGTCCGAGCGGACGCGCGTCACCTCGGCGCTCAGTGAGTCGACGATCAAGGCGTTCACGCTGGTGCCGCGCACTCGCGCGACCGCTTCGGCCTCGTCGGCGAGGTCGTCTGGAAGCCGGACGGTGGTCTGCTTTGCCATGCACTCATGGTATCGCGACATCGTGACATCAGTGCTCGCGTGCCATGCAAGTTCGCGCCCTGGAAGGCCCGACGTGAGGAAGGCGCTGGTAGCGGGCGTGGCGCACCCGGCCTCCCACAATGCGCCCGGCCATCAGCTTGGCCGCAGCGCACGCGAAGGTCCGCCGGGAAGGGTGCGCCAGGTGAGGGGGCTCCACGGGGTCGCCACCACGGCCGCCACCACCCCTGCCAGTACGGTCGCCAGTCCTGAACGGAGGGGGTCGGGGGCGCTGAAGGTCCAGCGTGTCGCTACTCCACCCCCGCCAGTCGCGCACCCCGACTCCTAGGGATTGTTGGTATGAGTGTTTCTGCTCTCCGGCCGAGGGCCGGCGACGAGCTCGTGATGGCAGTCGCGCACCGACTGACCGAGCGGGACCGGTCCATCTTGACCATGCTCTACCGCCACCGGGTGTTCACTACGGACCAGCTGGCCGAGATGTACTTCGACCACACGAACACCGCTCAGCACCGGTTGACCGCGCTCTACAAGCTCCGGCTGCTCGACCGCTTCCAGCCGCTCGACCACCGCTACGCCAGCTTGCCCTACCACTACGTGCTCGACGAGCTGGGCGCCATGGTCGTGGCCGCCGAGCGGGGCGAGGACCCCGACAAGTCCCGCTGGCGGGCCGACAAGGCTCTCGCCATCGGGAAGAGCCAGCGCCTCCGGCACCTCGTCGGGGTGAACGGGTTCTTCTCGGCCCTCGTGGCCGAGTCCCGCAGGCGTGAGGACTGCGACCTGTCGCTCTGGTGGTCCGAGCGCCACTGCACGAGCCAGTTCGACCGGATCGCCCAGCCCGACGGGCTCGGGGTGTGGGAGGAGGCCGGCAACCGGGTCGTCTTCTGCCTGGAGTACGACCGCTCGACCGAGACCCTGGAGCGCCTGGCGAAGAAGCTGAAGAGCTACGAGGACCTCCAGGTGGCTTCGGGGCTCGCTTACTGGATTGTGTTCTGCTTCGGCCACCCCCGCCGGGAGGCCGGCGCTCGGCACGTTCTGGCACAGGCCACCGTCCCGGTGGCGACGGCAGCCCCGGGGCCGACACAGCGGCCGCACGAGGCCATCTGGGCGCCGATCGGCTACGAGGGCGTGCGGCGGCTACAGCTCGCTGAGCTGGCCGCCGTGCCCATCCCGCCCGAGTCCGAAGAACGGGTCGCCGAGGCCCAGGCGTACCGGCGCCGGACGGCCGAGCAGTGGCAGCGGGCGTAACGAGAGGCGTCCTCTGCCCACTGCCCCCGGAGGCCGAGGGTCTGCTCGACGAAGCCTCCAGGGCCGGGGCGTGAGAACGGGCGGTCCTAATCACCAACCGCCAGGTGCGGGACTCGCCCGAGGCCGGGGATCCTGGACCCCAAATTCTGCTACCATGTACTACATGGTTCCCGGCGAGCAGGGCAACTGGGCGGCGCAGCTGCGACGAGGCGCGGCCGAGGCCTGCGTGCTCTCACTGCTCCGCGGACAGGAGCGGTACGGCTTCGAACTCGCTCGGGCCCTCACCGACAATGGGCTTGTGGCCAGCGAAGGAACCATCTACCCCCTCTTGACCCGCCTGCGCCAGCAGGGCTTGGTCGAGACGACCTGGCGTGAGTCGACCGAAGGCCCCCCGCGCCGCTACTACCGGCTTACCGAGGATGGGCGAATCGCGCTCGCCTCCTTCGTCGACCAGTGGAAGGCGTTCCGGGTCGCTGTCGACCGCATCCTGAAGAGCGGGCGCCCGTGAGACGCAAAGCACCGGCAGACCAGCTCATCGCTCAGTATCTCGCTACCCTCGATCGGGCACTTGGGGCGCTGCCCCGTGCTCGGCGGCGCCAGATCGTCGGCGAGATCAGCCGCCACATCGCCGAGAGCCGGTCGGACCTCGACCACGAGTCCCCGGCCGCGATCAAGGCACTGCTTGAGCGCGTGGGCGAGCCGCGCACTATCGCCGCGGAAGCCGGTGCCTATGAATCCGAGACCCCCCCGAGCCGCTGGACCGACCGGCTCGCGCCCTGGCTCCTCCTGTTGGGCGGCTTCATCTTCGGCATCGGATGGATCGTGGGCGTAGTCCTCTTGTGGGCGTCGTCCACTTGGCGTAGGAGGGACAAGCTGCTCGGGACGTTCGTGCTCCCCGGTGGCCTTGCACTTGCCTACACGCTTCTTTCGCTCCCGGCTTCTGGGCGCGCATGCTCAGGCAGCTCACCGCCCGGACAGCGGATCGTCGTTCACTGCACGACCTCGGGGTTCGTGCTGCCGTTTCCCATCGGGATCCTCATGCTGGTCGTGGTGGTGGTGGCACCGATCCTCACCCTGGTACACCTTGAGCGAGTTCGCCGCAGGGGCGAGGCCGATAGGTGGGTGTCGACGAACCTGTGAACGCCTCATCGGTTGCCCGCAACCGGAGGCCGGCGCACGACAAGTCCTCGGGGCGACACAGCGGCCTGGACGAGGCGATCTGGGCGCCGGTCGGTTACGAGGGGTGGCCTCCGGCTCGCGGAGCTGACCACCTACCCGGCGCCGGACGGCACTGGCACGGTGCCGACATCGGTAACTGAGTCAATGCGATCGGCCTGGTGCCCCCCGAGACATGTCCTACGACTGAGGAAGCCCCGGCAGGTCTGACACGACTAACGCCGGCGACAACGGGTGGCGAAGCCGGCACGCGTAGGCCATCACCGGGGCATGGAAGGCGCGGAAGATTTCGGTGAACCGTTCGTGGTCGTTCAACACGCCCTCCCCGTCCTGTGAGCCGCGCCCTGTTTACGTCCTGCCGACCGCGCCGGTTACATGCCGGGTTCGGGCTCGATGAACCTGGCGAGGGGTCGGACCTGGTCTGCAGCGTGCCGTGGGTTGACCTTCGCCACGGCGGCAAACAGGTGGTCAAGGGCCGCCGGGTCGTCAGCTTCGTCCTCGATGGCGCTGCGGACCTGCTCTTGGACTCGTCCGAGGTTCTCGAGCCTGGTCGCCAACTCCCACACCATGCTCCCCACGGGACGGTCGGCTGCACCGACACACAGCGGCCTGTGCTCGCCGACTGCCCTCGCCATCAGTCGGGCTTCGTAAGCGCGCTGGCGGCACGACGGGCGGCAGTAGCGCGCTCGTGGCCCCGGCGACTACCCACGATGGGAGGGGGCGACCGCACCACTCGCACGTGAGGGCTAACGAATCCGTCACGGTGATGTATTGCGCCGCACCCTGGAAGTGCCCCGCTCTCCGCGTCGACGCTGGTCAGCACCCCCGGCCGGCACGCCGGCAAGGCAAGGAAAAAGATCGGAATTTTTCGCCGAAGGCCTTGACTTCGCGTCGCGATCGAGTCATCGATATCGACCCCCTTGCGACGCTTGCCTGGTTGTGGGCCGCCCATGGCCACCCACTGCCCAACCCGCCATCACCCAGACGACCACGCTGGCGTCTCGTCGCGCCACCGACCGTGCCAGAAGGCCCGACTGGCCCTCGGGCCGGCCGGCTACGTCGGCCTCGACGGCACCCACGAGGAGGCGGCGCTCGCCGCTCTCGCCGACCTGCTCGCCCCCTACGCCGACCAACGCGACAGGGAGGCCGCTTGACCGGCCGGCCGACCCGGAGGTCTCCTCGCCCAACGCCGGTCCCAGCTACCAGAAGGAGCCAGATCGTGAGAGTCGCCACCTACACCCGGATCTCGACCGACGAGGACCACCAGCCCTACTCGTTGGAAGCCCAAGCCGAGCGGTTGGCTGCGTACGTGAAAAGCCAGCCTGACTGGGACCTCAGTCGGCGCTTCAGCGATCAGGCTTCGGGGGCAACGACCGAGCGCCCGGAGCTGCAGCGTGCCCTGGCCGAGGCCCGGGCCGGGCGCTTCGACCTCCTCCTCGTCTACCGGGTCGACCGGTTCTCGCGCTCGGTGCGCGGCCTCGCCCAGCTGCTCGAGGACTTGGACGCGGCCGGCGTCGCCTTCCGCTCAGCCACCGAGCCGTTCGACACGACGAGCGCGGCGGGACGGATGATGGTCCAGATGCTCGGGGTCTTCGCCGAGTTCGAGCGGGCCACCATCGTCGACCGGGTGATCGCCGGCATGGAGCGAAAGGCCGCCCGGGGCGGCTGGTGCGGCGGGTCGCGTCCCTTCGGCTACGACGTGGACCCGGCGACCGGCTATCTCACGACCAAGGCCGACGAGGCGCCGCTCGTCCCGGTCATCTTCGACCGCTACGCCCACGGCCGGGAGGGCGCCCGGGCGCTGGCGGTGTGGCTGAACGAGGCCGGCCACCGCACCAAGGCCGGGCGGCCCTGGAGCCACACGGCCGTCCTCACGGTCCTGCGCAACCCGGTTTACGTCGGCAAGGTCTTCTTCCGAGACGCCCTCCACGACGGCCCCCACCCCCACCTGGTCGACGGGCCGCTCTTCGACCGAGTCCAGGCGCTGCTTTCCGAGCGGGGCGAGGACTGGTCCAAGCGCGCCTCGGCCACGTCGCCGTTCCTCCTGGCCGGCCTCGTCGTCTGTGCCCGCTGCGGGAAGCACTTCGTCGGGACCTCGGCGATGGGCAACCGCTACCGGTACCGCTACTACACCTGTTTCACCCGCCAGCGCTACGGCACCAAGTTCTGCGCCGCCGAACGCCTGCCGGCCGAGGACCTGGACGCGGCCGTCTTGGACGCGCTCGTCTGCACCTACGAGCGCACCGACCTCTTCGACAAGGCCGTCTCGGCCGCCCGGCGCCGGGCACGCGTCGAGCGCGCCAACCACGAGCAGGAGCTGGCGGTCGTCGACGCCGGGATCACCAAGGCCGAAGATGCCATCGAGCGCTACCTGTCGGCGTTCGAGACCGGCACGCTCTCAGAAGCCCAATGCGGCAAGCGACTCGAAGGGCTCGCCGCCAAGGTGCGCGACCTGCGCGAGCGGCGCGAGGAGCTGGTCGCCCCGATGGAGCTCGCCTCGGCGAGAGCACCCGACGCCGGGGAGATCGCCGCGATGCGGCGCCACATCGTACAGGCGTTCACCGACGGCGCCGTGCCGGCCCGGAAGGCGCTCCTCCAGGCGCTCGTGCACGAGATCCGCGTCGAGGGTCGCGACCGCGTCGTACCGTGGTTCCGCGTGCCAGGCGGCGCGGACCCGAAGGTTCGCGCCCTGGCGCGATCGGCGCCCCCGGCAGGAGTCGAACCCGCAACCTGGTGGGTAGAAGCCACCTGCTCTATCCAATTGAGCTACAGGGGCGATCGAACATCGAGCGGACCGGTCGGGGCCGCACCGGTGAGGCTAGTGCGAGTCGTCGGGCCCGACCGGCTGGAGCCTCTCGGTGTGTCAGACTGGGCACTCCTTGGTGGCCGTAGCTCAGTTGGTTAGAGCGCCAGGTTGTGGCCCTGGAGGTCGGGGGTTCGAGTCCCCTCGGTCACCCGCCGAGGAGTGACGCCGCCATCCCGTCGACGCCACCTCCGACAGCAGTACCGTGCCTTCTATGATGTGCAGGCGCCTCTAGCTCAACGGCAGAGCAACGGACTCTTAATCCGCAGGTTCCGGGTTCGAATCCCGGGGGGCGCACCAAAAACCCCAGGTCAGAGGGAGTATTGCTGGCAAAGGCAGCGGCCGGGACTGGCAGACCGGGCTCTTGAGCTGAGCACGCCGAGGATCACGCGCGGATCCTCACCTCGTGACGGGGCTCTATCCTCGCAGCCGCTGGACCAGCTTTGGGGGTGTTGAAGCGATGGACCGCTACAAGAGCATGCCAAGGGCCCGGGCGCGGCAGGCGATACCCGGAGCGACGAAGGCCACGAGCGTTGCTGGTGTCCGGTGGTCATCTCGGGTGATCGCGGCGTTGTTGGCGCTCGTCATGACGGCGGCGGTTGTGGTGATCGCGCCAGGAGTAGCCACCGCATCCACCATTGCGCCAACGGCCACCTGGACCAAGCAGAGCCCAACGACGAGCCCTTCCGCCCGCTCCTTCGCCTCGATGGCCTACGACCCGGCTACCGGCACCATGGTGCTCTTCGGGGGAGACGGCAGCAGCGGCCTCCTTGCTGACACGTGGACGTGGAACGGGACGACGTGGACCAAGCAGAGCCCAACGACGAGCCCTTCCGCCCGCTACGGCGCCTCGATGGCCTACGACCCGGCT
>JAJZBK010000022.1 GCA_021798955.1 Actinomycetes bacterium
ATCAGCGGGGTCATGGGGGTGATGGCCGGGGTGTCGGCCGTCGGCATCGTCCTCACCCTGGTGGCACTGCCCGAGCCCAAGGGCCAGACGCTCGAGCTCGCCTCGGCTGAGGTCGAGGCGGTGACCGAGGTCGAGGCGGTGACCGAGGAGACCGCCAAGGAGGCTTCGGTCGGGTGAGGGGGGAGGGCGTCGTCGCGGCTCACCTGCTTGCCGATCCACTGCGGGCACGCATCGTCGCCCTGCTTGCCGCCGGGGCCACGTGCACGACCGATCTGGTCGGGGAGACCGGTGCCCGTCAGACGACCGTCTCCCACCACCTCCGGCTTCTCCGCGAAGCAGGATGGGTGGACGCTGAGCACTGCGGGCGGTTCACCTACTACCGGCTCCGGGCAGAGCCGCTCGACGCCTTTGCTGGCCAGGTGCGTGCCCTCGCTACCGCCGCGGCACGAAGCTCGGGCGACGGGCCGCTGGCCACGCCGGCTCCCATGATCCGCCCGGCGCGGAGCACCGGTCACCTGATCGCCGGCTCGACACCCGTCGCCTCCTGACGCCCGAGAGAGGCCGTCCGGCGCGGGCGGGCGTGACGGGAGCAGTCGAGGTGGCGATCCCCGCTACTGGCCGCACGGTGCTCGTGCGGTGACGCGGCAGCTCGTGGCAGGCTTCCGATGCGGACGCGAGGGCGGTGGAACGGCTGTCGTCGCCGGTGTGCTCGGAGAGCCGATGACGACCATGACGATACTGGGGGCGGCTGGGGCCCTGGCGCTTGCCGCGTTCCTCGGTGTGAGCGACGCTCCCAATGCCACCGCCGCGCTGCTCGCCGCTCGGACGGGCTCCCCGGCCACCGTGGCGGCGTGGTCCGTGCTCTGGCACGTTGCCGGTGGCCTCCTGGCCGGCGCGGCAGTGGCGCGCACCCTGCTGGGGATCGTCCACGTCGAGGCTGGGGAGACGGCCACGGTCCTCGCCGCGGCCAGCCTGACGGCGGTGGGGTTCACCTGGGTGACCGTCCGGCGGGGGCTGCCGACCAGTGCGAGCGTAGGCCTGGTGGGTGGGCTCGCTGGTGCCGGCGTCGCTGCTCGCGGTCCGAGGGCCGTCGAGTGGATCGGGCTCACCGGTGGCCGTCCTGTCGGCGTGCTGTCGGTCCTGGCGGGGATCCTCGTGGCACCGTTCGTGGCAGGGCTCCTCGCCGGGCTCGTCGACCGGGTGGCCCGCAGTGCTGCCTACCGCCTCCCCCGTACAGCACGACGGGAGGTCCACGGGGGCCTGTGGTTGGCGTCGGCTGCCGTTGCCGTGGCTGACGGCACGAACGACGGGCAGAAAGCGATGGGGCTGCTCGCCGTCGTGGTGGCGGGGACCGCGTCGCTCGGGGCAGCCGGCGGCATCACGGTGCTCGAGCAGGTCAGTTGCGCCGTCATCCTGGCCGCCGCCACCGTCCTCGGCGGCCAGCGGGTGGTGGCGAGAGTGTCGCGGGGGCTGGCGAAGGGAGGTGCGGTCGACGACCTGTCGGCGCAGTGCGCTTCAGCGGGGGTCATCTTCCTTGGCGCCGCGCTCGGCCTACCGCTGTCGACGTCGACGGTGGTCACCTCCGCCATGGTCGGCAGCGGTGTCTCCGGGCGGCGTCGGCACGTCCGGTGGGTCGGGGTAGCCGAGATCTTCGCTGCGTGGGTGCTCACCGTCCCAGCCTGCGCCCTGGCCGCCGCCGGTCTCTTCGAGCTGCTGCGATGGCTCCCGTGACCGGAGGGCACTGGCACGACCACGGGTTCCGCCGGTTCTTCCGGGCGGTGACGCCGGACGTCGTTGGTCTGCTCGTGGCCCAGGGCGAGGTGAGCGTGGCGGCCAGTGAAGCGTTCCTCGACTGGTCGGAAGGCGGCCCGACCGACGTAGCGACGTTGGTGTCCCTCGAGCGCGATGCCGACCAGGCTCGCCGGCACCTCCTCGGCGCCCTCCGAACCGCCCTTGCCACGCCGATCGACCAAGAGGACCTCTACATCCTGTCGGAACGTTGCGACCGGGTGGTCAACGCCTTCCGGGACATCGCCGTCGAGGCCCAGGCGTTGGCGTGGTCACCGGACCATCACGCGGCACGCATGGCCGGCGAGCTGCATGCCGGCATGACTGCCCTGGTGGAGGGGTTCGGGGAGCTCCGCAAGGACTTCAATTCAGCGGGAGCGGCAGCAGACCGGGCAAGGGAGCACGCTCGCTCGGTGGTCTGGCGCTACCGCGACGGGGTGGCCGAGCTGTACCACTCTGGTGACCTCGAGGCAGCGGTCGTCGGGCGCGAGCTCTATCGCCCGTACGCTCGGGCGGCGGACCTCCTCGAAGCGGTGGCCGACCGACTGTGGTTCGTCGTCTTGGCCGAGACGTGACGGCGGCACCGGTTGGGACCCCGCAGGGCCGAACAGTGGTGAACGGCGGAGTGGGCGGCGAAGCACCTCACCGGGTCGCCAGCCGCTGAGGGCTCAGGAGCCGGGGGCGACTCGGGCGCAGGCAGCCACCCCGGCGGCGTGGTCGGCCACCACCGATACCCCGAGCCCGACCAGCTCGGCGACGCGCGGGTCGGTCATCCGGTAGTAGGCGAAGCGCCCAGCGCGTCGCACCTCGAGCAGGCCGCAGTCGACCAGGCACCCGAGGTGCGCCGAGACGCGTCCCTGGGAGAGGCCGGCGTGGGCGACGCACTCGCTGCCCGTGCGTTCGCCCGCCGCGCAGAAGGCGAGCAACGCCAGGCGGGTCGGGTCGCCGAGGGCGCGGTAGAAACGGGCGAGCAGGTCGCGCCCGGCTGGGTCGTCGGGGACCGGTGGCAGCGGCGCTGCGTCCAGTGCGGGCTCGGCCGTAAGGGTCCGAGCAGCCGAGGCGCTCACCACACGCGCCCTGCGGCGCTGGTCGTCGAGGTGTGCCGGATCGTCGGGTCGTTGGTCACGGCACCTCCTGTTCGACCGGTCGAAACGTCCACGTCCGAGCGTACCGTGAGAGGTCCCCGAGGGACGAGCCGGTGGGCCTCCACCGCACCTCGCGCACCGGGGCCATCGCGCCGGTCCTGGGCCCGGGACGACCCCCAGTCATCCCGATGCACGCCAACCGTGCGCGGTCGGTCGGCCAGGGAGGACGACATGACCGGCGCTCCCGCTACGCCGCGCAACACGACAGCTTCTTTACGTCGCGGGTGAAGGTCTGAGCGGCGAGCTTCAGGCCTTCGGTCATGGTCAGGTAGGGATGGAAGGTAGCGGCCAGCTCGGCGGCGGTGATGCCGTGACGGATGGCCAGCACTGCCGTCTGGATCACGTCCCCCGCTCCCTCGGCGAAGAGCGACGCGCCCAGTAGCTGCCCGGTGCCGGCTTCGGCGACGAGCTTCACGAGGCCGTGGGTGTCGTGGTTGACGAGCGCCCGGGGGACCGCCGACAGTGGCAGGACCGAGGTCGCTACCTTGTAGCCGGCAGCGTGCGCCTGCGCCTCGGTGAGCCCGGCCGATGCGACCTGCGGAGCGGTGAAGGTCACCCGGGGGAGGCCGGTGAAGTCCACCTTGCGGCCAGCCCCCAACAGTGCATTGTCGACAGCGAGCGCACCCTCGTAGGCCGAGACGTACACGAACTGCGGCGCCCCGGTCACGTCGCCGGCGCCGTAGATCCTCGGGTTGGCAGTGCGCAGCTCGTCGTCGACCACCAGTGCTCCGCGCCTGTCGAGGGTGACGCCGGCTGCTTCGAGACCGAGCCCTTCGGTGTTGGGGCGTCGGCCAGTGGCGACGAGCACCTGGTCTGAGGCGAGGTCGAGCTGGCGCCCCCCCACCGACACGGTGACCTCGATGTGGCCCGTGCTCCGCTTAACGCCGAGCACCTGGGCGCCGGTGTGGACGATCGCCCCCTGGGCGGTGAGCACCGAGGTCAGCGCTTCGGAGACCTCGGGCTCCTCGAAGGGTGCGATCCTATCGGCCACGTCGACGAAGGTGACCTCTGATCCGACGTGGAGGAAGAACTGGCCGAGCTCGAGCCCGATGGCGTTGGCGCCGATCACGACGAGGCGCTTGGGCACCTCGGTCAGCTCGAGGGCGCTCGTCGAGGTGAGGTAGCCCGTCTCGGCGAGCCCGGGGATCGGGGGCGCGGCGGGGGAGGCACCGGTCGCCACCAGGTAGACGCGGGCCCGGAGGGCACGGCCGTCGACCTCGAGCACCTCGGGGCTCACGAAGTGCCCGTGGCCGGTGATCATCGCGAAGCCGTAGTCATCGACCAGGTCGGCGTACTTCATCTGGCGGAGATTGCCCACTAGCTCGTCCTTCTGGGCGACCAGGGCCCGGAGGTCGACCGGGCCGGAGGTCGTCGACATGCCGGCGAAGGGGTGGTGCCCGGCTTCCCAGGCCAGCTCGCCGGCCCGCAGCAGTGCCTTGGAGGGAACGCAGCCGACGTTGACGCACGTGCCTCCCACGGTGCCGTGCTCGACCAGCGCCACCGTGTAGCCGGCCTCGGTGGCCTTGATCGCCGCGGCGAAGGCGGCTGAGCCGGCCCCTACGACGACCAGGTCATAGTCGACGCCCCCGCCCGGCTCTCCCTTGGGCATGCTCGTGGCGAGAAGGCGCAGCTCCCCGGGGCGGTAGCCAGCTCCTTCGACGGCAGCCCGGAGGGCGCCTTCGGCGAGCGGTTCGGGCCAGGTGAAGCGAGCTTCGCCGGTCCGCCAGGTGACCGAGACGTCCTCGGCACCCGCACCCTCCAGGGCGGCAGTCACGTGGTGGGCGCAGTCGTCACAGGTCATGCCCCCCACCTCGAGAACAACCGGTCGAGCGTTCGTGTCCATTGGTCGGCTCCTTGCCCTGTCGCAGTGCCTCGCCGCCTGGCGTTGCCACAGCGTCGACGACGTGACGGCCGGTTCGCCGTGGGCCCCGGTGTGGGCCCCGAGGCACCTGTCGCAAACCATTGTATCTGAATAACAGGATATGTGAATGGAAGATTCCCAGGGGCGCGGGGGAGCCCACCGGGGGACAGACCGGTCTAGTGGTGGTCGGTCCGGGAGACCAGGCGAGAGCGTCCGAGGCGGAAGGCGCCGGACGCGACCACTACGGCGAGAGAGGGCCTCAGCTGCCGGTCGGGTGCGGCTGACGCCGCCCCCGACCCTCCCCGACCGAGAGTGCCGTCCAGACCAGCCAACCCGCGCCGCTCAGACCCCAGAAGCTCATCAGCCGGTAGAGCGCGACCGTGGCGATGGCGACGGCTCCCGGCATGCCGTAGGCGACGAGGAGCAGCGCGAGGCTCGCCTCGACGACGCCCAACCCGCCGGGGGAGATGGGCATGCTGGCGGCGATCTGGGTGGTGGCGTAGACGACGAGGACGGACGGCCAGGGGACCGCTCCGTGGACCGCCACGATGCAACCGACCAGGCAGGCGCCGTCCAACAACCAGTTGGCGGTGGCCATGACGACCACCTGGGCCCACGATGTCGGTCGGACGAGCGCCGGCCGCAGGCGCGAGAAGAGCTCGGCTACCTCGTCGGCAACGGTGGCCGCCCACCGCCAACGCCGCACCGCCGCCGTGAGGCGGGAGCCGGACGGTGGATCCCCGTGGTGGCGCCATACGGTCATCGCCGCGGCGAGCACCGCCACGAACCCGCCGGCGGCCACGCCCGTGGCCGGCCAACGCAGGAACGTCAGAGGCCCGCGACCATCGGCGGTCCACAATCCCACCACCAGCAGTACGAACAGCACGATCCCCGAGAGCAGGCCCGCTGTGGCCAGCGCCCAGACCGTGAGCGACCGGTCGGCACCGCGCCGGCGGTACTGGTGGAACATCCAGGCCGTGGACCACGCCACGCCGCCGGGCAGCGACGTGCCGAGCGCGTTGCCGGCGACGGTCACCCACACCGTGCTCCAGAAGCCCAGCCTGACCCCGCCGGCCCGGAACATCCACCGCTGGAGCCTGGCGAAGGGCAGGAGCGACAGGGCCTCGGCCGCCGCGGCGCCGAGCACCCATCCCCAGCGCAGATGGCGGAGCAGGTGCAGTGCCCCAGTCACTTCCTGGTGCTTGTCGACCAGGACCACCGTAGCGACGGCGAGGATCACCACGACGACCACGAGGCGGAGCAGCTTCGACCAGGTCCATCCACGCTGCCCGTTCGGCAGACGGGCGAGGATCGGAAGCCCTTCGACGCCTGCTTCTCTCGCGTCGGCAGCCGTCCGAACTGGCTCGTCCGGATCGGACGTGCACACCCGGCGACCGTCTTCGGCAGACGCCGCCGGTCGGCAGCCGTGGCCACGACGCCGTGCACCCGGCCATCGGCCACCGGCGCCGGCGGAGAGGGAGCAGGCCCAGCGGGCCTGTCCCTCATGGCCCGCGCCGTCTGCGACGGCATGCCCGCAACCGACACATGGACCCAGTCTGACGCTCGCCCTACCCGCGTGCCCGAGGCGCCGGCACCAGGCTGTCGGCTCGTGCTGACCCCGTGCTCTGACGAGTGAGAGGAGCGAAACGAGTGAGAGGAGCGAGGCGAGGGTGGAGGGAGCCTGCAGCCCCGGTGAACCCAGGTACGCCTACTGGTACCGCTGACCAACGGCGGTGGTGGTCAGGATCGGCAGGGTGTCGCGCACAGCGAGCTCCAGGCGCAGGAGCAGACGTTGGGAGTGATCCTGTACGACCAGGGTCGAACCCCCGCTCCTCGAAGCGATCGCGGGCACGCCAGGCTCGCACGAGTGTGTCCTGGACCACGTCTTCGGCGTCCTGGGCAGAACCGAGCATCCGGCGGCGGTGCGCCGTCAGTTCGTGGCGGTACGCCTCGAGGCCCGGCGGCTACCGGCCAGTGCTGGCCACTACAACCGTCGTGACGGTACAGCTCGGGATCCGGCTGCGCCGCAGCCGGGCGTCGGGGGCCGGCACCCCCGGCGCCACCACGGTGGTCGCGCTCGGGGACCGGCCGCTCCGCGCTCCAGCGGCGTGTCCAGCCTCAGCGACGCTCGACGCCGAGGTCGGAAAGCTCGCTCGTCACCTCGGCGAGCGCTTCCTCGAGGTCGCGTCGGCGCTCCTCGAGCAGGCGGCGTCGGCTCGTCTCTTCCTCGTGCCCGAAGTGTCGACCGTGCCCGCGACCTCCACAGCAGCCACCACCACCGCCGCCACAGCAGCCGCGGCCATGGCCGCGGCCTCGCTGACCGAGCTCGACGTCGTCTCGTCCCATCGTCTTCATCATGGTGCTTCTCCTTCTCCTTGTCCGTGGTCGTCAGGTAGTTCGGGTGGTTGGACGGTCTCGCCAGCCGGGGTGCCCCTTGGCCGAGCTGGTGCGACGAGGGCCTCGTAGCGAGCAAGCAGCTCGCCGATCCGGTCGCTTCGGGCCTGGAGCGACGCCGCCCAGGCATCGAGCAGCGCGGCACCCTCGCCGGTGAGGCTATAGACGCGCTTTTGGGGCCCGGGGGCTTCCTCGCTCCACGTGGAGGCGATGAGGCCTTCCTCCTCGAGGGAGCGCAGCAGGCGGTAGAGATTGCCGAAGTCGACGCGGCCTTCGCCGAGCAGCGCTTCGAGGTCCTCGGCGAGCTGGTAGCCGTGGCTTTTGCCCTCGGCCAACAACAGCAGGACGGCCGGCTCGGCGAAGCGCTCGATGCGCGCCCGGACCTCGAAGCGGCCCGGACCGATCCGGCAGCGGCAGCGTGGCTGGCGATCGACTCTCATCGTCACGAGAGTATAGGTGTCTTACATAGGTAACGTGACGCGCTCATCTCCGAGTCGGGGTGGCCCGTGGGCACCGTGGGCGATCGTGCGAGCGCCGTTGCGGCACCGAGCAGCTGGGGCAGGGTGGACTCCGGCGAGCGCCCTCGGTGCCCGCCGGTGGGCGCGTTCGTGGGCGACGTCACGGGCGCCGGACGCCGTGCGCACCACGCAGCACGCAGCACGCTGAGGACCTCGCTCTCGACGACTCGGCGCCGCGCTACCAACCGTCTCGGCGTCGACCAGGACCTCCTACAGGTGTGCCGTGCCGGAGCGGGTGACCCGGGGTTGGGCCGCGGTCACGGCCGGTCCAGCACCTGGCTGGCCTCGGACGACCCCGGACCGTAGGCGTTCGAGGCGCTCCGCCACGGCAGCCTGGTCCGACAGGGGAACGGTGAGGCCGACCACCTTGCGGCGTGCCGTCGCGCCGTGGAGGAGCTTCGCCGATCGGGTCGGCAGACCGAGGGCGTCAGTGAGGGCATGGAGCACGGCCCGGTTGGCCCGCCCGTCGTGAGCCGGCTCGGACACGCGGACGACGAGGACGCCGTCGTGCGTGCCGGCCACGCGAGTGGTCGACGAGCGCGGCCGGACGTGGACGTCAACCCGCAGGACCACGTCGCCGGCCTTCCGCTTCGGACCTCCCCGTTCGACGACGTCACACCTCCGACTGGTTGGGGGCGCCGGCGGGAGGCGCGCTCTGGAGCGGGCGCAGTCGGCGACGCACGGTGCCGTCCCACCGGTGGTGGTCGCCAGGTTAGTGTCGAGCTGGATCACCTGATCGAGTGATGGTTCCGTCAGGTCTGCTGCCAGCACGCGTCTCGGGAGCTCCCCCGTTGCCCGTTCGGCCGAGGAAGGGCCCGCGCCTGCGGGACGAGGAAGGGCCCGCGCCTGCGGGACGAGGAAGGGCCCGCGCCTGCGGGACGAGGAAGGGCCCGCGCCTGCGGGACGAGGAAGGGCCCGCGCCTGCGGGACGAGCGAGGAGGTGCACCATGGTGACGACGGCGTTCAGGCTGGTGGTCTGCGATGGCGACGAGACCGGGCAGGAGCTGTTGGACGAGGCGCTGCGGGTCCTCGACCCGGCCGTCATCGGCATCGAGCTCGAGCTCGAGCGGTTCGATCTGTCCTTGGCCAACCGGCGCAGGACGCACAACGCAGTGGTGCACGAGGCGGCCGAGGCGATGCGGCAGGCCGGGTTCGGGCTCAAGGCGGCGACGATCACGCCGGAGGGGGCGGATGACGTCGGCTCTCCCAACCGGATCCTGCGCGAGGGCGTCGGCGGCTCGGTGATCGTCCGCACGGGACGCCGGATCCCTGGCGTGACCCCGCTGGCCCCGGTGGTGCACCCGATCGCCGTGGTGCGCATGGCCGTCGGCGACGCCTACGGTGCCGAGGAGTGGCGCGACGGGACGCCCGGGACGCCCGACGAGTCGGCCAGCCGGACCGAGCGGATCACCCGGTCGAGCTGTCGTTTCGTTGCCGAGCACGCCTTCCGCCTCGCCGCCGCCATGAGAGGCGAGGTCTACGGCGGCCCGAAGTGGACCGTCTCGGCTCGCTACGAAGCGTTGTTGAAAGAGGAGATGGACACGGCAGCATCCCGTCATCCCGGCGTCCCGTACCGGCCGGTGCTCGTCGACGCCGCCTACGCCGGGCTGCTCAGCGCGTCGGACGACCGGCCCCTCGTGGTCCCCGCCCTCAACCGCGACGGCGACTGCCTGTCGGACCTCGTCCTGGCGCTCTTCGGGTCGATCGCCGGCGCCGAGTCGGTGCTGTTGGCCTTCGACGCCGACCTCGAGGTGACCGTCGCCATGGCCGAGGCGCCACACGGCACGGCCCCGTCGCTGGCCGGCAAGGACGTTGCCAACCCGATGGCGATGCTCCTCGCCTGCGCAGCAGTCCTCGACCACGCGGCGAGGCACGGGGGCGATGCCGTCGCCGACGCCGGGCGGGCGGTCCGTGACGCCACGCTGGCCGTGGCCGCGGCGGGCACCCGGACGTTCGATCTGGGCGGCAGTGCGTCCACGAGCGAGGTCGTCGACGCGGTCGTCGACGCGGTCGCCTCGGCCCGGACGGCGCACTGAGGAACCAGGCCGCCCGTCGTCGGCGACGCCCCCTCGGCCCGGACGGCGCACTGAGGAACCAGGCAGCCCGTCGTCGGCGACGCCCCCTCGGCCCGGACGGCGCACTGAGGAACCAGGCCGCCCGTCGTCGGCCACACCCCGGCCCGTCGCGGGCAGGAAGCCCGAACGGGTCAGGTGCCAGTCGGCGTCTCGTCGACGAGGGCGCCCTGGCTGGCGGTGACCCGCCCGCCAGCGTCTCGCCGGGCCGAGCTCACGGTGCCGTGGCCCCGGTGCTCCGCCGAGCAGCGGCTTCGACGGCGTCGGAGACCGCCGGCACGACCGCCGGGTTGAACACGCTGGGGACGATGTAGGTGGCCGACCGCTCGTTGTCGCCGACGACGCCGGCGAGGGCCCGGGCCGCCGCCAGCTCCATCTCCTCGGTGATGGTGCGGGCACCCGAGCGCAGCAGGCCGCGGAAGAACCCCGGGAACACGAGCACGTTGTTGATCTGGTTCGGCTGGTCGCTCCGACCGGTCGCCACCACGGCGGCGTGACGTCGGGCGATCGCCGGTTGCACCTCGGGGTCCGGGTTGGCGAGCGCGAAGACGACGGCGCCCTCGCGCATCGACGACAGGTGCTCGGCGCTCACCAGTCCCGGTCCGGACACACCGACCAGGACGTCGGCGCCTTCGATGGCATCCCCGAGCGTGCCGGTCCGGCCGGCGAGGTTGGTGTGCGCGGCGACCCAGGCACGGTCCTCGTCGAGACCGCTGGTCGTACCGGTGAGGATCCCCTGGCGGTCGACGGCGGTGACGTCCCCGATGCCGGCGGCGAGCAGCAGCCGGGTGATCGCCGTGCCGGCCGCCCCGATGCCGAGCACGACCGCCCGGACGTCGCCGAGCTCCTTGCCCACGACTCGCAGGGCATTCAGCAGCCCGGCAAGCACGACGATCGCCGTCCCGTGCTGGTCGTCGTGGAAGACCGGGATGTCGAGCGCGGCGCGCAGACGCCGCTCGATGACGAAGCACCGGGGCGCAGCGATGTCTTCGAGGTTGATCCCGCCATAGGAGGGGGCGATCAGTTCGACCGTACGGACGATCTCGTCGACGTCGTGGCTGTCGATGCACACCGGCCAGGCGTCGACTCCGCCGAACCGTTGGAACAGCGCTGCCTTGCCTTCCATCACCGGCAGGGCGGCAGCTGGCCCGAGGTCGCCCAGCCCCAGGACGGCTGAGCCGTCGGTGACGACGGCCACCGTGTTGCGCTTGATGGTGAGGTTGCGCGCCGTAGCGGGATCGGCGGCGATCGCCTGGCAGACCCGGGCGACGCCGGGCGTGTAGGCCATCGACAGGTCGTCGCGCGTCTTGAGAGGGACCTTCGGGACCACCGTGATGAGCCCGCCGAGGTGGACCAGCATGGTGCGGTCGCTCACCGCCCGGACCCGAGCGCCGCCGAGCCCCTCGATCGCCTGGCGCAGGCGGTCGGCGTGGTCCTCGTCGACGGCGTTGCAGGTCACGTCGAAGACGATCTCGTCGGCCGGGTCAGTATGGGCCTCGACGACGTCGAGGGCCACGATGCTGGCACCGTCGGCGGCGATGAGCGTGGTGACCGCTCCGATCTGGCGTGCGTCGGACAGGACGATGCGCAGGGTGACCGAGAACGAGGCGCTGGGGGGGTTCATGGTGCCACCTCCTCGGTGGTGCGGACGCTTCGGGACGGAGGGACGGCCACGGGTGGTCGACGGATGGTCTGTCACAGGTCGTTGCCGGCGTAGGAGAGGTTGAAGCTCTTGTTGGCCAGAGGGAAGTCGGGGACGATGGTGTCGGCGAGAGCGACCGACAGCGCCGGCCAGGTGAGGAACGACGGGTCGACGATCTTGGCACGGGTGAGCTGGCCGCGGTCGTCGACCTCGACCCGGTGGACGATCGTGCCCCGCCAGCCTTCCACGATCCCCAGGCCCGATCCACCCCGCTGAGGCAGGTCGTCCACGCCCGCCGTCAGGGCCCGGACGTGCCCGGTCAGCTCGGCCACGAGCCGGAGCGAGGCGGTGACCTCGCGGGCCCGGACCGTGAAGCGGGCGGCAACGTCACCGGCCTCCTCGACGACTGGCGTCAGGCCGGTCTCGAGGTCGCAGAAGGGGTGCGCCACCCGGGCGTCGGTGGCGATCCCCGACGCCCGGGCGACCACCCCGAGGACCCCGATGGCCTCGGCGTCGCCGCGGGAGAGGACGGCTGTCCCCACGAAGCGGTCCATGACCACGGTGTTGGAGGTGGCCAGCTCGACGAGGTCGCCGACACCTGCGGCGATCTCGGCCAGCTCGGCGTCGGTCGGAAGGCGGCGGAGCTCAGCACCGCCGGGTCGGATGGCACCGCGTAAGAGGCGGTGCCCGGTGACCTCGCCAGCCAGGCGCAGGAGCCGCTCGCGCAGGGTGAGCGCACGGGCCTGGGCGATGCCGAAGCCAGCGTCGTTGCAGAGGGCGCCGAGGTCGGTGACGTGGTTGGTGATCCGCTCCAGCTCGACCACGATCGCCCGCAGCACGTGGGCGCTCTGGGGGACCTCGACGCCCAGGGCTTCTTCGACGGCGAGGCAGTAGGCTAGAGCGTGTGCGGCGGCGGTGTCTCCCGAGATTCGCTCGGAGAGCACGACGCCATGGTCGACCGGGTGGCCTTCGAAGAGCCGTTCGATGCCGCGGTGGACGAACCACAGGCGGGCCTTCATCTTGAGGATGCTCTCGCCGACCACCGAGAAGCGGAAGTGGCCGGGCTCGATCAACCCGGCGTGGACGGGGCCGACGGGGATCTCGTAGACGCCGGGGCCGTCCACAGGAACGAAGGGGAACGACTCGGCGTCCTCGCTCATGGCTGGTACGGGCCCGGCACCGCGGCGCAAGGGGTACCAGTCGGCTGGCCACTGCTGGTGCCGCACCAGCGGGCGCAGGAAGGGATGACCGACCGGCTCGACGCCGAAGAGGTCGTGGAGCTCGCGCTCGAAGCGGCTGGCGGGGAACGACCAGGCGGCCAGGGAGGGGACGGCAGGGTGGTCGGGGTCGAGGAGGACCTCGAGCTCGACGCGACGGTCGGGAGGACCGGCACACAGGACGTACACCACCCGGACGGCGTGGCCGTCGTCGTGCCCGGCCACGAGGGCCAGGCGGAAGCCGGCCTCGAGCAGCGCGCCGGCGCGGGTGGGGAGATCGAGCGCGGCGACGACCTCGCTGGTGCGCACCGGTGCGAGGTCCGGTCGCTGGTTGTCGGTCACCGGACGACGACCCGGGCAGCGGCGTCGAGGAGCGACTGGAGCGGCCACGCGGACAGCCCGAAGAACGCGCAGGCGACGAGGCCACCGACAAGCGGGATCCCCACCAGCCGCGACGTCGCCGACGGCGTGCCGTCGCGTCCGCCGAGGAGGAGGTGGCGCCCGCGGGTCATCACCGCGACGAAGATGACGGCCATCGCCGCCAGCGAGAGGGCAGCGGCCCAGCCGAGGCCGACGGCCACCTCGCCGCGGATCATGCCGAGCTCGCTCACGAACAGGCTGAAGGGCGGCAGCCCCAGCAGGGCGACGAGACCGAAACCGAGGATCCCGCCGAGGAGCGGCCGCCGGGCGAGGAGTGCCGGCACGCGTTCGATCTCACTGGTGCCCTCGACGACCAGGACCTCGCCCGAGGCGAGGAAGAGCACGGCCTTGGCAAGCCCGTGGCCCAGGATGTGCAGGAGCACCGCGGCGATGGCGAGCGTGGTGCCGGCCGCCGCCCCCAGGGCGATGAGGCCCATGTGCTCGATGCTGCTGTAGGCGAACATGCGCTTGAGGTCGCGCTGGGTGAGGAGCAGGGAGGCGGCGACCAGGAGCGACACCAACCCGACGATGACGAGGAGCATGCGGGTGAATTCCAAGCCGAGGGCGCCGTCGGCCACTGCCTTGAACCGGAGGAGGGCGTAGAAGGCGACGGCGAGCAGCACGCCCGACATGAGCGCGGACACGGGAGCGGGTGCCTGGCTGTGGGCGTCGGGGAGCCAGCTGTGCAACGGAGCGAGCCCGACCTTGGTGCCGTAGCCCAGGACGATGAGGGCCATGGCGAGTCGCATCACACCGGGGTCGAGGTGGTGCGAGGCGCTCATGAGCGAGGTCCAGTCGAGGACCGAGGCACCCCGCGGGTGCCCGGGGGCGTGGAGCGCGGCGAAGTAGACGAGCACGGTGCCGAGGAACGCCAGGGCGATGCCGACCGAGCAGATGAGGACGTACTTCCATGACGCTTCGAGGGCCTTGTCGCTGCCGCGGTGGCCGACGAGGAAGGTGGTGGCGATCGTCGTCGCCTCGACGGCCACCCACACTGCTCCGAGGTTGGCCGACAGGACCGCGGCGAGCATGCATGCCACGAAGACCTGGACGAGGAACGTGTAGCGGGAGGCGTGACGGGCCCCGTGCTCCCCACTGGCGATCTCGACTTCGAGGTAGCGGATCGACTGGACCGACGCCAGGAGCGCGATGACGCCGATGACGACGACCATGAACGCGCTGAGCGCGTCGGCGCGCAGGGCTCCGTCGAGCCCGGAGGTGACGTGGCGATGCGTGGCGTGGGCGGCCGTGGCGATGCCGAGGCCGAACACGGTGGCGTTGGCTGCGACCATCGTCCAGCCGACCGGACGACGCCAGGGGAGCACAGCGCCGAACAGGCCGGCGGCAAGCGGGACGCAGACGATGGCGACGAGGAGCATCAGTCGTGGAGCTCGCGGAGCTGGTCGAGGTCGACGTGGCCGAAGCGGGCCCGGATGGTCGTCGCCAGCACCTGCAACATGGCGACGACCAACAGGAGGTCGAAGGAGGCGCCGAGCTCGACGAGGAGCGGTACCCCGGCAGTGAGGAGGAAGGCGACGAGGGCGATCCCGTTGTCCACCAGGAGCAGCCCGACGATCTGGGAGACCGCCTTGCGCCGGGTGACGAGCACGAAGAACCCGACGAGCACCGTGGCCAACCCCAGCGGGACGAGCCGGGTGAGGCGGTCGGGGGCGAGCGCGGTGATCCGGCCGGCGACGAGGTAGGAGAGGACCACCAGGGCCCCTGCGGCGACGAGTGAGGCCGGAACGTTCACCAGGGGAGCGGTCTCCCGGCTGCCCGGATCGGCCCGGACCACTCGGGCGAGGAGCCCCGGGACGACGCCCCCCTTGGCGAGGAGGACCACGCCGGCGACCACGCCGAGGCCGAGGTTGCCGTCGCTGACGGCGAGCACCGCTGCCAGGGCGGACAGGGCTGCCCCCTGGAGCGCCAGGATCGGGATGAGAGCACGCAGGTCCTTGCGCCACAGGGCGAGGACCGCCCCGGCCAGCACCACCCCCGCGGCCAGCTCGGCCACGTCGAACGCCGGGTGGGAGCTCATCTCGTGACCAGGCCGGTCGTGACGGCGACGACGGCGAGGACGAAGCCACCGGCGAGCAGCTCGGGGACCCGGAACAGCCGGAGCTTGGCCGTCGAGACCTCGACGAGGGCGACGAGACCGGCGAGGACCGCCAGCTTGGCGCCGAGCACGACGAGCCCGACGAGGAGGGCACCCCCGCTCCCGGACGAGTCGATGCCCCAGGGGAGGAAGAGGTTGGCCACCAGCCCGAGCAGCAGGGCGAGGCGCATCGCCTCGCCGGCCGTGACGAGCGCCAGGTCGGGTCCGCCGTGCTCGAGGACCATCGCCTCGTGGACCATGGTCAGCTCGAGGTGGGTCGACGGGTTGTCGACCGGAATGCGGCCCGTCTCGGCGATGACCACGACGACGAGGGCGACAAGCGCCAGGAGCCGTTGCGGACTGGCCACCCATCCAGGGTGGGCGAGGGTGGCGGTGACGATGGCCGGCAGGTTGGACGTGCGGGCTTGGACGGCAAGGGCGAGGATGGCGACGAGCAGTGCCGGCTCGGAGATGGCTCCGATGGTCATGGCCCGGCTCGACCCCATGCCGCCGAAGGCCGTCCCGGCGTCGAGGCCGTCGAGAGCGAGCGCCACCGACCCCATGAGCAGGAGGTAGACGACGACGAAGACGTCGGCGCCACCGGCGAGGACGGGGTGAGTGGTGACGAGCGGCGTGAGGGCGGTGGCCACCATCGCCGACGCCACCAGCACGAGCGGGGCCAAGGAGGCGACGACGCTCGTGTGCTCGGCCCGGACCGCCTCCTTGCGCACCAGCTTGCGAAGATCCGCCAGCACCTGGCCGACCGGCGGGCCGACGCGACCTTCGGCTCGGGCGCGGACCTTGGCCATCAGTCCGAGGAGCAGGGGGCCGGCGACGGCGACGACGGCCACCTGCAGGACCGATGTCCCGACCCGCACCGCGAAGCCCGGGCTTGCCGCGGCGAGGGAGGTGAGGACGAGGGTCACGCCAGGACCACCAGGACGAGGACCAATGCGACGAACCCGAAGGCGAGATAGCGGTGCACGCTCCCGTTGGGGACCCGGCGTGCCAGGCGTCCCCACCCGGCGACCGCGGTGATCACCGGCTGGTAGAAGGCACGTTCGGTGGCGTCGTCGAGACGTTGCCGGAAGGTGATGGCCTCGGGCACGTAGCGGGACTCGGCTGCATGGGTGACTTCGAGGTCGTGGTCGGGCCGGAGCACGTCGGCGAACACGCGCTGGAGCGGCTCGGCGAAGGACGTGGCGGTGATCTCCGAACGAGGCACCTGCGTGTCGCCTCCGCACCCCCAGGCTGCGGCGCGCCGGGGACGTCGTAGCTCGGCGGACCTGGGGACGAGGAGCAGCGCCCCGCGGGCGACGACAAGGGCACCGAGGAGACCGACCACGACGAGCGCCGGGTCGACGGCACCGCTCAAGGAGGCGAGGTCCAGACCGATGCCGGAGCGAAGCGCTCGTGGGGGACCGCCGGCCAAGGCGCTGGAGACGGCGTGGTCGAGGATCGGGAGCGCGATACCGGGAACGATGCCCACGACCACGCACCCGGCAGCGAGGAGCGCAGTGCCGGCCAGCATGGAGGGCCCAACCTCGTGCGCCTCGCTGGCACGCTCGGTGCGAGGCATCCCGAGGAACCCGACCCCCAGTGCCTTCACGAAGGCGGTGGCAGTGAGCCCGCCGGTGACGGCGAGGGCGGCGACGCCGGCCAAAAGCGCCGCTTCGGTGATCGCCGAGTGGGAGGTGAAGCCGTGGAGGAGCCCTTCTAAGAGCAGCCATTCGCTGGCGAAGCCGTTGAGCCCGGGTAGGGCGCTGATCGAGAGAGCGCCGATGCCGAAGAGCACGGCCGTGGCCGGCATCCGGCGGGCGAGGCCTCCCAAGTGGTCGAGGTCGCGGGTCCCGGTCGCATGTTGGAGGGCGCCGGCACCGAGGAAGAGGCTGCCCTTGAACAGGGCGTGGTTCACGAGGTGGAAGAGGGCGGCGAGCAGGACCAGTGCGGCAAGGAAGCGCTGACCATCTGCGGCGAGTGCCCCTGCTGCTCCGACGCCGATGAGGATGAGGCCCATGTTGTCGACTGTCGAGTAGGCGAGGAGGCGCTTGATGTCGCTGCTGGCGGCAGCGTGCAGTGCCCCGAAGAAGGCCGAGGCGATGCCGAGGGCGACGACCACGAGCCACCACCACAGTTCGCCACCGCCGAGCAAGCCTTCGCCGACCCGCACGATGCCGTAGACGCCGAGGTTGACCATCGCCCCCGACATGAGAGCCGACACCGGGCTCGGCGCTTCGGGATGGGCTCGGGGCAGCCACACGTGGAACGGGACCGCCCCCGCCTTGGAGGCGAAGCCGACGAGGACCAGGACGAAGGCCACGGAGGCGAGCGGGGCCGGCACCTGGCGGTGGTGGGCGTCGATGGCGGCGAAGCTCTGGCTGCCGACCTGGGTGGCCAGCAACACCAAGCCGAGGAGGATGGCTGCCGCCCCGATATGGGTCATGGCCGCGTACCACTGGGCCGCATCGCGGATGGCGGGTCCCTGGCGGTGCTCACCGAGCAGCGCCAACAGCGAGGTGAGCGCCATGAGCTCCCAGGCGATGAGGAAGGTCGCCACGCTGGCGGCGGCCGGGACGAGGAGCAGGGTGGCGAGGAACGCCGGCAGCATTGCTGTTGCCGTCCGGCCCGGCGTGGCGTGGGCACCGTAGCCGACCGAGTAGCACAAGGCCGCCAACCCGACGACGGCGGTGACGGCGACGAAGAGGGCCCCCAACGGGTCGAGGGAGAGGTCCACCCCAGTGAGCGGCAACACGGCGCCGGTGTGCAGGGCGACCGGGTGCCCCGTCAGGAGCACCCGCCCTGCACCAACGAGGGCGGCCAGGGACCCTGCCACACCCACCAGCGCAGCACCGAGCAGGCGGTACCGGTCTGACAATGTGGCAGCGAGCAGGGACGCGAGGCACAACGCGGCAAGACCGACCAGGTAGACCGTCATGCTCAACGTCCGCTGAGCCCCCGCAGGGCTGCCGTGATGGCCCGGGGCTCGGGCGGACAGCCGGCGATCTCGAGGTCGACAGGGACCACGTCGCCGACCGGCCCGGCCACGCCGTAGGCGTGGGCGAACACGCCGCCGTCGATGGCGCACTCGCCACAGGCCACGACCACCCGGGGGCGGGGCACGGCCTCCAACGTCTTGCGCAGGGGCGTCGCCATGTTCTTCGTGACCACGCCGGTCACGAGCAGGCCGTCGGCGTGGCGTGGCGAGGCGACCAGGCGGATGCCGAAGCGCCCGGCATCGCACACCGGACCAAAGGCCTGCCCGATCTCCACTTCGCAGCCGTTGCACGAGCCGGCGTCGACGTGGCGCAGCTGCACCGACCCCGGGAACCGGGGCGCAGCTGTGGTGGTCGGGGGCGGGGCCGGCTCGGTGACGCGCCGCCCGCGCAACGCAGCGACGAGCGGGGTGCGGTACACGTCTGACGAAGTTATCATGCGCTCAGATGATCAAAACCTTTGCTCTCATGGTGCCCGTCGACATCGGGGTGAACGGGCCGGTCTCGCCGGGGGAGACCGGGCCGGCCCGGGTGACGTTGCCGGGGGTCTGCCGGTGAGGACGCGCCGCGAGGACGACGAGCCGGTGGTGTGCCGGTCGTGCTGGTGGCCGATCCCCCAGGTCGATGCCGAGCGCTGCGGGTGTTGTCCCCGTTGCGGCGCCGTCGTCCCCCACCCCCCGACCCCCCCGCTCCGCTGAGCCTCCGACGCCCCACCATCGTGATGTCTGAGCTTCTGAACGTCGAGGAGCTGGTCGATTGCTCCCTCGAGGCGCGCATCGGTCCCTTCGAGCCCGACATCGTCCACGCGGTCGTCGGCATCTGTACCGACGCGGTGGCGGCGACGGTCGGTCCCCGGATCTTCGCCGAGCTCGAGACGGACCGGCGCCGCCTCCCGCTCGTCGCTCCCTGGGTCTCCGACCTGGCGAGCGGCCTCTTCGTCCTCGAGCGGTTCGGCCCGCGGCAGCGCTCGAGTGGCGAGCTGCTCGACCTGTTGTCAGTGAGCGCTCTCGATGAAAGCCGTCGCACCCGGATGGCCGAAAGCGTCGACCTGGCGGCCAGCTTGACGCTCGACCGGGTCGTCGAGCAGGTGCTCGGCCGGGGTGCCTGCGGACGCGATCCCCGCGCCAATGCCACGGACGCACCCTGGCTCGGTGCACTGACCTACGGCTACCGCGTCCACATGACCCTCGAGCTCCTACGCCTGCTGCCGTCCGGCTGATCTCCGAAACCTCGACCGGCTACTGCGGCAGCCTTGGGGCAAAGCTCGTGACCTCGCCCACCGCGCTGACCCGCCGACCAGTGTGCCGCCCGCCTCGTTCAGCGGGTCGCCCGCCTCCGGGGCCGCGCCGGGCGCTCGGCGAAGTCGAGCTCCTCGAGCTCGGCGAGGAGCTGGCGAGACTCGGCCAACGTGCCGGTGAGGATGGCCTTCGCCACCTCCAACAGCTCGAAGATCCGCGGGTCGGTCACCGAGTAACGAACAGTCGATCCTTCCTTGCGGCTCTGGAGCACGTTCGCCCGACGCAAGATGCCGAGCTGTTGGGAGAGGTGCGACGCCTCGAGCCCCACCTCGGGGATCAGCTCACCCACCGACCGCTCTCCGTCGCGGAGCAACTCGAGCACCCGGATGCGTGCCGGGTGGGCCAACGTCTTGAAGAAGTCGGCTTTCACCTGGTAGATCGGGCGCGTCATCGGCGACGACCGACGCTCGACGGGTACATGCACGGCCGCCTGTTTCGGTGCGCTCCGCTGGCGCCCGGTGCTGAAGAAGACATCAACTCATCAAGTTATCAGCTCGGCTGGGGGCAACGCCGCGTGCGCCCGGACGCGGTGCGGACGACCCGGCCTGAGGTGAGCAGCGATCCTACGGCGATGGCTCACTGTCGGGCTCGGCGAGCGTGCGGAGCGCGTCGAGCACGACCCGGTAGGACGCGTCTCCGAGGAGCTCCATCGACGCTCGTTCGGTCCGTCGGGCCCGATCGGCGACCTGTCGGGCCACATGTCGCCCGTGCTCAGTCGGGTGGAAGGGACGGCGGCGGGCGTCATCCGGATCGCGTCCCGCGGCGCACAGCCCGTTGGCGACCAGCGTCTCGATGATCCGCTGGGCGTTCATCGGGTCCGTGCCCAGCCGGCGAGCGAGCTGGCGTACGCCACAGCCGGGCTCGGCGGTGACCAGCCGGAGGACCGCCGCCTGGGGAGCCGTCAGCCCGAGGTCGGCGAGGATCGCTTCCCAGCGGCGCCGGTGCGCCCGATGGGCCATCCCGAGCAGGAACCCGATGCCCTCGAGGCCGAGCTCGTCGGCGTCATGCCGGTGTGTCGCCGGGGAGGTTTCCGCGTTCGCCCCGGCCGTCACCGGGCGTGCTCGTTGGACAGCTGGGGCTTGCCGGCCCAGGCAACGACCACGAGGTCGCTCTCGCGTCCCTCGTCGCCGCCGACCTCGTGCCGTTCGGCGGGGGCATCGTCGCCACCGCCGGCGGACCGGCGGCTCCTCGTCTCGAGGACGTGGACGTCGAGCTCCGAGGGCAGAGCGGCCCGGAGACGCTCGTCGGTGAGGAGCCGGTCGGGGTCTGGTGGGCCGTGCCGTCCGAGGTTGTCGAGGTGGTGGCCCACGACGTAGAGGTGCCCGCCGGGGCACAGCGCCTCGGTGGCGTGCTGGAGGATGGTGCCGAGCCGGTCAGGCCCGGGGTGGAGGTTGGCCACGATGACGAGGTCGAAGTACGACGGGTCGGGTCGCCACTCGTCGAGGTTGGCTTCGATCGTGGTCACGGCAGCTCCCTCCGCGCTCGCCGCGGCGACTGCCAGGTCGAGCCCGACTCGGGAGGCGTCGACGAGGGTCATGTCCCAGCCCTTGGCCGCTAGCCACACGCTGTTGCGGCCCGGCCCCGAACCGAGGTCGAGGCCGCGGCCCGCCGGCAGCGGGTCGGCAAGAGCGACCAAGAAGGGGTCGGGCTCCCTCGGCCACTGACCGGTGGCGAAGCGCTGGTCCCACATCGGACCGACTGACGTCATGGCTGCCTCCCTGCTGGCCTGTCGGCCGCGGTTCCCGTCTGGTCACCCGCGTTCCCCAGGCCGGCGATGATCTCGACAGCAAGGGCATAGGCGGGCATGCCGGCGGTGACGAGCGACGTCTCGGCTACGCCGACGAGGTCGGCGAGCGTCGCCCCGGCGCGCTGGGCGCCGGCGGCGTGCAGCCGGGCGGGTCCTTCGCGGCCGAGGGCGACGAGCTGGGCGAAGTGGACCAGTTGCTGCACGCGAGGCTCGAGGGGGTTCTCCGCGAGGAGCGCTCGGCGCAGTGCTTCGATCGCTTCGACGGCCTCGATCCGCCCGGTTGCCCGGGCGACGGTGAGACGCTGCTCGATCCCTTCTGGCACGACGCCGAAGACGTCGCGGTAGCGGTCCCGGACCGCGTCCGCTCGGCTGTCGCCGTGGGAGGGGCTCATGACCGCACCCGTGCCATCGAGGCGCGCACCTGGTCGAGGGCACCGGAGGGGAAGTCGACAGCTCCACCGAGGAGCACGGCTCGCAGCTCGGCTTCGGCGGCCTCCTCGATGGCGACGACGAGCCGAGCCGTGGAGACGGGGTCGGCCCCGAAGGCGAGGAGCCCGTGGTTGGCGAGCAGGAGTGCTGACGTCGTCGGGCGTTCGGCAAGCACGTCGACGATGCCGCGGACCGAGACGTCCGAACCACGAGGCCCCCAGGCGACGACTGGGACGGGCTCTGCCTGACCGAAGCGCAGGAGGGGCTCCACCCGGCACGGCAGCTCCTTGTTGGCCAGCGCAAAGGCGGTGGCGGCCGGGGAGTGGGTGTGGATGATCCCGCCTACGGCTGGTCGCGCCTGGTAGACGGCGGCGTGCATGGCGATGATCTCGGCGTTCTCGGCGGACAGCTCCCCGTCGAGCACCGTGCCGGCTAGGTCGAGGGCGGCCACCTGGTCGGAGCGCAGGTCGCGCACCACGCCGGTCGTGGTGAGGACGAAGCGGTCGGCGTCGAGGCGAGCGCTGAGATTGGCATGGCCGGCGTGGGACAGCACCCCGGCCTCGAACAGGTGGCGGGTGGCGGCGACCACCACCTCACCTGCGGCCGTTGTCTCGGGTCGAAGCGTCGTCGTCGTCATCATGGGTGTCCTCCTCGTCAGGGTGTCACCCGTCATAAACGTAGAGGTGTCTACAATTCTTCCCGAGAGGGGGAACAAGCTGCCCAGGCGGGCTCCCAGGCAGCGCCCTGCACGGCCTCGTCGAGCGACGGCCCGAGGTGAAGGGGCCCTGCGAGATCGCTCACCCCGCACCTGCTGTCTGGTCGGGAGGTCCCTGGTCGGGAGGTCCCTGGTCGGGAGGTCCCTGGTCGGGAGGTCCCTGGTCGGGAGGTCCCTGGTCGGGCAGCTCGAGGCCGAGGTGGCGTCGGAGGCGCTCGGCCAGGGTGTCGGGGATGACGGTGTCGGGGTCGTGCAGTGCACCGAGCGCGGTCCTGGTGCCAACGAGTGCCTGGTAGAGGGGTGGACAGGTGGCACATCCGGCGAGATGGGCTTCGAGGGCGCGTCGTGCCGGGGGAGGGAGCTCGTCGTCGAGGTAGCTCGACACCTGCTCGCGAGCCTCCCAGCACGAGAGCTGCACGCCCGCGTTGGCTACTCGTCGTTCGTCTCGGTGGGCGAGTGCGCTCACGAGCATCATCCTTCCTCGTCTGATGCGCTGCTTGGCTGCAGGGAGCGAGATGCCGAGGAGGTCGGCGACCTCGCTCGCCGTGCGACCCTCGGCGTCGTGTAGGACGACGGCGCTCCTGTAGTGGTAGGGGAGATGGACCAGTGCGTCGCGAAGCTCTGCTGCCGACTCCGCCCGCTCGACGACCGCTTCGGCGTCGACGCTGTAGGACTCGTCCCGCCACTGGGTCTCGACATCGGTCACGCTGAGCTCGTGGGCGTGGTGGCGGGCGCGGTCGACCGCCAGGTGGGAGAGGATCCGGTGCAGCCACGTCCGGAGCGAGGAGTCGCCTCGGTACTGATCGGCACGCTCCAGGGCCCGGAGGACCGTCTCGCCGACGAGGTCCTGTGCCTCGGCATCGTTCGCCGTGACCGACCGGGCGTAGCGGTACAGGCCAGGAAGCTCGGCCGCCACCTGGGTGGCGAGCCGGCTGTCCTGTCCTGGTGTCGTAGGGTCGTCCCGCACGGCCTCCACCCTCTCATCCGTGGCTCCTGCCGACACGTCTGTGGCCCCTGCCGGCTCCATTGGTCCGGGCCCGTCGTTCCCGCCGGCGGACGGAGCCGGGTCAGGCCGCCCGGTGCAGGTGCGAGACCCGATGCTCGCCCGGCTGGCCACCGCCGCGGATGGTCGTGATGCCGAAGGGGCGGTAGAGGGGGCAGAAGCCGCTTCCTGCCGTGACCGCCATGATCGCTGCCACGACGAGCAGCACGATCCCTCCCGCCGTGGAGAAGCCGAGCACTCCACTTCCGGCCACTGCGCCGATAGCCACCAGAGCTCGGAGGCTTCGGTCGATCGTTCCCATGTTCTGCTGCATTGCACACTCCTTCGTTCCGCTCGCTCGGCCCCCATCGGGACCGTCACTCCATAGACGCACGAGGGCCCCAAAGGGATACAGCCGTTGGCCACCTGAGGCTCCGGCGAGCGTGATGGGCCGTCGCCGCCCCGGAAGGGAACGGCACGACTGGGGTCCTCGCAACCAATCGACTATGATCGATGCTCGTCCGGCGACCTGCGGTGGTCACCGTGCGAACCGTGCGAGAGGAGGCCAGATGCCCGCCCGTCCTGCGAGTGCCACTGGCCCTATCGAGGTCGAGCCGGCTGACGCGCCGCTGTGCCGGGCTTCGGTGCTCGTGGCGCCGCTGGGTCACGACGAAGCGGTCGACCTAGCCCGGGTGCTCGGGGCGCTCGCCGATCCGGTGCGCCTTCGGCTCCTGTCGATCGTCGCCGCCCGGGGGGAGGTCTGCTCGTGTGACCTCGAGGGCCCGCTCGGGAAGAGCCAGCCGACGATCTCCCACCACACGAAGGTCCTCGCCGATGCCGGGCTGGTCGTCGGAGAGCACCGCGGGCGGTGGACCTGGTGGCGGATCGTCCCCGACCGCCTGGCCGCCGTTCGCCGTTCCCTCGGGGAGTGACCGGACTTCCGGCTCCGTCCCTGGGTTCCCCTGGGCCGGACGGGCCGAGGCCGGTACCATCGAAGCGTATGGGCATGGCCATGGGGATGGAACCGCCGTCGTTTGCCGTGGGCCGATGGAGACAGTGGACACAGACGGTGCACGTGTCGGCGGTCTGCTGGCCCAGTTGAGGAACCGAGCGTTGTCAGGGAGGGCGTGGACGTAGCGGCCGTAGCCGGGGCACGGGTCAGTGCCGAGCATCACGATGCCGTCAGCCTGCTCGATGATCGCCTCCGTTGGGCAGACACCCGGTCAGGGCGGAGGTAGGGGCCCGGCGAAGGCACCCTCCGGGCTGCCTGCGCTTCTCGGGCTGGCTCGGCCGACCGGGTGTTTACGACCTCTGGCACCGTCTCCCACTATGGCGGCTAACTCGCCAGGGGACACGGCTAGTCCCATCCTCGCCCCGGGCCTGGGGATGGCGACAGAGATCCTGCCCGACCGCATCGAGGTTGCTGCCGGCCTCGTGCCGGGGATGTTCGGCCCTGCAGGGGACCTTCGACCCTGGCCACCCCGGGGGTTGGTCGTGCACGCTGGCCGAGGCAGTCCGAGCGTCGGGGTCACGAGGTGAGGGGTGACCGACGTCGCCGATGGTGCAGCAGCGACAGGAGGAGGACGCGACGGCCAAGCATCGACACCGGAGGTCGAGCCCCGACCCGACGGGTCGATGACTCCGTCGCCGTCTCGGCCTGGTCGTCTGTCCCCTTCGTCGCCGGTCGGAACGGCCCCCATCACCTCACCATCACCCCCTGTCGACAGAGGAGAGCGGCGACATGCGTGACAACGACGAGTGGTCCCCTGACGAGCCAATGGGATCCGAAGCGTTCGAACCGGGCGACGAGGCCCTCGATGACGGCACCAGCCTCGATCCCGAGCTGGCCGAAATGGTCCAGGTCGACCCGTCTCTCGATCCGTCCCTGCAGGTGGACGAGCGTGAGCTCGAGGAGGTCGGAGCCGACCTCGACGACCCCGAAGTGATGGTAACCCTCGACGGCGGTGGCGACGATCCGGACGGGTTCGGAGAGCCTGCCGCTCGAACAGTCGCCCGACGCGGCGACGGCGCGGGTTGGGGCCTCGAAGAACCGGGTCCGTACTCGGACGATCCCGACGCCGATCCCGACGCCGATCACGACGCCTGAAGACACCATGGGCGTCGTCACGGTCGGCACTGGCACCGCCGGGGGCCGCCGTTCGCCTCGGCAGCTCTCCAGGCAGCCCGCCCGGCAGCTCCCCAGGCAGCCCGCCCGGCAGCTCCCCAGGCAGCCCGCCCGGCAGCTCCCCAGGCGGCCCGCCCGGCAGCCCCCCAGCACGCGGTGGCTGCTCAGGGGCGATGGACTGACGTGCGGCTGAGCAACGCCACACTGCGGGGCGTCCTCCGACCTCCGTGGGTGAACCGGACGCTCGCCCTCGTGTGGGCCGCCAGGGTGTCGATGAGCGCGGGGCGGGCGCTGGCCGGGGTGGTCGCGCCGCTCTACCTGGCTGCGTTGGGCTTCGGGGGGCTGGAGCTCGGTGAGCTCTTCGTCGGCGTCGCCCTGGCATCCGCGGTGCTCTCGTCGGCCGTGGGTCTTCTCTCGGACCGTCTCGGGCGCAAGCCGTTCCTGATCGTGTTCCCGATGCTCACTGCCGGTGCGGCAGTCGTCTTCGCCACGGTTCGCTCGGTGCCGGTGCTGTTCGTCGCCGCCGCCCTCGGTAGTTTCGGTCGCGGGTCTGGTGCCGGTGCGGGGGCGGTCGGCCCCTACCAGCCGGCGGAGTCGGCTCTCGTGACCGAGGACACGCCGGCCGAGTGGCGGAACAGTGCCTTCGGTCGCTTGCAGTTCGGGTCGTCGTTCGGTGCGCTGGCGGGCTCGTTGCTCGCCATGCTCGCCGGGAGCCACCACGTACGCTCCGCGGCGGCGCTCCCCACTTTCAGATCCGCCTTCGTGGCCATCGCAGCAGTGTCACTGGTAGCCGGCGCCCTCGCCCTGTGGATGACCGAGCCGGCCCACCCGGCCAGCAGCAAGCGGAACGGGCGGCGTCCCCGTCTGCCGGTTCGGTCGCGAGGCCTGCTCGTGCGGCTGGCGGCGACCAACTCGGTCAACGGCCTGGCCGTCGGCATGATGGGCCCGTTCCTCACCTATTGGTTCTACCGGCGCTTCGGGGCCGGTGCCGGGGAGATCGGCCTGCTCTACGCGGCGGTGAACGCCGTGAGCATGAGCTCCGCCCTCTCGGCGTCGGGGCTGGCCAGACGGTGGGGCCTGGTGCGGACGGTCGCGGTGGTCCGGGTGTTGACCGCGGTGCTGGTCCTGCCGCTCGTGCTGGCACCGACCTTCGTGCTCGCCGGGGTCGCCTACGCGTTGCGCATGGTCGTCCAGCGGGCCGGCATGCCGCTCCGACAGTCCTACGTCGTGGCCATGGCCGACCCCGAGGAGCGTTCGTCGGTCGCCGCGTTGTCGAACTTGCCGAGCCAAGTGCTGATGGGCGTCAGCCCGCTTGCTTCGGGGTACCTCCTCGATGACGTGAGCCTGAGCCTCCCCTTCGAGCTCGCCGGCCTCCTCCAGCTCGTCAACGCCGCGCTGTACTGGTACTTCTTCCGTCACCTCCCCCCGGCGGAGGAGGTCGCCCAGCAGGCCGGGGAACTCGTGGGGGACCCCGTGGACCGGCCGTAGGTCGTTCGGCCCTGGTGCCCGTCTGCTCGTCAGGGGGACGCTGGTTCTCGACCAGAGGGATGGCCCACGAGACGTGGGCGGTCACACACGAGAGGAGACCACCATGTTGCTGAGGTTCGATCCGTTCCGGGGGTTCGACGACCTTGCCGACCAGTTGCGAGACGCCAGGCAGACGCGTTCCATGCCACTCGACGCCTACCGGATCGGTGACGTGTTCCATGTCGACCTCGACTTGCCGGGCATGCGGCCCGACTCGATCGAGGTGACGGTCGAGAAGAACGTGCTCAGTGTGAAGGCAGAGCGTCAGTGGAAGACCGAAGGCGTCGAGACCGTCGTGTGCGAACGGCCGACGGGCACGTTCGCGAGAGAGCTCTTCCTCGGCGACAACCTCGACGCCGAGCGGATCGCCGCTTCCTACGAGAACGGCGTCCTCCGGATCACCATCCCCGTCGCCGAGGAGGCCAAGGTCCGGCGGATCGAGGTGAGCACGTCGAAGGCAAGGGAAGAGATCGCGACGGCGACCGCCGGTTGATCGGAACGGTGGTCGATCCAGGCTGCGGCAGGGACGCCTGACCTGCCGAGCCTGACGAGGAAGAGCCGGTCCCTCCGGTCCCACCCGGCGCCATCCGATGGGACCGGAGGGCTGGACGCCTCGGGCCTGGCCGGCCTGGCCGATGCCCTCGGGGTACCGGTAGGCGACCGGTCGTAGGAAGAACTGGCTGGACCCGGTCCCCGTCTCCCACTACGGCCTCGATGGCCTGGCCTTCATGGTGTCGTGTTCCTGTCGGAGACGGTGTCGGAGCGGATGATGGCAAGGAGGGGAGCCTTGGCGACGTCGAGGACGGCGGTGGCCACGAGCACGCAGCCGAGGAGCACGCCGACGTCGACCAGCGGGACGGAGGCCATCAGGATGCCTCGGGTGGCCAGCACTGTCACGACCACCAAGTCGGCGACGGTGGCCCCGAGCATCCACCAGCTCGGACGCGACGACCACAGGTGGCGCCGCTCGCGCACCAGGTAGATGGTGGCCTGGCCCGTCGCCACCAGCATCACGAACACCAAGGTCTGGGTGGAGGCGAGATCGAGCCCGAGGACGTGGCGCCCGACGAGGAAGGTGCCGAAGGCGAAGGCGAGCCACGGGATCGCTACGCCGAGCGCGGCGACAGACAGCGCGGGGACCTGCCAACGGTCAGGACGGGAGGAGAACCCGACGCGGTCGGTGGCAAGCGACATCGTGACGAAGTCGTTGGCGAACAGGAGCAGCAGGACCAGCCGTGGAGTAGTGACGAAGGCGCCGGTGACAAGCAGTCCCAGCCCGAGGAACAGCGACACCTGGAAGGTCTTGGCGATCTTGTTCAACGTGTAGGTCAACATCCGCTGGTAGACGCGACGCCCGGTCTCGACGGCGGCCACGACGTTGCCGAGCCCTTCGTCGGTGAGGACGAGGCTGGCCGCCCCTTTGGCTACGTCGGTGGCGCTCGAGACGGCGATCCCGACCTCGGCCCGTTTGAGGGCTGGCGCGTCGTTGACGCCGTCGCCCGTCATCCCCACCACGTGCCCCGAGCGCTGGGAGCGCTCGATGAGGGCCAGCTTGTCGGCGGGAAGCACGCCGGCCAAGACGTCGAAGTCGATGTCGGCATCGGGCCTCGCCCGGAGCGAGTCGACTGAGCCGACCCGCTCGCCGATCCCGACCTCGCCGGCGACGGCGACCGCGGTGGGTGCTGCGTCGCCCGTGACCATCACCACGCGGACCCCCAGCTCGCCGAGGTGCGCCACCAGGGCGGCGGAGTCGGAACGGACGGGATCGCCGAGGGCGAGGAGGCCGACGAGCTGCAGCCCCGCCGCCCCCGGCCCGCTCCCCGCTGCCACAGCCAGGACCCGAGCACCCGTCGAGGCGAGGGACGTGACGGCGTCGTCGAGCTGGGGAGGAGGTGCTGCAGTCAGTCCGGCGACGACGGTGGGCGTCCCCTTTACGACCCGGAGGTCGGTGCCGTCGGCCTCCAGGGTGGCCTCGGAGCGCTTGGTCGACGGGTCGAACGGCACGAAGGCGGTCCGACTTCCTGCAGTGGGCGCTCCTGCCGAGGTGGCCGCCTCGAGGACGGCAAGGTCGATGGGGTCCTGGGTAGCCTCGTCGGAGGCCGCCGCCGCCAGGGCGAGCACGTCGGCCTGGTCGTGCCTTCCGAACGGGACGACGGCGACCACGGTCAGCCGGTTCTCGGTGATGGTCCCGGTCTTGTCCGTGCAGAGGAGGTCCATCGCCGCCGCCTCTTCGATGGCGGACAGGTGGGTGACGAGCACACCGTCATGGACCAGCTCGAGTGCGCCGACCGACGTGGCGAGGGTGAAGGTGGCCGGGAGTGCCACCGGGACGGTGGCGACCACCAGGATGAGCACGAACGGCAGCAGTTCGCTCGCTGGCAGGCGGGTCACGATCCCGTAGGCGATGATGGCCACGACCAGGGCTCCGTCGAGCGCCAGCAGTGCCCAGACGATCTTGAAGATCGTCTCCTCGAGATGACTGGCCGTCTTGGCCGTGCGGACCAGCTCGGCGGTGTGCCCGAAGTAGGTGTGGGACCCGGTCGCTGTCACCTGGCCGGTTGCTTCGCCGCGGTGGACGACCGACCCTGAGTAGCAGGTGCCCCCAGTGGTGACCTCGACGTCGGCGGACTCCCCGGTGAGGACCGACTGGTCGACCGACACCGACCCATCGGTGACGGCCAGGTCGGCAGGCACGATGTCGCCGACCCTGATGTGGACGAGGTCGCCGGGGACCAGCTGTTCGGCGTCGACGAGCTGCCAGTGGGCGTCACGCCGGACCCGGGCGTGGACGGCCAGCCGGCTCCGCAGCATGGACAGAGCATTGGCGGCGCGTCCCTCCTGCACGAAGCTGAGGACGCCATTGAAGACGACCAGTGCGGCGACGATGATCGCTTCGGTCACCTTGCCGGCTGCCAGCTCGAGGACGATGGCTGCCTCGAGCAGGTAGGGAACCGGGCCGGTGAGCTTGGCCAGCAGCGTTCGCACGAGGTGGCGACGGTCGGTAGCCAGAGCGTTCGGTCCGAAGCGGGCGAGGCGTTCTTCCGCCTCTGCCTCGGTCAGCCCGTCGGCTCGGGTGGCCTCGACGGCGACGTCGGTAGTGGAGTCGGTGGGCTCGGTCACGGGGGGGAGACCGTCGCCTACCGATGCAGCGTCGTCGGTGCCATCACCGTGCTCCATCCGCCGAGCATCGCATCGCCCATTCGAGCCGGGTAGGGCCAAAGGCCCCGAGGAACGGGTGTCGAACCGTTGGCACGCCCTCGACCAACGACGGCCAACGATGGACGTGGCTGAGTGGGCACCGACCCAGCACGTCCACTCCCAGACCGCTATCGGTGGCACCGGCAAGGCCGGCTGCCGGTGCCCGCCCGACGGGTGGGTCGCCCGGGGCTTCGTCTTCGAGGTGGCGTGGCCGGCGGACCCGGAAGCGGTGGCGAGGATCCATCCCCACCTCGGCGCCCGCCGCTTCGCCTGCAACTGGGCACTGGCCCGGGTGAAGGCCGACCTGGACGCGAAGAAGCTCGACCCTGCTCACGAGTCAGTCCCTTGGAACCTCGACGCCCTCCGCAAGCAGTTCAACGTCGAGAAGCACCCCGTCGCCCCGTGGTGGCGGGAGAGCTCGAAGGAGGCGTATGCAACCGGCATCGCCGACCTGTGTGTCGCCCTCAAGAACCGGTCAGAGAGCAGGTCTGGCAGGCGTAGCGGCAGGAAGGTCGGTTTCCCGGGGTTCCGGTCCAAGAGGAAGGACCAGGCCAGGGTGCGCCTTACGACCGGTCCCGTCCGGACCGAGCCCGACCGGCGGACCATCACCCTGCCCGTCGTGGGACCGCTCCACTCGTTGGAGAGCACCCGGCGCCTGGAGCGTCTGGTGGCAACCGGCACGGCCCGCATCCTCACCGCCACCCTGTCCGAGCGGTTGGGAGCGGCCGTTCGTCTCGTTCTCCTGTCTCGTCGAGGCACACCCCTACCCGGCGCCGACCACGGGCGGCCGGGCCGGTGTCGATCTGGGGCTCCGGGTGCTCGCCACCGTCGCCGACGACGCAGGCACCATCACCCACGTCCCCAACCCCGCCCCCCTGCGGGCGACGCGCACCGAGCGCCGCCGGGTGGGACAACAGCTCTCTCGACGCATCCCCGGCTCGAACGGCCTTCGAATCCCTCGACCTCGCCGCCATGAAGCCGAGCATGGGGCGCCGGGCCTTCCGGCGCTCGCCATCTCGGCTGGCGCTTCGCCTGGCCGGCGGTGAAGCCGACGAGGCGATGGAGGTCTGTCGTGCTCCTCGATCGGCCTGGGCTCCCCAGCCGGTCTGGATAACGTCCCCGACTGAAGCCGTGTCCTTCGGAAGCCTCCACGACAGGGCGTTGGTCGGTTGACGTCATCGAGGCCCGGCCTGGTCGGCAGCCGGGGTGGTCGGCGCCGCGTGCGAAGCCTGGAAAGCCTCCCCGGTGCGAACGGCCCAGGTCGTCCGGCCGGCGACCACCAGCCAGAACAGCCCGAGCAGCACGAACAGCACGCCACCGGCCCACTCGAGGCCGACGAGGTTCCACGACGTAGCAAGCGCGAGGGTGGCCACGGTGTAGGCGCCGACGGGGAAGGTGAACCCCCACCAGCCGAGCCCGTAGGGGAGTGGCCCCGAACGGAGGTAGTGGACGAGGAGCAGCACCGCGGCCGCCAGCCACCAGACCCCGAAGCCCCACAAGGCAGTCGCCGCCAGCTTCGACAGTGTCGCAACGGCTGGCTCGGCGGGGCCGAAGGCGCTGACGCCGACGGAGGCCAGCTTGATCAGGGCGAGGGCTCCGACACCGATCGGGCCCAGGCCGATCCACAGCGAGGGCGCCAGGCTGGCGTGAGGGAGCGAGTGGAGGATCAGTCGGTGGTGGAGCATCGCCACGATGAGCAGGTAGAGCAAGAAGCCCATCCCCCAGAAGCCATACGAGGTCAGCAGGAGCGCCCGGGCGACCGCCGGCGAGGCGCTCGGGACGAGTGGCACGAGCACGAGTGGGACCACGATGTTCACCACCGGAGGGATGAACCAGCCGCCGTTCACCGTCTCGAGGACGAGCTCGGAACGCACGAAGAGCAGGTAGGCGAACAGGACGCTCATGACGAAGGCGAGGGGGATCCCCACCCAGTCGAGGCCGGCGACCAGGTCGTGGACCGTCGAGGGGGAGAACCACGTCGGCCCGACCGCCGCGGCAGCCGCTGCCAGCACCAGGATCCCGCCAGGCACCGTGCCGAAGAGCGCCCCCACCATCGGGTCTCGGAAGTCGGCGAGCACGGCGTCGCGGTGCCAGAGGAGGCGGCCGACGTAGCCGGCACCGAGCACGACGGCCAGCACGACCGACAGCACGACCATCGCCTGGCCGAGGGTACGGGCCGGCTGAGCGAGGGCGGCGATGCCGCCTGGGTTCATCGAGGCGGCAACGCCGACGATGGCCGTCCCCATCACTGCACCGAACCATCCCGGATGGAAGCCGCTGAGGCGGGTGAGCGAAGCAGCTTGGTCCTCCGCCGGCGAAGCGAGCCCTTCGGCCTCGGCTTGGCCCTGCTCGAGTGTGGTCGTGCGCATCGGGGCTCTCCGATCCAATACCCCGGTGGGTATCTCTCTTGTCTGAACGCGTCCCGCTCCCCGTCCATCTCGTCCCCCGCCAAAAAGGGCCAAAGGTCCCCTCGTCCCCCACCGAAACGGGCCTAAGGTCCCCTCGTCTCCCGCCGTCCATCCGTCGCGCCGCAGGCCGAGGAGCGGGAGCGGCTATGCTTGGCGTGATGCCGCGGGTTCTCCCGCTGGCGGCTGGCGGAACTGATGCCAGCCAGGCCCACGAGACGTCCATCGAGTCGGCCTTCTTCCCCTGACCGACTGGAGTCTCATGGCTACGTCCTCTTCTGCCTTGTCACCTGCCGTGACGCCGGTCCGCTTCGCGGACCTCGGCGTCCCTCCCGTGCTGGCCACCGCGCTCGAGCGCCGGGGGATCGTCACCGCGTTCCCCGTCCAGGCCGCCACCCTGCCCGACTGCCTGGCCGGGCGCGACGTCTGCGGGAAGGCTCCCACCGGTGCCGGCAAGACGCTCGCCTTCGCGCTGGCGATCCTGTCCCGGTTGGCGGCGTCGCCTCCCGCAGGGCGCAAGGGCCGCCGGCAGCCGTCCGCCCTCGTCCTCGTCCCCACCCGTGAGCTCGCCGCACAGATCGAGGAGGTCATGGCTCCCCTGGCCGCGGCCATCGGCGCCCGGGTGGCCTCGGTGTACGGCGGCGTCGGGTACGGCAAGCAGGTGTCGGCCCTGCGCAACGGGGTCGACGTGCTCGTCGCCTGCCCGGGGCGGCTCACCGACCTGGTCGAGCGCGGCTCGGCCACGCTCTCCCACGTCGACATGGTGGTGATCGACGAGGCCGACCGGATGGCCGACATGGGCTTCCTCCCCGTCGTGCGACGGCTGGTCGACCGGACGAGCCCCTCGCGTCAGACCCTGCTCTTCTCGGCCACGCTGGAGGGGCCGGTCGACAAGTTGGTGCGCGACTACCAGCGTGACCCGGCACGTCACGACGTCGTAGCGTCCGACGCCGACCAAGGCGATGTCTCCCATCACTTCTGGCGGGTCGAGTCCCACGACCGGGTCGCCGTGACGACCGACGTGGTCACCGCCCGGGGCCCGGCAGTGGTCTTCTGTCGTACCAAGCGAGGTGCCGACCGCCTGTCGGACCGCCTCAGCCGGTCGGGCCTGGCGTCAGCTGCCATCCACGGAGACCGCTCCCAGAGCCAGCGTGAGCGTGCCCTGGAGGCGTTTCGTGACGGTCGGCTCGACGTGCTCGTCGCCACCGACATCGCCGCTCGAGGGATCCACGTCGACGCCGTCCCGCTGGTGGTCCACTTCGACCCGCCCGCTGATGTCACCGACTACGTCCACCGATCGGGTCGTACTGGCAGAGCCGGGGCCGACGGGACGGTCGTATCGCTCGTCGGGAGCGCGCAGCTCGCCGCTGCCAAGGTGATCCAGCGCCGGCTGGGCCTCGCCGGTGGGCTCTCTTCGCCGGACGTCCCTGCCCTTGCCAGCGTCGCCGGCACCTTGGCCGGAGACCGGGTGGGAGCGCTGCGGCAGCGGGGTGGGTCGGGCGTGTCGTCGTCGAGGCCGAAGGGTGGGTCGGGCGTGTCGTCGTCGAGGCCGAAGGGTGGGTCGGGCGTGTCGTCGTCGAGGCCGAAGGGTGGGTCGGGCCACCGGGGCCGTCGTCCGACGGCCCGCTGAACGCCGAGACTGCCATCTTGCCGCCCGGGTGACGGCGGGTTCTGCCACGCCTGCTCGGCGTGGTGCCACCATGGGGCCGAAGCTCCCCGTCCGTCACATCGGGAGGACCCATGGAACCGAGGCCGACTGCCCCCCGCATCCCACCGCTCGCCCCGGCCGACCGGTCACCGTCGGCTCAGTCCCTGCTCGAGGGGGTGGTCGTGGCCGGTAGCGAGGCCAACATCTTCACGACGTTGGTGCGGGCCGAGGGGCTGACTCGGCGGTGGCTGCCGTTCGGCGGCAGGTTGCTCAACGGCAAGCTCCCTGCCCGCGACCGCGAGCTGCTCATCCTGCGGACCGCCTGGAACTGCCGGGCCGAGTACGAGTGGGCCCAGCACGTGGGGTTGGCTCGAGCGGCCGGCCTCAACGATGTGGAGATTGCCCGGGTGCCAAGCAGCCAGGATCCCGACTGGGGGGAACGTGACCAGGTCCTCCTGGACGCTGCCGACGAGCTGCACGCGTCGTGGTGCGTGTCGGCTGACACCTGGCAGGCGCTGACCGATCGCTACGACGAGCAGCAGTTGATCGAGCTCCCCATGCTCGTCGGCCACTACCACATGGTCGCCATGACGCTGAACACCTTGGGAGTGGCTCTCGACGACGGCCTCGTTGGCTTTCCCGACGTTCCCGACTGATCGCCCCCCGACGCTCGCGACCCCAACGGGTGCCCGACAGACGGTGGCGTGGTTGCCCGGACCGTCCAGGGCGTCAGGGCTTGTTGCGCTCGTCGGGTAGCTCGACCGCCGTCGCCTCGATAGGCCGGTCGCCGGTCGGGGCGAACCGGACGACGGTGCGGAACGCCTGTGCCATGGTGACTGCGTGCTCGCGACGCCGACGGCGGTAAGCGGGCGAGAGCGTGGCAAGCACCCGGCTGACCCCGATGGCGACCCCGACGACCAGCATGGCGGCAAGGCCCACTGCGGTGAGCACGGCGAGGACGGCCACGGTCGCTACCACCCCCAGGAGGAACAGCACGCTGCCGGCGATCCCGTGGGTCCGCCGTGCCGGCCACGCTCGTCGCTGGGAGATCACAAGCCCAGGGTACCGGGGACCCACGACGGGCCGACGTCGCAGCGCCAGGACGACCGGCGGCTGTCCTGGTAGACCGGGGCCATGGACCTCGACCTCCACGTGCACCGCTTCGACTGGGCGGGTGGTCCCGCCGGGATCGGTCCGGCGGTGGCCGACCTGGCTCGGCGAGCGGAGGCCATCGGTGTGCGGACCCAGTCCTTCATGGACCACTACTTCCAGATGGACTGGATGGCTCCGGCCTCGGACCCCATGCTCGAGGGGTACACCGCGCTCGGCTTCGTGGCGGGGGTGACCAGTCGGCTACGGCTCCGGCTGCTCGTGACCGGGGTCACCTATCGACACCCCGGGCTCCTCGCCAAGATCGTCACCACGCTCGACGTGCTCTCGGGTGGACGGGCCGAGCTCGGCATCGGGGCGGCCTGGTACGAACGCGAGCATCGCGGCCTGGGCGTCGCCTTTCCTCCCACCTCCGAGCGGTTCGAGCGGCTTGAAGAGGCGCTCCAGATCTGCCGGCAGCTCTGGAGCGACGACGACGGCCCCTACGTGGGGCGCCACTACCAGCTTGCCGAGACGATCTGCTCCCCGCCGCCTGTCAGCCGCCCTTGGCCGCGGATCCTGATCGGTGGTAGCGGTGAGCGCAAGACGCTCCGCTTGGTCGCCCAGTACGCGGATGCCTGCAACCTTTTCGGGGGACCGGTGGAGATCGCCCACAAGCTCGACGTGCTGCGACGGCACTGTGAAGCCGTCGGGCGCGACCCCAACGAGATCGAAGTGACCGCCATGTACCGCGACCTGCCTGCCGGAGCTGGAGGCAAGGAAGTACTGGCCGGTGCCGAGGAGCTCGCTCGCATCGGCGTTTCGACGCTGGTGACCGGGGCCGTCGGGGACGATCCGGGCGGGTGGTTGGAGTCGACGTTCGGACCCGTGATGGACGACTTGGCCGCGCTCGAACCGGTCCCGCTCTAGAGCCGGTCCTGCTCGAGAACCGCGCCGAGCCCGACCGGTGGGGTCCGCCCCGTCCGGGGGAACGTCGTGCCGGGCCATCGATCAGGCACGGCGGCACCGGGAGCTACCGTAAGGGAAGACCCTCCGCTCCCGCGGTGACGACTGCGCAGCCCCATGAGCCCCTTCCACCCTGCTCTTCTCCGCCCACCAGGCCCGGTCGTTGCCGACGTGCGCGTGCTGCCCCCTCGTGGCCTCAACACGTCGTGGTACCTCGACGTCAATCGCCTCGCTCGCCACACTTCGTGGGCGCACGGGTTCATGCATGCCTATGCGCTCTGGCTGGGCCCGGTGCTCCTCGCTGCCGCCTTCCTCGCCCTGTACGCCGTGGCGTGGTGGCGACGTGCGCCGCGGGCCACCGCCCTTCTCATCCTCGGGGGCGTGGGAACGCTGGTGGCCCTGGGTCTCAACCAGATCGTGGGCCATGCCGCGGGCGAGTTGCGCCCGTACGCCACGCATCCGCGGGCGCTGGTGCTCGTCGGCAAGACGAGTGACTACTCGTTCCCCTCGGACCACTCGATCGTGGCCGGCGGGCTGACGATGTCCCTCGTGCTCGTGGCTGGGGCAGCAGTCTGGCGGTGGGGCACGCGGCGGGGTGGCGAGATCCGAAGTGGCGGCGAGGCAGGACCCGGACGCTCCGGGGTCGTCATGGCGCTCGTCGTCGCCAACGTGGTGCTCGGCCTGTTCCTCTGCTTTGCCCGCGTCTACGTGGGCGCCCACTACCCTGGCGACGTCGTAGCCGGTTACCTGCTGTCCTCGCTGGTGGTCGTGGTGGCGTCGCTCCTGAGGCCAGTTGCCTACCGGGTCGTCGACGCCCTCGAACCGACCGTGCTGGGCGCCATACTGCGACGGCCTGGTCGACTCGCCGCGAGCTGAGCCGGGCTCGTTCCGGCTCGTTCCGGCTCGTTCCGGCTCGTTCCGGCTCGTTCCGGCTCGTTCCGGCTCGTTCCGGCTCGTTCCGGCTCGTTCCGGCTCGCAAGGGGATGCGCTCGGCGTCGTCCGGGGGCAGCGAACCGTTAGCGAACGCCCAGCGTGGCGGGCGCCAGTGCCAGGCTGAACCCGACGACGCCGAGGCACAACGCCCAGGTGACGACCTTGCGGGCTCCTCGCATGCGCCACTCGAGGGGCAACGCTCGCGCCTCGAGAGCGAGCAGGAAGCCCAGCACGACGGGGAGCAGGAGCGCGTTCATCAACTCGACGTCGATGCTGAGGCGGATCAGATCGGTGTTGGCCAGGACGAGCACCGCACCGAGGACGTGGACGGCGGCGTACGCGAGGTAGAAACGCGCTGTGCTGCGACTGGGCCGCTCGTTCAGCGTGTGCTGCCAGCCGAAGACCTCGGCGAGCCCCCAGGCGCCGGCGATCGACGAGACGATGGCGGCGACCAAGGCGGCACCGAGCATGCCGACGCCGAAGAGCACGGTGCCGCCGAGGTGGCCGAGCGCGCCGGTGAGCACGGTGGCCATCTGACCGACCGTGTGCAGCGATCTCCTGGGGTGACCCAGCCCGATCGTCGCCGCGACCGACACGACGACGGCGACCATGACGGCCTGGGTGAGGACGGCCCCGACTCCGGTGTCTCGACGGACTTGGCGAATGGCATCGGTGGTGAGCCCCTTGTCGATGACGGCGCCCTGTTGGTAGAAGACCATCCATGGCATGACGACGGCACCGATGTTGGCGGCGACGAGCAGCAGGTAGGAGCTGTGGCCGAGGGGGACAGAACCGAGGGCTCGCAGGGCGGCTCCGGCATTTGGATGGCTGAGGGTCATGGCGACGAGGAAGAGGACCTCGGCCAGTCCGACGGCAATGGCGATCCGTTCGACGCGCCGGTAGCTACCGGTCAGCATCAGCGAGAGCAGGAAGACGGTGGCCAGCGGGACGCTGACCAGTGGCGGGACCCCGAAGAGGGCTCCGACGCCGGCGATCCCGGCCAACTCCGTGAGGAGGGCGCCGATTGCCGAGACGAAGAGCGAGATCGCCGACACCAGTCCCCACCCGCGACCGAAACGTTCGCGGATGAGTGCTCCGTGGCCCTTGCCGGTCACGATCCCGAGACGCACCGTCATCTCCTGGGTGACGTAGAGGACGGGGATGAGGACGAGCTGAGGCAGGATCATCCGGTACCCCCACCGGGCGCCCGACTGTCCGGCCGTGACGAGCGACCCGGCATCCGTGTCGGCCAGCATGACCACGAGCCCCGTTCCCCAGGTGGCGAACAGGCTCAGCCGGACCAGGTGCCGTCGTCGGGCGGCATTGGCGACACCGGCGAGCGCGGGCTCAGCCGGCGCGACGCCCGAAGCTCCTGCCGGCACGAGCTGCCCTGGCGGGTCAGCCATGGTCACCTCCTCCGTGCCGCTCCCGCTGCGCTGCCCCAGCAGACGCCCTGGCTCCTGTCAAAGTTAGGTGTTGCGAATACAATCAGATAGGAATACCTCTATTCCAGTCGAGGCGGCTGACGGTGCGTTCGCAGTCAGCGACGCGCTGCCTCTCGGGCGTCCCTCCTGGTTCGAGCCGTCAGGCGGGGTTCGACACGATGCGCTCGGGTCGGACGAGGACGGCGACCCGACGCTGCTCGGCCATGACGCGGTCGTACTCGCCCCAGTCGCCGTGCTCGCCACCTGCGGCGCGGAAGACCGCCCTCAGCAGGCTGGGCAGGGCCGAGGGATCGACGCCCTCGAGCGGGTCGTCGGGGCCGGCGAGGTCGCAGCCACCCTCGACCGCCACCCACTGCCACCCGGCACGGAAGACCATGGTGGCCCGGGGCCGGCGCCGCAGGTTGGCGAGCTTGGCCCGGCCGTAGGTGACGAACCCGACCACCAGCCTTCCCGAGACGGGGTGGGGGAGGACCCCGGCATTGACGACCGACGACTGCACGGAGCCATCAGCACGCGTGGTCGAGACGACGGCGAGGTGGTGGTCGCCGGCGGCGACCTCTTCGACCATCGCGAGCTCAGGTGCTCCACGGTGCTCCACGGTGCGATCCTCCCACTGCCGCCGACGGTGCGGCACGCAGCGCACCAGGGTGCGCGGCGTCGCACGCCATGCGGAGGTCCTCCGTAAGGCGATGGATGGGGCTCCGCGGAGGTTTTAGCTTGTAACTAAACCCTGTCGACCAGGTCAGGCCGCCTTTTTGATCGGTGGATAGCGGGTCTTTGGAGGTTTTCGGGTGCCCTTGGGGCGACCTGGTCCCGGCGTCCGGGATTTCGGCGGACTG
>JAJZBK010000023.1:0-20484 GCA_021798955.1 Actinomycetes bacterium
CGGCCTCGCCGGTGAGGGGGAAGCGGACGAACGCCGAGGGATCGACAACGTCGCGGTAGACGTCGGGCTGGCCGAGCTCGTGGGAAGACAACGCCGTGCCGCAGCGCGGGCAGTAGGGGACGACCTTGATGTCCTCGTAGAGGAGATGCTGGTCCCAGATCGCCTTCAAGTTGGCCCACACGGCCTCGACGTAGGAGGAGTCGAACGTCCAGTAGGCATCGTCGAGGTCGATCCAGTAGCCGATCCGATCGGTCAGGCGCTTCCAGTCGTCGACGTAGTTACGGACCGACGCACGGCACAGCCGAGTGAACTCGGCGATGCCGACCTCGTCCTCGATCTGCCGCTTGGCGCTGATGCCGAGCTGCTTCTCGACTTCGACCTCGACGGGAAGCCCGTGGGTGTCCCATCCCGCCTTGCGAGGCACGGCGAAGCCCCGCATGGTCCGGTAGCGACAGAACAAGTCCTTGTAGACGCGGGCCCACACGTGGTGCAGCCCGGGCCGGCCGTTGGCAGTGGGCGGACCCTCGTAGAAGACCCAGCGCTCGGCACCGGCGCGCAGCTCGACGGAGCGCTCGAAGACCCGGTGACGGGCCCAGCGGTCGAGCTCGGCGCGTTCGAGGGCGGTGAAGTCGACGTCGGGTGGGGCCGGGCGGAACAACGGGCGGGTCTCCTCGGGTGGCGGGCGAAGCCGACCAAATACTACGGGCGTGGGCGGGGGCAGCAGCGATCCAAGCGGGCACGCGCAGCCGACCGGGGGCACCCTCGGCCGCCCGGGCCGAGGCCGGGAGCGCGACGGGCGGGTCAGAAACGCCCGGAGCCGACGGTGGCGATCCCGCCGTCGACCGGGATCACCGCACCGGTCAGGTAGGAACCGGCGCGCGAGGCGAGGAAGATAGCCGTGCCACCCATGTCGTCGGGGCGCCCGATCCGCTTCAGCGGCGCCGAGGAGGCGATCTGGTCGCCGAACGCCTCGAGCGTGGCCGCCATCATCTTGGACTCGAAGGGCCCCGGAGCGATGGCGTTGACCGTGACCGTCGGGGCGAGGAAGCGCGCCAGGTGGCGGGTCAGTTGGTGGACGGCCGCCTTCGAGGCCGAGTAGGCATACGTCTCGAGGGTGGGCACGTGGATCCCGTCGATCGAGCCGATGTTGATCACCCGGGCCGGGTCCTCCACGGACCCCGCTGCTTGGAGCGCGGGGCTCAGGAACCGAGTGAGGTGGAACACGCCCTTCACGTTGAGGGCGAGCACCCGCTCGAACGCCGCCTCGTCCGTCTCGGCCAGCGGGGCACCCCAGGTGGCCCCGGCATTGTTGACCAGGATGTCGAGCGACCCGCCCGTCGCCTCGGCCACCGCGTCGGCCAGTCGGCGGCACTCGGCCTCGCTGGAGAGGTCGGCGGGCAGCGACACGCACTGGCCCCGCTCCGACAGCTCGGCGGCCACCGCGTCACAGACCTCGGCCTTGCGTGACGAGATGAAGACGGCGGCGCCGGCGTCGACATAGGCGGAGGCGATCATCAACCCGATGCCCCGTGACCCTCCGGTGACGAGGGCGGTCTTGCCGGCGATCGAGAACAGGTCCTGGGGCGTGGTCATGGTCCATTCTGTCCCACGACGCTCCCCGGCGTCCGGCCTGGGCGCTGGTCGGCTGGTCGGCTGGTCGGCAGCTCGGCTGGTCGGCTGGTCGGCTGGTCGGCTGGTCGGCAGCTCGACTGGTCGGCCCGGTTCGTCAGCGACGTGGCTCGATGACCAGGTTCTGCACCGCTCGGCCGATCCGTCCCCGCTCGTCCCACAGGGCGGACTCGCACGTGCCCACGCCCGGTGTGCCCAGCCGCGTCCTCGCCGCCAGGCAGACCCACTCGCCCTCCGGCGGTCGATGGAGGTCGACCGTCAGGTCCGGGTTGATGAAGACGTGCCTGTCGAAGTCGAGCTCGGCCGAGATGCCGTTCCCGAAGTCCGCTGCCGCCGCGGCCCGCTGCCATGGGGTGATCGGATGACCGGCGACGACGGGACAACGCAGCCGGAACCACGCCGTCGCTGGCCCCAGGCCGTCGAAACGTCCGTCGACGAAGCGGATCTCGACGCCGCTGTTGTGGAAGGCGCGCGTGCCCGTCTCGAAGCCTGGCGTGGCTCGGCCCTCCTGCCAACCGGACGGCGGGCGCTCGTCGTCGGTGGTGGCGGCAACGAACATGCCCGGCACCCGTCGGATCCGCAGGGCCCGGGCCCAGGCCACCTCCACCCCGCCCGAGGTCACGACGGCGTCCACCAACTGCACTTTCCGTCCTGGACGGACGAGGAAGGTCGAGACCGCCAGATGGGCGAGCGGCACCGGGCGCAGGAGCTCGACGGTGAGGCGGACCAGGGCGAGGTCGCCGTCGGAGGTGGCGTCGCGTTCGAGCGCGTGGACCACCAGGGCAGCGACCGGACCACCGTGCAAGGCGTCGGGCGACCACGGTCCCCGGGCGAGCTCGGTGGGGGCAAAGCCCGAACCCTCGGGCTTGAAGAGGGCGTGCTCGCCCGCTGGCGACGTCATGGCGCCCGACGCTACGGGTCGGCCGAGCCCGACGCCAGCCTTCCCGTCGATCGCACGGCATGGAAGGAGCGGCACACACGGAGCACCGGCTGAGGGACGGACGAACCGACCAGTGATCCGTCGGGTGGCGCGTCGGTACGAGCCCCCCTACCATCGGCGCCGGCACCGTGCGGTGCTCCTCGTCGACCGGTACGCCGGCCGCAGAGCCCACAAGGGGGAGGCATGGGAGAGGCGACCGCAGCGATCGACATCGAGCGCGACCCGGACACCGTCTGGGCGGCCATAGGAGACTTCGGAGGGATCGGTGACTGGATGCCGGGCATCGAGTCGTGCCGCATGGAAGGGGAGGACCGCGTCCTGGCCATGATGGGCATGGAGATCACCGAGCGCCTGGTGTCCAAGGACGACGCCCGACGCGTGCTCGTCTACGCCATCGTCGACGGCGTCCCCGTCGAGCGGCACCAGGGGACCATCACCGTCGCGGCCTCTGGGGACGGCTCGCACGTGACGTGGCATGTCGACGTCGCTCCCGACGACATGGCCCAGATGATGGGGGGCCTCTACCAGCAGGCCCTCCAGGCCCTGAAGAAGCACGTCGAGGACTGAGGGCGACCGGCGCCCAGCGCCCGGCGCCGTGCCCGGTCCCGAGGGAGCCGGCAGGTCAGCGGGCGGCTGAGCGGCCGCGGTGACTGTCGAGCTCTTCTTGCTCGATGGCCGCCACCTCGGCGAGCCGGACGGCGTGGCGACCCCCGTCGAACGGCGTGGCCAGGAACACGTCGACGATGTCGAGGGCCAGCTCGGTGGCGACCACCCGAGCCCCAAGCGCAAGGACGTTGGCGTCGTTGTGGCGCCGGGCGTAGCGAGCCGTGTACTCGTCGTGGCACAGGGCCGCCCGGGCCCCGACCACCTTGTTGGCGGCGATGGCCTCGCCCTGACCGCTCCCTCCGACCACGATGCCCACCTGGGCCTCACCTCGCACGACAAGGCGGGCGACCTCGGCGCAAATCGGGGGGTAGTCGACGGGCTCGGGCGAGCTCGTCCCCCGGTCGTCGACGTCGTGGCCGGCGTCACCGAGGTGTGCCACCAGCGCGCGTTTGAGCACCAGCCCGGCGTGATCCGAGCCGATCACGATCTCCACAGCTCCTCCTCCCCGGCACCGCCGTCGTGCCGCTGCCTGGTGTTTGCACCCGGTCGCCGCGGGGAGGTCCTCCCCTTCCCGGCGCGTTGCGCCGGGTCGCCACCCACCGCGCCGTCCGCCCACGCCGGGTCCATCACCGCCACCCGCTCGGGACGTACCCTCCCCGTTTCGACGAACCAGCGGGCTGCCTCGGCAAGCGCTTCGGACGCCGGACGGGAGCAATAGCCGAGCTCAGCACGGGCGCGTCGATCGTCGAAGGCCATGTGGGTGGTCGCCATGAGCGCCCCCTCGAGCGGGACTCGAGGTGCCCGGCCGAGGAACCGTCCCTCGACCACCTCGGAGACCCATCCGGTCACCACGGCGAGGCGCCGTGGGACCCGCCAGGCTGGCCGAGGCAGCTTGGTGGCAGCAGCCAGGCAGGCCACCACGTCGGCCAGTGAGAGGTTCTCGCCGCCCAGGATGTAGCTCCGACCGTTCCGGCCTCGCTCGGCGGCGAGCACATGGCCTTCGGCCACGTCGTCGACGGCGACGACGTTGAGGGTCGTGTCCACGGTCCCCGGAAGCCGCCCGTCGAGGAAGTCGAGCACCATGCGTCCCGTCGGGGTCGGCGCCACATCGCGGGGACCGACCGGGGTCGTCGGCTGGACGATCACGACGGGCGCACCCTCGGCGGCGGCGCGCAGCACCTCGTGCTCGGCCACGTACTTCGACTGCTTGTACGCACCGAACAGGTGGTCGACGGTCGGGTACGACGTCTCGTCGACCGGTTCGTCCCGCCGGGCAGCGTGCACCCCGATCGTGCCCACCGTCGACGTGTAGACGACCCGCTCGCACCCGGCCTCGACAGCCGCCTCCAGCACGGTGCGCGTACCTCCGACGTTCACGTCGTAGAACGCCGTACGGTCGGGTGCCCAGAACCGGTACAGAGCGGCCACGTGGAAGACGACCTGGGAGCCGGCGACGGCGCGGCGGACGGCCGCGGCGTCCCGCACGTCGGCCTCGGCGAAGCGGACGTCGAGGCCCGCCAGTGTGGACGCCGGCCCACCCGGCTCGACCATGGCCGTGACATCGGCCCCGCGAGCGAGCAGGGTCCGGGTCAGCGCGGAACCGATGAAGCCGTCTGCTCCCGTCACCACGACACGAGCTCCGGGCCCGAGGCGGCCCACCCCCTCGCGCGGCGAGGCGGTGGGCCCCCGGGCCGCAGCGGACCCGTCGGGAGTCACGACTGGGCGGCCGCCACGCGCCGTCGGTCAGCGCGGACGCGCATCGTGTTGCGCACCATCGTGCGGCCCACCTCGGCCAGCACGGTGGAACGGGCGAGGTCGGTGAGCACGTCGTCGAGGGCGTCCACGAACCGGTCGAGCTCGGCGTCCGACACGACAAGGGGAGGGAGGAGCTTGACGATGTTGACGTTGTCGGCCGCCACCTGGGTCAGGATGCCGTGACGGTGGAAGAGCGGGACGACCACCAGCTGGGAGAACAGCCCTTTGCGGGCCAGCTCCATCAGGGAGAAGCGGGCACGGGCCCCAAACCCCTGCGGCGGGCCGAACTCGAGGCCGATCATGAGCCCCATCCCCCGGACGTCGCAGAGGAGCTCGTGGCGCTCGGCGAGGACGGCGAGCCGTTCGCGGAAGCGGGCTGAGGTCCGTCGGACCTGACCGATCACGTCCTCGTCGTCGAAGACCGACAGCGTGGCGAGCCCCGCCACCATGGCGAGCTGGTTGCGCGAGAAGGTCGAGGAGTGGACCACGGCCCGGTCCATCGAGCTGTAGACGGCGTCGAAGACCCGGGTGGTGGTAAGCACCGCACCAACGGGCACGTAGCCCCCCGAGAGCGCCTTCGACACGGTGATGACGTCGGGCCGGACGCCCCAGTGCTGGTGGCAGAAGAATTCGCCGGTCCGCCCCATGCCCGTCTGCACCTCGTCGACGACCAGCAGGGCACCGTAGCGTCGGCACCGCTCCTCGGCGCCTGCCAAGTAGCCCTCGGGGGCCACGTTGACGCCCTTGCCCTGGATGGGCTCGACCACGAAGGCGGCGACGTCGCCACGGGCCAGCTCGGCCTCCAGCGCATCGAGGTCACCGAAGGGGACCATGGTGGAACCAGGGAGGAGCGCGCCGAACCCGGTGCGGAACTCCTTGCCCCCGTTCAGGGAGAGGGCGCCGGTGGTGAGGCCGTGGAAGGCGTGGTCGCAGTAGAGGATGCGGTCGCGCCCGGTCGTGCACCGGACGAATTTGATGGCCGTCTCCACGGCCTCGGCCCCCGAGTTGGTGAAGAAGACGCGCTCGATGCCCTCGTGGGCCCGGGCCACCAGCGCCTTGGCCAGCACGCCCGGCAACAGGGCACAGTCGAGCTGCACGAGATTAGGCAGGTCGGCGTCGAGCGCTTGGCGCAGCGCGTCCTTGACCACCGGGTGCGACCGTCCGAGGGCGAACACGCCGAAGCCCGACAGGAAGTCGAGGTACTCCCGACCCTCGTCGTCGACGAGGACCGCGCCCTCGCCCCGGACGTACCTGCGATCGAACCCCAGCGTGGCGAGCACGTCGACCAGACGCGGGTTCATCACCTGGCGGTGCAGGTCGAACTGCTGGGCTCGGTGCTCGGCAAGGACAGCGGCGAGGTCGAACGGCACGGTTCCCTCCGGTCTGGTCAGACGGCATACCGCCGGTGGCCGGCACCCGGCGGTGTCCCGTTCCCATCGCGGCGGAGGGGAGCCGCGCCACCGGCCACGGCGGCGCCCCCGGCGCTCGTGGCGACGACCCGGGGCACACCCAGCGTAGCGGTGCCGACGCCGGCCCTCTCGGCCGGCCCAGCCGCCGGAGCTCGACCACCTGCCCGAGCAGTGACGCGGCGCCAGCCGTAGCGAGCCCCAAGCAGTGGCGCCGGATGCCAGCGGGTCGACGCCGAACGCGATCAGGTGTCGAACTTCACGACGCCCCGGATGTTCTTGCCGGCCGCCAGGTCGTCATAGCCGTTCTGGACTTCGTCGAGGGTGTACTCGTTGGTGATCAGCTTGTCGATCTCCAGCAGGCCGGCGTCGTAGAGCCGGAGGAGATTGGGGATCTGCACCCGTGGACTGCACGATCCAAAGACCGTGCCCAAGACCGCCTGGTTGAACATGGCGAGGTTGAACAGGTTCAGGGAGACCTGCTCCTGGTTGAACGGGGCGATGGCGGTGGCCACCACGCGCCCGTCCTTGGAGGACAGCTGGACCGCCGGACCGAGCAGGTCGCCGGTGAGCACGCCGGGCGTCAGGATCACCACGTCGGCCATGCGTCCCTCGGTCAGCTCGGGAAGCAGGAAGGCGGCCTCGAGGATCGAGGCGGCGCTGTGGGTGGCGCCGATCTCCTTGGCCCGCTCGACCTTGAAGGGCAACGGGTCGACCGCCACGATCGCTCGGGCGCCCGCCAGCCGCGCCCCCTGGATGGCACCCGAGCCCACGCCTCCGCAGCCGATCACGACCACGGTCTCACCCGGCTTGACCTTGGCGCGGTCGACGGCCGAGCCGAAGCCGGTGGCGATGCCGCAGCTGATGAGCGCCGCCGCCTCGAGCGAGGCGGCCGGGTCGATCTTCACCAACGAGGCTTCGTTGGCCAGAAGCTGCTCGGCGAAGGTGCCCAGCTGGGTCATCCGGTTGAGGCGCTGGTCCCCGAGGTGATGTCGCCACTGGCCGTCGCTCATCATCGGCCCGGCGAGCGTACTCATCCCCAGGTCGCAGAGGTACTGCCGGCCTGACGCACACCAGAAGCAGTGTCCGCACGCGGGGATGAACGACATGGCGACGTGGTCGCCCTCGGCAAGGGTGTCGACGCCGGGGCCGACCCGCGTGACGATGCCCGCGCCCTCGTGGCCGCCGATGATCGGGAACATGGAGTCGACGCCGAGCATGCTGAGGACCTCGGGTGGCGCGCTGATGTCGCCCGTGCGCAGGTGCTCGTCCGAGTGGCACATACCCGCGTAGACCATCTGGACGACAACCTCGTGGGGGCCCGGGTCAGCCACCTCGATCTCCTCGACCTTCCACGGCTCGTGGAGGCCGGTGCAGACGGCGGCTCGAGTCTTCATCGGCGATGCCCTCCCCTGTGCAGGTGCCGGAGCTGAGGCCGCAGCGGCCCGATCCCCCCGGATCGACGGCGCCCACCGCCGTCACGCTCAGCATCGCGCCGACGGCACGACGGCGCCAGAGAGCCTGCGCTCCGCCCACCGAGTGGCACGGACCGATCCCGCCCGCGCTTGCTAGCCGCATCCCGAGGCGAGGATCCTGAACGCCTCGTCGAGACAACGGTCGAGGTCCCCGTCCGGGTCTGCCGCCCACACGGTGAAGGCTGCCTGGGCGGCACCCAGGCAAGCTCGGGCGACCGTCTGGGGACCCAGCTCGTCGACGGCCACCTTGAGCCTGCGGGCGGCAAACGCGGCGATGACGTCGCACCACGCCTGGTACTGCACCGCCGAGTGGGCGACCAGCGCAGGCACGGTGGCAATCAGGTCGATGCGGACGCGCAGCTGGTCGAGCTCGCCGGCACCGAACCGGTTGGTGGCGACGACTGCCCTCCTCACCACGTCGATGATCGGGTCGTCCTCGGAGGCGGACAGGAGCCGTTGGCGCAGTCCCTCGAGCTCGACGTCGAACTCCCCCCACACCGCGTCGGCCTTGGTGGCGTAGTACCGGAAGAAGGTCCTTCGGGCGATGCCTGCCGCGTCGGCGATGTCGTCGACGGTGGTCGCCTCGAACCCGTCGCGGGCGAAGAGCCCCAGGGCCACCTCGGCCAGACGGGCTCGGGTCGTGAGCGGCCGCCGGCCACGCACGCCGTCGCCTGAGCCGGCGTGCCGGCTGGGATCGTCACGCATGGGGCTCCCATTCTGACATCGAGTGCACTAATGTGGCCTCCATGCCTCCGGCATCGGCCGGCGGGCACGACGACCATCGGAGGCCGCCATGACCGATCCTGCCACCAATCCCGCCACGGACGACCGGGAGCCGGACGGCACCGCCGGTGCCGCCGACGCCACCCTCGTCGAGACCGACCTGATCGTCGAGGACGTCTCCATCGACGGCATGTGCGGCGTCTACTGAGCGACGCCCTCCGTCGCCGCATCATGCCGCCTGGACCCTCGGCTGTGCCGGACCGAGCAGCTGTGCCGGACCGAGCAGCTGTGCCGGACCGAGCAGCTCTGCCAGTAGGCACTCCCTTCGACGCCGAGGCGCCATGGCGGCTGCACCCTCAGGTGTCCTTGCGTCCCGAGCCCTTCGGCGCCCTCGCCTACCACTTCGGGACGCGTCGGCTGTCGTTCCTCAAGACCCGCCGGCTCGTCGACGTCGTCGAGGCGCTGGCCACCCGTCCCGACGCTCTCGGGGCCTGCCGTGCGGCCGGGGTGCCAGACGCCGAGCTGCCGGTCTACCTCCGGGCCCTCGCCTCGCTTGCTGCCTCGGGGATGATCTACCGGCGCGAGCCGGTGCCACCGGCTCCGGTGCCAGCAGTAGAGCTGGCGTCGACCGGGCCGAGCCGATGAGCGCGCCGTCTGTCGGTGGGGCGACCAGGCTGGTCGACCTCTTCGAGGCGGGCCTCGACGCGCCCATCTGCCTGACCTGGGAGCTGACCTACGCGTGCAACCTGGCGTGCGTCCACTGCCTCTCCAGCTCGGGACGACGTGATCCCCGTGAGCTCACCACCGCCGAGTGCCAGGCGCTCATCGACGAGTTCGAGCGGATGCAGATCTTCTACGTCAACATCGGCGGCGGGGAGCCCACGGTCCGCTCCGACTTCTTCGACCTGGTGTCGTACGCCACCGAGCACCACGTCGGCGTCAAGTTCTCGACCAACGGCTCACGCCTCACCACGGCCGTCGCCGAACGCCTGGCAGCGAGCGACTACGTCGACGTCCAGGTGAGCCTCGACGGAGCCACGCCCGAGGTCAACGACGCCATCCGGGGCACGGGCTCCTATGCCATGGCGGTCGGGGCCATGGAGCGCCTCGCCGAGGCGGGCATGGAGGGGTTCAAGCTGTCGGTGGTGGTGACGCGCCACAACATCGACCAGCTCGACGCGTACGTGGCGATGGCCGACCACCTGGGTGCCCAGCTCCGCCTCACCCGGCTCCGTCCCTCCGGGCGCGGCGCCGACGTGTGGGAGGAGCTCCACCCCCTGCCCCACCAACAAGAACGCCTCTACCACTGGCTCCTCGACCACGGCGAGTCGGTCCTGACCGGCGACTCGTTCTTCCACCTGGCCGCTTTCGGTGACCCCCTGCCTGGTCTCAACCTGTGCGGTGCCGGACGGGTGGTGTGCCTGGTCGACCCGATCGGCGACGTCTACGCCTGTCCGTTCGCCATCCACGAGCAGTTCCGAGCCGGGAACGTCCGCCGACCGGGAGGGTTCGCGGCGGTCTGGAGGGACGCGCCGCTCTTCGCCGAGCTGCGCGCCCCGAGCACGGGCGGGGCGTGCCGCTCGTGCGGGCACTTCGACGCCTGCCGGGGCGGGTGCATGGCAGCGAAGTTCTTCACCGGGCTCCCACTGGACGGTCCCGACCCCGAGTGCGTGCTCGGGCACGGCCTCGACGCCCTCGAGCACCGGAGCGCCGACCAGCCTGCCCCGCGCCCCATGCCCGACCACTCCCGCCGGCTCCGGCGGGCAGATTCGGCACCGGTCCCCGTGGTGCTCGGCCGCCCAGCCCGCAGCTGCGACGAGCACCCGCTCACCGGGTTCGCGCCGGCGCCCTGATCGGTGGGCTCACTCGTCGAACCAGTGGCCGTGGCGGGGTGGACCGCCCCCTCGCGTGTGGTGTTCGGCCCGCACGTCACCAACCTCGCCACCGGTCGGGCCCTCGGGCCCCGGCACGTCGCGTACTACCGCGAACGGGCCGTCGGCGGCGCAGGGGTGGTGGTGACCGAGACGGCGTCCGTGCACCCCTCCGACTGGCCCTACGAGCGCGCCCCGCTCGCCTCGGCGTGCACGCCGGGCTGGGAGGCCGTCGCCGAAGCGTGCCGGCCGTTCGGGACGCTGGTACTGGCCTCGCTGGGCCACAGCGGCGCCCAAGGGTCGAGCGCGTACGGACAGGAGGCCCTCTGGGCCCCCTCGCCGGTGGCCGACGCCGTCTCACGCGAGCTTCCCCGAGCCATGGAGGACGAGGACGTCATCGCCCTGGTTGCCGGCTTCGCCGACGCCACGCGCCGGGCCGTGACAGCCGGCCTCGGCGGGGTCGAGGTCGACATCGGGCCCCGGTCGCTGCTGCGCCAGTTCCACTCCGGGCTGACCAACCACCGTGCCGACGCCTACGGCGCCGACCGGCTCCGGCTGACCCGCGAGGTGCTCGCCGCCGTGCGAGCCGAGCTGGGAGCGGCCGGCGTACTGGCCATCCGGCTGTGCGCCGACGAGCTCGCCCCGTGGGCTGGCGTGACCCCCGAACAGGCTCGCGACCACGTCGTCGCCCTCGCCCCCCTGGTCGACCTGGTGACGGTGGTGCGCGGCGGGCCGTTCACGACCTCGGCCGAACGCCCCGACGCCCACACCCCACCCGTGTTCAACCGCACCCTGTGCGCTGAGCTGCGGGGTGCCATCAGTGGGACGACGCTGGTCGCCCTGCAGGGCAGCGTGGTGGACCCGGCCGACGCCCAGCGCGCCCTCGACGACGGCACAGCCGATCTCGTCGAGATGACCCGGGCCCAGATCGCCGACCCTTGCCTCGTGCGCCTCGTGCGAGCAGGGACGCCCGAACGGGTCCGTCCGTGCATCCGGTGCAACCAGGCCTGCCAGGTGCGCGACCCCCGCAACCCGCTCGTCTCGTGCGTCGGCGAGCCCCGCAGCGGCTACGAGACCACCGAGCCGCCAGTGCCGCCGGTGGTGCCAGTGCCGTCGGTGGTGCCGCACCCGACCGGTACGCCACAACCGCAGACGAGCGCCGCGCGTCCGCCGACGGTCGTCGTCGTCGGAGGTGGGGTGGCCGGCCTCGAGTGTGCGCGGGTCCTCGCCCACGCTGGTCGGCGGGTTCGGCTGCTCGAGCGGGCAACGACCGTCGGGGGCATGGCGGCTCGGGTCGCCGTCGGGCCGGGGCGAACGCCGCTCGACGCGCTCGCTGCGTGGCTGGAGGCCGAGTGCCGCTCCCTCGGGGTCACCATCGAGACCGGGGTCGACGTCACCGTGGCGGACCTCGACCGGGCGCTCGCCGCTCGAGAGCCCGTGGTGCTGGCCACCGGTTCGCGTCCCGGTCCGCCACCGGTCGCCGACGCCGCTGGCGTCGTGTTCGTCGACGCGCCGAGCGCACTCTCCGACGGCGCCTCGTCGCTGCCCGACGGCCCTGTCGTCGTCCACGACCCGATCGGCGGGCCCATCGGCGTCGCCATGGCCGAGTGGCTCGCCGGCGAGGGCCGGGCCGTCTCCCTCGTCACGCCCGACCCGGTGGCCGGCACCCTGTTGTCGGCCACCGGCGACCTGGCGGACGCCAACGCACGCCTCCAGCGGGCTGGCGTCCGACGCGAGCTGCGCGCTCGGCTACGCGACGCGAAGCCCGGTACAGCCGTGGTCGAGCACGTCTGGACGGGCGAACGCCACGAGGTTCCCTGCGCGGTCATCGTCGACTGCGGTTCCCGCCTGCCCGAGGAGACCTTGGCCGCGGCCCGGCCCGACCTCCCCCGAGCCGGGGACTGCGTGGCCCCCCGGACCGTGCTCGAGGCAGTCCTCGAAGGGCGGCGGCGCGCCCTCGAGGTCGTCGCCGGGGAGGTGCCGGCACGGTGAGCGGCGCCGGGACGATCCGCCATCTCTTCACGCCCCTCCGGCTGGGCCCGGTCACCGTTCCCAACCGCATCGTCTTCTCGGCGCACCTCACCAACTACGCCGAGGGCGGGATGCCGACGGATCAGCACGCCGCCTACTACGCAGCGCGGGCGGCCGGCGGGGCCGGGCTCGTGATCACCGAGGAGCACTCGACGCACCGCACGGACTGGCCCTACGAGAAGCTGATCCACGGCTTTCACCCGGCGGTCGTCCCCGGCTATCGCCGCATCACCGACGCCGTCCACGCCCATGGCGTACCGATCTTCGCCCAGCTCAACCACAACGGCGGCCAGGCCTCGAGCATGTACTCACGCCTGCCCGTGTGGGCGCCCAGCCCGGTGCCGGACCCACTGTTCCGCGAGGTGCCCAAGGCCGTCGACGAGGCCGAGATCGCCGACGTCATCGCCGGCTACGCCACCGTGGCTGAGCACTGCCGGGCCGGGGGCTTCGACGGCGTCGAGCTCCAGTGCTCACACTCGTCGATCGTCCGAGGGTTCCTCTCCCCTGCCACCAACCAGAGGACCGACCGCTATGGCGGACCGCTCACCAACCGGGCCCGCCTCCTCCTCGAGATCGTCGACGCCGTGCGCTCCGTGCTCGGCGAGGACCTGGCGCTCGGAGTACGCCTGTGCGGCGACGAGCTCATCGAGGGCGGGACCACCATCGACGACGCCGTGGCCGTCGCCCGCATGGTGGCAGCCACCGGAAAGGTCGACTACCTCAACACCTCGATCGGCGTGGCGACGGCGACGCTGTTCATGATCGAGGCCAGCATGCAGGTGCCGCCGGGGTACGCCCTCTTCGTCCCGAGCGCCCTGCGGGCTGCGGTCGACCTGCCGGTCGTCGGCGTCGGCCGGTTCAAGGACCCGCTGCAGGCCGACCGGGCCATCGACGAGGGGGTGTGCGATCTCGTGGGCGTGGTCCGGGGCCAGATCGCCGACCCTGACTTCGGGGCCAAGGCGCGCGCCGGACAGGCCACCGACATTCGAACCTGCCTGTCGTGCAACCAAGAGTGCGTCGGACGGATGGGGCTCAACCGATGGCTGGGCTGCATCGAGAACCCGCTGACGGGACGTGAAGCCGTCCCGCTCCCCCCGCCACGGGGACGGCGGCGTGTGGTGGTGGTCGGGGGCGGGCCCGGTGGCCTCCAGGCAGCAGTCACCGCCGCGGAGCGGGGGCACGACGTCGTGCTCTTCGAGCGCCAGTGGCGCCTCGGTGGCCAGGTGCAGCTGGCGGCATCGGTGCCGTCGCGTGCCGAGCTGCTCGACCTCGTCCGCAACCTCGCGGCGAGCGCCCGGCGTCTCGGCGTCGACGTGCGCACCGGCGTGGAGGCCACCGCGGACCTCGTCCTCGGGGCGCAGCCCGATGCCATCGTGCTCGCCACCGGCTCACGCCCCCTACGCCCGTGGTGGGCCGGGGACGAGCAGCGCGTCGTCGACGTGCGCGACGTCCTCGAGGGGCGGGCCGAGCCGCACGGCACCGTCGTCGTCGTGGACGAGCTCGGGTTCCACCAGGCCACTTCCGTGGCCGAGCTGCTGGCCGACCGGGGCTGTCGGGTGGAGGTCGTCACCCCGGGGATGGTCGTCGGCCAAGACCTCGGCCTCACCCTCGACCTCGAGACGTGGACGATGAAGGCCCACCGAAAAGGGATCCGCGAGTCCACCGACCTCGTGCCCATGGGCGTCGCGCCCACCGACGGAGCTGCCTCCAGCGGGAGCACTGACGGGGGCGCCTCCAGCGGGAGCACTGACGGGGCAGTTGTCCTCACTCTGCAGCACCACCCCACCGGCACCGACGAGCACCGCCGCTGTGACTGGGTGGTGGTAGCCGTCCACCCCCAGGTCGACGACGAGCTGTGGCGTGCCTTGCGCCACTGCGGCCAACCCGTCCACCGGGTGGGCGACTGCCTGGCTCCACGGCGCGCCCATGCTGCTGTCGTCGAGGGCCACCGAGTGGCGGTGTCCCTGTGAGCGGCGCTGCCGTGGCCGACCTCCCCGACGACCCGGCTGTCGCCACGTCGCTCGCCGTGCTGGTGGCCCGAAACGGCCGGCTGCCGGCCGCAGCCGACGACGCCGTCGCTGCTGCCGGCGGGCTCGCCCTCGTCGTAGGCACGCAGGCGCGAGGGGCGGCCGTCGCGCTGGCCGGTGCCACCCGGGTGTGGTGGTGGGAGCGCGGTCCGGGCGCCACACCGGCGTCCCTCGCCCGCCACCTCGCACCCGTCCTCGCCGAGGTCACTCTCGTCGTGCTGGACACCTCCCCTGATGGACGCGACCTGGCACCCTTGCTCGCTGCGCTGACGGACCGCCCGCTGGTTGCCCGGGTGACGGAGGTCGCCCTCGAGCCTGCTGCCGGCACGAGCGGCGACGGCGGCGGCAACCGCAGCGGGGGCCCGGGAAAGGGTGGCGGGGTGGGTGCAAGGGTGGTGGCCAGAGCAGCGCGACTGGACGACCGCGTGCAGGTGCCGGTGACCGTCGATGGTCCGGCCGTCGTCACGCTGGCCACGCCCAGACGGCGGCCCTCCTTGGAGCCGGCAACGCCTGGGGGGACCACGCCGATCCCCTACGCACCCGGTCAGGCCACCGGCCAAGAGGGCGGGGGCGGCACCGAGGTCGGTGCTGCGGGTGCCGAGGTCACGGTCGTCGCCGAGCTCCCGCCCGACCCGGCGACCATGGACCTCGCCGACGCCCGGTTCGTGCTGGGAGGCGGGGCGGGGCTCGCCGCGGGCCAGGACGACGCCGGGGCCAGGGCCACCTTCGGACTGCTCGCCGAGGTGGCGACCGCGCTGGGTGCCTCGACCGGCGGCACACGGGTCGCCTCCGACGCCGGCTGGATCGGCTACGACCGCCAGATCGGGACCACCGGGGTCGAAGTCGACCCGGAGGTGTACGTGGCCTTTGGGATCTCGGGAGCCAGCCAGCACGTCGGTGGCCTCGGCTCGCCGCGCCAGGTGGTGAGCGTCAACCTCGACCCGTCCTGCCCGATGGCCACCATGGCCGACCTCGCCCTCGTGACCGACGCCCGCGCCCTCCTGGTCGAGGTCGCCCGCCGGCTCGGGGTGGGCGACCCAGGTCGGGCCCCAGGCGGGCACACCACCGCCGAAGAGGGCTCCACCAGGGAGGAGGGCGGCCGTGGGTGAGCCGACGGTCCCCCAGGCCAGCGGACCGAGCCCGGTCCGGTTCGATGCGGTAGTGGTCGGTGCCGGTCCGGCAGGCTCGGCCGCCGCGCTCGCCCTCGCCCGGGCCGGCCGCTCGGTGGCCCTCGTCGAGCGCGGCCCGTTCCCGGGCTCGAAGAACGTCTACGGCGGCGTCGTCTACGGCCGCGTGCTCGACCCGATCGTCCCCCGGTGGTGGGAGGAGGTCCCCGTCGAACGGTGGGTGGTCCGGCGCTCGACCATGGTGGTGACCGGGAGCCAGTCGCTGTCGGTCGACTACCGGACCCAGGCGTGGGGCGACGCCCCCTACAACGGCATGACGACCTTGCGGGCCCGCTTCGACCGCTGGCTCGCCGACAAGGCGGTCGAGGCTGGGGCTACGCTCGTCACCTCGACGGTCGCCACCGGGTTGCGACGCGACGCGACGGGCAGGATCGCCGGGGTCGTGACCGACCGACCCGACGGGGAGCTCGCTGCGTCGGTCGTCGTGGCGTGCGACGGCGTCAACTCCCTCCTGGCCAAGGAGGCCGGGCTTCTCCCTCGGAGCGCTCCCGAGCACCTCACCCTCGGCGTCAAGGAGGTCCTCGAGCTCCCGCCTGCCACCATCGACGAGCGCTTCGGCGTCGGTCGCCGCGAGGGCGTCGACATCGAGGTCCTCGGCGGGACCGGTGGCATCGCCGGCGGCGGCTTCCTTTACACCAACGCGGCGTCGGTGTCAGTGGGAGCGGTCCTGTCACTCACCCAGCTCGCTGCCTCGGGCACCCGCCCCGAGGCGGTCGTCGCCGAGCTCAAGGCCCACCCGGCCATCGAGCCGCTCCTCCGAGGTGCCCGTCTGCGCGAGTACTCGGCCCACCTCATCCCCGAGGGCGGCTACGACACGGTGCCGCCGCTGGCCGCAGACGGCCTGCTCGTCGCCGGGGATGCCGCGGCGCTCACCCTGGCCGCCGGCATCTGGCTCGAGGGCGTGAACTTCGCCATCGGATCGGGGTGGGCGGCCGGGCAGGCAGCCGCCCGCGCCCTCGCCTCGGGTGACTGCTCGGCGGCGGGCCTCGCCTCCTACCGGGCCGCGCTCGAGGACCAATTCGTGCTGGCCGACCACAAGCGATTCCGGGGCGCGCCGGGGCTCGTCCTGAGCGACCGAGTGCAGCACCAGTACCCGGCGATGGTCTGCGACCTGGTCGAGCAGCTGTTCACCGTGGCCAACCCCGAGCCCAAGCCGGGCGGCTGGCGCGTCTTGCGCCGCACGGCGGCCCGCCACGGGATCCCGCTCCGCCAGCTCGCCGCCGATGCGCTGCGAGCCGCCAGGATCTTCGGATGAGCGCCGAGCCCACCGCCCCCTCCCCGCTCCGGGCACCGATCCGATCGCGCCACGGCGGCACGGTCTATCCCGGCCAGTCCTTCGAGGAACGCATGGCAACCATCGAGTTCCGGGTCGGGACCCGGGCGCACATCACCGTCGACTCGGCTGTCTGCCGATCGTGCACCACCAAGGCGTGCGTCTCGGCGTGCCCGGCCGACCTGTTCGCGCCCACCTCTGACGGCGGCATCTTGTTCAACTACGAACAGTGCTTCGAGTGCGGCACCTGCTACCAGGTGTGCAACGAAGTTGGCGCCATCACCTGGACCTACCCAGACGGCGGCCACGGCGTCGTCTTCCATCACGGATGAGGGGGGCCCGGTGAACGACACGTCCACCTCGAGCCTCGCCGAGAGCAGCTCGGCCCGCCCGGGCCGGCCCCGGCCGGCCGTCGTCGTCTGCGTACGACCGACCGATCCCCGCCCGCACGTCGACCCGCTCACTGCCGCGGTCGACCACGATGCCTCCCCCTGGGTGCTCCCCGCCGCCGAAGCAGCCGCCGTCGAGCTCGGGCTACGGCTCGGCGAGCACTGGTCCACTCGCGTGCTGGTCGTCTCCCTCGCCGGTCGGGAGGCCGACGGCGCGCTCGGCGAGCTCGTCGCCCTCGGTGCCGACGTGCGCCGCGTCGAGTGCGGAGCATGCGCCGACCCCGATGGCCCGACCACCCGAGAGCCGGGGCTCGGCGCGCTCGTCCTCGACCAGCGCGACCAGGCACGGACGCTGGCCGCCGCCATCACCGACCTCGGGCCCGTGCGCGTCGTCCTGTGTGGCGACCGCTCACCCGACCGCGGCACGGGCGAGCTGCCCGCTTTCCTCGCCCACGAGCTCGGCCTTCCCCAGGCCCTCGGGCTCGTACGCCTGTACCCGGCAGACGACGGGCTCGTCGGCCTACGGCGGCTCGACGGCGGGTGGCGCCAGCAGCTCCGGATCCCCACGCCGTCTGTGTGCTCGGTCGAGGGCGCCGGCATCGTGCTCCGCCGGGCCTCGCTGGCCGCTGTCGTGGCCACCGCCGGGCAGGCCGTCCCCGTCCTGACCGTCCCCGTCCTGACCGTCCCCGTGCCGGCAGGCCCCCGACGCGCCGGTCGGATCGTCACCGGCCCAGCCGTGCCGTTCCGCCCGCCCACGCACGTCATCCCTGCTCCCCACGAGCCCGACCCGCGGGACCGGATCGCCCGGCTGACCGGTGTCCTGGTGGCCCACGAGCCCACCCAGGTCGTCGGCCCGGTCGACGCCACCGAGGCGGCCGACGCACTCCTCGCCTACCTCGCCCGCCACGGAGTGGCACCGGCACCGGCACCGGCACCGGCACCGGCACCGGCACCGGCACCGGCACCGGATGGAGCGGAGCACCCCTCGCCATGACCGAGCTCGCCTTGATGACCTGGATGGACGTCGCCACCCAGGCGGCCGACGCCGTGCTCCTCGTCCCCCTCGGGGCCACCGAGCAACACGGTCCCCATCTCCCGCTCGGGACCGACACCACCATCGCCACCGCCATCGCCAGCCGGGCTGCCCAGCAGGCCGGCACCGGCTCCCCTGGCGCCAGTGCCAGCGGGGTGTTCCTCGTCGCTCCCGCCCTTCCGTTCGGTTCGAGCGGCGAGCACGAGGACTTCCCCGGCACCCTCTCGATCGGACAGGAGGCCGTCGAGCTGGTGCTCGTCGAGGTCGTCCGCTCGGCCAGCCGGCACGTCGCCGCCGTGGTCCTCGTGTCCTGTCACGGCGGGAACCACGAGCCCGTGGCGAGAGCGGTCCACCAGCTCCGAGGAGAGGGCCGGCTGGTGACGGCCTGGAGCCCCCGTTGGCCGGGGGACGCCCACGCCGGCCGCACCGAGACCTCGGTCCTCGTCGCCCTCGACCCAGGCCATGTCATCACCGAGCACGTCGCTGCCGGAGAGACCGAGCCGCTCGCCACCCTGCTGCCGCGCCTGCGGGCCGAGGGGGTCCGAGCGGTCAGCCCGAGCGGCGTCCTCGGAGACCCGACCAATGCGACCGCGACCGAGGGCCTCGAGCTGCTCGACGCCGCCGTCGCCGACCTACTGGCCCACCTGGACGCGGTGCGGACGGCTCTCCTCCGTCGTGCCGGCGACGCCGATCGAACGGTTCCCACCGGTGCCAACCCGGCACCGCCCAGCGGTACCGGTGCACGTGAGCGGCGCTCCCCGTCGGGGGAGCCCATCTCGCCACAGGAGGCGGAACCATGAGCAGGACGACGGGCACGGGCGACAGGGCGCAACTGCAAGTGGCCGTAGTGACCGGTGCCGCGCGGGGCATCGGAGCGGCGACCGTGCGCGCCCTCGACGCGGCTGGGTGGGCGGTCGTCGCCGTCGACCGCGCCTCTCCGGACGTCCGGCTCCCCTACGCCATGGCCACGCCTGACGACCTCGACGCCGTGGTCGCCGGAACATCCGATCGCGTGATCGGTATCGTCGCCGACACCGCCGACGAACAAGCCATGGCCGCCGCGGTCGCCCGGGCCGAGGCGGACTTCGGGGGCCTCGACGCCATGGTGGCCGCCGCCGGCGTGATCGCCGGAGGCGTCCCGCTCTGGGAGCTGCCCGCCACGGAGCTCGCTGCCGTCCTCGAGGTCGACCTGCTCGGACCGATCGTGGCTGCCCGGGTGAGCATCCCGGCGCTGCTCCGCCGACCAGAGCCCCGCCACGGTCGGTACCTGGCAGTGGCCTCGGCAGCGGCCACCCGGGGTCTCCCCCTGCTCGCCGCCTACGGGGCAGCCAAGGCCGGCGTGGCTGGGCTGGTCCGGGGGCTTGCCGCCGAGCTGGGAGGCACTGGGGTGACGGCCAACGCGGTGAGCCCCGGGTCGACGGCGACGGCCATGCTCGACGAGAGCGCTCGCCTCTACCGGCTCGAGGGCACTGACCAGTTCGGCACCCAGCAACCAGTCGGGCGCCTCCTCGATCCCGAGGAGGTCGCGGCCGTGCTGGCCTGGTTGGCCGGGCCGACCACCGGTGCGCTGACGGGCACCGTCATCCCGGTCGACGGGGGGCTCGCGCTGTGACGCGAGCAGCCAACGGAGGGCAACCAGACCGTCGACCGCGCCGAGCGGCCCGCCGGTGAGCAGCACGCCGGTGCCGAGCGACCCGCCGGTGAGCAGCACGCCGGTGCGCACGGGCAGAGCACCTGCGCGCGACCCGCGGCGCTGGCGCCACCTCGGACTGCGGTTCGTCCTCGACCCATCCGTCGAGGTGGTCCAGCCGGCACGCTCCCGCTCGACTTCCCGCCGATCGAGCTCGGTGTCGGGCACTGCAGTCGGCACGCTCACGCTCCTCGGCGGCCACCCCAGCCGCTTGCTCCGGCTCACCGAAGCCGGGGCGGTGGCCCTCAGCCGGCTGGGTGCCCGGCCTCCCGTCGACGACGCCGAGGCGGCGCTCGCCGAACGGCTCGTCGCCGCCGGCATGGCGCATCCCCGCCCGGCGGGGGGCGTGGAAGACGGAGCGCATCCCCGCCCGGCGGGGGGCGTGGAAGACGGAGCGCATCCCCGCCCGGCGGGGGGCGTGGAAGACGGAGCGCATCCCCGCCCGGCGG
>JAJZBK010000023.1:20584-34221 GCA_021798955.1 Actinomycetes bacterium
GCGCATCCCCGCCCGGCGGGGGGCGTGGAAGACGGAGCGCATCCCCGCCCGGCGGGGGGCGTGGAAGACGGAGCGCATCCCCGCCCGGCGGGGGGCGTGGAAGACGGAGCGCATCCCCGCCCGGCGGGGGGCGTGGAAGACGGAGCGCATCCCCGCCCGGCGGTCACCGTCGTGGTCCCGGCCCGGGACCGCCCCGAGCTGCTCGACCGCTGCCTTTCCTCACTGGATGACACTGCTCCAGTGGTCGTCGTCGACGACGGATCGGACGACCCCGACACCATCGCGGCAACCTGCGCAGCCCACGGAGCCCGGCTCCTTGCTCGGGCCACTCCAGGCGGGCCGGCAGCCGCCCGCAACGACGGCGTCGCGCTCGTCGAGACCGAGCTCGTTGCCTTCGTCGACAGCGACTGCGTGGTCGCGCCGCGGTGGCTCGACCAGCTCACATGGCTCTTCGCCGACCCGTGCGTCGGTGCGGTCGCTCCACGGGTTCGGCCCGTGCCGCAGGCGAAGCCGAAAGGAGCGGTCGGCCGCTACGGAGCGTTCCGCTCGCCCCTCGACCTCGGCGACGAGGAAGGGCGGGTCGGGCCGACCGAACGCGTCCGCTACGTTCCCACCGCGGCGCTCGTCGTCCGGACGGTAGCCATCGGGGACGGGTTCGACCCCGGGTTGCAGGTAGGTGAGGACGTCAACCTGCTCTGGCGCCTGGTCGACGCCGGCTGGGAGGTCCGCTACGTACCCGGGGTAGTGGTACACCACCACGAGCCGTCGTCGCCGTGGGCCCTGCTGCGTCGACGCGCCCGGTACGGAACCTCGGCGGCACCGCTCGCCCAACGCCACCCCCGTCTCCTCCCGCTCGCCGAGGTGGCTCTGCTGCCGGCAACGACCGTCGTCGCGGCGTTCTCAGGGCACCCGGTAGCCGCCTTCGCCTCACAAGTGACCTCCACCCTGAACGCCCTCCGACAGGCACGCTCCCTGGGGTTCGGGGCACTGCAGGCGGTGCGGTGGTCGCTCACCACCACCCTGTGGACCGGGGTCGGCATCTCCCGGGCAGCAACCGTCGGCGCCGGCCCCCTCGTCGTCGCCGAAGCAATCCTCGGTCGCCGTCGCTGGCGCGTCGTGGCGTTGCTCCTCCTCGCCCTGCCCCCGCTCGTCGAGTGGTGGCAACGCCGTCCACCGCTCGACCCGGTGCGGTGGTCAGTGCTCGCCATGGCCGACGACCTCGCCTACGGTGTCGGCGTCTGGCGAGGATGCCTCCGTGGGCGCACCTTCGGCCCCCTGGTGCCGGTGGTGAGGACCGCCAGGCGCGCCTGAGGAACCCGGAGCCCGACAGGGCTCAGCGCGGGTGCCTGCATGTGACCCACCCGGACCACGAGCCGTCCCGGACGGAGCCTTCGCCCGCCCGGATAGCGTCACCCCGGTGACCTACGTTCGCTCTCGGCGATCCGAGCCCGCGTTCGCCGAGACAATCGGCAAGGAATGCTCAAGTACTAAAACCAGTGGTCGATCACGATGGTGATGAACAACTCCCAGCCAACGCCGGCAAGGAAGCCAGCGATCGCGGTCGAGCCGGTCGCCGTCCGCTCGGTCCACTTGGCGTGGGGCTCACTGCCGTCTTCCCGACTCCAGGCAACGCTGGCGGTCTTTCATCGGGGCCCGCCCTACGCCACTGCAGGAGTGCCGGCGACCGTGGCCGATCACGGCTCGGGTGAGGGTTGACGTGACGCCCGCTATGCGAGCGTTGCCGTGGACGGCCGCCTTGGCCACCGGTCTAGAGGTCGTCGACCGGCAGCACCAGCGCCTGTTGGACATCTTCAACGAGGCCGTGGCGTCTCGTTCCGATGGTGCCACGAGGGACCAGCAGGCCGACGCCTTGCTGGCGTCTCTCGTCGACTACACCCAGTATCACTTCCGCGAGGAAGCCCAGCTGATGCGCAGCTGGGCAGTCGATCCGGCACATCAGAACGTCCATCTCCGCGAGCACGCCCAATTCATCCGGTTCCTCGACCAGACCCGCAGCATGGCCGATCGCTACCCACGGGATTCCGTCCGCGACGCCCTCACTGTGCTCACGCAGTGGCTGGTCTTCCACATCATGCTCATGGACAAGCAGATGGCCAACGAGGTCCGGCGACGACAGTGGCAGCCCGTGGTGCGATCCGTAGCAGCCGGCGTCGACCGAGGAAGCAGCCAACAGCAACCGGATGCCTCCTTCAGCCAGTTGAGCGAAGCACTGAGCTTCTACACGTTCGAGAACCTCGACCAGAAGCGGCAGCTGCTCGATCTGCAGAGCCTCTACCGTGCGCTCTTGCGCTCCGCCGAAATCCTCATCCACCGACGTAGCGAAGCGGAGATGCTGCAGGGTCTCTGCGACACGCTGGCGCGCGACGCCCCGTTCCATGCGGTCTGGATCGGCAAGCCCGGCACGGTGCTCGCCTTCGATGTCCTGGCCGTTGCCGGCAACGGAGCACAGCAGGTCCACGATGCCGTGCCCCACCTCGGGGATGGGCCCGAGGTCTCCGTCGTCGTCAGGGCGTGGAAGACCGAGCGCGTCGTCGTGTGCAACGACACGTTGGCAGACGAGTCCCTGCGGCCCTGGCACGAGGGGTTCCGTCGGCACCAGTGGATGGCGCTGCTTGCGGTACCCGTGTTCCGCAGCGACACCATCTGGGCCACCCTGGCCCTCGTCTCCGACGTGGCCGGCGCGTTCGACCGCGACACCATCGCCCTGTGCACCAGCGCTGCCGAGCTGCTGGGTCGTGGACTGGACGAGCTCGACCTGCGCGAACGCCTGGTCGAGCAGGAGTCGCGGGAAGCCCACCGCGCTCGTCACGACGCCCTGACCGGCCTGCCCAACCGGCTCGCCCTCCTGCAGGAGCTTCCCCAGGCCATTGCCCGTGCCCAGCGGCACGGCACCCAGCTCGCCGTCGGGATGATCGACCTCGACGACTTCAAGCCGGTCAACGACACCTTCGGTCATGCAACAGGTGACGAGGTGCTGCGGCAGCTGGCCGGTCGGATGCAATCTCTCCTGCGCGTCCCGGACCTGGTCGTGCGGTGGGGCGGAGACGAGTTCGTCATCGTGCTGGAGGACCTCGACCCCCCTACTGTCATGAGCCAGTTGCAGGCGGCGCTCGATCGTCTCCACGCTGCCGTGGGCACCCCGTTCGACCTCGGCAACGGTCACAGCGCGTCCCTGCGCATGAGCTTGGGCGTGGCGCTCTTCCCCGACGACGGCCACGAGGCCAACGCCCTGTTGCATCAGGCCGACGCTGCGATGTACACGACCAAGGCCAGAAAAGCCGAGCGTGAGCGCTGGTGGGCACTGAGCGCCGGCGCGCTGGGCATCTGAACGGTCGTCGAGCGCCCGGCACGGCGACGAGTCGACAAGAGGACGTTCAGGTTCGGGTGCCAGGTGACGATCACCTGAGCGATGATCCACTGCGCAGATGCCCCGGCAGCGACGTCGTGACCGCAACCACGCCGTTCTCCCCCGATCGCTCGGCAACAGGTTCCGGGACGGACCAACGCCAGGGTGGCGACCCTGGCCGCTACGAGGACGGCGGCTACTACGACCACGTCAATCCCTACCTCGAGGACCTCCTCGAGCCGGGCCACCGGCGGGTCCTCGACGTCGGGTGTGGGGCCGGCGCCCTGGGCGGCCGGTGGAAGCGAGCTCGGCCCGACTGCGACGTCTGGGGGCTCGAGCGCGACGAGCGGGCGGCGCAACTGGCCGCCGCCCGGCTCGACCGCGTGCTGCGGCTCGACCTCGACGACCTCGACGACCTTCCCGATGGTGCCGGCCTCTTCGACCTGATCGCCCTGGGTGACGTGCTCGAGCACCTGCGCGAGCCACAACGCCTGTTGCGCGCCCTGGTGCGCTCGCTCACGCCGATCGGCGAGGTCGTCATCTCGGTACCGAACGTGGCCCACTGGTCCGTGCTCGTCGAGCTCCTTGCCGGTCGCTTCACCTACCGAGACGAGGGCCTGCTCGACCGCACTCACGTCCACCTGTTCACCCCGACCACTTGTCGTTCCCTGCTCGACGAGGTCGGGCTCACCACCGTGACTCGCGAGGTGCGGATCACCGTGCCCTCCCCTGTCTCCGGTTCACTGGCCCAGGTCGGCGCCGTGCTGGAGGGCCGGGCGGGCCAGCGCGACCGGGAAGACGAGCTCCATCGCGACTTCGACACCTACCAGACCATCTTTCGAGCCCGGCCGCCGCTCTCCGGTCCGCTGACCGGCTTGGTCGTACGAGCCAGGGACGGCGGGGACGCCGATGCACGACAGGCCGTGGCCAACTACCTCGAAGGCTTCCGGGCCGGAGAGCCCGTCCGGCTGGTGGTGGCCCTACCGGCAACCGCAGGTGGTGCCGAGGCCGTCCGGGCCCTCGTGGAGGCAGCAGCCGACAGCCTTCCTACGCCCGTGCCCGAGGCGCTCCGGCCGGAGGTCCACGTGCTCACCGACGATCCCCGCCGGACGTTGGCCGACCAGCTGCCACCCGGTCCCGCCCGCTACCTGGCCGTCGGACGAGCGGCCCAGGGCGAACTGCCCAGCGCGATGACAGCCGGTGACGACCGGCTGGGTCTGCTTCAGGCCGTCCGGGCCGCCTGAGCCTGCGTCGGAGCGCAGAAGCCGCCGCCAAGCACATCCGCCCACTTCGAACGAAACGTAACGTCGGCTGCCTGGTAGGCGGCCAGGTCGCCGTAACCGCCCTTGGTGTGGTGGAACAGGTCGAGGTCCACGACTCGGACGCGACGACCGGCGGCTCGGGCCTGGAAGCAGATGTCGGCGTCGTAGCCGTGGAAGCCGTGGAAGCCCGCCTCGTCGAATCGGAGGTTGCGCGCCGCCCACGGTGAGAGCACGAGCAGAAGCCCGTCGACCACGTCGACGTCGGCTCCGCCCCCCTCGAACGCGATCACGCCACGGGTCTCGGCGCACCGTCCGCGGCCTTCGCCCTCCCACCAGGCGAGGCTGGTGACGGACCGGGCGCCGATGACGCCGACTACCGCGACCGAATCGTCGGCTAGCGCCCTACGGACCTTGGCCTCGAAGTACGCGTCGCGCAGCTCTACGTCCTCGTGCAACAGCACCAACGCCTCGAGGTCCGGTTGCTCGGCGAAGACGTCCAGCACCTGGTTGTAGGCAGTGAAGATCGAGTCGGCGTCCCTGCACTCGGCCACCGGAGCATCCGGACTAGCGCACGCACGCAGGCCTGGGCGAGCGCAGGCCTGGTACTTCTCCTCCGATCCTACGCACACGCCATAGGCGATCATCGAGACGCTCTGACCACGACGGCCCCGGACACTCCCCTTGTATCGGCACTCCGGGGGGCATGCTGAAGCACCGGGCCCACGGCCACGGCGCACTGCCGGAACGGCACGGTCCGTCCACCAGGGACCTCGCCAGCGGCACCACAGCCTCCGACCCAACCTCCGACCCAACCTCCGACCCAACCTCCGACCCAGCCTCCGACCCAGCCGGGACGGCCAAGTTGCTGGTCTGGATACCCCCGTGTGTATACTCCTGCGAGCACACATCCTCCCAGTCGGTCTGACGCGCCCAGTCGGTGTGTCGGACGTGACCCCGGGGCGGCCCACGAGTCGTTCGCCCCGTATCGGAGGCGGCCCGCCCCATCTGCCGGGCCGTTGCGCCCGTTCCCCGCCCGATGGTGCGCGGGGTGCGACGACGACGCACGAGGAGCACGCGACGACCCACTGCTGGGCGTAACCCAACCGGCCGCACACCCTGAGGCGTGACGCCAGGACGGACGAAGCCTTCCCGCTCGCCGTCCGGGGGCTGAATGCGAGGGCCGGAGCCCGCCAACACCAATCAGAGGAAGGCGCCTCGGCGCCCAACGAAGGGAGGTGCCATGCGGACCCGCATCGCACTCGCAGCGTGCTCCGTCGCGCTCATTGCCAGTCTCACCTCGTCGCGCTCGAGCTTGTCGTCGAGCCCGTCCAGCCTGTCCAGCTCGTCACCGTGGCCGGTTCGTTCCACACCGGTCGCGCTCCATCTGGCCCGCCCCGGAGGATGGCGACCCCAGCTCACGTCCTCGAGCACGGACGGTGCCGTCGCCCCCCAGTCGCTCGTGACCTTACGTGCGCTTGCCAGCCAGGCTGGCATGCCCGTCCCCGCACACGGGAGCCTGACCGCCGACCTGCTCCACGTTCCGGCCCCGGCCCCGGCCCCGGCCCCGGCCCCGGCCCCGGCCCCGGCCCCGGCCCCTGCCCCTGCCCCTGCCCCTGCCCCTGCCCCTGCCCTGGCTCCGGCTCCGGCTCCGGCTCCGGCAGTGGTGGCACCCGACCCCGTCACGCCGGCGCTCCGGGCCGAGTGGGAGCGGGTCGCGTTGTGCGAGGAGGACGGCAACTGGTCGGCCAACGGCAGCGCCTTCTCGGGAGGCCTCGGCATCAGCCGTACCAACTGGGTCCGCTACGGCGGTACCCAGTTCGCCCCCGAAGGTGCGCTTGCCACCGAGGACCAGCAGATCATCGTCGCCGAACGGATCACCGGCGGATGGGTACCCGACCAGTACGGGTGTGCCGCCTGGTAGACGGCTGTGACACCGAGCCCCTCGGTCCACTCGGGCCCAGGCGCGACGACGCCGGCCATCCCGTCGTTCCTCGACAGGATGGCCGGCGTGCCGACGGCCGGTCCTCAGACCGGCGGTTCCTCGTCCGGGGAGACCCGGTGGCGAGGTGGTTCAGATCTTGCGGACTTGGCTGGCCTGAAGGCCCTTCTGGCCCTGCTTGGTCTCGAACTCGACCCGCTGGCCCTCTTCGAGGTCGCGGTAGCCCTCCATCTGGATCTCCGACTGGTGGACGAACACGTCGTCACCGCCTCCGTCGGGGGTGATGAAACCAAACCCCTTCTCGGCGTTGAACCACTTCACGACGCCTTGTGGCATGTGCTGCTCCTTGGACTTCACGCTGCTTGAAATCGGCCCCACGGTGAAGCCCAACGGCCGCACGCCCGCGTGAATCGGCTGTGGGCGAGCGAAGTGTATGCGCTCGGGAGCGCCAGCGCCAGCAGCCGCAGTCAGCAGCGCTCCAGCGCTCAGCCCTGAGCCACTTCGGGCCGGAGCATCGGGAAGAGGATCACGTCGCGAATGGCGTCCACTTCGGCCAGCAGCATCACCAACCGGTCGATGCCGATACCGATGCCGGCAGTGGGCGGGAGCCCGTACTCGAGCGAGCGGACGAAGGCCAGGTCGGCCGGGTGCGCCTCAGGGTCGCCGCGCTCGGCGGCCTCGACCTCGAACCGGAAGCGCTCGGCCTGCTCCTCGGGGATGTTGAGCTCGCTGTACCCGTTGGCGTACTCGCGACCGTCGACCACCAGCTCGAAGCGGTCGGTGAGCACCGGGTCGTCCGGACGATGTCGGGCCAGGGGGGACACCTCCACCGGGAAGCCGCACACCAGTACCGGGCCGAGGAGCGTAGGTAGGAGGACCTTGTCGTAGAGCTCGAAGACGAGCTTGCCGGGGCCCCAGGCGTCGTCGACCTCCACGTCGTGCTCGCGGCAGACGGCCGCCAGGGCACCGACGGGCTGGCTCGGATGGACGGGGCGACCGAGCGCTTCCGCGAGGAGGTCGAGCAGCTCACGGCGGGGCCATGGCGGAGTGAGGTCGACGTCCCCGTTCCGGGTGGCGAACGTCCGACGACCGCAGGCCGCGTCTGCTGCGGCGAGCACGAGCCGTTCGGTGAGCTCCATCCCGGTCGCGACATCGCCGAAGGCCTGGTACGCCTCGAGCGCGGTGAACTCGGGGTTGTGGCGCGTCGAGAGCCCCTCGTTGCGGAAGTTGCGGGCGACCTCGAAGACCCGCTCGTACCCACCGACGACCAGGCGCTTCAGGTAGATCTCCGGAGCGATCCGGAGGCGGAGGTCGACGTCGAGCGCGTTGGCATGGGTGACGAAGGGCCGGGCGATGGCGCCACCCGCCTGGGCCTGGAGGATGGGCGTCTCGACCTCGACGAAGTGATCGTCGACTAACGCTCGGCGCATGGCGGCGATGGTGGCGAAGCGGATGTCGAAGATCCGGCGCGTCTCCGGGTTGGCGAGGAGATCGAGCTCGCGCTGGCGGTAGCGGGTGTCCGCTTCGCTCAGGCCGTGCCACTTGTCCGGGAGCGGTCGGACTGCCTTCGACAGCAGTACGAGGGTGCGCACGCCGACCGACAGCTCGCCTCGCCGACTGGTCACCACCTCGCCGGTCACACCCATCCAGTCGCCCAGGTCGCAGGCCTCGAGGACGGCGGCGCTGCGGGCGTCGAGCTCCCCCACCTGGACGAGCAACTGGATCGGCCCTGACCGGTCGGACAGGGACAGGAAGACCAGCTTGCCGTGGCCACGCCGTGCCGTGATCCGTCCGGCCATCGCCACCTCGACGCCGGTCCGGGCGTCCGGCCCGAGGTCGGTGAAACGACGCCGTACGTCACTCGCCAGGTCGGTGCGATCGAAGCGAGCCGGGTACGGGTCGATCCCGGCGGCAGCCAGGGCGTCGCGCTTGGCCCGGCGCTCGGCCATGAGGGCGTCCAACGGACGGGTCGACCGGTCGTCGGACCCTGATTGCTCAGCTCCTGTGGTCACAGCGGCTCTCCAACGGGTCGGTGCGCGGCGGGTCGGCGGGTCGAATTCGGCGGGTCGGCACGGGGATGCGGCCGAACCTCCCGCACCGCGCCGGCGGCCAGACCCGGCGCCTCCCGGACCGCCGAAGCCCGGAGTGTACCGGCCTTGGACGCTCCGTCCCGGTAGGTTCGGGGTCGAGCCTCCCGACATCCGGAGCGCCCACGGCGAAAGGAGCTCCATGCCCGACTTGGATCCGCACGTCATCGTCCTCTTCGGCGCCACCGGCGACCTGGCGCGCCGCAAGTTGCTCCCCGGCCTGCTCCACCTGCGCCATGCCGGGCTGCTCCCCGAGTGCCAGGTCGTCGGCACGTCGCTCGACGACCTCGATGACGAGCGGTTCCGCGCCTTCGCCCGGACCGCCTTCGACGAATTCGGTCGGAGTGACGTGAGCGTCGAGGAGCGTGACGACTTCCAGAAGGTCCTGCGCTTCGTCCCCCAGCGCGCCGGCGTCGGCGCCCTGCTGCAGGCGGTCTCCGACGCCGAGCAACGGCTCGGCGGCGCGCCCCGACGCCTCCACTACCTGAGCATCCCACCCAACGTGGCGGCGTCGGTGATCGAACTGCTCGGCAAGGCCGACCTCACCGAGCGGTCTCGCGTGATCATGGAGAAGCCCTTCGGCACCGACCTCGCATCGGCACGGGCTCTCAACGACACCGTCCACCGGGTCTTCGACGAGTCCCAGGTCTTCCGGATCGACCACTTCCTCGGCAAGGAGGCAGCGCTCAACATCCTGGCCTTCCGGTTCGCCAACGGTCTCTTCGAACCGATCTGGAACCGCGACCACATCGAGCACGTCCAGATCGACGTGCCCGAGACACTGAGCGTCGACGACCGAGCCTCCTTCTACGAGCACACCGGCGCGTTCCGCGACATGGTGGTGACTCACCTGTTCCAGATCCTCGCCTTCATGGCCATGGAGCCACCCACCGCGCTCGAGCCGAAGGCGATCTCAGAAGAGAAGAACAAGGTGTTCCGGTCGATGCGCTCCCTCGACGTCCGCCAGGTGGTACGGGGGCAGTACGCCGGGTACCTCGACCTCGACGGGGTGGCTCCAGGCTCGGACACCGAGACGTTCATCGCCCTCCGCTGCGAGATCGACAACTGGCGCTGGGCCGGCGTCCCGTTCTTCCTGCGGACGGGCAAGCGGATGGCCGAGGGCGCCCGGATCATCTCGATCGCCTTCCGCGAGCCCCCCAAGAGCATGTTCCCCCCCGGGTCCGGGGTCGGCACACAGGGGCCGGACCACCTGACCTTCGACCTGGCCGACTCGACACGGCTCTCCCTCTCCTTCTACGGCAAGCATCCCGGTCCGGGCATGCGCCTCGACAAGCTCAGCCTGCAGTTCGCGCTCCAGGAGACCGGGGCCGAAGCCGACGTCCTCGAGGCCTACGAGCGGCTCCTCCACGACGCCATGAGCGGCGACCACACGCTGTTCACGACGGCGGCCGACATCGAGCGGCTGTGGGAGCTGTCCACCCCCCTGCTCGAGCACCCGCCACCCGTCCAGCCCTACCAGCCCGGCTCGTGGGGCCCCGGAGCCATCGGCCAGCTCATCGCCCCTCGCACCTGGCGGCTCCCCTTCGAGCGAGGTTGGCGTCAGGCACCTCACCCCTCCTGACCGTCCGGGGCGGCTCCGGGGGGCGGCTCCGGGGCGGGCCCGGGACGGGCCCGGGACGGCCGAGCGCCGAGCTCGGCGGGCAGCAACGGAATTGAGCCTCGTCTCCTCCACGTCCTACGGTGCAGCGGTGGACGCACAAGAGTTCCTCGGCATGGAGCCCACCGCGGACCCGACCCGGTGGTTCCTCCCCGTCACGCCCGCCGTCTCCACCCCAGGTCGGTTCCTCTTCGGCGGCTGTGGGCTGGCCGCCGGCATCGTGGCCATGGAAGGCGCCGCGGACCGGCCGGCCGTCTGGGCCAGCGCCCAGTACCTGTCGTTCGCCCCCACCGGCAGCGTCCTGCGCTGGGACGTCGAGCTGACGGCAAGTGGCAAGTACCTGACCCAGGCACGTGCCATCGGCCGCTATGGCGACCGCGACATCATCACCGTCAACGCTGCCTTGGGCAACCCGGTCGAGGGCGCCCGAGGATCGGGCGCCACCGTCGCCCCCCCTCAGGTGGACGGCCCGCACGCCTACCCGGGCCGCGAGTGGCCGAGGTTCATGGGCGACTCCATCTTCGCCCGTGTCGAGCAGCGCCTCGCAGCCGGACGCGACTTCGAGGACCTCGACCCCGACGCTACCGATCCCCACTCCGTCTGGTGGTTCCACATCCCTGGCCACCTCGAGCCGTCGGCCGCCACGCTCGCCATCCTGGGCGACTACGTGACCGGCGGTGTCTCGCAGGCCCTCGGCGAGCGCACCATGAGCAGGAGCCTCGACAACACCCTCCGGGTCGGCCATCTGGTCCCCACCGAGTGGCTCCTGTGCGACAGCTGGATCCAGTACGCCGCCGGCGGGTTCGCCTACGGCGAGGCACACCTGTTCGCCGAAGACGGGACGCTGCTCGGTACGGCCAGCCAGTCCATGAGCACCCGGCCGTGGGACCCCGAGCACCTGGCGGAGCTGGCTGCTCGCGCCGTGGCCGGCGCCACACCCGGGCCCGAGGACATACAACCCGAGGGCGACAGGGCGGTCGAGCCCGACGGACGGGCTGGCTGACGGGCTGGCCGGGCGGCTGGCCGACGGGAAGGAGTCGGCTCTTAGGGAGTGCTCGTCACGAGCCCGCTCGGCAGCCCATCGAGCGTGGCGAGGATGACCTCGGCCACAGCCCTGGCTGCCTCCGGATCGAGCTCGAGGGCGACCCGGGCGCCCGCCCCTCTGGCCGGATTGAGGAAATCGACGTTCAGGGTATGCGCAGCGGGAGCGTGGACGGGATGGTCGAAGTAGACGGTGGCCTCGGTCACCGGGAACCACCCGTCATGACCCTTCCCACTCCCACTGACGGCGACCTTCTCGGTTCGGTAGGTGCACATGGTCCTTCCTCTCAGGCGGACAGGTGGCGGCCGAAGAACTCCCAGATGCGGTTCCACCCGTCCACCGCAGCCTCGGGACGGTAGCTCGGTCGGTCCACGGCGAAGAAGGCGTGGCCCGCCCCCTCGTAGGTGTGGAACTCGTACGGCTTTCCGGCTGCCTTCAGAGCCGCCTCGAGCTCGGCCACCTGCTCTGGCGAGGGGAACTGGTCCTCGGCTCCGAAGAGGCCGAGCAGCGGGCACGAGAGGTCCCCGACCCGGTCGACGAGCGGTGTCACGGCGAGCGGGAACCCCTCCGGCGGCGTTCCGACGACGAAGGCCCCGTAGCAGTCGACGGCGGCATCGAGATCGAGACTGACGGCGGCAAGGAAGGACTGGCGACCGCCCGAGCAGTAGCCGATGGTTGCCACCTTGCCGTTGGCACCCGGCAGGGCTCGCAGGGCCTCGATGGCACCGGCGACATCGCCTACCAGCCGCTCGTCGGGAACGCCACCCTGGGCCCGAGCCGTGGCGGCGGCGTCGTCCGGGCTCGCCCCCGGCGCCTCACGGCTGTAGAGGTTGGGCATGACAGCGGCGTAGCCGTGGGCGGCGAACTTGCGAGCGATCTCCTTGGTGGCGTCGTCGTAGCCGGGCATGTGGTGGATGACCACGACGCCGCCGTAGGAGCCCTCCTCGGGGTGGGCCAGGTAGGCCTCGATGGCATCTCCGCCATGTCCGGTGATGGTGGTCGTCTTGGCTGTCATGGCGTCGCTCACCTGCACGCTCCCCGTCTCGTCGATCGTCGGACCGGCCCCCTGCTCGCCCGGCCGAGCGAACGGAGGGTCGGCGTCACCGTACCGGGCGCGCCCAGACCAGGACGGCTCGGGTTGCCAGCCGGCGCGGCGCCCTGGGTCCCAAGCCATCGCAGAAGCGCACCGGCAGGACCGACTGCAACGAACCGAAGCAGCGTTCGGTCCCCTCCCCGTCGACGGAGGGGCGGCTCGCTGCCATGGCCAATCTACGCTGCCGAAGCAGCGAGCGAACGCAAGGCGCGTGGCGCTCGGGCATTGGATCTCCTGATTGCAGCAACAGCTTGTGCCGCAGAACTCCCGATCTACACGCGCAACCCGGAAGACGTCCACCGTCTCTGGGGATTGGTCGATGTCGTCGCGGTCTGACCGGCCGGTCAGGCACCAAGCGGTTCGCGCTTCGTTCCCAGTGCCGTCACGAAGATGCACGTCAACCACGTCGTGGTCTTACCTTGTCACCGTACAAGACGACCTTCAACGACCGGTGGTAACGCGTTTGCGCAGGTAGACGGGCCGGTGCTCCAGCTGCCGCCGCTGGGGGCCGTGCTACGGCCGAGCCCACGCGAACCGCCTGTCCGCCCGACCGCCCCACTCGTTGCCACGCTCCCGATCCAGCGACGCCTCGGACCAGACGAGGTGACCGAGCTGGTCGATGCCTACCGTCAGGGTGTCCCCGTGGAGGAGCTGGCCGCATCGTTCCGGATCAATCGGACGACGGTCCTCGGGCACGTCAGGCGCCACGGGGTCCCCAAGCGGGACCGCCGGGCGCTCCGACAGGACGACGTCGAAAGGGCCGTGAAGCTCTACGCCGAAGGGCGATCTGCGGACTGGGTAGCTGCCGAGCTGTGGGTAGTGCCGAGCACGGTGCGGCGTGCCTTGAAGGACGCCGGCGTCACCCTGCGACCAAGGGGAAGGCAACCTACCGCCGGCCGATAGGACCTGCTACGAAGCCCTCAGGGCAAGCGGTGGCTATCGCTTCTCGGACGGCGAAGCCGGCCGAACGGGCGGCTTCTGGCCCTTCTCGATATAGCCGATGAGATCCTTGTTCGGCCGAAAGGGAGGCGGGTCAGGCCGGCTCTTCGCCGGTTGCGAGACTGGTGCGTTTTGAGGCACCTTGTCGTCAGGCATGCAAGCGCAGGGAGTTGGTCAAAGTCGCAGCGCTGGATGATCGACGTGCTGCGGCCGAGCGTGCCGTGGAGGAGCCGCAGGGGCGGAGACGCACCGCTGGTCCACGACGAGCGGTGATCGCTGCTCGTGATCGT
>JAJZBK010000006.1:0-51930 GCA_021798955.1 Actinomycetes bacterium
ACGCGCCGTCGAACTCCTCGACGTCGGCCGCCGGCTGGCGAAGGACCGGATCGCCGTAGGTGCGCACCGTGTAGTGAGCCATGCCACCACTCTACGGGCACCCGCCGATGAACCGTCACTCGGCGCTATCGGCGCGCCCTCCCGCCCCCTCGCTCCTGCCCGGGCACCCTGGGGCACAATGGGAGCGTTATGTCTTCGGCGCTCCCACCCGGCCAGGCCCCTCGGAGCCACGGCGCGGGGACAACGGAACGTCCGATCACCGTGCTCGTGGTCGAGGACCACCTGATGGTGGCCCAAGGGCTCCTCGCCCTGCTCGACGGGGAAGACGGGATCGCGACGGTCGGGCACGCGACGACGATCGCCGCCGCCCACGACGCCGTGTCCGAGCTCCACCCCGACGTGGTGCTGATGGACTTCCGCCTCCCCGACGGAGACGGCGTCACCGCTGCGAGACGCATTCGTGACCACTACGAGGACATCCAGGTGGTCCTGTTGACCGGAGCGGGCGACGACTCGGTGCTGGCTGCCGCCGTGGACGCGGGATGCGCGGGGTTCGTGACAAAGGACGGACGGGTCGACGAGGTCGTGCGGGCCATCCGAGCCGCTGCCGCCGGCGAGATGGCGATCCCCACTGACCGGCTCGGTGCCCTCCTCTCGACGCTCTCCCGACGCCGCCAGCCGCCTAACGGCCTGAGCGCTCGCGAGCTGGAGGTGCTCCGACTGTTGGCGACGGGTGCCTCGACCACCGAGATCGTCGAGCAGCTGGTGCTCAGTCCCCACACCGTTCGGAACCACGTTCGCAACATCTTGACCAAGCTCGGCGCGCACTCGAAGCTCGAAGCGGTCGCCATCGCCGCCCGCGAGGGCATCGTCACCCTCAACGATCCCGGCCAGCGCTGACGAGACCGCACGGACCTGGCGCCAACCAGGGCCGCCTCAGTCGGCAGACGACCCCGACGAACGCCCGCCCACCTGGCCACTGGCGCCCTCGTGCGTGCCGACTCCCTCGCTGTCGCCGCCTCCCTCGCTGTCGCCACCGGGGACCCATGCCTCGAGCGTCGTCCCCCTGCCCGGTTGCGAGCTAAGCGTTAACCATCCTTCGGCCAGCTCGGCTTGTTCGCGCATGAGCGGGAGCCCGAAGCGTCGGTCGTCACCCGTCACCGCCGGGTCGAAACCGACCCCGTCGTCGCTGACCCGCAGCAGGAGCCCGCCCGAACGGTCCTCGAAGACCACGTCGACCCGCACCGCCTGCGCATGCCGGGCCACGTTGGTCAACGCTTCCTTGGCGATCCGGTAGACCACCGCGGCCTGCAGGGACGACGGGGGGCGGCCGAGCATCGAGCGCACCGACACCTGGCAACCGGAAGGTGCAAGCAAGCGATCGGCGAGCTCCTCGACCGAGAGGGCCAAGCCCTTCAGCTCGAGGGCCGGCGGACGCAGGTCGAAGAGCACGTGGCGCAGCCGATCGGTCGCCGAGGCCACCGTTTGCTCGAGGTCGTCGAGGATGTCCGTCGCTGCCGCTCCGGAGACCAGCCGGCGCAGCAGTTGCAGCTTGAGCCCGACACCGGTCAGGACCTGGATCGAGTCGTCGTGGATCTCGACGGCGATCCGGCTTCGCTCGTCCTCTTGAGCGCGGGCGAGGCGTCGCACCAGGGCACGTCGCTGAGCGATGCTCGAGCCCAGCAGACGGACCGCCCTCCGCAGCTCCTCGGTCACCTCCTCGGCCGCCTCGGTGCGGGCCTCGAGGGCCGCCACCAACCGGGCGTTCTCGAGCGCGAGCGAGGCCAGCCGGGCCACCTGGTCGGCGAAGACAGCGTCGTCGTGGGTGAAGGCGCGATGGGCGTCGTCGTAGGTGAAGGCGCAACGGGCCTCGCCGTCGGTCACGACCCGGTCGGCGTCGCCAGCACCGCCGGGGCCAAAGCGCACGACGGCCACCAGTCCGACCGGTCCGTCCGGACCGAGGAGCGGGAGGGTGAGGGCGCCCGACAGGCCGAGATCGGCGACCAGCGAGGCGACCTCCTCGCTGGCACCGGCAACGAGGTCGTCAACCCTGCCGGCCAGGGCCCGACCCGAGCGGAGCACGCCGTTCACCCACGGCACCAGCTCCGTCAGCTCGCCCGTGCGGTCCACCAGTCGGCTGGTGCGCTCGGCGTCGGCACCGTAGGAGGCCGCCACCCGGTACACGCCGTCGCCACCGACCAGGCGGGCGATCGAGCATGCGTCGTAGAACCGGCCCAGGGCCCGGGTCAGGCGGTCGAGGACCGCCCGAACGTCGGGGCCTGCCTCCGACAGCGCCACGGAGAGCTCCGACAAGAAGGCGGTGCGCGCCGCCTGGCTGGCGAGGACCGCCTCGGCCTCGACCTGCTCGGAGATGTCGTCGATGATGATGACCCCGCCCCCACCCTCCCCCAGGCGGGCCCTGGTCGAACGGACCCAGAGCATCGACCCGTCCCGGTGCTGCAACTGCAACCGGCGCCGACTGACCTCGGCCCACGGCCCGGTGCTCGGCTGCTCCTCCTCGGCCACGATCGCGTCCGGGTCCCCCACCACCCACTCGAGGGTGGTGTGCCCGACCATCTCAGCGGGCTCGTGGCCGAGGAGCCGGGCGAGACCCGGGCTCACCGAGACGATGCGACGGTCGTCGTCGACGATCACGCTCCCCCCCCGCACCACACCCGTCTGCCCACCGCGATCGGTCATGCTGCCCTCGTCTCCGTCTCCCCCGCGTGCGGCCACCGCCAGACGGCTCCCGGCGGCCACCCGTCCCTCGCTCCGGGCGACCTGAGCCCGCCGCCATGCTGGGGATCGTCCACCCGCGGCCAGCGCGGCCCGACCTTCGCCACCGACACCATGGTCGGCCGATCGGCCCTCCCCGCCAAGGCTCATGCTGACCATCCCTGTGACACAAACGCGTCATGTCGGACGCGCACCGTAGCGGAGATGACACAGATGGGCCATGGCGAACGCCACGTGTGGGTCTACGGCCACGGCACTACGTGGCCGATGATGGAGCCGGAGCGCTGGCGTGGCCCCGTTCGGCACGGACGGCCTGCGCCGGTGGAGGAGCCCGCAGCGATGGAGAAGCCCGCGCCAGTGGAGGAGCTGTACCGAGACCCAACGGGGCACGAGTCCCGACGGCACGGTGGCGAGCACCGCGGTGTCGCCGGGGACGGCACCCGCGCGAGGCGCGATCTCGGAACCTCGGCACCGGTGGAGGGAACGACGTCTACGGTGGCCCCAGCGCCACCTTCCCCTGGTCCCGATGCTCCGCTCGTGCTCATCGTCGCCCTCGAGGAGCGCGAGATCGCCCGGGCTCGCCTGGTGCTCCGCACGGCAGCCCACGACCGGCACGAGCGGCCCCAGCCGGTCCGTGAGCTGATCGTGTCCTCGATCGCCGACGCCCTCGTCGCCTACGGGGAGGAGCTGCCGGCGGCGACGCTCCTGTCGCCCCGCCTCCTCGACCACCGCGTCGGCCGCGGTGCACAGATGCTCGAAGCAGTCGAGGCCTCCGTGCCGGTCATCACGCTCCCGGTCGTCTCGGCCGGCACCGACCTGCGCTCGGTGGCAATGGTGCGTCGAGCCCTCAGGAGGTCCGCCTCGAGACGGGGCGGCCTGGAGCGCCCTGCACAGCCGCCGAGCCTGACGGGGCCGCCCTCCGGTGACCTGACCGTCGACCAGGCGCGCCGGGACGAGCTGACCGGTCTGGCCGACCGACCGACGCTGTGCAGCGCGCTCGACCACCTGGCCTGCCGGGGACGGCTGTCGGCCGTCGCCGTCGTCGCGGTCGGCCTCGACCACTTCAGTCGCATCAACGAGGGCTACGGACAGTCGACCGGGGACGCCGTGCTGCGCCGAGTGGCCGAGTCCCTGGCCGCCGTGGTGCCCGAGGACGGGCTCCACCTCCTCGCTCGGATCGGGGGCGACACCTTTGCCCTCGTCGCCGACGGTGTCGACGACTTGCCGGCGGCCCACTTCGTGGCCGACCGCCTTGCCTCGGCGGTCGTGGCGGCCGTCGACGAGTTCTCGCTCGACCTCCATCCCACCGCCTCGACCGGCATCGTCCTCGGCACGTCGGCCCACGGATCGGACCTCCTCTCCCATGCCGAGACGGCGCTACGCGAAGCAAGCCGATCGGGCGGCCACCGCTCGGTGGTGTTCGACCACCCATTGAAGGGGCGTGTCCTGTCACGGTCCCACCTCGAAGCGGCACTCCGGGTGGCCATCGAGGAGCGGCAGTTCCGGCTGCACTACCAGCCGATCGTGGAGGTCGCCACCGGCCGGGTCCGTGGCTTCGAGGCCCTGGTCCGGTGGCTCCACCCCGAGGACGGCCTCCTCGGGCCCGACCGTTTCATCGGCGCCGCCGAGGAGACTGGCCTCATCCGGCCGCTCGGTGCCTGGGTGCTCACGACTGCGGTGCGCCGGCTCGACCAGCTCCACCGGGCCCATCCCGATCTCGCGATCGAGATGGCTGTCAACGTCTCGGCTCGCCAGCTCGACGACCCGACCCTGCTCGACACCCTGGTCGAGGCCTTGGCACATCTCACCGCAGCGCCCTCACAGCTCTGCCTCGAGATCACCGAGAGCGCCCTGCTCGGAGACGCGGAGCAGGCTGCCGAGACCCTGCGGGCAGCGCGCGCGCTCGGCGTCCGGGTCGCCCTCGACGACTTCGGGACGGGCTACTCCTCGTTGTCGCAGATCCGCACCATCGCCATCGACGTCCTCAAGATCGACCAGTCCTTCGTCGCCGGGTTGACCACCTGCCCAGAGGACGCACTCGTCGTCGACGCTGTCGTCGACCTCGGGACGCACCTCGGCTTCACCCTCATCGCCGAGGGCGTCGAGACCGAGGAACAGTGCCGGCGGCTGCTGGCCATGGGGTGCCGGCTCACCCAGGGGTTCCTGTGGAGCCGGCCCGTGCCCGGCGACCTGATCGAGGGCATCCTCGAGGCGAGCGCCCGGGGTGCCTACCGCTTGCGGCTGTCCGACGACACCACGGACCACGCCATCCGAGCGCACGGAGCGGGCCCGACCACCACCTCGCCGACCGGCCCGTCGGGCGCCGACCCGGGAACCGGACTGCCTCCCGGCGACGACGCGGGTGGTCGGCCACCCGAGCCCTCCCCTGACGGGGTCCATTCCGTCACCGAGCTCCACGATGCCCTCGTCGTGCTGTCCCACGAGCTGCGCACGCCGATCCACGTCATCCACGGCTTCGCCCAGCTGCTGGCCCAGGACCTCGATGGCGAGGACGAGAGCCGACGTTCGGCGGTCGAGGCCATCGTGCGTCAAGCCGAGGAGATGACGGCGATGGTCGACTCCCTGGTCGATGCCCGGGCCGTCGACACCGGGACGCTCCGGATCGACCACGACCTCGTCGACCTCTCCGGCCTCGTGGGCCAGCTGTGCGAGGACCTCCGTCACACCCTCGGCGACCATCCGCTCCGGCTCGTCGTTCCGGGTCGGGCGGACGTCGTCGGCGACGCCGGGCGCCTCCGCCAGATCGTGACCAACCTGCTCGTCAACGCCGCGAAGTTCGCCCCCGGTGCGACGCCGATCGACCTCGTGGTGACCAGTCACGTCCCCTGGGTGACCGTGAACGTCCGCGACCGGGGTCCGGGTGTTGCTCCCGACCAAGTCGGCAGCTTGTTCCGCAAGTTCTCACGGCTCGGCTCCAGTCGGCCCGGCACCGGCCTCGGGCTCTACCTGGCTCGCGGCCTCGCTCGGGCCCACGGAGGAGACCTGCGCTACCGCGACGCACCCGGTGGCGGTGCCGACTTCGAGCTGACGATCCCTGCCGGCACCTCGTGACGGTGGGCTGACCGCCCAGCCGTCCCCGGGTAGCCCGGCCGTCCCCCGGTAGCCCGGCCCGGCGGGGCCCCTGCACCGGTACTCAGAGGTCGGTGGCGTCCACGGCCACCCGTACCTTTCCGCCCGGACGGCCCGCCCTGGCCAACGCGTCGCACAGCACCACGTGGTCGGCCGCCCGCACGGCGACCCGGTCCCCGTCGAAGGTCGAGACGGCAACGCCCGGGACGGTGGCCAGCGCGGTGGCCAGCGCGGTAGTCCCCGGACCGTCGAGGGTAGCGAGAGCGGCGAAGGGAGGGAGGTCGAGCGCCCGCCGCACGGCCCGCTGGTGCTCGGAGACGACGCTCGGATCGCCCCGTCGGGCCGCCTCGAAGACCTGGTGGTCGCCAAGGCGGGTCTGGGCGAGCACGCGCCCCGGACCCCCCCGACCGCCGACCAGCCGTCCTGCCCGGACGAGGAGTGCCAGCGCTTCCTCGGCTGCCGTGAACCGACGCGCCAACAGGTGCTGGTCGAAGTCGAGGAAAGCCACCAGATTGGCCGGCCCCGACCGGTACAGGGCCGCCGTGGTCCCGACGACCACCCGGGCCGGGGGGCCGACGTCCGGTCGGGAGCCGTCACCGGCAACCGAGTGGGCGCTGGCCGCGCCCGGTGGTCCCGCCTCCTCGTGCACGGGCTGACCGAGCAGCCGACCGAGCTCGTCGGCGGCACGCGCCACCCCGGGACGCAAGAGCTTGAGGCGGCTGGAGTCGCACCGGGCGCACAGGACCGGCCGTTGCTCTCCGCACCGCCGGCACTCGAGGACGTCCGACGACGCCCCCAGCTCCATGGCACCCCCGCAGCGCGTGCAGGCCGCCACCGCACCGCAGGCAGAACAAGCCAGCAGCCGAGCCCGCCCCCGCCGATTGAGCACGCAGACCACTCGGCCACCGGGGTCGGCGAGGACGGCGCGCGCCTCGGCCACCAGGCGCTCCGAGAACAGCCCGGTGCGCGGGTCGTCGCCGACCCGGTCGACCACGACGACCTCGGGCCAACCCCGGCGCTCGACCGTCCGGGGCGTGACCACCACGCGCGCCCGCTCGGTGAGCTCCACCGTCGGACAGGGCGTCACGAGCACGACCGGGGCCCCAGCCCGCCGGCCGCGCTCGACAGCAACGTCGACCGCAGACCAGGTGGGTGCCCGCTCTTCACGGTACGCCTCGTCGTGGGCGTCGAGGACCACGACAACCCGTACGGCCGGCAACGGTGCCCACGCCGCACCACGGACCCCCACCGCCACGGCGCTCCCGCCACGGGCAACCGCCCAGTCGTCTGGCAGGAGCGCGCTCGGGGCACCGGCAGCCCGCAGCCGGCCGACGAGGACCTCGGCCTGCCGGCGCGACGGCACCAGCACGAGCGCCCCAGTCGGGCCCAACCGGTGGAGCACCTCGAGGACGACACGAGCGCCGTCGAAGGTCGGAGCCAATCGCACCACCGCCGGTCGGTCGCTCGGCACCGCGAGCGCCTGGTCGACGACGTCGACCGCTCCCCCACCCGGCGAGGCGACCACCGAGTGGCGCTGAGCCGAGGCGACCTGTCGGGCCCGTACGACCCGGGGAGCGGTCGCCGTGGCGAGGAAGCTCGACACCGGTCCGGCCCACCGCCACGACGCCCAGGCAGCGAGCGCCACCACGTCCGCAGGCGGCCCCACGCCGCGTGCCGCCAGGATGGGCTTCGGCTCGATCCCTGCTGGCGGCTCGACGTGGTCGGCGACCACCCAGCCCCGCACGCGGCGACCGTGGAGCTCCACTCGGACGGGTGTCCCGATCTCGACGGAGCCGTCCAGGTCCGGCGGGACCGAGTAGTCAAACGCCCTCCCTAGGGCGGCGACGTCCACGATGACACCGACCACTCGCCGGGCCGGTCGCCCGTCGGGAGCACCCCCCTCGTTTGGGGCACCAACGAGATCGAGTCGATCGCTCAGAGGCCGAGTGCCTGCTTCAAGTCGTCCACCCGGGGGGTGTCCTCCCAGGTGAACTCCTTGTCGGACCGGCCGAAGTGCCCGTACGCGGCAGTCTTGCGGTAGATCGGGCGCTTCAGGTCGAGCGCGCGCACGATGGCGGCGGGCCGAAGGTCGAAGATCTCCTCGACGGCCTTGGAGATGGCCGTCGGGTCCACCCGCTCCGTCCCGAAGGTCTCGACCAGCAACGAGACCGGGCGAGCCACACCGATGGCGTAGGCCACCTGGATCTCGCAACGCGTCGCTGCTCCGGCCGCCACCACGTGCTTGGCCACCCAGCGAGCGGCGTAGGCGGCCGAGCGGTCGACCTTGGAGGGGTCCTTGCCCGAGAAGGCGCCTCCGCCGTGACGGGCCATGCCACCGTAGGTGTCGACGATGATCTTGCGGCCGGTCAGCCCGGTGTCGGCATGGGGGCCACCGATCTCGAAGACGCCGGTCGGGTTGGCGAGGAGCCGCAGCCCGTCGGTGTCGAGGTCGGCCGGCAGCAGGGGGTTGACCACGTTGTCACGCAAGTCGGGAAGCAGGAGGGTCTCGATGTCGATGCCGGGGTCGTGCTGGGTCGAGATCAGCACGGTGTCGAGCGAGACCGGTCGTCCGTCCTCGTAGGTGACGCTGACCTGGGTCTTTCCGTCGGGACGCAGGTAGGGCAGGACGCCCACCCGACGGACCTGGGCCAGCCGCTGGGCCAGCCGGTGGGCCAGCCAGATGGGCAGGGGCATGAGGTCCGGCGTCTCGTCGCAGGCGTAGCCGAACATCATCCCCTGGTCGCCAGCGCCCTGGGCGTTCAGCTCGTCTTCACCACCCGTTCCGGCACGCACCTCGAGGGCACGGTCGACGCCCTGGCCGATGTCGGGCGACTGTTCGTCGAGGGCGACCATGACGCCACAGGTCTTGCCGTTGATCCCGTAGGCGTCGTCGTCGTAGCCGATGTCGAGGACGACGCGGCGCACGAGTGTCGGGATGTCGACGTAGGTCGAGGTCGTGATCTCCCCTGCCACCAGCACGAGGCCGGTCGTGAGCAGCGTCTCGCAGGCCACCCGGCTGTTGGGGTCCTCGGCGAGCAAGGCATCGAGGACGGCGTCGGAGATCTGGTCGGCCATCTTGTCGGGATGGCCTTCTGTCACCGACTCCGACGTGAAGGTCCAGCGAGTGCTCACAGGTAGCTCCGTTCTCGTGCTGCGTCTGTCGTTGCCACCGACCCCGACGACGGGGCGGCGTGGCGGTGGCCAGCGTGGTGGGCTCGGGCTGTCGGGCTCGTCCGGGCAGAGGTCACCGTCGCGACCTCCCTGCCCCGGAGCCGACGGGCCAGCCAGGGCAACCCGGTCCCACCGCGGGCCGGGGTGCTTGCCCACCCGCCGGCGTTCATCGGCTCGCCAGCAGTGCGACCACCCTATCGAGGATGGCGTCGGCCACCGCACCCTTGGACGTCAGTGGCACCTCGGTGACCGTCCCGTCGGCGCCGAGGATGCTGACCGCGTTGGTGTCGTGGTCGAAGCCGACCCCGGGTGCCGAGACGTCGTTGGCCACCACCAGGTCGACGCCCTTCGCCACCAGCTTGGCACGGGCCCGCTCCACAAGGTCGTCCGTCTCGGCAGCGAAGCCCACCAGCACCTGGCCGGGGCGGCGACGGGAGGCCACGCCCGTCAAGATGTCCGGTGTCGGCTCGAGGACGATCGACGGCGGACCGTCCACCTTGTGCAGCTTGGAGGAGGCGGTGGCCACGGGGCGGAAGTCCGCCACGGCGGCCGCCATGACCACCACATCGACACCCTCGCCGTCGGCGCCCACGCGGTCGGCCACCGCCGTCTCGAGCTCGGCGGCCGTCTCCACCCGGACGACCTCGATGCCCGCCGGCACGGGCAGCGACGTGGTCGTCACCAGCACGACCTCTGCCCCCCGGCGGCGAGCCGCCTCGGCGACGGCGTGGCCCTGCTTGCCGGAGGAGCGATTGGTGATGACCCGGACCGGGTCGATCGGCTCGCGGGTCCCTCCGGCAGTGACGAGGACCCGTCGCCCGGCCAGGTCGCCGGCTGGGCCCGAACGCGCTCGACTGGCCAACACTTGGACGACGGCGTCGACGATCCGCTCGGGGTCCGCCAGCCGCCCGGCCCCCACGTCCCCCCCGGCCAAGCGACCCGTCTCGGGCGGGACCACCACGGCACCCCGGCGCCTCAGGACCGCCAGGTTGTCCTGCACCGCCGGGTGCTCCCACATCTCGGTGTGCATGGCCGGGCACAACACGACGACGGCGCGGGTCGCCACCAGGGTGGTCGTGAGCAGGTCGTCGGCCAGCCCGGCGGCGGCCCGACCCAGCACGTCGGCGGTCGCCGGGGCCACGACCACCACGTCGGCGAGCTGCCCGAGGCGCGTGTGGGCGATCGGGGCGTCGCCCTCCCACACTGACACCCGCGCCGGCTCCGAGGCGAGCGCGTCAAAGGTCGTCCGGCCGACGAAGCGCTGCGCCTGCTCGGTCAGCACCGGGGCCACGTGCATGCCGGCGTCGACGAGCCGTCGGCAAACCTCGACCGCTTTGTAGGCGGCGATCCCGGCACCGACGCCGAGCACCACGAAGGGCGGCTCGGTGCCGCGCTGGACTGCCATGCCGGTGGCGGTGGTCGTCCCGACGCGCCTAGGCGCCCGAACCGGCCGGTTCGGCGTCCGACGCGTCCGACGCGTCTGGTGCCTCCGCTCCCGACGCGTCGTCGGCCTCCGCCTCAGCCGCCACCTCCGAGGGATCGGGGCGCACGTAGGTCGCCTTTCCCTCGGCGACCTCCTCGAGGGCGATCGACAGCGGCTTGCCCGACACCGAGGCCACCTGCGGGGGGACGATGGCCCCCATCCCTTCCCCGAGCGAGTGGTAGTAGCTGTTGACTTGGCGGGCACGGCGCGACGCCAGCGCGACGAGGGTGAACTTCGAGTCCACCTTGTCGAGGAGGTCCTCGATGGGAGGGTCCATCAGCGTGCTCTCGTGCTCGGCCATCGTGGTCCTCTCGGTCGGGGTTCCTCGGGTCCGGGCCGGCTCGGTCCACTCCGGGCCAGTCCGGTGCAGGCTGGGACCATCCCCCTCGACCACCTCGACGCTACGCGCCCTCCGGCGGCGAGGCGCCCGAGGGCGCAGCCACGTTCGCCGTCCGACCTAGTCGGCGGCGGCGTTCCACTATACCGGCGATCTCCGCCACCGCCCGGTCGAGGTCGTCGTTGACCACGACGGCGTCGGCAAGCGTCCTCCCCACCGCCAGCTCCTCGGCACCAGCGGCCAGACGTCGGGCGACGTGCTCCTCGGAGTCCCCTCGGCCCCGCAACCTCGCTGCCTGCACCTCGGGTGACGGCGGGGCCAGGAGGACCAGCAGCGCGTCGGGGCGCTGCCTGCGCACCTGGGTGGCTCCCTGCACGTCGATCTCGAGCAGGACGTCACAGCCTGGTGGCGGGTGAGGGACCGGTGTGCCGTAGAGGTTCCCCAAGAACTCGGCCCACTCCACGAACCCGCCCGCCCGGGCGTGGGCCTCGAAGGCGTCCCGGCTGACGAAGACGTAGGCGTCCTCGGCCTCTTCGGGACGGCGTGCCCGAGTCGTCCACGACCGGCTCAGCCACAGCGAGGGGTCGGCCGCCACCAGCCGGGCCGCCACCGTGCCCTTGCCGGCCCCGCCGGGGCCGAACAGCACGACGACCAGCGGCACGCGCTCGACACCGCCCCCGGGGGACGGCGAGACCTTCAGCGCGCCGTCTCGCGCAGGAGCGCTTCGCGCTGGTTGCTCCCGAGCCCTTGCAGCCGTCGGCTCTCGCTGATGCCGACGGTCTCCATCATCCGACGCGCCTTCACCTTGCCCAGCCCGGGGAGCGACTCGAGCACGGAGAGCACCTTCATCTTGCCCACCACCTCGCTCTCGTCGGCGGCGTCCAGCAGCTCCGCCAAGGTCATCGAGCCCAGTTTGAGCTTCTCTTTGACCTCGGCCCGCTCCCGGCGGACCTGAGCCGCCTTCGCCAGGGCGGCCTGGCGTTGCTCGGGGGTGAGTGCAGGAGGCTGCGACATGGCCCCGACGATAGCGCCTCGCCGGTGCCCGGAGTCGACCAGCCGTCGGCCCACCACGAGCTGCCCTCGGGCAAGCCGGGGAGCTCACCTCGACCGTGACACCAGGCGCGATGCTTGACGCCGAACGTGGTTTGTGACTACAACGTAACCACCGTCACCGACAGCCGGCGACGGTGCTCCTAAGGGGGGAGACCAGATGAGAAGCAGTCTGTTCAGACGCGCCTTCGGCGCGGTCGTCCCGGTCGGCATCGCCCTGGCGTGCACGCTGGCCGTCGTGGCTCCGGCGACGCCCGCCTCGGCAACGACCTCGCTGCCCGGCGAGGCCTCGACGTTCCTCAGCTCGACGTTGGTCTGGAATTGGTACGCCTCGCCGCCCGGGGCCAACACCGGGTGCATCCCCTCGGCCCAGCACCCCTATCCGGTCGTGCTGTCGGAAGGCACCTTCTCCAGCATGTACAACAGCTTCGGCGCCATCTCGCCCTACCTCGCCGAGCAGGGCTACTGCGTCTACGCCTTCAACTACGGCCAGACCATCTGGCCGTCGATGTTCAACGCCATGGGCAACATCGCCAACTCGGCCGCCCAGCTCAGCTCCTTCGTCAACCACGTCCGGTCGGTCACCGGTGCCCACCAGGTGGACATCGTGGGCTGGTCGCAGGGCGGCATGATGCCCCGCTACTACATCAACGACCTGGGTGGTGCCGCCTACGTGCACGAGCTGGTGGCCCTCGCCCCGTCCAACTACGGGACGACGCTCGACGGCATCGAGAACCTCGTGAGCTCGCTCGGCGGCCTCGGCATCGCCACCTCGCTGGTCTCGCCGTTCTGCCAGGCGTGTGACCAGCAGCTCCAGGGCTCGTCCTTCCTCAATGCCCTCAACGCCGGAGGGGGCACGAGGCCCGGCGTCCACTACGTGGTGATCGAGACCCGCTACGACGAGGTGGTGACGCCGTACACCAACGCCTTCCTGTCCGGGCCGAACGTGCAGAACATCGTGCTGCAGAACCAGTGCTCGCAGGACCACAGCGACCACCTCTCGATCCCGTACGACTCGAACGCCCTCCAGGACGTCGCCAACGCCCTCGGGGCCGACAACCCGTCGTTCCAGCCGTCGTGTGCCTGGGTGGGCCCGCTGATCGGCAACGTCTGACGCTCCACGCCGCGGGTCCGATCCGACCCGTCGCCGACCGTCCCCCGGCCAACCGCCGGGGGACGGTCGCGTCCGGGCCGGCACCTCGTCTGCGCCGGAGCCCACCTCCGCCGCGCCGCCCACGGCGGTCCCGCGTGCCCCGTCGCGCCGCCCCAGACCGAGCCCGCCCCGCTGCTCAGCCCATGGCGGCAGTCAGCGCGCCCTGGGCGGACCGTGCCGCCTCTCGCACTCGGCTCAGGTCGGGCCCGGCTCCGAGGATGGCACGTGAGCTGCTCGGCAGGACCGTCCCCATCGGACAACCGGCAACGAGCCGGGCGACGGAGGCTGCCGTCGCCCCCTGGGCGCCGACTCCTGGCAGCAGCAGGACGCCGCCCACCCTTGTGAGGTCGAAGGCCGAGGGCTCGAGCGTGGCCCCGACCACGGCACCCACCGTGCCCGGGCGATAGCGGCCACTGACGTTGGCCGACGCCACTGCAGCCAGCACCGAGTCCCCGAGGCTCGTGCCGTCCACCGTCCGAGCCGACTGCACCCCGGCGCCCTCGGGGTTCGAGCTGCGGGCCACCACGATCACGCCTCGTCCCGTCTCGCTGGCCCGACCGAACAGCGGCTCGAGCGCGCCCATGCCCAGATAGGGAACGGCCGTCACCGCGTCGGCGGCCAACGGGCTCGCCGGGTCGAGCCATGCCGCGGCGTAGGCTTCGGCGGTCGACCCGATGTCTCCCCGCTTGGCGTCGGCCACCACCAACAGGCCCGCGTGACGGGCAGCCTCCAGCACCCCCTCGAGCGCCCGGTAACCGGCCGACCCCAACCGCTCGAAGAACGCCACCTGCGGCTTGACCACCGCCACCACGCCGACGAGGGCCTCGACGACGCTCCGGCCGAAGGCCTCCAGCCCTGCCCCGTCGTCCTCGAGCCCCCACTGCCGGAGCAGGAAGGGGGACGGGTCGATGCCCACGCACAGCGGGCCGGTGACGGCCACCGCGGCGGCGACCCGGGCGGCGAACCCCGCCCCGACGGCGCTGCCCGAGGACGCCCCTGCCCCGTCGGCGCTGCCCGAGGACGCCCCCCGGAGCCCGTCACCCATGGACGACGCCTCGCAGCTCGTCGAGCGACCGGACCCCCTCGGCCCGGCACCACCGTGCGAGGCCGTCGACGAGCCGTTCGGTCGCCCTGGGGTCGCGCAGCGTCGCCGTCCCGACGGCGACCGCGTCCGCACCGGCCATGACCAGTTGCAATGCGTCGGCGACGTCGCTGACCCCGCCTACGCCGACGATGCCGCCATCGGGATAGGCGGCTCGGACGTCGAAGACCGACCGAACGGCCACCGGGAGCACAGCCGGCCCCGACAGGCCACCACCGGCCGGCCCCGACCCCAGCGCGATCCGCCGGTGCTCCACGTCCACCGCCAGTCCAAGCAGAGTGTTGACCAGCGTGACCCCCTCGGCACCGGCGCCGTAGGCGGCTCCTGCCACCTCGACCAGGTCGGCCACGTTCGGGCTGAGCTTCGCCCACCGCGGCAGCATGGGACAACCCGCTCCCACGGCGGCGACCGCCTCGGCCGTCGCCGTTGGCGAGTGGGCGAACATCCGCCTCCGGTCCTCGACGTTCGGACAGCTGACGTTGACCTCGATCGCCACGACCGCTCCCGGACCGGTGGCAGCCGGCAGCCCGTCGGCCAGCCGCCGGGCGACCGACTCGAAGTCGGCCACGGTCCGCCCCCACACGCTCACCACCACCCGCGCCCCACTGGCGAGCAGGCGGCCGAGGTCGCGGCCCAGCCAGGCCTCGATGCCGGGGCCCTGCAGCCCGACGCTGTTGAGCATCCCGCCGTGGGTCTCGCGGACCCGCGGTGCGGGGTTGCCGGGCCAGGGCTCGGAGGCGAGCGACTTGACCACGACGGCCCCCAGCCGGTCCAGGGCCACGTAGGCGCCCAGCTCGTCGGCGTGCCCGGCAGTACCCGACGCCGCGAGCACGGGGTTCGGCAGAGTGACCGAGCCGACCGCCGTCGTGAGGTCGACGTCCCCCGTCGGCGCGGCGCCACGTTCCCGCCTCGACCAGCCCCACCGAGGGCTCATCGGCCCGCCGGGACGCTCATCACACCACTGCCCCAGTCGCTCGGCGCTCACTCCCCATGGTGCTCCTGCAGGGACCGCACCGACAGCGGATGGCGTCGGCGGTCACCGATCCCCGCCGCCGCGGCGCGGGCGGCGGGCAGCGTGGTGAGGCACGGTACCTGATGGGCAAGGGCAGCAGCACGGATGTGCAGCCCGTCAGCTCGCGGCCCGCGGCCCCGAGGCGTGTTGACCACCAGCTGCACCTTGCCCGAGGCGATCAGCTCGACGGCGTCGGCGCCGGAGGGGTCGCCCACCTTGGCGACCACCGTCTCGACCGCGACGGCAGCGTCCTCGAGCGCGGCCGCCGTGCCGGCGGTAGCCACCAGGGAGAACCCCAGCTCCGAGAAGCGCCGGGCCACCTCTACACCGGCCGGCTTGTCGCGGTCGGCCAGCGACAAGAAGACCGCGCCGGCGTCCGGCAACCTGCTGCCCGCCGCCAACTGGCTCTTGGCGAAGGCCAGGCCGAACGTGCGGTCGATACCCATCACCTCACCGGTCGAGCGCATCTCGGGGCCGAGCAGCGTGTCCACCCCAGGGAACCGGTTGAACGGCAGGACCGCCTCCTTGACGGCCACGTGGCCGGTGGCCGGGGGCCGGAGCAGCCCCTCGGCCCGGAGCTCGTCGAGGGTGGCACCCACCATCACTCGAGCCGCCACCATGGCGACGGGCACACCCGTCGCCTTGGCGACGAAGGGGACGGTCCGGCTGGCCCGAGGGTTGGCCTCGAGCACGTAGACGTCGTCGTCCTTCACGGCGAACTGGACGTTCAGCAGGCCGCGCACCTGGAGCGCCTCGGCGATCGAACGGACGTGCACCTCGATGGTGGCCAGCGCGTCCTCGGAGAGCGTCTGGGGAGGTAGTGCGCACGCCGAGTCCCCCGAGTGCACGCCGGCCTCTTCGACGTGCTCCATCACCCCGCAGATCAGCACGGCACCGGTGGCGTCGCGCACGGCGTCGACGTCGACTTCGACGGCGTCCTCGAGGAAGCGGTCCACCAGCACCGGGCGCTCCGCCGTCACCCCACCCTCCCGGTGCAGCGACCCGCCCGCCGCGACCATGGCCTCGACGGCCTCGACCAGGCGGGCGTCGTCGTAGACGATCTCCATCGCCCGACCGCCGAGGACGTAGGAGGGCCGGACCAGCACCGGATAGCCGACCTCGGCGGCAACGGCACGCGCCCCTTCGGGCGTGGTCGCCGTGCCCCCGGGCGGCTGGAGGATGCCGAGCCGTCGGCACAGGGCGTTCCACTGCTCACGGTCTTCGGCCAGGTCGATCGAGCTCGGGGCGGTCCCGAGCACCAGCTCCTCGGGGAGGCTCCCGGCCAGCTTGAGCGGCGTCTGGCCTCCCAGGCTGACGATCACCCCGATCAGCCGACCGTCGCCCTCCGAGGCGCTCCGTTCGGCGTCCAGCACGTTGGTCAGGTCCTCGTCGGTGAGCGGTTCGAAGTACAACCGGTCCGAGGTGTCGTAGTCGGTCGAGACGGTCTCGGGGTTGCAGTTCACCATCACCGTCTCGAACCCCGCCGCTCGCAAGGCCAGCGAGGCGTGGACGCAGCAGTAGTCGAACTCGATGCCCTGGCCGATCCGGTTCGGCCCCGATCCGAGGATCACCACCCGCGGCCGGCTGGAGGGGCGTACCTCGTCCTCGTCCTCGGTGGTCCCGTAGTGGTACGGCGTGTGCGCCTCGAACTCGGCACCACAGGTGTCCACCGTCTTGAAGGTGGTGCCCACGCCGGCAGCAAGCCGGGCCCGCCGCACGTCACCCGCCGTCACGCCGTCACCGAAGCAGTAGGCGAGCTGCTCGTCGGAGAACCCCAGGCGTCTCAGCCGGCGCCAGGCCCGCCGGTCGAGGTCGCCGGGCCCGACGCCCAGGGCCACTTTGAGGCCGAGGGCCATCCGTTCGTCGCTCACGATGGCGACCTGGCCGACGAACCACGGGTCGATACCGGTCGCCGCCGCCACCTGTTCGACCGACACGCCTCGGCGGAGGAGCGACTCGACGGCGAAGATGCGCTCGGGCGTGGCCACCCGCACCTGCTCGAGGAGCTCGCTGACCGGCACGGCGTCGACGACGACCTCGGCGGCATCGGCGTTGAGCCCGGCCCGGCCCTGTTCCAACGATCGGAGGGCCTTCTGCAACGACTCGGGGAAGGTGCGCCCGATGGCCATCACCTCGCCGACCGACTGCATGCGCGTCCCGAGCACGCCGGCCGAGCCAGGCAGCTTCTCGAACGCCCAACGGGGCACCTTGGTCACGACGTAGTCGATGGTCGGCTCGAAGGACGCCGGGGTGGCACCCGTGATGTCGTTGACCACCTCGTCGAGCCGGTAGCCGACGGCGAGCCGGGCGGCGATCTTGGCGATCGGGAAGCCGGTCGCCTTGGAGGCAAGCGCGGACGAGCGGGACACCCGGGGGTTCATCTCGATGACCAACTGCTCTCCCGTCACCGGATCGACGGAGAACTGCACGTTGGAGCCACCTGTCTCGACGCCCACACGCCGAATGCAGGCGAAGGCGGCGTCGCGCATCTCCTGGTACTCGACGTCGGTGAGGGTCTGGGCAGGCGCGACGGTGATGGAGTCACCGGTGTGGACGCCCATCGGGTCGACGTTCTCGATCGAGCAGACGACCACACAGTTGTCCGCCCCATCGCGCATGACCTCGAGCTCGAACTCCTTCTGGCCGGCGATCGAACGCTCGACGAGGACTTCGTGGACCGGTGAGGCAGCAAGACCCTCGGCGGCGAGACGGGCGAGCGTCTGGGCATCGGGGGCGATCCCCGTTCCGGCACCGCCGAGGATGTAGCTCGGTCGGACCATGATGGGGAAGCCGATCTCCTCGCCGATGGCCATCGCCTCGTCGAGGGAGTGGGCGAACCCCGAACGGGGGACGCCGAGCCCGATCTCCTCCATCGCCGCCTTGAACCGCTCCCGGTCCTCGGCGGTGGCGATGGCCTCGGCGTTGGCGCCGATGACCTCGACACCGAAGGCGTCGAGCGCACCGTGCTCGACGAGCGACATGGTCAGGTTGAGCGCGGTCTGGCCGCCGAGGGTCGGGAGCAAGGCATCGGGTCGCTCTCGTTCGATGATGGCGGCGAGCACCTCGACGTCGAGTGGCTCGACGTAGGTCCGGTCGGCCGTCGCCGGGTCCGTCATGATGGTGGCCGGGTTCGAGTTGGCCAGGACCACCCGGTACCCCTCGGCACGGAGCACCCGGCACGCCTGGGTGCCCGAGTAGTCGAACTCGCAGGCCTGCCCGATCACGATGGGCCCCGAGCCGATGACCAGGATCGACTCGAGGTCGCTGCGCCGGGGCATCAGGCCGCTCCTCGTGCCGAACGCTCCATGGCCCGGACGAACTCGTCGAACAGGTAGCGGGCGTCGTGGGGTCCCGGGGCCGCTTCGGGGTGGTACTGCACCGAGAAGGCGGGGACGTCGCGGCACGCCAAGCCCTCGACCACCCCGTCGTTCAGGTTGACGTGGGTGACGTCGGCAGCGGGCACCGAGTCGGCTACCACCGCGTAGTTGTGGTTCTGGGAGGTGATCTCGACCCTCCCCGTCCGCAGGTTCTTCACGGGATGGTTGCCTCCGTGGTGCCCGAAGGGGAGCTTGAAGGTGGTGCCGCCCAGGGCGGTAGCGAGCAACTGATGACCCAGGCAGATCCCGAAGACGGGCACCTCGCCCGCCTCGAGCAGCGCCGCCACCTCCGCTGTCGGACCGGGGAGGGCAGCAGGGTCGCCTGGACCGTTGGAGAGGAAGACCCCGTGAGGCTCGAGCTCGAGGACCTGCTCGGCCGGCGTCGTGGCCGGGACGACCGTCACCGTGGCAAAGGCGGCCAGACGGCGGACCATCGTCTCTTTGATCCCGAAGTCGTAGGCGACCACCCGCCAGGGACCGGTCCCGCGGGTGACCGGCGCCCCGGTCGTCACCTCGGAGACGAGGTCTCGCCCGTCGGTGGGTACCGCCCGACGAGCCGCCTCGGTCACCTCCTGCTCCCCGGCCGTCCCGAAGGCGCACGGCATGGCTCCGGCGTCGCGCAGGTGCCGGGTGAGCCGGCGGGTGTCCACACCCGTGATGCCCGGGACGCCGTGGACCACCAGGAAGTGCTCCAGCGCGTCGGTGGCGCGCCAGTTGCTCGGCTGCTCGGAGAGGTCGCGGACGACCACACCCCGGCATGCCGGCCGCGGCGACTCGTCGTCCTCGGAGCTCACGCCGTAGTTGCCGATGTGGGTGGCGGTGAAGACGATCACCTGGCCGGCGTAGGACGGGTCGGTGACGACCTCCTGGTAGCCGGAGAGCACCGTGTTGAACACGGCCTCCCCCTCGGTGACGCCTGCGGGCACCTCGGCGCCGATCGCCTCGCCCTCGAAGAGCGTCCCGTCGGCCAGCACCAGGCAGGCCTCCGAGCGAGCGCGTCGACCCCGGCTCATCGCTGGGCCTGCCCGTCCACCACCACCGGCTCGCCGGCGAGCACGGTGTGACGGACCTTGGCCGACAGCCGCCGGCCGGCGTAGGGGGTGTTCCGGCTGCGGCTCGCCAGCGCGGCCGGGTCGACGACCCACGGGCGGGCCGGGTCGATGACGCACAGGTTGGCCGCCGCGCCGGGAGCAATCGGACCGCCGTGGTCGGGGGCGAGGCCGGCGATGGCCGCCGGCTGCCAGCTCAGGAGGGCAAGGACGCGGTGCAGGGGGACCTCCAGCTCGGTCATGGCCAGGGCAAGTGCCGTCTCGAGGCCCACCATCCCCGGTGGGGCCTCGTCGATGGGTCGGTCTTTCGCCTCTGGCGGATGTGGTGCATGGTCGGTGGCGATGGCGTCGACGGTGCCATCGGCCAGGGCGGCCCGCACCGCCGCCACGTCCCCTTCCGGCCGCAGCGGTGGGCTCACCTTGAAGACCGGGTCGAAGCCCAACAGTGCGTCGTCGGTGAGCGTGAAGTGGTGCGGCGCCACCTCCGCCGTCACCGGCAGACCGACGCCTTTGGCGCGGGCAACGGCGTCCAGCGCAGCGGCAGTCGAGAGGTGGAGGAAGTGCAGACGGGCACCCGTCTCACGTACGAGCGCGAGGTCCCGCACCACCATCAGCTCCTCGGCCAGAGCGGGGACGCCGGCCAAGCCCAGGCGGCTCGAGACAGCCCCCTCGTGCATCACGCCCCCCTCGGCGAGCGAGGCCTCCTCGCAGTGCTGGGCGAGCGTCACACCGAGCCCGCCGGCATAGAGCAGGGCGCGACGCATGAGGGACGCGGACTGCACCCCGGTCCCGTCGTCGGTGAAGAGCCGGACTCCCAGCTCGGCCAGTTCGGCCATCGGGGCGAGCCGCTCCCCCGCCCGCCCCACCGTGATGGCTCCAGCCACGGCCACGTGGCACGGTACGCCGCTCGCCAGCGACCGGACGTCGCGCACCACCGAGGCGGAGTCGATCGGAGGGTCGGTGTTGGGCATGGCCACGACGGCGGTGTACCCGCCGAGGGCGGCAGCCCGGGCACCCGACTCGATCGTCTCGGACCCTTCGGCACCGGGCTGGCGCAGGTGGCAGTGGAGGTCGACCAGCCCCGGAGCCACTACGCACCCTCCGGCGTCGAGCACGGTCGCACCCCTGGGCACCGGGACACCCTCCTCCACGGCGACGATCCACTGGCCTTCGACGACGACGTCGGCCCGGCGCTCGCCCGTGGCGTCGAGGACCGTGCCTCCTCGCACGACCACGACCGCTTCAGCCATCTTCCCCTCCGGCGACCTGCTCCCCGGCTCCGGCCGAACCGGTGTCGTGCCCGAGGAGGAGGAAGAGGACCGCCATCCGGACGACCAGGCCGTTGCGGACCTGGGCGCCGATGCGGGCACGGGGCAGGTCGGCCACCTCGGAGGCGACCTCGACACCGCGCACGACCGGACCGGGATGGAGCACCAGTGCGGTGGCATCGAGCCGGGCGGCCCGCTCCACCGTCAGGCCCCAGCGCGCCGTGTACTCGCGCAGCGACGGGACGTAGGCGCCACTCCCCCGTTCGGCCTGGAGGCGCAACAGCGAGACCACCCGGGCACCCTCCAGCGCCTCGTCGAGGTCGGAGGAGACGCCAGCGATGGGCCAGCCCTCAAGCGAGGGAGGCAACAGGGTCGGAGGCGCCACCAGGGTCACCCGGGCGCCGACCGCGGCGTAGGCCGCCACCAGCGATCGAGCCACCCTGCTGTGCCGGACGTCTCCCACCACGGCCACGGGAAGCCCGGCGAAGCAGCCCAGGGCGTCCTCGCCGGGCCGGCGCAGGGCGTCGGCCACGGTGTACAGGTCGGCCAGGGCCTGGGTCGGGTGCTGGTGCCAACCGTCGCCGGCGTTGACGACGGCTACCCCGGGAGCCCAAGCGGCGACCCGGTGCGCTGTCCCCGACGCCCGGTGGCGCACCACCAAGGCATCGACACCCATGGCCTCGATGGTGGCGACGGTGTCCCGAAGCGACTCACCCTTGTTGAGCGACGAGGAGCTGGCCGAAAAGCTCACCACGTCTGCCGACAGCCGTCTGGCCGCCGTCTCGAAGGAGAGCCGGGTCCGGGTCGAGTCCTCCAAGAAGAGCGTGGCCACCGTCCGCCCCCGGAGGGCCGGCACCTTGGGGTTGGCTCGCCGGCCCACCTCGGCGAACGAACCGGCGACGCTGAGCACGCGCTCGATCCCCTCGGCGCCCAGGTCGTCGACCGTCAAGAGGTGCCGGGCGGCCAGCCCGGCGGAGTCGAGGACGCCGCTGGTCATCGACCGACCAGGTCGCCCAGCGTCACGCCCTCCTCGGTCACGTCGACCAGCTCGTCCCGCCGCGTCGGGAGGTTCTTGCCGACGTAATCGGGGCGGATCGGCAGTTCGCGATGGCCCCGATCGACCATCACGGCCAGCTGGACCGCCTGCGCCCGGCCGTACTCGCCCAGGGCATTGAGGGCGGCGCGGATGGTCCGACCGGTGAACAGCACGTCGTCGACCAAAATGACCGTCCTGCCGGTCAGGTCGACCGGGATGTCGGTGACCGCTTCGGGAAGCACCGGCCGTAGGCCGATGTCGTCTCGGTAGAAGGCGACGTCGAGGGTGCCCACTGGCACCGGGGTGGGACCCGGCGAACCGGGGCCGACCGTCCGCGCCGCGGCGAGGCCGTCGAGCGACGCGGCCAATCGGCGGGCGATGGGGACCCCTCCCGTCTGGAGGCCAACGACGACCACGTCGTCCACACCACGGTTCCGCTCGACCACTTCGTGGGCCATCCTGGTGATGGCGCGGGTGAGATCGTCAGAAGAGAGGACCTGCGAGCGGGGAACGAAGACCGCGCCCCTCGGTCGGGCGTGATTCCGCTCTCGTTCGGCCACGTCGTCCTCCACTCCGTACGGGCCTCACGGGACCCGCTTCACGGTCGTCGGTGGAGCTTAGCGCGCCAAGGAGTCGGGGCGGACTCTGCTCGCCACCGTGGCCAAGACGCCGTTGACGAACCGGCCGGACTCGTCGGTCGAGTAGTCCGACGCCAGTTCGACCGCCTCGCTCAGCACCACCGCCGTCGGCGTAGACGGGACGGCAACCAGCTCGGCGGACCCCAGGCGCAGGACGTTGCGGTCGACGACGGCCATGCGGGAAACCTCCCAGCCCTCCGACACCTCCCCGAGAAGACGGTCGATCTCCTCGCCGTGGGCCTCCACGGCACGGAGCAGGGTGGCCGCGTACTCGTCGGGCGGAACGGCGAGTGCCGCGACGACCGTCGAGACGGGCTCGCCTTTCACGTCTGCCTCGTAGAGCAGGGCGAGCGCCCGCTCGCGCGACCGTCTCCGGCTGGCGTCCACCGGAGCGGTGCTCACGCCCGGGTCAGGTACTCCCCGGAGCGGGTGTCCACCTTGATCTTCTCCCCGGGGTTGACGAACAGCGGCACCTGGACGACCAGGCCCGTCTCGAGGGTGGCGGGCTTGCGCGCCCCGGACACCCGGTCGCCCTGCACGCCCGGCTCCGTTTCGGCGACGGTCAGCTCGACGGCAGCCGGCAGGTCGACGCCGACGATCTCCGTACCGAAGAACTGGAGGATGGCGTCGTCGCCCTCCTTCAGGTAGTTCGCCGCGTCGCCCAGTGCCGAGGTGGGCACCTGCAGCTGTTCGTAGGACACCGTGTCCATGAAGACGTACTCTGACCCGTCCCGGTAGAGGAACTGCATCTCCCGCTTGTCGACGATGGCCTGCTCGAGCTTCTCGTCGGCGCGGAACGTCCGCTCGATCACCGCACCTGACCGCACGTTCTTCAGCTTGGTGCGGACGAAGGCACCGCCCTTGCCCGGCTTGACGTGCTGGAACTCGACGACCGCGAACAGCCCTTCGGGCAAGTCGATCGTCATCCCGTTCCGCAGGTCGTTCGTCGAGACGGCCATCAGCACGCACCTTCTCTCACGCGGGCCCCCTGGTGGGGCACGACTGGACTCCTCAGACGGGGACGGACTTCGGGAACCGGGTCAGGGCCCGGGCGCCGGCCTCGGTCACCACCAGGGTGTCCTCGACACGGACGCCTCCCGCCCCCGGGAGGTAGACACCCGGCTCGACAGTGACCACGGTGCCGGGCGTGAGGATAGCAGTCGACCCAGGCGCCACCGACGGGGCCTCGTGGATCTCCAGGCCCACCCCGTGGCCGGTCCCGTGCTCGAACCGTTCTCCGAAGCCGGCCGAGGCGATGCGGTCGCGACAGACGGCGTCCACCGCTCCTGCCGTCACGCCGGGAGCCACGGCGGCCACGCCGGCCGCCTGGGCCTCGGCGACCAACGAGAACACGACAGCCAGCTCGCCGGCGGGCTCGCCACCCACGCAGAACGTCCGGGTCATGTCCGAGCGGTAGCCGTCGTAGACGGCACCGAAGTCGACCACCACCGCGTCACCAGGCCGGATGGGATCGGACCCGGGCCGCGCGTGCGGCATGGCCGAGCGTTCACCGGCGGCGACGATCGTCTCGAAGGCTGGCTCCTCGGCACCGCGGAGCCGCATGGCGTGGTCGAGCTCGGCCGCGAACCTCCGCTCGGTCATCCCGGCCTCGGAGAGCGCAGGGAGCACGTCGGCCAGGGCGGCATCCGCGATGGAGGCCGCACGTTCCATACGAGCCAGTTCGCCGGCGTCCTTGGCGACCCTGAGGTCCTCCACGACGCCCCGAGTGGGCACCAGCGTCGACCCGCTCAGGCGGGTGGCCCACTGCTCGTGCGCGCTCACGGTGAGCTGCGTCGACTCGAAGCCGACCCGGCGCTCCTCCGGTGACACGGCGGCGACGATGGCCGCCGCCTGGTCCTCGAGCCCGCCCACCGCGATGTCGACGACGTCGGCGACACCAGCCGCTGCCACCTGGTCGGCCGACTGGGTCCGGTAGCGGCCGTCCGTGGCGAGCACGACCCGCGCCGGCCCGACGACGAGGACGCCGGCCGAGCCAGTGAAGCCCGTCAGCCAGCGGACGTTGACCAGCGAGGTGACGAGCAGGGCGTCGACACCGACGTCGCCCAGCCGTTCCCGCAGCCGCTCGAGGCGACCGGCGACGGCGAGCGGGGCGAGGTCGGCCCCACCGGTGGTCACGCCGCTCGCTCCATCTCCTCGAGCGTAGCGAGCACGACGTCGGGGTCCACCCCGCGCACGACCTCGACGCCGTGAGGTCCATCGAGCACGAAGGTCAGGTCGTGATGGGCCTTCTTGTCTCGCCGCATGAGCTCCACCAGGTACGCCGGGTCGACGCCGCCCGGGAGGGCGGTCGGCAGCCCGAAGGCGGTCACCACCCTGCGGTGCTCGTCGACCCGCGATGCCTCGACCCGCCCGAGGCGGTGGGCCAGTTCGGCGGCGAAGACGAGCCCGACGGCAACCGCCTCGCCGTGACGCAGACCACGGCCCGGACCACCCAGCTCACCGAAGCCAGCCGCTTCGAGGGCGTGCGCCAGCGTGTGGCCGTAGTTGAGCACGGCGCGGCGGTCTCCCTCGCGCTCGTCGCTGGCGACGACCGCCGCTTTGACGGCAACGCAGTGGGCCACCTGTTCCTCGAGGGTGAGCTCGAGCAGGCCCAACGCACCGGTGCCGGTGCCGGTGCCGGTGCCGAGAAAGGCGTACTTGGCCATCTCCCCGCGGCCCGAGCGCCACTCGCGCTCGGGCAACGTGGCGAGCACCTCGGTGTCACAGACCACGGCGCTCGGCTGCCAGAACGCCCCGACCAGGTTCTTCCCCTCCGGAAGGTTGACCCCGGTCTTGCCGCCGATGGCAGCGTCCACCTGGGCGAGCAACGAGGTGGCCACGTTCACGTAGGCCACGCCCCGGTGGTAGGTGGCGGCAGCGAAGCCGGCCACGTCGGTGACCACTCCGCCCCCGACCGCCACCACGAGGTCGCCCCGGCTCAGTCCGGCCCGGGCAAACCGGCGGCAGAGGTCCTCGACGGTGGCGAGGGACTTCGCGCCTTCCCCGTCGTCCACCTCGAGACGGATGACCGGGATGCCGACCTCCACCTCGACGCCGATCGCCGGCTGTGTCACCACGGCAGCGAGCCGTGCTCCGGGGACCTTGGTCGACACCAGCCCGGCCAGTTCCCCTCGGACCCCGCTGCCCACGACGACGTCGTACGCCCGTCCGCCGAGGAGGACGGGAACGGTGACGGGGCTCACGAGCCCGGCCCCGCGGCGCGCAGCCGCTCGAACGCGAGCAGCACGTCGTGCGCCACGGCCTCGGGTTCCTGCCCGTCGACGTCGACGGCTGCCTGCGACACGGCGACGTAGAACGGCCGGCGCTCGGCGTCGAGGGCACGCAGACGCCCGACGGCGTCACTGCCCACCAGGGGACGCTCCCCGCCACCGGCCACCCGGGTGGCCAACGTGTCGGGTCTCGCCCGAAGCCAGACCACCGGGCCGGCAGCGCCGAGGAGGCTCCGGCTGGCCGGATCGAGCACGGCACCACCGGCCACGGAGACGACCACGCCGTCGAGCACCGCCGCCTCCCGCAAGGCAGCTGCCTCCTCGGCGTGCATGGCCGCCTCGCCCACGTCTCTCGCTAGTTCGACCACGGTGTGCCCGGTGCGCGCCTCGACCATGGCATCGCTGTCGCAGTGCTGCCAGCCGAGTGCGGTGGCGACGAGCCGGCCGACAGTCGTCTTGCCGCTCCCCATCATGCCGACGAGGAACAGCCGGTTGCCGCTCCACGTCGGGGGTGCCCCGCCGCCTGGCCTGCTCACGCCGAGGGACGCCCCGCCGCCGAGGGCACCTCGCCGAGCGTGGCCAGGTAGCCGCGGTGGTTCCGGCATAGCTCGGCGAGCGAGTCCCCGCCGAACTTGCGCAACGTCTCGTCGGCGAGCACCAGGGCCACCATCGTCTCGGCGACGACGCCCATCGCCGGAACGGCCGTCACGTCGGTCCGCTCCTTGAAGGAGACGGTCGACTCCTTGGTGGCGACGTCGACCGTCTGCAACGTAGGCCGGTTCAACGTGGCCAGGGGCTTCATCGAGGCCCGGGCCACGATGGGCCCGCCGGTCGACATCCCCCCTTCGATCCCACCGGCGCGATGGGTGTCCCGCACGTAACCGCCCCCGAGGTCCCCGGGCCCGAAGCCGTCGTCGGCGCGCTCGTCCGATCGCGCCACCCGGATGGCGTCGTGGGCCTCCGATCCCCTCCGGGCCGGCAGGTCGGCACCCTCCCCGATCTCGACGGCCTTGATCGCCTGGATGCTCATGAGGGCTCGGGCCAGGTTGGCATCCAGTCGTCGGTCCCAGTGGACGTGGCTACCGAGGCCGACGGGGACCCCGTGGGCGACGACCTCGGCCACCCCCCCCAGCGAATCGCCGACTTTGGCCGCCGCCTTGATCGCCGCCACCATGCGCTGCTCGCCATCGAGGTCACCGCACCTGACGGGCGACGCGTCGATGCGCTCGAGGTCAGCCAGTGTCGGCAGTGGACCGGTAGCGTCGACCGCCTCCGGCCCGAGCTGGACCACGTGGCTCACCACCGAGACGCCGACCTCCGTCAACAGGAGCTTGGCCAGGGCGCCGGCGGCCACCCTGGCGGCCGTCTCGCGAGCCGAGGCACGCTCGAGCACGTCACGGGCGTCAGCCAGGCCGTACTTCAGCATGCCGGCGAGGTCGGCATGCCCGGGCCGAGGCTGTGTGAGCACCTTGCTCGGCTGGCCGGGAGCGGGCGACATCTCCTGTTCCCACTTCGGCCACTCCGTGTTGGCGATCTCGATGGCCACGGGCGAGCCCAGTGTCCGCCCGTGTCGGACCCCGCCGACCAGGGTGACCTCGTCGGCCTCGAAGCGCATCCGGGGGCCGCGTCCGTAGCCGAGCCGCCGACGGGCGAGCTCGTCGGCGACGTCCTCGGCGGTGACGGCCAACCCGGCCGGGAGCCCCTCGACCACCACCACCAGGGCGCGACCGTGTGACTCGCCGGCGGTCAGGAAGCGCAACATGGCGGCAAATCTACTCGGGGCCCGGGTGGGTACAGCCGACGCAGGAGAGGTGGTCACGCAGGTGGGGTGCCGGCATCGTCACCCGCCACCACTGAACAGGCTGGAGGCCACGTGTGGGCCGGCCAGTACGGCGATGACCGCTCCGGCGGCCAGCGCGGGGGCAAAGGGGACACGAGTACGACGGCCCGATCCGGTGACCACCATGACCACCACACCACCAAGCGCACCAAGGACGAAGGCGCTGAGGAACCCGAGGTAGGTGTCGAACAAGCCCAGATAGCCGAGCGCGAGCCCGATCAGGCCGGCCAGGCGCACGTCCCCGAACCCCATCCCACGGGGGACGAACCACCACACGGCGAAGAAGACCCCGAAGGCGACCGCACCCCCGATCGCCGCACCGGCCAAGCGTCGCGGGTCATGCCCGTTCAGCGCGTCGGCCACCAGCGCGGCGCCGACGACGACGGCCCCCGGGTAGACGAGCCGGCGAGGGACGAGCCGGTGGGAGAGGTCGGTGACCGACACGGCAACCAGGACGGCGAAGAGCAGGCCGTAGGCCACGAGCGTGAGCTGGGCACCCAGGCGATGTGCGGCGGCGGCGGCCAGCGCACCGGTGACCAGCCCGGCCACCACGGTCCGGGTCGGGTTGCGACCTGCCGGGACCAAGGCGACGGTTGGCGGTCTCCCCGCTGCCACCCCGGAGCCAGGCGACGTCAGGGGCGGACTGTCGTCGACGGTCGGCTCCTCTGCCTCCTGGTGGCCTGCCTCGTGGCGAGCGACGCCGCGACCGCCGGCGCCGGGTTCTCCCCCGCTGAGCGACGCTCCCTGGGCAGAGGCGGCCTGGGCGGAGGCGGCCTGGGCGGCGTCGGCGGCACGACTGTCTTCGGCCAGCTGCTGGGCGAGCGGGTCGAGCACGACGCCGGCGAAGAAGCCCACGACGGCAGCGGCGATCGTGGCGGCAGTGGCGTCCACGCCGGAACGGTACCCGACCAGCAGCAGTCTCGAGGGTCTTTGACCCCAGATGGGTGGTGCCGAAGCTGCCGCGCTCCGCGGTACAGTGAGCGCTCATGTCACACAGTGGGTCAACTCTTGCGCGCATCGTGAGCGTCCCGACGTGAGCTCGCTCCGAGTCGCACTCGACGTGGCGGGATGCCCGCGTCGCCGGGTCACCGGGCACCGGTGGGCGTGAGCGCGAGCGTCTCCACCGCGGACGCTGCCGGGAGCTCCGACGACCCGGAACCAGCGCACGTTCCTCCCGTCCCGGCGGGCACCTGGCAAGTCCTCGGCGAGGGCTCCGTCGTCGGCTTCACCGCTCGCCACCTGCTCGTCACCCTCGTGCACGGCCACTTCGCCGACGTCGAGGGGCTGATCGTGGTCGCTCCCGACGTGACGAGCTCCTCGGTGGCAGCGCAGGCCTTGGCCGGCTCGATCACCACCGGCGACCCCGTGCGCGACGACCATCTCCGCTCCCACGACGTCCTCGACGTGGCGACCTACCCCGTGCTCTCCCTCTCCGGCAACGGCGTCACCGAGTACGCAGCCGGGCGGTACCGGACCACGGTGTCCCTCACCATCAGGGGCATCACCCGACCGGTCACCTTCGAGGTCGGCTCCGAGCCGGTGGCGCGCCCCGGCGACCGGCTGGGGCCGCTGCGGGCCCGCTTCACGGCTCGCGCCACTGTCAACCGCAAGGACTTCGGCCTGCGGTGGAACCCCGTGCTCGAGGCGGGCGGCGTCCTCGTCGGCGAAGAGGTCGCCGTCGAGGTCGACGTGCTGGCAGAGCACACCGGCCCGGCCACGCCCTGAGCCCGACGACCGCTCCGCCCTGGCATCATGGGCCCGTGGCGCCCTCCGACGTGCAGGTTCCCGGCGACGCCCACGAGTGGGTGAGCTTCGCCGACCCCGACGACGAGCGGACCTGGCTCTTCGACGTGACCTTCTTGCTCAGCGGCTGGTCCTGCATCTACGGGCGCGGCTGCCAGGGCGTGCTGACGGCCCCCGCCGCCGAGCGAGGCGAGGGCTGTTGCTCCTACGGTGCCCACTTCACCGGGCCCGAGGACGCCGCTCGCGTCTCAAAGGTCGCCCGGTCGCTTGGCCCCGACCTCTGGCAGTTCCGGGGCCGAGCTCGCAACGGGGTCGTCAAGACGCTCCCGAGCGGCGACCTCGCCACCCGCCTTGCCGACGGGGCGTGCATCTTCCTCAACCGGCCGGGGTTCCCCAGCGGGGCCGGCTGCGCACTGCACCACGCCGCCGCCCGGACCGGACGGAGCCACGTCGAGACCAAGCCCGACGTGTGCTGGCAGCTCCCCTTGCGCCGCGAGGACGAGACCGCGCCGGACGGCCGCGTGACCTCTGTGGTCCGTCAGTGGGACCGTCGCCACTGGGGCGACGGCGGCGACGCCTTCCACTGGTGGTGCACCGAGGCCCCCGAGGCGTTCCACAGCGACCAGCCCGTCTACCAGTCGATGGCTGCGGAGCTCGAGGCCCTGGTGGGCCCGGCCGTGCACAGGCTCCTCGTCGCCTACCTCGACGCTCGGAGCAGTCCGAGCACCAGGCCGACTCGTGCCGAGAGCGTCCCGGTGGCCGTCACACCGCTTGCCCACCCGGTCGTGCGCCACCAGTCCTGACGCCCACGAGGTCCGACGGGCGCCAGGCCCGACGAGCCCGCCACCGCCTGACCGCGTGCGACGACGAGCAGTCGACGGCTAGTCGTCCAACGGGTCGCCGTCGCGGGACTCCGGTGCCACCGTGCCGACGATCTCCGCGTACTCGTCCTCCGGGGCCAGGCACCACGAGGCGTGCTCGTCGTCCGGCTCGGCACCACACTCCGGACAGCGCCGTTCCGAGGTCGCGACCGACCGCTTCAAGCTTCGAGCCTCTTCGAACCGGCGATGGCGACCCTTCTTCACCGCACCCACTCCTTGCCCCAGCCACAGGCCACACCCAGACGACGAACGGGACAGGGCCTACCTCCACCACCAGCCCTTCCTGCAGTGTAGTGCTCCGCTTGACTGGCCGCGTCGCGGCCTTCGGCCGGGCCTGGCGGTACCATCGAGGCGTGGCCGACACCTTCGACCCCGCCGCCATGGTCCTGCGCTTCCAAGACCGCGCTCGGGCCGTGCGCGAGCGACGGCTCCCCCCGGTCGAGGGCGTCGAGCGCCAGCGCCTGCGTCAGCAGGCGCAACTGGACTACCAGGACTTCGCCATGCTGGGCGACGCCGAAGTGGAGCTCGTCGACGGCATCCTCACCCTGCGGGTCGACCTCCGACCCCGACCGGAGCCCAACCCGCCCGACCGCTGACGGCTGCTGCCGCTTGGGAGCAGGCGGCGCCCCGTCAGCCCCCGTAGTGCATCCTCGTGTCCTCCATGCGCAACGGCGCACCGGCCTCGGCCGCTCCTGGTGCCTCGGTCGGCCCCCCCACGGCCACCACGTCGCCGACCAGGAGGTGGTGACTACCGAGGTCGAGACGATCGGTGACCCGGCAGGCCAACCATGCCCAGGCCCCAGCCAGCACCGGCACGTCACCGGTGACCACGACCACGGGCTCGCCGGCAAGCGCGGTCGGCGTCCCGTCGGGACCGACCTCGACCTCCGACACCGGCTTGGCGAAGCGACGGACCACCGCCCGCTGCGACCGCTCCAGCAACGACACGGCGAACCGCTCCGAGCGACCCGCCAGCTCGAGGGTCACCGCGCCCGCTTCGACCGACACGGCAAGCCGAGGCGGAGCAGTCGCCACTTGGACGACCCAGCTCGCCGTCATCAGGTTCCACCGGCCGTCGGCCGCCGTGCCCACCAGGTAGAGGCCGGTCGGCATCGCCCAGAGGACTCGGCGACGCACCCGCTGCGTCTGCTCGGCCTCGTCCTCTGGCCCCTCTGGCCCCCTTGGCAGTGCTGGCGTCATCCGGCAAAGGGGTCGCTGCCCGAACCCGGGGGCAGGGTGGTAGTGGTGGTGGAGGGGACGTGGCCGGTGATGGCCGTCACCCGGCGGACCGCCTGCTCGAGGAGGGCGAGGCCGGCGGCGCGGTTGGCAGCCGATCGCGCCAGTTGGGAGCGGCCGCCACCTGCGGCCTGCTCGCACTCGACGCCTGCGTCGAACTCGTGGGTGTAGGCCCGGTCGAGCAGCTCCGTGAGCTGCTGGTCCGGCGTGGGCAGGTTGCCGTGGCCCGTTGCCGCATCGGTGGCCAGCAGGTCACAGACGGCGCGAACCTCGGCGGGCGAGTCGTGCCGGGCCAAGGCGCTAGCCACGTTGCGATTGTCCACCTCGAGCTCCCCGATGGTCGCTCCGCCCGACCCCGAGGTCATCCAGGTGGTCACCCGTTGTGCGGGGCTGCCGACGTTCTCGGCCGCCGTGCAGCCAGCCAACGCCACGGCGACGGCCACCACCACGGCCAGGGGCCCCGCCCTCCGGAGACGGCGGCGCGGCCGTCGATCGCGGCACCGGGCCGTCTCGTCGAGCGCCACGCCACGCAGTGTACGGGCCCCCGGCACCAGCTCCGCCCGACGCGGCCCCGGCGCTTCAGGCCAGCTCGACGAGGTGGTACTCGCGCTTGCCGCGCCGGACCACTACGTAGCGTCCGGCGAGCACGTCGTCCTCGGTGAGGCACCGGTCGGGGTCGGTCTCACGCCGGTCGTTGAGGTAGCACCCACCCTGCTCGACGGTCGTGCGCGCCCGCGTGCGCGAGGGGGCGATCCCTGCGGTGACGAGGAGGTCTACCAGGGGCAGTCGCCCGAGTGCATCGCGGGCCAGAGTCGTCGTGGGCGCCTCGGCAAGCACCTCGAGCAGCGACCGCTCGTCGAGGTCGGCCAACCGTCCCGAGTAGAGCGCCTCGGCGGCGCGTTCGACCCTCGTCGTCTCGTCCTGGCCGTGGACGAGCGCACAGACCGCCCGGGCCAGGGCCCGGGCTGCCTCGCGCCGCTCGGGGTGGGTCCGGAGCGCATCGTCGAGACCGAGGAGCTCGTCGCGGTCGAGGAAGGTGAAGAACCTCAGGTAGGAGCCGACGACGGCGTCCTCGCTCCGCAGGAAGAACTGGTAAAGCGCATAGGGACTGGTGCGGGCGGCGTCGAGCCACACCGTGCCCGTCTCGGTCTTGCCGAACTTCGTCCCGTCGGCCTTGACGACGAGCGGCGAGGTGAGCCCCCACACCTCGGCCTGCCGCGTCCGGCGCACCAGGTCGACACCCATGGTGATGTTCCCCCACTGGTCGCTCCCCCCGATCTGCAGCCGGCAGTCGTGCTCGTCGTAGAGGTGACGGAAGTCGTACGCCTGCAGGAGCATGTAGCTGAACTCGGTGTACGAGATGCCCTGCCCCTCGCGATCGAGCCGGGACCGTACCGACTCCTTGGCGACCATCTGGCCGACGGTGAACTGCTTGCCGACGTCGCGCAAGAAGTCGACCAGGCCGAGCGAGCCAAGCCAGGCAGCATTGTCGAGCAGCAGTGCCCGGTCGTCCCCCGGCGCCTCGAAGTCGAGGAACCGGACGAGCTGCCCCCGGATGCTTGCCACGTTGGCCGCCAGCTCGTCGACCGACAACAGGGTCCGCTCCTCCGACTTCCCGCCAGGGTCGCCGATGAAGCCCGTCCCGCCACCGGCGAGCGCGATGGGTCGGTGACCGGCGAGCTGCAGGCGCCGCAGTGTGCACAGTTGGAGCAGGTTCCCCACGTGCAAGCTGTCCGAGGTCGGATCGAAGCCCCCATAGACGGTCAGGTGCTCGGCGTCGAGGCGGGCGAGGAGCGACGGGTCGGTCACCTGGTGCACGAGGCCACGGAAGCGGAGGTCGTCGGCGAGGCCGGGCATCCGCCCAGCCTGCCACGGGCCGGAGGAGCCCTCGGCCAGTGCGAGCGCCGGTACGCTTTTTGTGGCCCCGGCCGGGACACCACCAGTGGAGACCACCTCAGGAGACGACGTGGGCAACCCCTATCTCGAGGGCCCCTTCGCCCCAGTGCGCGAGGAGCGCACCGACGACCACGAGCTGCCCATGGAGGGAGCGCTGCCCCCCGGGCTCGACGGCCGGCTGCTGCGGATCGGCCCGAACCCGGCCACGACCCCGGCCGACCCGGACCGCTACCACTGGCTCAGCGGCGACGGCATGGTGCACGCCGTCGACCTCGCCGACGGGCGGGCGGTGGGCTACCGCAACCGCTTCGTCCGCACCCAAGCCCTGGCCCGACAGGCCGGCACCCCGGCTCCCCGGGGTCCGCGCGGTCCCGTCGACGGGCCGGCCAACGCCAACGTCGTACACCACGCCGGCATGCTCCTCGCCCTCGACGGCGTCGGGCTCCCACTCGCCCTCGGCGCCGACCTGACCACCGCCCGGGTGCACGACTTCGACGGTGGCCTCACCTCACCGGTGGCCCCGCACCCCAAGCGGGACCTGGACGGCGGGCTGGTGCTGGTCGGGTCCGACGTGTTCGGACCGCCGTTCCTCAGGACGCACCTCGTCGACCGCGACGGCCGCCTGGTGCGCAGCGACGACATCGACGTGGGCCGTGCCACGCTCGTCCACGACGTCGGCCTGACCAGTCGCTCCCTCGTCCTCTTCGACCTGCCGGTGGTCTTCGACCTAGGCCTGGCCGCCAGATCAGGTGCCATGCCCTACCGTTGGATGCCCGACCTCGGGGCACGGGTCGGCGTCGTCGACCGCCGCGGCGGCGCCGACGTCCGCTGGTTGCCGGTGGAGCCGTGCTTCGTCTCCCATGTCGTCAACGCCTACGACGACGGGGACGACGTCGTCGTCGACCTGGTCCACTACGCCTCGGCGTTCGAGGGTCCCGACGAGCACTCGAGCACCACGACCGGCCTCCTCACCCGGTGGCGGCTATCTGTCGCCGGACGGGTGTCCGCCGAGCAGCTGGACGACCGACCCGTCGAGCTGCCCCGCACTGCCGAGGACGTCCAGGGGCGTCCGTACCGCTACGCCTACGGCGTCCTCTCCGACGACCAGTCGACGCCTGCCCCGACCCCGACCGCGCTCGTCAAGTACGACCTGGCCCGCGACGAGTCGGCTCGCTTCGCTCCGGGGCCCGGCCGAATCCCCTCCGAGGCGATCTTCGTCCCGGCAGTTGACGGTCGGGGCGAGGACGAAGGCTGGGTCCTGACGGTGGTCGAGGACCTGGCACGGGGGGCCAGCGACCTCGTCGTGCTCGACGCCACCTCGTTCTCCGGCCCCCCGGTTGCCACCGTCCACCTCCCCGCTCGAGTTCCGCTCGGCCTGCACGGAACGTGGCTACCTGCCGGCTGAGCTGCTGCCGACGGCCAGCTGCCCGCTGAACCGCTGCCCGCTGAACCGCTGCTGCTACCCGCCGAGCTGGTCGACGGCGGCGACAACGGCCGAGACGACGGCCTCGTGGACGACGACGTTCTCGGTCCGGCCGGGGAGCCGGACCGCGATGACGTGCACCCCAGGCGCTCCGACCGTGCCGGCCAACGCGTCGACGAGCGCCCGCTCCCCGTCGTCCGGCCCGATCGACGTGGTGGCGAGCCCGAAGCCCGCGGCAACAGCGGCCACGTCGACGCCGCGGGGGGTTCCAAAGAGCGTTTCGAACCGCTCGGCGCCCAACCGCTGGGCCTGCGACAAGAAGGAGAAGATGCCGCCACCGCCGTTGTCGGCCACCACCACCGTGCACGACGCGCCCCGTTCGCCGAGCCCGCCGGGGGCGTGGTGCCCTTCGAGGGCCGACACGTCGTGGAGGAAGGCCACATCTCCGACCAGGGCGACCGTCGGGCGCCCCCCGGCCCAAGCGACCCCGATCGCCGTCGAGACGACGCCGTCGATGCCGTTGGCGCCACGATTGGCCAAGATCCGCGGCGCTCGTTCTCGCACCGGAGCGAACGCCTCGACGTCCCGCACGGGCATCGAGGAGGACACCACGAGGTGTGCCTCCTCCCCGAGCGCGTCGACGAGGCGGTAGGCCAGGGCGGGCTCGGTCAGCGGACCTCGCCCGCACTGCTCGGCGATCACCGACCGGGCCACCTGCTCGGCTCGCTCCCACGCCTCGGCCCACCCGGCCACCTGCTCCACCTGGCCGTCCCGAGCCCGGACCACGGCACGGCACAGTGCACCCGGGTCGCAGGAGACGAGCTCGCCGGCTACGTGGGCAGGGTCGGCCCAACGAGCGCTGGCGTCCGCCACCACCAGTTGGGCACCCCCTCGGACGGCGTCCGCCACGAAGGTCTCGACGGCACGGGAGGCCCACGGGCCACCCAGGCGCACGATGAGGTCGGGACGGTGCGAGGCCACGAAGCCACCGGCGCGCACGAGGGAGTCGGCCATGGCGACGACGCCGGCGCGCTCGACGCGCACCCCCGAGCGCGGGTCGGCGAGGACGGGCCACCCGGCCAGTCGGGCCAGACCGAGCACGGCGTCGGGGTCTCCGCAACCGGACCCGGCCACGATCAGCCCGCGCCGGCCGGCCAGGGCTTCCGCCAGCCGCTCGACGGCTCCCTCCGGGGGGGCTGGCCACCGGTCGCGCCGGTGGAACGGCTCGCCGCCGGGGCGGCCGGGTGGGACGCCGCCGGCAGCGGCGTCCCCGAGCAACGGTTCCCGCAGCGGGACGTTGAGATGGACCGGACCGGGGCCGGAGCGAGACGAGACCGCCTCGGCAACCGCCCGAGAGGCAATCGACCGCCACGCCGGTCGCCCGGCGACGTCAGGCACGCCCGTGTCGACGAACCAGCGGACGGACCGCCCGTAGAGGTAGGCCTGGTCGATCGTCTGGGGGGCACCGACGTCCCGGAGCTCGACGGGCCGGTCGGCGGTGCAGACGAGCAACGGGACCCCGGCGAGGTCGGCCTCGACGACTGCGGCATGGGCCTCGGCGGCGGCCGTGCCACTGGTGGTCACCAGCACGGCCGGCCGGCCGGTGGCAAGCCCTGCACCCAGGGCGACGAAGGCCGCCGAACGCTCGTCGACCCGGACGAGGACGTCGACGCCGGGGTGGTCGGCGAGGGCGAGGGCAAGGGGCGTCGAGCGCGAACCGGGGCAGACGACCGCCCGCCAGGCGCCGGCGCGGACCAGCTCGTCGGCCACGGTGGCGGCGAAGGCTGCCTGGACGTCCTCTGGGCGCGGCGGCTCAGGCATACCGAGACGCCCCTTGCGCTGGTCCGCCCGGACCGACGGCTCGGTACGCTCGTCGGCCATGGCACCGCCACGCTCGACCGCGACAACCGGGCCACCGGCGGACCGGCTGGCCGCCGATCGACGGGGGACGACCGGCCCGCGGCTCGTGCTCGCCCACGGGTTCACCCAGACCCGGGGAGCCTGGGGACCGGTGGCCGACGACCTGGCCTCCGACCACCGGCTCGTCCTCGTCGACCTTCCCGGCCACGGCGGCTCCTCCGGAGTCGCCGCCGACCTCCCGAGGGGTGCGCGGCTCCTCGCCGACGCCGGCGGTGCGGGCTCCTACCTCGGCTACTCGATGGGCGGGCGCTTCTGCCTCCACCTCGCCCTGCGCACCCCCGAACTGGTGGACCGGCTCGTGCTGGTGTCCACCACCGCGGGGATGGCCGACGCCGACGAGCGGGCTGCCCGCCGAGCTGCCGACGAGGCGCTGGCCGACGAGCTCGACCCGCCAGGGGCGGACCCGGCAGGCGACGCCGAGCGCCGAGACGCCTTCCTGCGTCGTTGGCTCGCCCAGCCGCTCTTCGCCTCGCTCCCGCCCGAGGTCGGCGCGCTCTCCGAGCGACGGCGAAACACGGCCGCCGGCCTCGCGTCGAGCCTGCGGCTGGCCGGGACGGGTACCCAACTGCCCCTGTGGGAAGAGCTGGCGGGCCTCGCCATGCCAGTGCTGGTGATCACCGGCGCCGAGGACGCCAAGTTCGACGCCATCGCCCGTCGCATGGTGGCGGCGATCGGCCCGAACGCTGCCCACGTCACCGTCCCTCGCGCCGGGCACGCCGTGCACCTCGAACGCCCAGGGGACGTGGCTGCCGCCATCCGGGCCTTCGGCGCCTGAGACCGGCGCCTCCCGCCGCGACCGGGAGCCTCGGCGAGCCCACGCCCCCGTCACGGTGTCGCCAGCCACAGCCCGACGGCCACCAGGAGCCCCACCACGAGCTGGAGGCGAGCCGTCGCCCCGAGGAGCGGAAGCAGGTCGCGGCCGGTGGTGGCACCGACCGCGAGCCGGAGCGGGCCGATGGCCAGCGGGACGGCGAGGAGCGGTAGGAACGGGCCGACGGCCGCCCGGGTCGACGCAGCGGTCGGGGCAGCCGAGACGGCCCAGACCACCACTACGACGAAGGGGAGGGCCAGGAGCGCGGCGGTGAGCAGTCCGGCGCGGCGACGACCCAGCCGTACCGCCAACGTCCGCTTGCCCGCGACGGCGTCGCCGGTCAGGTCGCGGAGGTTGTTGGCGTCGAGCAGCGCGGCAGCCAGGAGCCCAGCGGCCACTGCTCCGGCCAGCGGACCGCCTGCCGCAAGGTGCCTGGTCTCGACGTAGTACGTCCCCTCGGTCGCCACCAGACCGAAGAACACGAAGACGAACGCCTCGCCGAGCCCGAGGTAGCCGTAGGGACGTGGACCACCGGTGTAGAGCCACCCCGCTGCCAGGCACGCCGCCCCGACGACCACGACCCACCACGAGGTCGCGGCAGCAAGGGCCAGCCCGGCCACGCCGGCCACGCCGAAGGACAGCAGGGCTGCCACCTTGACCGAGGTCGGCGAGGCGAGCCCCGACCCGACCAGCCGGAGCGGGCCGACCCGTCCGGCGTCGGTGCCCCGGGCGCCGTCGGAGTAGTCGTTGGCGTAGTTCGTCCCGACCTGGATGGCGAGCGCCACCACCAACGCGGCGGCGACACGACCCAGCTGGGCCAGATCTCCCCCAGTCCCGGTCGGGCCACCTTGGCCGTCGACCAGCTGGACGAAGGGGTGCGCGGCAGCGGACCCCACCAGCACCGGGACGAGGGCGGCCGGCAACGTGCGCGGTCGGGCACCGGCCACCCACCGCCCCATCCGGCCAGGGTCGGGTCGAACCCTCGTCGCGGGAGCCACCTGCCCCATTGGGGCGTCCCTCACGGACGGCGCGGGAACCGGCTGAAGTCGGGTGGCCGGTGCTCCTGGAAGGCGTTGCGACCCTCCTGCCCTTCCTCGCTCATGTAGAAGAGCATGGTGGCGTCGCCGGCGAACTGCTGCAGCCCGGCCAACCCGTCGTCGGCGGCATGGATCCCTCCCTTCAGCATGCGCAGGGCGAGGGGGGACAGCGACAGCATGCGGCGGCACCATGCCACCGTCTCGGTCTCGAGCTCGGCCAGCGGGACGACGGTGTTGACCAGCCCCCACTGGAGCGCAGTCTGTGCGTCGTACTGGCGGCAGAGGAACCACACTTCCTTCGCCCGCTTCAGTCCGACGGTGCGGGCCAGCAGGCTGACGCCGTAGCCACCGTCGAAGCTGCCGACCTTCGGTCCAGTCTGGCCGAAGCGGGCGTTGTCGGCGGCGATGGTCAGGTCGCAGACGAGATGGAGGATGTGGCCCCCGCCGATGGCGTACCCGGCCACCATCGCCACCACCGGCTTGGGCAGGCGGCGGATCTGGACCTGAAGGTCCAACACGTTCAGACGCCCGATCCCGCGCCGGGCCACGTCGTCGTCGCCGAGGTAGCCGTCGTCTCCCCGGATCATCTGGTCGCCACCCGAGCAGAAGGCGTCGGGACCCTCGCCGGTGAGGACCACCACCCCCACCGACGGGTCGTCGCGGGCGTCAGCGAAGGCATCCGACAGCTCGAAGAGCGTCTGGGGCCGGAAGGCATTGCGCACCTCGGGCCGGCAGATCGTCACCTTGGCGATCCCCTCGGCCACTTCGTAGCGAATGTCGCCGTACGAACGGCGCTGCTCCCACGCCGGCAGGGGGATCCCCCGGTGCTCGGCCACCGGGTCGACCGGCGGGCCGGTGATCACCGTGTGGGGCTCGGGAGGGCTACCGGCGCTCACCGGGCCACTCCGGCGTCCAGACGGAACGCAACGCTGCCGGTGTCCCGTCGACCGCCAACCGTTCGACCATTTACTCCGAGAGTCATTGCTCGCACGGTCGCTACGCTAGCGCCGTGCACCAGCTCGTTGCGCTCGACCTCGACCCGGGTACCGCCTTCGTCGACGCGCTCCGCCGCGCCTGGGACGACGACGACGCCGTCTTCCCCCTCGACCGCCGCCTGCCACATGCAGCCCGGGCCCGTCTGGTCGAGGCCGTAGGACCTACCCGGCTGGTCGACGCGACCGGGGAGCGCCACCTCCCCGGTGGTCGTCCCGTCGAGCCAGGCGACGCCCTGGTGGTGGGGACGAGCGGGACCACCGGTGATCCCAAGGGCGTAGTGCTCACCCACGACGCCATCGCCGCCTCGGCCTGGGCCACCTCCAAACGGCTCGGGGTCGATCCTGCCACCGATCGGTGGGTCGCCTGCCTTCCCTTCGCCCACGTCGGCGGCCTGGCCGTCCTCACCCGAGCCCTCGTCACCGGCACCCCGGTCGAGGTGCACGAGCGCTTCGAGGCGGCTCGCGTCGAGGACGCGGCACGCCGAGGGGCGACGCTCGTCTCCCTGGTCGCCACCGCGCTCAGGCAGACGGACGTCTCCGCCTACCGGGCCGTGCTCCTCGGTGGTGCCGCTCCGCCCTCCGGGCTGGCCGCCAACGTCGTCACCACCTACGGGATGACCGAGACCGGCTCCGGCATCGTCTACGACGGGCTGCCCCTCGACGGCGTGGAGGTCCGCATCGGAGACGGAGCACTCGGTGGCGACGGCGAAGTGCTGGTGCGCGGCCCGACCCTGTTCAGCGCCTACCGCGACGGCACGCGACCGTTCCTCGATGGCGGCTGGTTCCCCACCGGTGACGGCGGGCACCTCGACGGCGACCGGCTCGTCGTGCAGGGACGCCTCGCCGAGGTGGTCGTCACCGGGGGCGAGAAGGTGTGGCCCGCCGCCGTCGAGCGGGTCCTGCTCGGCCTTCCCTCGATCGCCGAGGCTGCCGTGTGGAAGCGGCCCGATCCGCACTGGGGCGAGCGGGTGGTCGCCTGGGTGGTGGCCGCCGACCCTGACCGCCCACCCTCCCTCGGGGACGTCGTCGAAGCCGTCCGAGCCGAGCTCGCCCCCTGGGCGGCGCCGAAGGAGCTCGAGGTGTGCACCTCCCTGCCCCGCACCTCGACCGGCAAGGTGCAGCGCCGGGCGTTGTCCTGATCGGCTGCGTCCCTGGTCCGGCGCGTCGAGCGCGCCGCCGGCTCTTCGACGGTCAGGCGACGACGCCCCCGCTCGGCGTGACGAGCGCCCCGCCGTCGACGACCAGGGTGTGGCCGGTGATCCACGAGGCGGCGTCCGAGCAGAGGAAGAGGGCGGCACGGGCGATGTCCTCGGGGAGCCCCAGCCGCCGGAGCGGCAGACGGCGGACGATGGTCTCCTCGCCGGGCTCCCACAGGGCACGGGCCAGCTGCGTCTTGACCAGCCCGGGAGCGAGGGCGTTGACGCGCACGTCGGGACCGAGCTCGGCGGCGAGCTGCCGAGTGAGCTGGATGACGGCAGCTTTTGTCACGTTGTACCAGCCGATGCCCGGCTCGACGGAGAGGCCCCCGATGGAGGCGACGTTCAAGACCACGCCGCCGCCCTCGGCGAGCCCAGCACGCCAGGCCGCTTGCGTCCACTCGACGACGGCCGACTGGTTGACCCGGACCGTCTTGTCGGCCCGGGGGCGGTCGAGGTCCATCAGCGGTCCGTAGTACGGGCTCGTCGCAGCGTTGTTCACCAGGATGTCGATCCCGCCGAACCGATCGACCATGGCAGCCACGCACCGCTCGGCGTCGGACGGCTCGCCCACGTTGGCCACGTGGTAGGCCACCGAGCCCGATCGCTCGGGGAGGCCCTGCGCGATGGCTGCCGCCGCCTCGGCCAGGCCGGCCTCCTTGCGCGAGGTCAGCAGCACCGACGCCCCTGCCTCGGCGAACACGGCGGCAATGGCCTGGCCGATCCCCCTCGACGCGCCGGTGACCAGCGCGCGCCGACCGTCCAACCTGAGCTCCATGGGCGCAACCCTAGGCCTGACGCACCGGCGCTGCACCGCCTGCCCCACTGGAGGGTGGCGCCGCGGGCGACCCCTGCATCGCCCCCCAACGTCAACCCGGCAGGCGGGCTCCGGCCCCACGGCGGGAGCCCTAGCATCGGCGCCGTGAACCGCCTCGCCGACGAGACGAGCCCATACCTACGCCAGCACCAGGACAATCCCGTCAACTGGTACCCGTGGGGCGATGAGGCCTTCGCCGAGGCCCGCCAGCGAGACGTCCCGGTCTTCGTGTCGATCGGCTACGCCTCGTGCCACTGGTGCCACGTGATGGCCCATGAGTCTTTCGAGGACACGGCCGTCGCCGAGGTCGTCAACGAGCACTTCGTGGCGGTCAAGGTCGACCGGGAGGAGCGTCCCGACGTCGACGCCGTCTACCTCGAGGCCGTCTCGGCCCTCACCGGCTCGGGCGGATGGCCCCTCAGCGTCTTCTGCACCCCAGAGGGCCGCCCGTTCTTCGGAGGCACCTACTTCCCGCCTGAGGGACGACCGGGCATGCCGTCGTTCACCACGGTGCTCCGGGCGGTCATCGATGCGTGGGACGACCGCCGCGCCGAGGTACTGGCCGAGGCCGACGAGCTCACCGAGGCCGTCGTCGCTCGCACGACGGTGACCGGGGGGGCCTCGAGGGTCAACGCGGCCGCCTCCACGGTGGCCCTGGCGAGCCACGGCACCCCTCGGGGAACCCGGCTCGGCCAGGCCGTCGAGGAGCTGTCCCGCTCTTTCGATACCGACCACGGTGGCTTCGGGACGGCACCGAAGTTCCCCCAGCCCGTCCTGCTCGAGGTCCTGCTCAACGCCGCGGCGGGCGGGCGGACCGGGCGGGGCGAGCTGGCCGGGCCCGTCGGCGCCGAAGCCGAGTCGATGGCAGTCGCCACCCTCGATGCGCTGGCCGCCGGCGGCATCCACGACCACCTCGGCGGCGGCTTCGCCCGCTACTCGACCGACGCCACCTGGACGGTCCCCCACTTCGAGAAGATGCTCTACGACCAGGCTGGGCTGCTGCGCGCCTTCGTCCACGGCTGGCAGCTCACCTCCCGGCCCGACTACCGATGGGTAGCCGACCGCATCGTCTCCTCCGTCCTCACCGACCTGGCCCACGACACCGGAGGGCTTGCCTCCTCCGAGGACGCCGACAGCGAGGGAGTCGAGGGACGCTTCTACGTCTGGACGCCCGCAGAGGTGGCGGCTGCCCTCGCCGACGCGCCCGAGGGGACCGCCGGACCCGATGTCGTGACGACGTTCTTCGGGGTCACCGCGACCGGCACCTTCACCTCCGGTGCCAGCGTGCTTCGTCGACCTCACGGCGCCCCGCTCCGCGGCCCCGACGACGTCGAAGCAGCCCGAGCCTGGCTCGGCCGTGCCCGCGCCCGTCGAGCCCGGCCGGCGCGCGACGACAAGGTCGTCACCGAGTGGAACGCCATGTTCGTCTCCTCCCTGGCCGAAGCGGCAGGGGCGTGCGGTGACACTTCCTGGGCGTCGGCCGCGGTGGCGATCGCCACCGACCTCGAAGCACGTGCCCGTCGGGACGACGGACGGTGGCTGCGGTCGTGGGTGCCCGGTGAACCGGCTCGGCACCTCGCCTGCGCGGGGGACTACGCCTGGCTCGTCGACGCGTTCACTCGCCTCGGCGAGCTGACCGGAGAGGCCGCCTGGACGCGGCGGGCCATCGAGACGGCCGACGACCTCCTCGAGCAGTTCTTGGACCCCGAGCACGGTGGGTTCTTCACGACCGGCCACGACGCCGAGCCGTTGATCGCCCGCCCCAAGGACATCCTCGACGGCGCCACGCCCTCGGCGAACGGCACGGCGGCGGTGGCCCTCGTCCGCCTGGGAGCCGTCTCCGGCCTCACCCGGTTCACCGAGGCAGCTGCCGGCGTGGTCGCACTCGTCGCTCCGCTCCTCGATCGTCACCCCACTGCTGTCGCCTCGACACTGCTCGCCGCTGAGCTGCTCGCCGGCGGGACGACCGAGGTCGTGGTCCCCGGGCACCGTCGGGACCTGGTCGAGGTCGTCCAGCGTCGATGGGTACGCGACGGCGTCTTGGCCTGGGGCGAGCGGACCGCCTCGCCACTGTTCGCGGAGCGGCAGGACGGGGTGGCCTACGTCTGTCGAGGTTCGGTGTGCACCCTGCCGGTCAGCGAGCCCGGCGCTCTCGACCAACGCCTCGCCGAGGTGGCATCGTGACCCGCCCCCCCGAGGGCGGGCCGGGGGCCACCGACGCTGTCGCCGCCGAGCAACCCGACGTGGAGCACCGCGAGCCGGCGCGCCGCCGTTCGTCCCGCACCCCGCGAGCTGGCACTGCCCGTGACGTCGTGCGAACGGTCCGACCCAGCGAGCGCATCGACGTGCGTCCCGGCACGCTGCTCACCCTGCTCGTGCTCGCCTCGCACCCCGAGGACACCATCGGCGTCGACCTGGCGTCGGGCACCCTCGTTCGCGCCCGGGTCCGCTGGCCTGCCGACCACGGGCCCGACCTCCAGGCCTTCGACGTCGTCGAGGCGGTCGTGGCAGCAGACCCCGAGCGGGACGACCTGGCCCAGCCCGAAGCCGTGACCGTCGACGGGCTCCCCCGTCACCGCGGCACCTACCACGGGCGTCACGTTCGCCACCTGCTCCAGCGCCTCTCCGCTCCGGTGGAGGAGCACGTCCTCGGCTTCCCGGGTGCGTCGGCCCCCTACTGGGAGTTCCGAGGCTTCCGCCCGTCTCTTGCCCTCGTCGTGCCGAGCAAGGGCCCCGTCCTCTTCCGGCGGGGAGCGGAGCAGGAGGTCTGGGTGCGTTTCGGCTGGGGCCGGAGCGACAACTGGCTCCCCGTCGAGGACCCGGTGGCCGCACGCGCCCTCGGAGTCGCCCGCCGCGACCGGCTCCACGGCAAGGACCTGGCGTCCGCGCTCGGCTTCAAGCCGCACTACGTCGTCGCTGCGCTCAGCGCGCCTCGATCGGGCCACTGCTACAAGACGGTCCGAGCGCTGCTTCCCCGGGGGTGAGACCGGAGCACAGCGACCGTCCCGGTCGACCGGAGCACAGCGACCGTCCCGGTCGACCGGAGCACAGCGACCGTCCCGGTCGAGGACGGCCTCGGCGTCGGCGCCCGAGCCTCCCCTCGGTCGTCGCCTACAGTCGCACTCGTGCCCACCGCCCCCGTCGCCCCCCGGCCCGAGCCGGTCGTCCCTGACTACGGAGGCGCGTGCATCGGCTCGGTCGTGCCCGCCCTCCTCGACGTCCTCTCCGGAGCCGAACCGCCGCCCTGGCTTCCCTCGGTGGTCGCCGGTGCCAACCAGGTCGTCCTGTGCGTCCTCGACGGGCTGGGTGCCGAGCAGCTCGCCGCCCGGGCGATGCTCGCTCCCACCCTCGCCGGTGCCAACGGTGCCGGGCGGCCAGTCACCTCGGTCGCCCCGTCGACCACGGCCTGCGCGTTGACCTCGCTCACCACCGGTTGCCCTCCGGCCCGCCACGGCCTGCTCGGCTACCGCCTGGCAGCCGCCGACGATGCCATCCTCAACGTCCTCCGCTGGACGATCGGCGGAGCTACGCAGCGAGACGCCCGACGGATCGTCCCGCCGCGCTCGCTGCAGCCGTGCCCGCCGTTCCCCGGGGCGCCGGGGCCCGTCACCGTGGTCACCCGTGAGGGCTTCGGCTCCACCGGCTTCACCGCTGCCCACCTGGGCGACGCTCCGCTGAGCCCCTACGCGGTCACCTCGACCATCGCCGTCGACGTGCGCAGGCTGCTCGCTGCCGGCCACCGGTTCACCTACGTCTACTACGACGGCCTGGACAAGGTCGCCCACGCCCACGGGCTCGGCGAGCACTTCGACGCCGAGCTGGCCGCCGCCGACCGACTCGTCGCCGAGCTGGCCGGTCTCCTCCCACGAGGAGCCGTCCTGGTGGTGACCGCCGACCACGGCCAGGTCGACGTCGGCCCGGCGCTGGAGGTCCTCGGGGCCGAGGTGATGGACGGCGTCCGACTGCTCACCGGAGAGGGACGGTTCCGGTGGCTCCACGCCCTCCCGGGCGCCATCGACGACGTCCTCCAGGCCGCCACCGAACGGTACGGAGACCGGGCCTGGGTGGTCACCCGCCAGGCCGTCATCGAACGTGGCTGGTTCGGGGGTGTCCCCCGTCCCGACGTCGCCGCCCGGCTCGGGGACGTGGCGCTCGTCCCCTACGAGCCCATCGCGTTCCTCGACCCGGCCGATACCGGCGAGAGCCGGCTGGCCTCCCGGCACGGGTCGCTCACCCCCGCCGAGATGCTGGTGCCGCTGCTGGCCCTCGACGGAGGTGGCAACATCACAGGATGACGACGGACGGAACGAACCCCACCATCGAGACCGGCGACGATCGCCCCGCGGGTCGCGGGAGCCCCTCGCCGGCGGACGCCGCTCCGTCCTCTGGCACTTCCCGAACCTCGGGAGCTCCGGACGAGGGCGACGGAGCAAGCCGGGCGGGCGACACCATCGAGCAGCCGGCCAAGCTGCTCCGCATCGGGTCGATGGTCAAGCAGCTCCTCGAGGAGGTGCGCCAGGCGCCGCTCGACGAAGCCAGCCGCGGCCGGCTGCGCGAGATCTACGAGCAGTCGATCCGCGAGCTCGCCGACGGGCTCTCTGACGACCTGGCCGCCGAACTGGACCGGGTATCGATCCCCTTCGACACCCCGACGCCCTCGGAGGCAGAGCTGCGGATCGCCCAGGCGCAGCTGGTCGGCTGGCTCGAGGGCCTCTTCCACGGCATCCAGGCCACGCTGGTGGCGCAGCAGTTCGCCGCCCGGGCTCAGCTCGACGAGATGCGCCAGCGGGCCCTACCGGCCAGCGCCGACCAGGGGCCAGGGCGACCCGGGACGTACCTCTGAGCCGACAGCTCGGCCCGCTTCGCCGACAGCTCGACAGCGGAGGCGTGGGAGGCGAGCCCCAGCCGGTCCGAAGACGGCCGGTTGAGGCCCACCGGTACCCCGGGCGCTCCGGGACGCTCCCCGGACCCGCCTCGCACGCCGGCGCCAGGTCCCCGATCGCGCTAGGGTCCGAACGACAGCGGTGTGATTCGCCCGCCTCGGTGTCAGTCGCCGGCCCGGACGGCCGCGGGACCGGCCCGGATGGACGCCCGGGCACGGCTCGGTCCCCGACCGAGCCGTCGGCCCCCACCCCGCTGGTCCGGCCGACCAGCTCGACCAGCGGACCGTTCCGCAGGCGAGCACGGCGCGCCGGCACCGCGACCGACGCTCGGACCGACATGAGGAGGGAACCACGACCGTGACAGCGCCGTCGTTCACCCACCTGCACACCCATACCGAGTTCTCCATGCTCGACGGCGCGGCGAGGGTGCGGGAGCTCGTCCACGCGGCCGCCGCCGACGGACAGCCCGCCCTCGGCATCACCGACCACGGCAACATGTACGGCGTCCTCGACTTCTACGCAGCCTGCCGAGCCGAGGGCGTGAACCCGGTCATCGGCACCGAGGCCTACATGGCTGCCGAGTCACGCCACGAGCGGCCCGTGCGACGGGGCAAGGTCGACGACACCGGGGGTGACGTCGACGGCGGCGAGAAGCTGTACTACCACCTGACGCTCCTCGCCGAGACGACCGCGGGGTACCGCAACCTGCTCAAGCTGTCCTCGGCCGCCTACCTCGAGGGCTACTACTACAAGCCCCGGCTCGACTGGGAGCTGCTGGCCCAGCACCACGAGGGCCTGATCGCCACGACCGGATGCCTCGGAGGCGTCGTCCTCCAGGCGCTCCTCGCCGGCGACGAGGCCAGAGCACAGGCGCTGGCCGGCCGCCTCCAGGACATCTTCGGACGGGACAATCTCTTCGTCGAGCTGCAAGACCACGGCCTGGCCGAGCAAAAGCGGACGAACCCCCAGCTGGTGGCCATCGCCCGACGGATCGGCGCGCCACTGTTGGCCACCAACGACAGCCACTACACCCGCCGGGAGGACCACGTCGCCCACGACGCCCTCCTGTGCGTCCAGACCGGTGCGACCATCGACGACCCCAAGCGGTTCAAGTTCGAGGGCGAGGAGCACTACCTGAAGTCGGCCGCCGAGATGCGGCACCTGTTCGCCGAGCTCCCCGAGGCGTGCGACAACACCCTGCTCATCGCCGAACGAGCCCATGTGGACATCGACTTCGGCCGTCCGAGCCTGCCCAAGTTCCCCGTCCCCGACGAGTTCACCGGGGACACCTACGAAGAGCGGGCGGGTCGCTACCTCCGGCACCTGAGCTTCGAGGGAGCCAAGGAGCGCTACGGGCACCCGCTACCGCCGGCAGTCGTCGACCGGCTGGACTACGAGCTCGGCGTGATCGGCACCATGGGCTTCTCGGCGTACTTCCTCGTCGTGTGGGACCTCATCCGCTTCGCCCGGTCGCGAGGGATCCGGGTCGGGCCAGGGCGGGGGTCGGCCGCCGGGTGCTGCGTCGCCTACTGCCTGCAGATCGTCGACCTCGACCCCATCCGCTACGACCTGCTCTTCGAACGCTTCTTGAACCCGGGCAGGATCCAGATGCCCGACATCGACATGGACTTCGACGAGCGCTATCGCGCCGACATGATCCGCTACGCGGCTGAGCGCTACGGCTCGGACCACGTGGCGCAGATCGTCACCTTCTCGACCATCAAGGCCCGGGCCGCGGTGCGTGACGCCGCCCGCGTGCTCGGCTATCCCTACGTGGTGGGCGACCGGATCGCCAAGGCGATGCCACCGCTCATCATGGGGCGGGACACCCCGCTCGCCGCCTGCCTCGAGCGCACAGACGGGTACGAGGACGGGTTCGCCGCAGCGAGCGAGCTCCGCACCATGTACGAGACCGATCCCGACGCCCGCAAGGTGATCGACGTAGCCAAGGGGCTCGAGGGGCTACGACGCCAGGACGGCATCCATGCGGCCGCCGTGGTCATCACCGACGAGCCGCTCACCGAGTACGTCCCCATCCAGCGCAAGCCGGACGGCTCGAACCCCGACGACGCCCCGGTGGTGACGCAGTACGAGATGCACGGGGTCGAGGACCTGGGCCTGCTCAAGATGGACTTCCTCGGCCTGCGCAACCTGTCGGTCATCGAGCGCGCCCTCGACCTCATCGAGCACTCGACCGGACGTCGACCAGACATCGACCACGTCCCCCTCGACGACGAACCGACCTTCGAGATGCTGCGGCGGGGTGACTCGATGGGCGTGTTCCAGTTGGAGGGTGGGCCCATGCGCTCGCTCATGCGATCGCTCGCCCCGACCACCTTCGACGACGTCGCCGCCCTCGTCGCCCTCTACCGGCCCGGGCCGATGGCCGCCAACATGCACAAGGACTACGCCGACCGCAAGAACGGCCGCCAGGCGGTGACCTACCTCCATCCGGACCTGGAGGGGATCCTGGCCGACACCTACGGGCTCATGATCTACCAGGAGTCCGTCATGCGGGTCGCCCAGAAGTTCGCCGGGTACTCGCTCGCCGAGGCCGACAACCTGCGCAAAGCGTGCGGCAAGAAGATCCGCTCGCTCATCCAGGCCGAGCGCGAGAAGTTCGTGGCGGGGTGCGAGGCCCAGGGCTACGGCGAGGCAATCGGCACGGCCCTCTTCGACATCATCGAGCCGTTCGCCGACTACGCCTTCAACAAGTCGCACTCCTACGGCTACGGCTTCATCGCCTACCAGACGGCCTGGCTGAAGGCCCATCACCCCGTCGAGTACTTCGCTGCCCTCCTCACCTCGGTCAAGGACAACAAGGACAAGACGGCCGTCTACCTGGCCGAGTGCCGCTCCCTTGGCATTCGAGTGCTCGTTCCCGACGTCAACCGGTCCCAGGCCGAGTTCACGGCCGAGGTCGCGCAGCGGACCGACGAGGATGCCGGCGCTCCCAGGCGGAGCTCGACGGCCGGCATCGGGGCGATCCCCTTCGGGTTGGCCGCCGTGCGCAACGTCGGCGAAGGGCTCGTCGGCCAGATCGTCACCGAGCGCGACGCCAACGGGCCGTTCGTCGACTTCTACGACTTCTGCCAGCGAGTCGACCCCCAGGTCCTCAACAAGCGGACCGTCGAGTCGCTCATCAAAGCCGGCGCTTTCGACTCGCTCGGCCACCCCCGCAAGGGCCTCTGCCTGGTCTTCGAGGAGATCGTCGATCGGACCCTCGAGCGCCGCCGGGAGCACGACGCCGGGGTGGTCTCCCTCTTCGCCTCGCTCGAGGTCTCCGAGCCCGGCCAGACGGCAGGCTTCGAGGACACGCGGGTGCCCATCCCCGACGTCGAGTTCGACAAGTCCCAGCGACTGGCGTTCGAGAAGGAGATGCTCGGCCTCTACGTGAGCGACCACCCGCTCCTCGGCCTCGAGGCTGCCCTCGGCCGGCTCACCGACTGCAGCCTGGCCGAGGTGCGCGACAGCGGCGACCAGCTCGGCGCCGCCCAGGGGGGCGACGGTCAGGTCCTCGCCGTCGGCGGCGTGGTCACCGAGCTCAGCCGGCGCTACACGAAGAAGGGCGACTTGATGGCCACCTTCGTCCTCGAAGACCTCCAGGCCTCCGTCGAGGTCTTCGTGTTCCCGAAGACCATGGCCGAGTACGGAGCCTTGCTCGAGGACGACGCCATCGTCGTGGTCAAAGGCAGGATCGACCTGCGAGACGAACGCACCAAGCTCGTCTGCATGGAGGTCCAGCGTCCCGAGCTCTCGCCCGATGGCGTCTCCGAGCTGCGGATCTCGCTACCGGTGCGGACCCTCACCGACTCCACGGTGACCCGGCTGCGCGACCTGCTCGTCGACCACCCCGGAGACTCGCCAGTGCTCGTCCACGTCGGGAGCAAGCTGCTCCGGCTGCCCCCCGAGTACAACGTCGACTTCCACCGTGGCCTGGTCGGCGAGCTGCGCGTCCTACTCGGACCTGACGCTGTTTCCGCCTAGTCGCCAGGGGCGGAGGCGACAGCCGCCTCAGGATCCCGTAAAATTGGGTGCCGGCTTCGTTCCGTGAGCGTCCGACCACCGTCTCGGACGGTGCGAGGGGGGTAGCGCGCGCGGGTCGACGGCTCAGACTGCAGCGCAATCGAGGAGTACGGAACGGCTTATGTCCATTCAGGTGGAGACCAAGGACTGCACGTCGATCAGTGACGCCGAGCTGGCCGAGATGGCCGACCTGTGCGCCGACCGAGAGCCTCGCTTCGACATCGGCTTCCTGTCGAAGCAACGCGAGGAGTGGGTGCTCGTGACTCGCGCCCACGAGGGGACCAAGCTGCGCGGCTACTCCTTCTCCACCCTCGAGCGGATCGGCGGTACACCATCGCTCCTCATCGGCCTGGGCACCGTCGACCGCACGGCCCGTGCCGAGACAGTGCTGCGCGCCCTGATGGGGGACAAGCTCCGCCGTGCTCTCTTGGCCTTCCCGGACGAGGACGTCCTCGTCGGAACGCAGTTGCTGTCCCCCGAAGGGTTCCGGGCCTTCGCCGGTCTTGCCGACGTCGTGCCGGGTCCGGACCACAAGGCCACCGGCGAGGAACGGGCGTGGGGCAGGCGCCTGGCCAAGCGGTTCGGTGCCGATGGCCGCATCGACGACCGGACCTTCGTCGTCGCCGGAGACGGGTGCGACTGCGGCGGGTTCGACATCGCCGGCCCCAAGGTGACGCCGCCCGAAGGGGCCGAGGGGTTCTTCGCTGCCCTCGACGTCGCCGCCGGTGATCGCCTGATCGCCTTCGGCTGGGCCATGGCCGAGGACCTCGCGGCCGGGCGCCTCGGTCGCTGAGCCTCGGGCGCTGAAGCCGACGACTTCCGGCCCGGTCGCCGTGGTGCCACCACCGACCGGGACCCGGCACAGAGCGTCTCGCCGGTCCCGAGTCAGTAGCATGGCCCCGTGAAGGTCTCGACGCGGGGTGACTATGCCAGCCGTGCGCTGCTGTCGTTGGCCCTGCACGCGGACGAGGACGGTCCGACGGCCGTCCGCGACATCGCCGAGCGGACCGGCCTCCCTCAGCCCTACCTCGAACAGATCCTCCTTGCCCTGAAGGGAGCCGGCCTGGTGCGGTCCAAGCGGGGCGTCGGCGGTGGCTACGTCCTCGCTCGACCCCCCGAGGACATCACCCTGTCCCAGATCGTGAGCGCCGTCGACGGGCCGATCGTGGCCGGCGACTTCGGCCCACCTCACGAGAACGGCGCCTGCGACCACGAGGGGCAGTGCATCCTGCTGGCCGTGTGGGCCGACGTCGGCGAGCACATGCGCCGCCACCTCGACTCGTTCACCCTGGCCGACATGGTCGCTCGAGCCCAGGGACGCGTCGCCGACCCGGCCGGCACCGGTCGCGCTGGGGCGCGCTGAACTGGTCCCGGTCGAACGGCGAGCCCGGTGCGGACCGTCGCGCTCGTCGCCGGTATCGGGATCCTCGTGGCCAACGCGGCGGGTGTCGTTCGGGTCCTCATCGTGCCCCGTCCCGCCGGCAGCGCTGCCAC
>JAJZBK010000006.1:52030-96659 GCA_021798955.1 Actinomycetes bacterium
CCCGCTCCCCTCCGACCCCGTCGCCCTCCCCCGGGCCGAGTTCGACGACGCACTGGACCGGCTGGCCGAGGTGGGCTACCCCCGCACCCGCGAGCCCGACGAGGCGTGGCTCCACTTCCGGGGCTGGCGGGTCAACTACGAACCGGTCGCGTACGCCGTCGCCGACCTGCTGAACGCGCCGCCGGCCCGCTGGACGGGACCGCGGCGGCTCTTCGCCGCCGAATCGCTCACCCCGTTGCGACCCGAGGACCGCACACCGGTCGGTACGGCGGCTCCGAGGCGGGCCATGTCGGCCCGTCAGACCGACGCTTCCGGTGGGCGGGTCGACGACATCAGGTGAGGTTCCACACTTCCACCACCGGGTGCTCGCGCTCCCAACCGAGCGTCGACAGCGAGGCCGGCTCGAGGGTCAGCGCCTTCCCCCAGACGGGGTCGAGGCCAACCCAACGGGCAGCCAGCACCCGGAAGAGGTGGGCGTGGCCGACGCAGACCACGTCGCCGTCCGACTGACGCACCCGGGCGATGACGCGGTCGGCGCGCTCGGCGACCTGCTCGATGGACTCACCACCGGGGACGCCGTCGACAAAGATCTCCCAGCCCGGCCGCTCGACCCGGATCTCCTCCGTCGTCCGCCCTTCGTACGCCCCATAGTCCCACTCGGCCAGGTCAGGGTCGACGGCGGCGGCACCGAGGCCGGCGAGCTCGGCCGTGGCGCGCGCCCGCACCAGCGGGCTGGTCAACACCGTGGTCGCCGACGACAGCTCGACGCGACCGACCAGGGCGAGCGCCTGGCGGCGACCAGCGTCGGTCAGGGGGACGTCGGTCCGCCCCGTGTGCCGACGGGTCCGGCTCCAGGCCGTCTCGCCGTGACGCAGGAGGACGCAACGCTGGTGGGGCTCGGTCATCCCGACACCTGACCACCAATAGTGGTCACTCGGCAAGCTCGACCCGGTCCAGGAGCCTTCGCCGGCGGGGTCGCAGGGGGCCAACAAGGGCCCTTTGGCCCGTGCACCCGCCGCCACCATCATCGACAATGATTTTCGGAATGTTCTCGCACCGGCCGAGGTTGATCAAAGGTGCCGGTGGTGCCCTCGGGGCCTCGGTGGCAAGAGATGGTCCCACTGGGCAGGACCGGGCGGTCCGAGCAAGCCCGCTGGGCTGGAGGACACCGGGAGACGCAGCATGCAGGACGGCGAGATGCAGGACAATGAGCGAGAACCGAGAGGGGTGCAGCGACCGATGACGACGGGAACGGCGAGCACGAGCACGCGGCAGCCCGGCCGGGAGACGCGCCGGGTCGCCAACTCCGCTGAGGGCCGAGCACGGACGCTCGGGGCACGGAGCCGGAGCAGCGAGTCCGACAGCCTGGGGCTGTTCCTGCGGGACCTCGACCACCACCCCCTGCCCGACCACGACGCACAGACTGAGCTGGCCAAACGGGTGGCCGCAGGTGACGACGCGGCCCGCCGCGAGATGGTGGCGGCCAACCTGCGCCTGGTCGTCCACTGGGCTCGCCGGTACCAGGACCGTGGCGTCGACCTGGCCGACCTCATCCAGGAGGGCACGTTCGGGTTGATGCGGGCCGTGGACAAGTTCAACTGGGAACGTGGGTTCCGCTTTTCGACGTATGCCACGTGGTGGATCCGCCAAGCGCTCCAACGTGCTGTACAACAGCACGGGCGGACCATCCGCCTGCCCATGGAGGTCGCCGAGCGCAACCAGCAGGTGGAAGCGGCCACCTGGGAGCTCACCCATCAGCTCCAACGCCCCCCGCTCGACGACGAGCTCGATGCCGCCACCAACACCACGGCGGCGGTCCGTGACGACCTCTCCCGTGCCGCCCGCGTCGTCGCCAGCCTCGACCAGCCGGCGACCAGCGACTCGTCGGCGACCCTCGGCGACCTCGTCTCGACCGACGCCGCCACGTTCGAGGACGACGTGACGACCGAGCTCACCCTCGAGACCATTCGGCGCGAGGTCGACCGGTTGAGCGACCTCCAGCGCGAGGTGATCCGCCACCGCTTCGGCTTCGGCGGGGCAGACCCGGCGTCCCTCCAGACCACGGCCGAGCGGCTCGGGATCGGTGTCCGCAAAGTGCGCCAGGCCGAGGCCGAGGCGCTCGCCATCCTGGCGTCGAGCGACGCCCTCGAAGCCGCCCACGCCGCCGCCTGAACCGGGCCGGCCGAGCCCGTCTTTGCGACCGGCCCGGAGACCTGAACGCTCTCACACGGACGGGTCGTCGTGCCCGGTTCCGACCACCGGCACGAGCCCGCCCGTCGGGTCCCCGGAACCGTGCCGGCGTAGCTCCCCGACGAGGTCGCCGGGGAGCGGTGCCTCGAAGTGGAGCAGGCGTCCCGAGGTGGGGTGAGTGAAGGCGAGCCGCCCGGCGTGGAGGAACGGGCGCCCGAGGTCGGACGGGGCGCCACGCCCACTGCCCCGGTAGGTCACGTCCCCGACGACCGGGTGACCGATGGCGGCCAAGTGGACTCGCACCTGGTGGGTCCGTCCCGTTTCGAGCTGGGCCTCCACCAGCGTCACGGCAGCACCCCCGGTGCCCAGTCGCTCGAGGACCCGATAGCGAGTTCGGGCGGGGCGACCCCGGTCCGAGACCGCCATCCGAGTGGGTGTGCGAGCCGAACGACCGATGGGAGCGTCCACCACGCCGGCTGGGGCCCGCACGTGACCGTGGACCAGGCTGAGGTACCGACGCGACACGGTGCGCTCGGCGAGCTGGCTGACAAGCGACCGGTAGGCGCGTGGCGTCCGGGCCACGACGAGCAGCCCCGACGTCCCCCGGTCCAGCCGGTGGACGATCCCCGGTCGAGACGGGTCCGAACCCGTGTCGAACGCCAGGTGGGCGAGCTCGGGGAACCGAGCGAGGAGCCCCTCGACGAGGGTACCGCTGACGTGGCCAGCACCCGGGTGGACGACGAGGCCCGCCGGCTTGTCCACCACGACCACGTCGGTGTCGACGTAGAGGACCGGCACCACCACGGACGGGTCGGCCGCGGGCGCACGGAGCGGCTCGGGGGCATCGGGGATGGTCAGCCGGTCACCGGTTCGGAGGCGATGGCTCCGCGCTCCGACCCGTTCGCCGTTGACCAGCACCGACCCGGCGTCCACCGCCCGGTCGACGGCCGACCGGGCCAGGTCGGCCAGGAGCGCAACGGCCCGGTCGACCCGCATGCCGTCGAGCGAGTCCGGCACGACGACTGTCCGTGGCGGATCGACCGGTCGAGGTCCGTCGGCTACTCCGCCGCCAGAGGGTTCGGTCACGCCTCGGCCCCGCGGCGGAGGAGGGTCCACCCGAGGAGCACGCAGCCGACCACGATGCACGAGTCGGCCAGGTTGAACGTCGGCCACACCCGCAGCGCCACGAAGTCGACGACGGCCCCGTGGTCCCCCCGGGCCAGCCGGTCTACGAGGTTCCCGGCTGCACCACCGACGATCAGGCCCACCTCGACGGCGCGGGCCGGTCGGCGCGCGCGAGCGGCGAAGGCAAGCAGGGCCGCGCCGACGACGACAGCGACGAGCACCAAGAGCACCCTTTGTCCCTGCAGCAGGCTGAAGGCCGAGCCCGTGTTGCGCGTCAGCTCGAAGTCGAGCGGTCCGATGACGTGGATGGGCCCGTGGGAGAGCCGGTCGAGTGCCCACTGCTTGGTGGCCTGGTCGGCGGCGACGACCACTGCAGCGACGGCGAGGGCGAGGAGGAGCCGCGCACGAGGCCGTCGCGCCACGGCCATGCCGTCCGAGGCGTCGACCGCACCTCCGGTCGGCTGGCCCTCGCCGGTCGGCTGGCCCTCGCCGGTCGGCTGGCCCTCGCCGGTCGGCTGGCCCTCCCGTGGGTCGGTCAGCGCCGTGACGACAGTCCCCCGCTCTTGCAGGCAACGCACAGCCGGGCGTAGGGCAGGGCTCGCAGGCGTGCCTTCGGGATGGGCTGGTGGCAACGTTCGCACGCACCGTAGGTCCGCCGGTCGATCTTGGTCAACGCAGCGTCGATCTCCTCCACCGCCGCCAACGCCTGCGCGGAGAGGGCCAGGTCGCGTTCGCGGTCCACGGTGACCGTCCCACCCTCACCTGACTCTTCGTCGAACTGCACGTCACCCGGTTCCCGCTCCTGCGCGAGGGCGTCGGCTTCGGCCCTCAGGTCCGTCGCCTGGCCTAGGTAGACGGCGCGTTCGGTCTCGAGCAGCTCGCGCTGCTCCTCCAAGAACTTGGGCTCGTCGGCGTACGGCCCGACCTCCGCCGCCGAAGCCGCCGAAGCCGCCGAAGCCGTAGCCCTGCCCGACGAACGGCTTGCGGCACGCTTGGACGTCGGCGTGGCAGCGACCTCCGAAGCCGCTCCAGTCGAGGAGCTCGCAGCCACCGTGGCTGCCTTGGTGGCAGCCGTCTTGGCCAGCTCCGCCTTGGTGGCGGCCGCCTTGGTGGCGGCCGCCTTGGTGCCAGCCGACTTGGCCGGTGCCGACTTGGTTCCAGCCGACTTGGTGGCGGCCGCCTTGGTGCCAGCCGACTTGGCCGGTGCCGACTTGGTTCCAGCCGACTTGGTGCCAGCCGCCTTGGTGCCAGCCGCCTTGGTGCCAGCCGCCTTGGTGCCAGCCGCCTTGGTGCCAGCCGACTTGGTGCCAGCCGACTTGGCCGGTACCGCCTTGGTCACGGTGGGCAACGTCGCTGCCCTGGCCGGCACGACCGCAGGCGAGACGGCCTTCACCGTCGCCCGATCGGCTCCCGGAGGGGATGCGTCCGAGCGCCCGGTGTCGGCCGAACGACTCGTGTCGGATGTGCGTGTGCTCACAGTCCTCGTGACCCTCTTCCTCGTCGGCGGACGAACCCCCGGAGGGGCGCTCGATGTCTCGTTGCTAACGATGCCGTAGACGCCACGCCGCCACCGCCCACTACCAGCTTGGTTGGTGCGGTCGTCGACTTCCCTGTTGCTGGCACGTGGCCCTCCTCGGCACCGCCGTACTGGGCCTACAACGACCGCGAACCCAGTCCTGTTCCCCCACCCCGGCCAGACCCGACCCACGGGTGAGCGGAAGACGCTAGCGCGACAACGGAGGTGGGGCAATCCGACGTGCCGGCCGGTGGGCAGTCCGTACCGTCGCGCGACAGTGGGCTCAACCGGACCTCGCCCGAGCCACCAACCCGCCCGGACCCGGGCCTGCCGCCGGCAGAATGCTCAGACGGCCCTGACGTGTTCTTCCGACGTCCCCGAGGACGTCCCCGAGGCTCCAGCTTGGTTGGCGGGTGGGTTGACCGGACGAGACCCACCGCCGGAGGGGCCGGACGGGCGGGGCGGCGGAGGGGTCGGAGCCCCTGCGGTTGGCGCACCGGACCGGGGCCGACCAGCGGTCAGTGACGACGCCGGCTTGACGTTCTCGTCGACCCAGCGCAGCACGTCGGTGAGCGCGCTCCGCAGGCGAGTCCGCTCACCTTCGAGATGGCGGGCCATCGTCTCGACGTCGCTCGACAGCTGGGACTTGATCCCCTCGAGTCGGCCGATCTCGTCGCGGAGACGCCGCTCGGCCTCTGACGCCAGCTCTGTCGCCCTGGCCTCGGCATCGGCGACGAGCGCCCGGGCGTGCTCTTCGGCGTCGGCGACCAACTTGTGTGCGTGCGCCTCGGCGTCGGCCTTGGTCTCGTCGACGAAGCGCTGGGCCAGCAGGAGCGTGCGCTGCAGGGTCTCGTCGGGCACGGCCGACCCGGACGGCTCGGCCGTCGACCGCTCCTCGAGGGCGGCCTCCAGCTGGGCGATCCGCTCCCCTGCCTGACGCAGCCGTTCGCCCATCTGCCGGATCTGCTCTTGGAGGCCTTCTGCTTCGACGGCGGCCTTTTCGAGGTACTCGTCGACGTCGTCCCGGTGGTAGCCCTTGAGCGTCTCTCGGAACTCGACGGTTCGGAGCGAGTCGAGCGCTGACTGCGAGGCGTCCATAGCCGCCATCGTACCCGTACTGCCGGACGAGAGCGGGGCATCTCCCTGGCGACCGGGACCGGGCAGCCCGCCGGAATCGACGGCGCTACCCGACGAGGTCGCGTCAGCGGAGCCGGTCGCGTCAGCGAAGGAAGAGCGGAATGAGGACCAGCTCGAGGACGAGGACGACCACCAGCACCGACAGGTCGAGACCGACTCCACCGATGGTGGCGGTGGGGATGATCCGCCGAACGACGTTGAGCACCGGGTCGCAGATCGCCGACAGACCCCGCTCGAGCGTCCGCACCGGCGAACCCGGCCGGGGTCGGAACCAGCTCAGCAGCGAGTAGACGATCAGGGCCAGGACGTAGAGCTCGAGGACGTACCCGATCAGGCGCACGACGACCTGCCCATGGGGCGAGAGGCTCGCTGATCGGAAGTCAGGACGACACCAGTCCGCGCTCGGCGAGCCGCTGACGCTCCTCGTCCGACACCTTGACGTTGGACGGCGTCAGTAGGAAGACCTCCTGTGCTACTCGTTCCATGGTGCCCGATAGCGCATAGGTGACGCCGCTGCAGAAGTCGATCATCCGCCGCTGCAGGTCGCGCTCGACGTCCTGCAGGTTGACGATCACCGGCTGGTTGCCCATGACCCGATTGGCGATCTCCTGCGCGTCTGCGAAGCGCTGTGGAGCGACGACGTGCACGCGCGCCCCGGCGACCTCGGGCGTGATCGGCCGAACGGCCGCCGGTCGGGGCGTGACCACCCCGGTGGGCGGGCTCGTCACCGGGACGTCGTCACGGCCGAGGGCGCGGATCCGGGGCGTCGGCATCGCCACCGGTTCCTCGGGCTCGTCCAGTACCAGTGGCCGCTGCGCGGCGCGGCCGACGACGGACGGTCCCCGCAAGTCGTAGTCGTCGTAGTCGTCGTAGTCGTCGTCGACGAGACCCAGATAGGCCATTGTCTTACGCATGAACGAAGCTGGCATCGGCGTCCCTCCGAGTTCGATCCTACTGCGCCAGACCTGGCAACGGTGGACGGTCGCCGAAGAGGGCACGACCCACCCGGATGATCGTCGCGCCCTCGGCAACAGCCAGCTCGAGGTCGTCGGACATGCCCATCGACCGCTCGGGAAGCGCGAGGCGATCGGCCAGCCGTCGGAGCTCGGCGAAGCCGCGCCGGGTGCGTTCGTCTGCCCCTGGCGCTCCCACCGTCATCAGGCCGACGACGGGGACGCCGTGGTCGACGAGCGCTGCGACCAGGTCGCCCACCTCGCCAGGCGGACAGCCCCGTCGGCCCGCCAGTCCGGTCACGTCCACCTCGACGAGAGCCGACGCCCCGCTCTGGCGACGTGCCACCGCGGTGCCCTCTTCGAGGCGGGTGACCCCGTGCCACCACGACACCACCGGAGCCAACCGAGCCACCTTGTTGCGCTGGATCGCACCGAGGAAGTGCCACCGCACGCGGGCGTCAGGCACCGCAGCCCGCTTGGCCAGCAGCTCGGCGGCATAGTTCTCCCCGATGTCGTCGACGCCAGCGGCCAGCGCCGCCTCGACGTGCTCGGGCCCGAAGCCTTTCGTCACAGCCACCACCCGGACTCGTCCGGGGTCGCCTCCCGCCGCTTCGATGCGGTCGCGGACGACGGTGAGCCGCGCCGCCACAGCGGCGAACAGATCGGCGGGCTCGGTCAACCCGCTCCCCTCTCCGCACCACCGGGCCAGACGACGAGCGCCTGGCGACCGTGGTCCCTCCGGGCTCGGTGGGAGAAGTCACGCCCCGAGCACGCCGTGCAGCGGTCGACCATGCTGACCAGCTCTGCCCCCGAGCGGGAGAGAGCGGCCGTCAGCGCGGCCGGGAGATCGAGCGCTGGTTCTTCCGTCGCGGTCACGCCCCGCACCGAGGGACCAAGTCCGTTGGCGACGGCGTCCAGGTCGTCGGCCGAGAAGGCATAGCAGCACGGGTGCACGCACGGACCGAAGGCAGCCGACACCCGGGTCGCCCCCTCTGCGACCAACGCCTCGACCGCCCGATCGACCACCCCGGCAGCGACTCCCCGCCAGCCGGCGTGCACGGCGGCGGCACTGCCGTCGTCACCAGCGAGTGCCACCGACCCGCAGTCGGCCGTGAGGACCGCGAGGGCTGCTCGGGTACCTGCCGGTGCCACCAGGGCGTCTCCCTCGGTCCCACTCGGGTCCGCCCCCGGGCCGACGACCACGACGCCATCCCCGTGCACCTGGCGGAGCCAGATGACCGGCACGTCCTCCGACGATGCAGACGACCCTCGGGCAAAGCGAGTCCCTTGGGCGAAGCGGGCGAGGAGCGAACGGTCCGGTCCCTGGCCACCGAGGACCGGACGGAGGTCACCGGCGCTCCGGTCGGACCACGCTGCAACCACCCCGCCCGGCAGGACCACGACCTCGGTGCCGGCCGCAGCCGGCTCCACTACCGACGTGGCCTCGCTCCTCAGCGGAGGAACGACGGCACGTCGAAGTCGTCGTCGCCGAGGTCGAGGTCGTCGTCGGGCGGTGCGAAGATGTCCTGCTTGGGTGTCTCGAGGCCCAGCACGCGGCTGCGTCCTTCGTCACCCGTGGCGCGGGCAGTCGCCGCAGGACGACCCTGGGCCTCCCACCGCTCGAAGCCGGCAGCGATCACCGTCACCCGGACCTCGTCGGCCAGCTCTTCGTCGATGACACTGCCGAAGATGATGTTGGCATCAGGGTGGGCCACGCCGTGGATGATCTCGGCGGCTTCGTTGACCTCGAAGAGCCCGAGGTCGGGACCACCGGCAATGTTGAGGAGGATCCCCCGGGCACCTTCGATCGAGGCCTCGAGCAACGGGCTGGTGATGGCCGCTCGGGCCGCGTTGACGGCACGGCCCTCACCGGTCGAGGACCCGATCCCCATGATCGCCGTGCCGGCGTTGGACATGATCATCTTGACGTCGGCGAAGTCGGTGTTGATCAGCCCTGGCACCGTGATGAGGTCAGTGATGCCCTGGACCCCCTGCATCAGCACCTCGTCCGCCATCTTGAAGGCGTTCATCATCGAGGTCTTCTCGCTGGAGACGCTCAGCAGGCGGTCGTTGGGGATGATGATCAGGGTGTCCACCTTCTCCTTCAGGTTCTGGATGCCCTGTTCGGCTTGGACCGACCGGCGTCGGCCCTCGAAGGTGAAGGGACGGGTGACCACGCCGATGGTGAGGGCCCCGAGGCTCTTGGCGATCTCCGCCACCACTGGCGCCGCTCCGGTGCCGGTCCCGCCACCCTTGCCCGCCGTGATGAACACCATGTCGGCGCCTTTGAGCGCCTCTTCGATCTCTGCTCGGTGCTCCTCGGCGGCGAGGCGCCCCACCTCGGGATCGCTCCCCGCACCCAGTCCACGGGTGAGCTGCCGACCGATGTCGAGCTTCAGGTCGGCATCGCTCATCAGGAGCGCCTGGGCGTCGGTGTTGGTGGCGATGAACTCGACGCCCTTGAGGCCCGCCTCGATCATCCGGTTGACCGCGTTGACCCCGCCGCCACCCACGCCGACGACCTTGATGACAGCGAAATAATTGTTCTGCGCAGGAACGGTCATGGAATCCCTCACCCTCGGCCAAAGGTTGAAACCGTTCCAACCGGCGGGTCACTGTCAACGATACGGTGACCCCGTTGACCGGTCAAGCAACGGTCGGCGCCGGATGGCGCGCCCCGGCGATGCCACACGGTACACCGGACCGTCACGAGTCGGACACGGTCGGCGACTGGGGAATGCTCACGTCGATGGTCTTCGCCCCGTGCAGTGGCGCTCCCGCGATGATCGACGCCACGTCGACGTACTTCGCGTGCAGGTCGGCGGCGGTCCCCAGGACCACGGTCAGGCCCGAGTTCAGGGACAGGTCGACCGTCCCTCGTGGCAGCTCGGTGACTGCGGTGACCTGGCCGGCAAAGGCCGGCGGAAGGGTGGCTGCCACCTCGACCCCAGCGCGTGCGAAGGTAGCCACCGACGTCCCGACGGCCGGCGGCGCCAGCGTTCCGTGGGCCTGCTGGACAGTGAGGAGCGCCAGTCCGCCCGGGCGGGCCGCCACTCGGGCAAGGACCCTGCCCGAGCGGTCGAGCTCCGCCCATCCACCGCCCGGGACGGCCATCACCAGCGACGGTACCCGGGAGGTCACGGCGACCCTGACCGTGCTCGGCCACGACCGGGTCACCCGGGCGCTCTTGACGAAAGGAAGCGCCTCGATTCGTTTGGCCACTGCCACCAGGTCGACGTCAGCCAGCGGCGGATGGCCGCCCAAGTCGGCAGCGTGCACGATCAGCGCCGTCGGCGTCTCGGGGTGGGAACCGACCACCTGGACCCGTCGGACGCTGAGCCACGGTGAGTGCAAGACCGCCACGGCTGCTACCGCCAGGACGACGACGGCCACCACCGTCGCGACGATGACGAGCCGGCGCCGGTCGACCCGCCGCTTGACGGCGGCTCGTCGCTGGCCGATGCGCGGATCGACCGTCGGCACCGACCGCTTGGTGCCGGCAGCGGATGGCGTCACGGTACCGCCCCCCTCCCAGCCGCGCCGTCGTCGGAGAAACCGACCAAGACGACCTCGGTCCGCAGGGTGATGCCGGCGTGGCGCAGGACGGTGGCACGGACGTGCTCGATGACCGCCAGGACGTCTGCCGCGCTCCCGCCCTCGTCGGCTTGCACGAAATTGGCATGCTTGGTCGACACGGACGCCGTACCGATCCGGAACCCTTTCAACCCGGCTTCCTCGATGAGCGCCCCTGCCGGACGCTCGCCCGGGTTGGCGAACACCGAACCGGCATTGGCTCCACCGGGCTGGTGCGCCCGCCGCCATCGGACGATGTCGGCGATGACCTCCGCCGAGCCAGCGGGGTCACCTTCGCTCAGGGCATGGACGGCCTCGGTCACGACGTGAGCGGTGCCCACCGTGGTCGACCGGTAACGGGCACCGAGGGCAGCAGCAGGAGCCTGGTGGCACACCCCGGTGCTGAGGTCGGTCCAGCGGTAGGAGACGAGCGTGGCCACCGTGTCGGAGCCGTGGCCGCCGGCATTCATGCGCACGGCCCCGCCCACCGATCCCGGCACCCCGACGGCCCACTCGAGCCCGGTCAGACCGGCGGCGGCGGTCCGGCGAGCAACGACCGGCAGCGCGGCAGCCCCGCCGGCCCGAACCGTTGCCCCCGCCACCTCGACCTCTTCGAACCGGCCGGTCAGCCGGAGGGCGAGACCGGCAAAACCACCATCGGCCACAAGCAGGTTCGAACCCCGCCCGATGACGAGCACCGGCACCTCCGACCCGGCCACCACTCGCGCCACCGCCGCCAGTTCCTCGTCGGTGGCCGGCTCGGCCAGCAGGGCAGCCGGGCCACCGACCCGGTAGGTGGTCAACGCACCGAGCGGTCGGTCGCGAGCGGCCAGCGAACCGAGCGCACGGCCCAGCCGTACGAGGTCGCCAGGCCTCGTCACCGCGTCAGGTCCTCGAGGAGCTCGTCGGGGAGCGACGTGAGGTCGCCCGCCCCGAGGGTGCAGCACAGATCGCCGGCCTCGAGGAGCTCGACGATCGTCCGGCGCAGCTCGGCGCGGTCGTCGACGAAGACGACCGGCGTCCCGGGGGAGGCCTCCTGGACGGCCTCGGCCACCAAGCGGCCCGTGATGCCGGGGACGGGCTCCTCACCGGCACCGAACACGTCGGTCACGACGACGATGTCAGCCCGTTCGAAGGCCGGGCCGAACGCGCGCCACAACGCCGCCGTACGGCTGTAGCGGTGGGGTTGGAACACCGCCACGACTCGCCGCCAGCCCCCTGACGCGGCAGCGTCGAGCGCGGCGGCGACCTCGGTGGGCAGGTGCGCGTAGTCGTCCACGAACGTCACCCCATGCGCCTCCCCGCGGAACTCGAAGCGCCGCGCCACCCCGGCGAAGCGGGCGAGGGCACGGGCCGCCTCGGCGACCGGCACCCCGACGGCAGCGGCAGCAGCCACCGCGACAGCAGCATTACGGGCGTTGTGGAGCCCGGGCACCGCCAGGTGAACCGGGACGACGCCCGCCCCGGGAGGGCCGGAGAGGTCGAAGGAGATCGCACTACGCCCTGGGCGGACCTGGGTGACGACGTAGTCGCACCCCGGAGCGGTGCCCACCAGCACCGAGCCGGCAGCGCGACCGAGCTCGGCGGCCACCGGATCGTCACCCCCCACCACGGTTGCCGCCGCACCGGCGAGGAACGAGCCGAACGCCTGGCGCAGCGCGTCGAACGAGCCGTAGTGGTCGAGGTGGTCGGCTTCGACGTTCGTCACCACGGCGATCTCCGGAGCGAGGGCGAGGAACGTCCCGTCGCTCTCGTCCGCCTCGACGACCAACCACTCGCCTGTGTCCCACACGGCGTTCGTGCCGATCTCGTTGACGTCGCCACCGATGAGGAACGAGGGTCGCAGCCCCGCCTCGACCAGCGCTAACGCCACCATCGACGCGGTGGTCGTCTTGCCGTGCGTGCCCGATACGGCCAGGCACCGACGCAACGACGCAATGGCGGCGAGCATCTCCGACCGGTGCAGCACGGGCACCCCTGCCTGACGGGCCGCGGCGACTTCCGGGTTGGTGGAGGGCACGGCTGTCGACACGGTCACGACGTCGCAGTCGGCGACGTGAGCGGCGTCGTGACCCACCGCCACCCCGACGCCGAGCCGCCGAAGCCGGTCGAGGATCGGTGCGTCCTTCACGTCGCTGCCGGTCACCTGGTGCCCCATGGCAGCGAGCACGGCAGCGATGGCGCTCATGCCTGCCCCCCCGACGCCCACCACGTGGACCCGCACCGGCCCGGCATCGAGCCGCAGCGTCGAACGGTTCACGACACCTCCCTGGTCCACCAGCGTCGACGTGCACACGTCTCGATCACCTCGGCACCGGCGCCGGCGGCGTCCACCGGTGCGAGTGCCCGAGCGGCGCCCGCCATGGCCGCCAGTCGATCGGGCCTGCCGAGCAGGCCGTCGACGAGCTCCGTCAGGCGCTCCGAGGTGCACTCGGCGTCAGTCACCACCGTCGCAGCACCGCTGCGCTCGAGCACCCGGGCGTTCGCGCCCTGGTGGTCACCGGGCGCGCCGGGGAGCGGCACCAGGACGGCCGGCACCCCGGCGGCCGCCAGTTCGGCGACCGTCATCGCCCCAGCCCGACAGATCACGAGGTCGGCAGCGGTGTACACCAATGCCATCCGCTCCTCGTAGGGAACCCGGACGATCGGGCCGGGACCCGTGCACCCGACGCCGGCTTCCCAGTCGCGGCGCCCGACGACGTGGTAGACGGAGCGGTCCCCACGGCCGTCCCAACGCGCTGCCATGCCGGCCACCGCCTCGTTCACCCGTCTCGCCCCGAGCGAGCCTCCGAAGGCCACCACCGTCGGAGGGTCCTCGGGAAGACCGAGCTGCCGGCGGGCAGCTCGGCGCGCGTCGGCGTCGCGGCCGACGGCGGAGATCTCGGGGCGCACCGGAGTCCCCGTCACCACCGCCCGCGGCAGGTCGGTCCCCGGCCACCCGACCAGGCACGCCGCGGCAAAGCGGCCGAAGAGGCGGTTGGCTGCACCGGGGACGGCGTCGACATTGACGACGACGAGCGGGGTACCGGTGGCCAGCGCGGCGAACGCCGGGCCGACGCTGGCGTAGCCGCCCACGGCCACGACCACCGACGGTCGAGCCGAGCGCACGAGACGGAGGGAGCGGACCACGCCGAGGCCGATACCGGCCACGGCGCCGAGGTTCCGGACCAGTGCCCTCGGTGCCAACGACCGAGCGACACCCCGGCCGGGCAGGACGTCGACGGGAAAGCCACGGTCCTCCATGACGACCTGGTCCGAACCACGGGCCGACCCGACCAGGAGCACCTCGTCCCGAGCGTGACCCCGCTCGACCAGGGCGTCGGCCAACGCCAACGCTGGCTGCACATGCCCGGCCGTGCCACCGCCGGCGATCACGGCGAACCGTCGGACCGTCACGCCTGAACCGGTCGTCGGCGCTCCGGTGCAGACCGGCGGGCACCGGCGGGACGAGGGCGGGTCCCGGCGGGCCGGGCACTGGCGGGGCGAGCACTGGCGGGGCGAGCACTGGCGGGCCGGGCACTGGCGGGGCGAGCACCGGCGGGACGAGGGCGGGTCCCGGCGGGCCGGGCACTGGCGGGCCGGGCACTGGCGGGACGGGCACCGGCGGGACGAGGGCGGGCCCCGACGACGCCGAGGTGACCGCCCCCACGGCGCGCACCCGCGCTCCGGGGCGCCGACGCGGGGCGGCGCGCCGGCAGGTCAGACCGGGCCACGTTGAGCAGGATGCCGCTGCCTGCCAGCACGATGACCAGCGAGGAGCCCCCGAAGGAGATGAAGGGGAGCGGGATGCCGGTCACGGGAAGCAGGCCGATGACCGCGCCCACGTTGATGATCGCCTGGCTCATGATCCAGATCACGATCCCGGCCGCCAGGAGCCCTCCGAACCGGTCGGGGGCGCCGGCAGCGATACGGAGACCGGTCCAGGCGAAGCCGAGGAAGAGGGCGAGCAGCAGCACGGCACCGACCAAGCCCAGCTCCTCGCCCACCACCGAGAAGATGAAGTCCGTGTGCGCGTTGGGCAGCAGTCCCCACTTCTGGCGACCACCGCCCAGTCCGAGCCCGAACAGGTGCCCGGAGCCCAGTCCAATGAGCGACTGCCAGACCTGGTAACCGGAGCCCGACCGGGTGGCGCTGGGGTTGAGGAACGACAGGATCCGGTCACGCCGGTACGGGTCGACGATGGCGAGGACGACCGCAGCGAGCACGAGGCCGACGGCCAGTCGCCACAGCGACTTCATCCGGACGCCACCGAGGAAGAGGAGCCCGAAGGCGATACAGCACAGCACCATGGCCGTCCCCATGTCCGGCTGCTTGAGGACCAAGACGGCCGAGATACCGAGCACGATGGCCACCGGCGCCACGACTGCCCGCGGGCTGAAGACCCACTCGGCCCGCCGGGTGAGCAGGTCGGCGACGAAGACGACGAGTGCGAGCTTCATGAGCTCGGAGGGCTGGATCCGAAGCTGTCCGAAGCCGATCCACCGGGACGACCCACCCGAAGTGACGCCGAGATGAGGCAGGAGCACGGCGACCAGCAGCGCCATGGTGCCGACCAGCAACGGCACCCTGACTCGGCGCCAGACGTGGTAGTCGACCCGGGAGGTGACCGCCAGCGCGACCACACCGATGACCAGCCAGACCATCTGCCGGAGGAGGATCGACCATGGCGAGCCGTAGAGGCTGGTCGAGATGACCGGCGACGCCGACCCCACCATCACCAGTCCGAAGACGCAGAGCACGGCGACCAGGGCGACGAGCCGGGTGGGAAGGGGAAGCCCGGTGACGGCGACGCGCCGCACCCGAGCGAGGCGTTGCATCTCTTCAGCTTCGCCCATGACGGTCCCCGAGTGGTGGAACCTCCGACGCACTGCCGTAGCTGGCAAGGTCACACCCTCCCCACGGACAGGAAGTCCGCATAGAACACCCCGAGGCCGAGTGCGGCGAAGAGACCGGCGAGGATCCAGAAGCGGACGATGACGGTCGTCTCGGGCCATCCCCGCAGCTCGAAGTGGTGGTGGAGCGGCGCCATGAGGAACACCCGCCGGTGGAAGAGCCGGAAGCTGATGACCTGGATGACGACCGACAGGGTCACGATGACGAAGAGACCACCGATGACCACGAGCAACAAGTCGAGGTTCATGAGGAGGCAGAGCGCAGCGAGGCCCGACCCGATCGCCAACGACCCCGTGTCTCCCATGAAGATCCTGGCCGGCGCCGCGTTCCACCACAGGAACCCGAGACAGGCACCAGCAAGCGCCACGGCGGCCAGCGCCATGTCGAGTGCGTCTCCCACTCGGTAGATCGAGAAGTGGCGGAACTGCCAGTAGCCGATGATGGCAAGACAGGCGAAGCAGAACGTCGCGGACCCGGCAGCGAGCCCGTCGAGCCCGTCGGTCAGGTTGACGGCGTTGGCCGTCCCGGCGATGACGAGCGTCGCCCACACCACCCACAGCCCCACGTTCATCGTGACCCCGAAGGAGTCGTACCGAGTGAACGACAGCGCCGTCGACGCGTGCGCCCAGTAGACGGCGAGCAACGCGAACAGCACGCCGAGCGCCACCTGGGCGCCGAACTTGGCCCGCTTGTTCAGCCCGAGGCTCCGCCGGTTACGGACCTTGACCCAGTCGTCGACGAACCCGATGGACGCTGCCCCGACCACGGCCAACAGCACCAACCAGCCCGATCGGCTGAGCGCCACGCCGGGGACGGCGTGGGCAAGGAGGAAGCCCAGGACGACGGCGGCGACGATGGTGATCCCGCCCATCGTGGGCGTCCCCGCCTTGGCCAGATGGACCTGTGGGCCGTCCTCGCGGATCTGCTGGCCGATCCCCCGGCGAGTGAGGAGCCGGATGAGCAGCGGCGTCGCCATCACGGCGATCCACAGGGCGACTCCGCCCGCCGTCATGAGCGCGATCATGCCCGCGCTCCATGCCCTCCGCCGTGCTCCTGGGCATGCAGCTCCGCCCAGTGCTCGACGGCCCGACGAGCCTCGACCCGGTCGTCGAAGGACAGGACGACGTCTCCGACCACCTGGGTCGTCTCGTGTCCCTTGCCGGCCAGAAGCACGACGTCACCCGGACGGGCAAGCCCGACAGCCAGCTCGATCGCACTGCTGCGATCGGGCTCGACCACGACAGGAGCAGCTCCTGGCGGCCGAGCCGCCCGCCGCGCGCCAGACATGATCGCCTCGATGATGGCGGCCGGGTCCTCCAAGCGGGGGTTGTCCGAGGTGACGACCACCGCGTCGGCCAGCCCGGCGGCGATCTCCCCCATCACTGGACGCTTCGTCGCGTCGCGGTCGCCCCCACAGCCGAAGACGCACACCACCCGGTGCCCGGCGGCCAACCGTCTGGCACTGTCGAGCGCGGTGGACAACCCGTCAGGCGTATGCGCGTAGTCGACCACCACGGTCACCGGATGACGCGCCACGACGTCCATGCGGCCGGGGACCGGGCCGGCGGCCGCCAGTCCAGCCACGATGGCGTCGTCGTCGACACCGAGCCGTCGCGCCGCCTCGGCCGCCAGCAGGCTGTTGGTCACGTTCACGTCGCCGGTCAACGTCGTGGACACCCGCCGACCCTCCCAGGTGAACACCGTCCGACCCACCCCGAGCTCGACGTCGCCGGCGTCGGAGGTCCGGACCTCGGTGACCGTCCGTCCAGCCAGGCTCCCGGCGAGCCGCCTGCCCCAGACGTCGTCCACGCACACGACGGCCGCGTCCGCCCGCCCCTGCTCGAAGAGCCGTGACTTGGCGGCGAAGTACGCCTCCATGGTGCGGTGGTGGTCGAGGTGGTCATGGCTGAGGTTGGTGAAGACCGCGACGTCGAAGACCATGCCGTCCACTCGGTGCTGGCTCAGCGCATGCGACGACACTTCCATCGCCACTGCGGAAAGCCCGCCGTCTACGAAGCCGGCAAGCCGGGCATAGAGCTCGGGGGCCTCCGGCGTCGTGCGCGTCCCCGTCAGGGTCCCGATGGTCCCCGTCGGACGCCCGGCCTGTTGGAGGATGGACCGTAGCAGGTGGACCACGGTCGTCTTGCCATTGGTCCCCGTCACCCCGGCGACCGCCAGGCGCCGGTCGGGGTGGCCGAACAACTCGGCGGCAGCCTTCGCCATCGCCGGTCTCGCTCCCCCTGGCACGGTTCGGACCTGGGGCAGGTCGACGTCGACGAAGCGCTCGACGAGCAGGCACGACGCACCGGCTGCGGCCGCTGCTGGTGCGAACTCGTGGCCGTCGTGGACGGCACCGGGGAGGCAACAGAAGAGCGAGCCGGGACCGACCACCCGGCTGTCGTGCTCGACAGCCTCGACCAGGCAGTCCCACGCCGCCCCGCGCACCTCGGCGACGGCGACGTCGCTCAGCAGCCGTGGGAGCGGGACGGGGTCTCGGTGTCGACGGGGTTCCACGGTGCGCTCACAACTGCCTGCAGCAACTGCCCGCGGCGGTCGCAGGCGACGGTGCCGCCTCCGGCGGACTTCGATGCCGTGCCGCTCCGACGGGGCGCCGAAGCCACTCACGCTCCCCCGGTCTTGACTTGAGCCGGCACGGAGATCGTACCCCTGGGGCCGAAGGCCCCGTTCGAAGTGCCCGAGGTGGGCATGGTGTCGGTCGGGATCCCGTAGTGGTGCAGTGCGTAGCCCATGATGGTGGCGAAGACCGGCGCCGCCACGGCGCCGCCGTAGGGTGGCGTCGGCTCCTTCAAGACCACGACGCAGGTCAGCACCGGGCGTTGGGCGGGGGCGAAGCCGGCGAAGGTCCCGTAGAAGGCGCCGGGGATGTACCCGAGCCGGTGGGCATAGGGGATGTTGGCCGTACCGGTCTTCCCTGCCACCGTGTACCCGTCGATCTTCGCCTCGACACCGGTCCCGCCCTTGACGACCCCTTCGAGCATCTTGACCAGCTCGGCGTCGGCGGTAGGAGCGATGACCCGGTGGGCGGGGGCCACCGGGACCCGGGTGACCGAACCGGACGGGCTCACCGTTCCCCGCACCAGGCGGGGCGGGACCATCACTCCTCCGTTGGCGATGGCGTTGAAGGCATCGGCGAGCTGTTGGGCAGAGACGGCGTCGACCTGCCCGATGGGGAGCGACCCGATGGTGGAGCCGGTCCACTGTGCCGGGCCGACCACCAGCCCCGGCGACGATCCCGGGAAGTGCAGGCCCGTCGGCTTGCCGAAGCCGAGGTTGCCTACTTGACCGAGCAGTCGGCTCTCCCCGAGTCGCTGGGCGATCTCCGACGTCCCGATGTTCGAGGACTGGGCGATGATCTGGCTCGCCGTCATGGTGATCGTGCCGTGCGGTTCCGCGTCATGGATGATGTAGCCACCGAGCAGCAGCTGGGGCGGCACGACGAACGGCTCTTCTGGGGTGATCACGCCGTCTTGGAGGGCGGCCGAAAAGGTGACGATCTTGAACACCGAGCCCGGCTCGTAGACCTGGGTGACCGCCGTGTTCGACGGTGCCTCCTCCACGCCCGCCGGCAGCGTGTCGACCGGCGCGACATAGGCGTACCCCGAGGTGCCCGGGCCGCTCAACGTTCCGGTCGTCGTCACCTGCGGGAGGGGCGGCACGGTTGTCGACGGCGTGGTGGTGCCCGACGCAGGCGGAGCACTCGCACGGGAACCAGGCGTCGCCTGCAGGTTGGCCATGGCCAGGATGTCGCCCGTCTTCACGTCCATCACGACGGCCGTCCCGCCGGCGGCGTGCGATGCCACGATCTCTGCCCCGAGCGCCTGCTCGGCCACGTACTGCAACGACTCGTCGATGGTGAGCTCGAGCCCCGTTCCCTGCACCGGCACGCTGCCATGGCTCCCACCGCCGGAGAGGACGACCCCGCCCGGTGCCTCGAGGAGGTTGGTCGAGCCGGGCTTTCCGGCCAGCAGCGACTGGTACTCGTACTGGAGCCCGGAGAGCCCTTGGCCATCAGCGCCCACCGTCCCGATGACGGGCAGGGCCAGCTGGCCGGCAGGACTGACCTCTTGGGGCTCGTCGACCAGGTTGATGCCAGGCAGGGCGAGCGCGCTCACCTTCTTCGCCACCGACGACGAGACCCGGTGGTCGAGATAGACGAACCCGGCGTGCTCGGTGACTTCCGCCCGCAGCTGCGCTTGAGGCAGGCCCAACACCGGAGCCAGGGCCTTCGCCACGGCGGAGGGGTCCTTGATGAGGTACGGGTCGGCCACCACGGTCTGGCGCTCGATCGACTCGGCCAGCACCTCGCCGTTGCGGTCGTAGATCCCGCCCCGCAGCGGAGGGACGGAGATCGTCTGGGTCAGCTCGGCTCGGGACAGGGCGGCGTAGTGGTGGTGACCGACCACCTGGACGTAGACCAGGCGGAGAGCAATCACACCGAAGACGGCGGTGATCAGCACGCGCAGGGCGCGGGAGCGCCGTTGTAGCGCAGCGGACGTGCTCACGCGTAGGCCGGGTGGCCGTTGACCATGGGGACGCTCGTGCTCGGTGCCGGTGTCGGCGCGCCCGATCCGGCCAGCGGGGCCGTCTGCGGGACCGGGAGCGGCCGATCGAGCGGGACCTCGGGGACGTCCACGACCTGCGAGGCGGGCGCCAGGTGGAGACGGTGCTCGGCGGTCGAGATCACGACCTCGGGAGCGCCGAGCAGTGCGACCGACACCTGCAGGTGGTGCTCGGTGGCCGTGGCCGCTGTCACCTGCTGCTGGACAGCAGCCAGGCGCAACTGCGACTGGGCGAGGAGGTCGTCACCCACGACGACGGTGAGCAGGCTGCCCACCACGAGGACGGCCGCCAGCCAGAGCGACCGGTTGTGACGGCCGGAGTGGCGCGGCGCCCGCCGGGGTACGAGCAGGCGGAGCGCCGGACGCCGGGCGTCGGGGGCCGGACGGGTACCCGGTGCGACCCTGGCTCGAGCGGTAGCCGGCGGCGGAGTCACTGCCACCCACCCCGACCGTCCTCGGCAACCGGACCACTGGCGCCCTCACCAGCCGCGTCCTCGGGCTGCTCGAGGCGTTCTGCGGCGCGCAGACGCGCCGCTTCGGCGCGAGGATTCGCAGCCACCTCGTCGGCACCGGGTCGCCGCGCGCCCCGGAAGACCAGGCGGTACTGGCGTACGGCGCCACACTGGCAGGGAAGGCCCGGTGGGCACTGGCAGCCGCCGGTGACGGCGTCGGCGAAGACCGCCTTGACCAGCCGGTCTTCGCCCGAGTGGTACGAGAGCACCAGGCAGCGCCCACCCGGGGCGAGCAAGGAGAGCGCCGCGCCGAGCGCCGGAGACAGCTGGTCGAGCTCCTCGTTGACAGCGATGCGCAGCGCCTGGAACACGCGACGGGCCGGGTGCCCGCCCGTCCGGCGCGTGGCTGCCGGGATGGCGCTCCGGACCACCTCGGCCAACTGCCCGGTGGTGGCGATCGGTCGGGCAGCGACGACGGCACGGGCGATCCGACGGGCGAACCGTCCTTCGCCGCTGTCGGCGAAGAGCCGGACCAGGCTCGCTTCGTCCAGCTCGTTGACGAGCTCAGCGGCCGTCACGCCTCTCGTCGGGTCCATCCGCATGTCGAGCGGTGCGTCGGCCCGGTAGGAGAACCCCCGCGCCGGAGCGTCGAGCTGGTGCGAGGAGACGCCGAGGTCGAAGAGGGCTCCGACCAGCACGGCTCGAGCTCCGGCATCCTCGAGCGCGCTCGCCACGACGGTGCCCAGCTCGTCGAACCGGGCCTGGCGCAGAAGGGCACGCTCACCGAAGGGAGCGAGCCTGGTGCGCGCTGCTGCTACGGCGTCCGGATCGCGGTCGATGCCGACCACCCGGAGGTGCGGGTGGGCCGCCAGCAGGGCAGCACTGTGGCCACCCCCACCGACCGTGGCGTCGACGACCCAACCGGGCGGGACGGAGGCGAACAACGACACGACGTCGTCCCGCAGGACCGGGACATGGGTGAACGGTTGGCTCATCTGCAGCCCCTCGACCGGCGCACCGCCGGTGGGTGGAGAGCCCGAGTGACCGGCAGGGAAGTGGGCGGAGGAGAGAGCTTCCCGTTGCCCGGTCGAGGGGCTGCGCATGGGCCAGACCCGCTGGATGTGGTTGTCAGGACGCTCGGCGGCCGCCAACGCGTCGGCGTACAGCGACGGCCGGCCCCCGATGTCGTGCCCGACCGCACGAGCCGGAGCGGCAGCCCGGCTGGAGGTGTCTTCTGGACGGCCGACCTGGCCGGTGGTGAGCACCCCGGAGCCGTGCTCGCCACACAGCCGGACGGCGCTCGAGGTGCCCGCACGGTTCAGAACCCCTCGCCCTCGCTCAGGCGCTCCTGCTCGGGCTCCACCCGCTCCGCCCACCGTTGCGGGTTCCACAGTTCGATCCGGTCGATGGCGCCATGGACCAGGACGTCCCCGTCGAGGCCGGCGAAGTCGCGCAGGTGGCCGGGGATCGCCATGCGCCCCTGCCGGTCCACCTCCACTTCGTGGGACGTCGACGCCCACAGTCGCGCCAGGTTCCGCTCGCTCCGCCCCGTCGAGGCCCGCTCCTGCATGGCCTCCATCTGTGCCTCGAACTCGTCCGGCGTCCACAGAGAGAGGCAGCCGTCCTGGTACTGGGTCAGGTAGCCCCGGTGCTCGAAGGAGCTCCGGAACTTGGCCGGCAGGATCACCCTGCCCTTGTCGTCGAGCGAGTGCTCGTACCTGCCGAAGAACCGAGCCACCAGCGATTGCTCCCACGACGCTCCCCGTGATGCCCGGCCCGGCGGTCCAGGCCCTCCCTTTCACACCACTTTGCGCCACTCTAAGCCCCTATGCCCCACCCGTCAACCACTCGACCACCCCAGAGACCCCGGAGACCCACGCGGCGCCATCCCGACCACGGTGAACGAGACCACTCGACTCGGACGCTCACAGCAGAGCGGGTACGGCCAGCCCGGGTGCTCGCAGCGGAGCGCACGCGGCCAGCCCCGGCGCTCGCCAAGGCATCGGTCCGGGATCCCTGCGAACGGCACCTCCACGGACCGCGACGACGCCGTGGGGGGCGTCAGCAGCGGGCGCCGGCAGCCGTCAGGGACCCGTCAGGGCAGGGCTGCGCTGAACGCCGCTGCCAGGCGTTCGGCCAACGACACCGGGGCCTCACCGGTCCCGAGCAGCGTGACCAGGCCCGGCACCCTGGCCTGTAGCCACGAGGCGGCCTCCCGCCGGAGCTCGTCCGTGCCGGCGAGGACACGAGCCAGCCGCTCAGGGCTTCCACCGAGGGGACACGCGCCGTGGAACCACGAACCGGCCCGGGTGCGGCGCTGCGAGATGCCGACCACCTTGACGGAGCGGCCGCCGCTCGACGAGACGACCTCACCGGCCCCCACGGCACCGAAGCAGAGGCGCCGGCCCCAACCACCCGGGTCGTCGAGCCGACCGAGGTGGACCTCGGTCTCGAGGCCGAGGGAGGCAAGTGCCCGCGCCCAGACCTGCCCCACCCACTCGAACGAGACCAACACGTCGGGCTCCCACAGGGGGTCGTCGGCCGGGACCCAGACGTCGACCCACAGGGGGTCGGCCGGCTCGACGAGGACGAGGCCCCCACCAGAGCGTCGTCGCACCACGTCGAGACCAGTAGCGGCGGCGCGGGCGGGGTCGACGTCGGTGATCGGCTGGGTTGAGCCCAAGACGACGGCGGGACCCGCGGGTCGGCACCGGGCAACTGCCCGTTGCCTCGGTGCGGCGTCGACCTCCGGCCAGACGGCGTGCAGGACAGCGGCCGAAGCCTGTCGCTCGTCGTGCCGCCACGACCCTGAGCAGCCCGACCCTGAGCAGCCCGACCCTGAGCAGCCCGACCCTGAGCAGCCCGACCCTGAGCAGCCCGACCCTGAGCAGCCCGACCCTGAGCAGCACGACCCTGAGCAGCCCGACCCTGAGCAGCCCGACCCTGGAGCCTCCCGAGCCGCGCTGACAACGGGCGCGTCTCGGGGCCCGGTGCTCCCCGTCGGGCTCACGCCGTCACGCGGTGAGCTCCGCACCGGCGACCGGTCCGTCACCACCGTCCGGCACGGAGCCCAGATAGGCATGCCACTCGGCGCTGATCGTCCCACACCGAGCGAGCAGCTGCACCCGGTGGCGCGGTGCCCGGGGCACGGTGCGGAGCACCATGCCCGCCTCTGCGGGCAGACGGTCCTCTTTCCGGGCGTTGCATCGCCGACAGGCGGCCACCACGTTCTCCCAGGTGTGCTCGCCTCCACGACTGCGAGGAAGGACGTGGTCGAGGTTCTCGGCGGCAGCCCCGCAGTACTGACAACGCGCACCATCCCGAGCAAAGACCGTGCGGCGGTTCACGGCGATCCGTCCCGTGCGGAGCACCCGGACGTAGCGAAGCAGCCGAACGACCGACGGCTCGGGCACGGCCAGTCGGGCCGAGTGGACCACCACGCCGGTGACGTGCAGAGGCTCGGCCTTGGCGTCGAGGACGAGGAGCAGCGCACGGCGTGAGGACACGATCCCGAGTGGCTCGTAGGTGGCGTTCAGTACGAGTGCTCGGCTCGACGAGGTGTGCGGACGACAGGACGACGGTGTGCCAGGCGGAAGCGGGACCGGTTCGCCCGTTCGCTCGCGGTCACCGTCCTCCGTCATGACGCAGCGCGCCTCCCGCTCGTCGCCTCCGGGGGGCGGCGCCGGGGACGACTCGATCGCGACTCGGGCGGCCGGGCCGTCGCCCGGCACCACCGGAGGAAGGACAGGACGTCCTCGCTGGCAGGGACGGCGTCAGGTGAGCCGTAGGCGGTCTCCATCCGGAACGCCCACCATGCGGCATCGGGCACTGGCAGGTAGGGCGCCCGGCCCCACCACCGGCGCGGGGCCAGACGCACCAGGGTGCGAAGACCCGTGGTCCACAACCGCGGCTCGTGTGCCACGGTGGCGGCAACCGGGGCCAGCACTGCCAAGGGAACCCCCCGACGGTGCCGCGAGCTCGTCACGACGTCGACTCCAGGGCGTGATGCGCCACCGCCGCCGCACCGACCAGCGGACCGAGGTCTCCGAGGCCCGCCGGCACGATCCTCGTGCCGACCGAGAAGTCGAGCCGGGCCCGGAGGTCGATCTCCTCCTGGGCAGCTGCGAAGAACGGAGCGCCGAACCCGAGGGCGACCGAGCCGGCGACGACGGCCAGCTGGAGGTCGAGCAGGTTGGCCACCGAGGCGACCGCTCGTCCGACCAGCGTCCCGGTCCGTCGCCGCACGTCCGGTGCCGCCTCGGCAGCAGGCCGACCCGTCGCTGCGGCGATCGCCGTCCCCGACGCCTCGGCTTCGAGACAGCCGACGCCACCACAGGCACACGGTCGCCCGCCGGGCTCGACCACGACGTGGCCGATGTGCCCGGCGTTGCCGTGCGAGCCAGCGAGGAGCCGACGTTCGAGGACGATGCCGCCACCCACACCCGTCGACACCACCATGGCGAGGTAGTCGCTCACGCCGCGGGCGGCCCCGAGCCACCCCTCGGCGCGGGCGAGTGCCTGGGCGTCGTTCTCCACGGCCACCGGAAGACCCGTGACCTCGGCCAGCCGCCGAGCCAGCGGGAACCCCCGCCACGCCGGGATGTTGAGTGGCGAGACGGTCCCGCTGGCCGTGTCAGAAGGGCCGCCGCACCCCACGCCGCACGCCACCACCGGAGCGGACGCTGCATCGAGCACGGAACGGGCGAGCAGGCCGAGGGCGCCGAAGACCACCTCCCGGTCGTCACTGCGTGGGGTCGGCACCACTCGGCGGTGTGCCAGCCGACCCGCAGCGTCGACGACAGCGCAGGCCAGCTTGGTCCCTCCGACGTCGACCGCCAGCACGGGCCCGAGCGGCGAACCGGAGCCGCTCCCACCCTCCGGCGTACGAAGCGACGGCGTCAGCGCGGGGTCAACGGTCGCGACGGAACCGGCCACGGATCCAATCGCGGGGGTCGCGGTCCTTTGCACCCTCACCCCGCCGGCGCAGGGAGCGGGACAGGTCGTCGAGCCCGGCCCGACCAAGCCGCCGGGCGTTGTTGGCGAACACGACAGCCGACAGGAACATCGCGACGACGCCGAGGAACCCGACCGCCACCGAAGACGAGAAGGTGAAGATCATGAAGAAGAACGACGTCACGAAGGTGACCGCCGACCAGATGCAGTGCCGACCGGCATGCCGGTAGACAGTCTCCGAGCGGACCCGCTCGGCGAACGCGGGGTCCTCCTGGTAGAGGGAGCGTTCGAGCTCGTGCAGAATGCGCTGCTCGTGCTCAGAGAGCGGCACGTCGACCTCCCCTCCCCGGCTCCTGCGTCCCAGTGCTCATCGTGGACCCATGATCGCGCAGCCTCCGGCTCCCAGCATCGCGCACGTCTGGCGAACTTGACAACGCTGCTTGTAGCGCCCCAGCTCGCCAGATCGACCTGGCTGCCGGACGGATCACGCTCCTCGCCCCTCTGCTCTCCCAGCGCCGCCGTCCCCGCTCGGACCCCACTGGGCCTCACCGCGGCGCCGAGCCCCACCGCCATCGGAGCCGGCCAGCGTGGCCGGCACCACCGCGGCGTCCCCGAACCGCGTGCGGATGTCGTCAACTGCAGCAGCGACAGCAGACCACGCCTCGGGCGCGTTCGGAGGGGTGCCGACGGTCACCCGCTCCGCCGCCCCGGTGCCGAGCGACAGGCGGAGCTGGCGGGCCCGGTCGGCTCCCGCAAACCCCGACAGGCTGACCCCGAGCAGGCGGACCCCCCGCCTGGTGGCAACCTCGTCGAGCAGCTCGGCGGCCACGGTGCCGAGCACGTGCGGGGTGTCGGCAGGTTCGGCCAAGGTCCGCGACCGCGTGACCTGGGTGAAGTCCCCGAAGCGCACCTTGACGGTCACCGTCCGGGCTGCGTACCCGGCGCGACGCAACGACCTGGTGGCTGCGTCGACCAGACGGACAAGGCGACGATGGAGCACGGTGGGATCGACGAGATCGCGGGCGAAGGTCTCTTCCTGCCCAACAGACTTGGCGCGCCGGTCGGCGACGACGGGCCGTTGGTCCTCTCCCCGAGCCAGGCCGGCGAGCAGACGGCCAGCCGTCGGACCCACGGCCCGCTCCAACGTGCCCTGCGGCAGGTCAGCGAGGTCGGCCACCGTGCGCACGCCGAGACGCTCCAACCGCCGTCCCGTCGCCGGCCCGACGCCCCAGAGCGCCCGAACCGGCAACGGGCGCAGGAAGCCGGCCTCCTCCTCGGGTTCGACCGCTACGACACCCGGCCCCGGCAGCACCATGGCGCCCTGCACGGTGGGCTTGGCAGCGACCGAGGCCAGTTTCGCCACCAACTTCGACCGGCCCACCCCTACCGAGCAGGCGAGGCCCAGGTCGTCGGCGATCCGGGCGCGTAGCGCCTCGGCGAGGCTCCGCCCGTCACCGGTGTCGCGACACGCCCCTGAGACGTCGAGGAACGCCTCATCGAGACCGATGCCTTCCACCAGGGGCGTCACCTGGCCCAGACGGAGGTGCAGCGCGCCGGACACCTCGGCGTACCGGGTGTACCGACCTGGCAGGACGACCGCCTCCGGGCAGCGGCGCCGGGCCTCGGCCATCGGCATCGCCGAGCGCACGCCGAAGACACGCGCCTCGTAGGTGCAGGCGGCGACTACTCCTCGTGGCCCAGTCCCCCCCACCACCACCGGACGACCGAGCAGTCGCGGGTCGTCGAGCACCTCGACCGACGCGAAGAAGGCGTCCATGTCGACGTGGAGGACCACGCGTGCCCGTCGACGACCGGCGCCCTCCCGGGGTCGCTCGCCGACGGCCGGCGGGGAAGCCTCAACCACCGAGGCGAAGCCTCCGGAACTCCTCGGCGAACGGCACTCCGCACCGCCTGCCTGCATCCTCGGCGCGCAAGCGGACGGCTTCGGCGGCCCACTGCTCCCCGTCGGGGAACTGGCTCCGGTGGCAGGCAACCGCCCTGCCCTTGGTGGCCACCGTGGCCGTGACGTCTACCCAGGTGTCCGGCTCGAGTGTCCCCGACAACAGGACGGTCGACACCTGGTGTGGCGGCCCGGCGTCGGGGAAGTACAGGGGCAAGGCAGCCGCCGGGGCAACCGCGTCGAGGACCGCCCATCCGGTGATCCGGTGGTCGCGATGGTTGACGTACTGCTGGCCGAAGAAGACGGCCGTCGGGTCGGGACAGAGCACGACTTCCGGACGGACCCGCCGCACCACCGCCACGAGCCGCGCCCGCAGCTCGCCGTCGTCAGACAGCTCGCCGTCGGGGTAGCCGAGCAGGACCTGATCGGCCAAGCCGAGCACGCCGGCAGCATCGGCGGCCTCTTCGGCGCGTCGCCGGGCAAGCTCGGTCGTCGCCACGGTCCCGTCGGCCGAGCCCTTGCCTCCGTCGGTACAGATCACCACGTGGACCTGACAGCCCCGTGCCGACCACGCAGCGAGCGTTCCTCCGCACGACACGTCCGGATCGTCCGGATGGGCGTAGATACCCAACGCGCACCGGGGCACGTCGCCGAAGGGCTCGCTCACCGGAAGCGACGTCCGCCGACGCGGCCACCGATGGCGCCGAGCAAGGCCCCCTCAGCCATCAGCAGGCCCTCCGTCGGCAGACGGCTCGGGCGCGGTCGTCTTCGGCGCGGTCGTCTTGGTCAACAGACCAACTTCGCGCCGGAAGTCGTCGACGGCCTCGAAGCCCTTGTAGACCGAGGCGAAGCGGACATAGGCGACTTGGTCGAGCACGCGGAGCCGCTCCAGCACCGTCCGCCCCACCACTTCACTGGAGACCTCGGCATGCGCCTCGCGCAGCTCCTCCTCGACCGACCGGGCCACGTCGTCGAGCTGGGCGGCCGACACGGGTCGGTTCTTAGCGGCTGCCTCAAGCCCGCCGATCAGTTTCGCCCGGTCGAACGGCTGCCGTGCCCCTGATCGCTTGACGACGATCAACGGAAGCTCTTCGACCCGTTCGAAGGTCGTGTAACGGCGCCCACAGGACAGACAGTGGCGGCGGCGACGGATGGCGGCGCCGTCCTCGGCCTGCCGGGAGTCGACGACCCGATCGTCATCGACCAAGCACCACGGGCAGCGCACGTCGCGACACTACTGCGCCGCCGCAATCGCTCGATCGACACCCGGCGGCGTCAACGGGCCTCGACCCAACAGGCAACCGCCGCCTCACGGCAGGCGCAACTGCTCCCCCGGGACGATCGTGTCGGAACCGACCTGCGCTGCAAGCCGGGCGACCAACGGGCGGGGATCACCCGAAGGGTCGACCCGCTCGGCGATCGTCCACAGCGTGTCGCCCGGGCGCACGACGTAGGTCACCGGGCCCGGGCGCCCGGACGTCGCCGCCGCGACAGCGCTCGGGACCGGCGACCCGCCGATGGCTCGAAGCGGGAGCGCGAGGAGCACCAGCGCCGCACCCGCCAGGCCCACCAACAACCGGCGGCGGCGGACGGCGACCGATGCCCGCCTCCGGCGGCGGGTACCCACCCGGCTCCCCGCCGGCGGCACGACGGTGGTCGACCACGCCTTCTCTCCGTCGGCCGCTGCCCCGGCCGCCACCACCGGGCCCGACGAACCAGCATCGACCAGTTGTAAGTGGCGCGGACGACGGGGTACCGGGCTCACCAACGGCACCAACGTCTCGCCACCAGCTGCCAGTGGAAGCGGCGACCAGGAGGCGGCGGGGCCGGCAGGACTGATAAGGCCAGCGGGACTGATAAGGCCAGCGGGACTGATAAGGCCAGCGGGACTGATAAGGCCAGCGGGACTGACAGGGCCCGCAGGCCCGGGACGGCGATACGAACGCGTGTTCGTCATGCCGTCAGCTTCTCTCGAACGCACGTTCGTGTCAAGGGCCAGACGAACAGATGTTTGCCTCGTGCCGACCAGCCCGCTAGGGTCGAGCAAACACACGTTCCCCTCCCGGCAGTCCGGGAGGGTCCGACTGGGGGCCCCATGGCAGAGGTGCTCACGACCAAGCGACGCCAGATCCTCGACTGCATCTCGGCGTCCCTGCGCGAACGGGGCTACCCGCCTTCGGTGCGCGAGATCGGCGAGGTGGTGGGCCTCACCTCGTCGTCGACCGTCCACGCCCATCTCGCCGTGCTCCAACGAGAGGGCTATCTCCGTCGCGACCCGACCAAGCCCCGAGCCATCGAGGTCCGCTACGACCCCACGTCGAAGGTCGTGGCCGAACAGCGACCGGTCCGCCACGTCCCGCTCGTCGGCGACGTCGCCGCCGGCACCGGCGTCCTCGCCCAGGAGAACATCGCAGAGCTCGTCCCCCTCCCCGAGGACTTCACCGGCAGCGGCTCGCTCTTCATGGTGCAGGTCCGCGGCGACTCGATGGTCGACGACGGCATTCTCGACGGCGACTTCGTCGTCGTCCGCCAGCAAGCCGACGCCGACGACGGTGACACCGTGGTCGCCGGCATCCCCGACGGCGAGGCGACCCTGAAACGTTTCCGTCGTGAGGGCGACACCGTCGTGCTCACGCCGGCCAACGAGCGGCTCGCACCGATGGTCTTCGATGCCGCAGACGTGGTGCTCTACGGCAAGGTGGTCACGGTCTTGCGCCGGCTGTGACCCGGCCCTACTGACCCGGCCCTACTGACCCGGCCCGACCCCGTCCTGCGCGAGGAGCCACCTGACGGCTGGCAGGTCAGCGACGCCGCAGCGAACGGGCGTCGAAGGTGACCACCCGGTCGTCGAGCGAGAGCACCAGCTCAGGGGAGATCCGCTGGTGCTGGTCGGCGACGAGCGTCACCGCCGTCCCCCAGGCGCTGAACTGCACGACGTGGTGAGCAAAGGCGAGCGGGCCTTCGGAGACGTGCACCGCGACGACCCCGCTGGCACCTACGTGCAGTGCCGTCTCTTGCATGCGCGCCATGGCCGCCTCCCGGGCCGAGTACAGCGCGTTGGTGAAGTTGGCCAGCTCGACGTTTTGGGTCCGCTGTTGGAGCGCCGTCGACGCGGACCGCCGCGGGACGTTGACGAAGCTCGTCCCGAAGGCAAGCCCCAGCGGCGCCCACCCCGAGGCGTGGAGCAGGACGAAGTCGCGGGCCGAGAGGTCCGACACGAACACCTCCGGCAGCGGGCCCCGGTGCTTCGCCCGCCCCGCGTCGGTGCTGACCGCCGGGCGGACGGCGGTGCCCACCACCTCGACGTCGACGTGGTGGGGGTGCACCTCGATGGTGACCTCGACGCCGACCACCCCTGACCCGCCCACGTGCTCGCACTCTCGCCGCAGCCGAGCCACTGCCGCAGCCACTGCCCGCTGGTGCGCCTCGGTAGCCCAGGCGATCTCGCCCTGCGACCACACCCATACGCCGGCGGGAACGGCATAGACCGACACGCCGTTCACCAGGTCGACGGGCACCCAGCCGATGGAGTGGAGCAGGAGCGTCTCGTCGATCGACAAGTCGGAGGTCACCGGTGCGCCCGTCGGCGGCTTCGGGGCGTCGAGGAACGCCATACCCGCCCTCAGCTCGGCCCGGGCGACGGCTCCAGGGTCGGAGCCCGACGACGGCCGACCGGACGGTGGCGTGCTCGGCGGGGTGGCGGCGCTCATCCGAGCTGCACCGTCGGCCGTGGCGCCGGGAGCGGGTCGACCTCCTTGAACCGGCGCACCCGAGTCCCCCGCAATGTGCACTCGACGATCTCGTCGCCCTGCCCCAGCTCTCGCCAGTCGAGCCCACTCCGGGCACCGTGGAGCTCGTCGGCGCCGAGCTGGTCACGGATCCGCTGACGGGCCAGCGACCGCGCCGCGGCACGGGCTCGGGACACCTGCTCGATCTCGGCGGTGCCGGCGCTGCCGCTTCCGCCCCATCCGTAGGCCTGACCCTCGGAGAGGAACTCGGTGACGCACGAGGCCCAGACCCGTACCGACACCATCGAGGCCACCACCGAGACCGGCATCATGCCGGCCTCGAGGAGCTTGGTCAGCCGCATCCCCGCCAAGTAGGTCGACCACGGCTGGCCCCCGGCTGGTAGTGGCGCGTCGCGGACGACGACTGCGGTGCCGAGGAGGTGGAACTCGACGATGCTCAGGTCGGCCACGTGCGCGGACGTGTCGACGACCCCGATGACCCCGTGGGCCCCGGCGTCGGCGGCCTCCTCGAGCATGCGCTGGAACGCCGAGCCGAAGCCTTGCGCCCACGCCGCCTCGACCCACGGCTGCTCGTAGTTCTGGCCCCACATCCGATGCTCGGCCGACACGAACCCGTGCGGGCACGACCACTGCTCGACATAGGCACCATGCGGCAAGCTCGAGGACAGCGAGGCACCCTGCAGGTACGGCGACCCGGCTCCGTAGAACGCCCACTGCATGGCGCAGAACCCCTGCACGAGGCCGACGGGCTCGAGCCCCGCCTCGAGACAAGCGGCCAGGTCGGGGATCGACAGGGCCGAGGCCGACGAACGGGTGGCCAGCCGAGCGGCCGCCTCTGGCGGCACGTCGGCGTCGTCGGCTCTACCCGGACCGGGCGTGTCGGGAGGCTGGAGGGTCATCGGCTCAGTTGTCGAGGGAGATGATCGTGGTCGGGCGTGGCAAGGTCACGCCCTCCCCGGTCCGCTCCACCGCCGTGCCGATGGCCAGGAACTCGATGGTGTGGCTCCCCCACTGGTGGGTCTTCTCCTCGAGCCGGACACCCACGATGCCGGTGGCATTGAGCTCGGTCGCCTCGTCCTGCATACGGGTCATGGCCAGCTCGCGTGCCTCGTAGAGCGCTTGGGTGAAGTTGGGGAGCTCGACGTTCTGCCCCATGGTCCCGAGCGCCTGGCCCAGCCCCCGGTGGGCGATGTGGTAGACGCACGTGCCCATCACCAGGCCGCGGGGGACGTGGCCCGTCTGCATGAGGGTCCAGAAGTCCTGCCCCGACAGGTCGGAGGTGAAGGGCTTGCCCTGGGCGTTCCGGAAGGACTCACCGCTCTCGGCGCGGACCGCCGTCCCCATGGCGATGAACTCGGCGGCGTCGCTGCCCCACTCGTAGTAGTTGACGTCGAGGCGCACGCCGACCACGCCGTCGGCACCGAGCTGGTCGGCCTCCTCCTCCATGCGGGTCATGGCCAGCTCGCGGGCGTGGTACATCGCCTCGGTGAGCTTGGTGAGCTCCTGGGAGGTCGAGAACTTCCGGAGCTGCACCCCAGTGTGGTAGATCGACGACCCCATCACGAAGCCGAGCGGATGAAAGCCGGCCTCCTTGACGAGGAGGAACTCGTTGACCGACAGGTCGGAGGTGAACAGCCCCGCTCCGAGCTCTGCGAGCCGATGCCCGGCGTCCTCGGGGAGGTCTCCCCCAGTCGGTGTCGTGCTCACGTCGTTCCTCCGATCACCATGCGTTCGAGCGCCTGCCGGGCGGCATCGCTGTGGGCAGCCTCGGTCCGGACCGCCTCGAGGAGGCGACGGACCCACTCGTCGGCGCTGATGGACTCGGTGCGGATGCGGATCCCGCCCGAGACCCGGCCGACCGCGCACCGGAGCGTGCCGTGGTCGGCCACCGCCTCGAGCACGTCGTTGCCGACCGACAGGCGCACTGAGGAGATCTCGCCGCCTCGGCGGAGACGGCCTCCCGAGCGCGTCACCACGAGCCGGCTCCCGAGCACGTCGGAGAGCTGCTCGGCGAGCACGGTGAGCAGCACCTGGACGTCGCCAGCGTTGGCTTGCAGCGCGGAGGCAGCCAACTCGAGGTCGAAACCTCCGCCGGCGTCCACCGTCACGACGTACCGCCCTGGTCGGGAGCGGAACCCGATCCCAGTGCCTCCGGCTGCGGCGGGGCGCCGGCGCCGAGCTGCGCCTTCAGTGCGGCGAGCTCCTGGTCGACCTGGCTGTCGCTCGCCACCTTGTCGAGCTCTTTCTGGATGTCGTCGTCACCGCCACCCACGTCCTCGAGCGCGCCCGACTCGAGGAGCTCGTCGAGCGCGCCGGAGCGGGCCTGCATCGAAGCGATCTTGTCTTGCGCCCGTTGGAGCGCGGCACCCGAGTCGCCGAAGGTCTTCGAGATGCCGGCCGCGCTCTCGTTCACCGATGCCGAGGCCTTGGCCGCCGTGTAGGTGGCCTTCATGGTCTCCTTCTGCGTCCGGAAGGCGTTGACCCGCGTCTGGAGCGCGTTCAACGTGGCGGTGAGCTTCTGCTCTTGCTCGTCGAGCTGCTGGCGCTGGGGCTCCATGCCATCGATCTGGCCCTGGGCGGTCGCCTTGCGGGCGAGGGCCTCCTTGGCCAGGTCCTCCTTGCCAGCAGCAAGGGCCGCCTTGGCTTGGTCCTGCAGGTGGTCGATCGAGTGGCGGAGCTGGTCCTCCTGCAGCTCGATCTGCTTCTTCGACGCCGCGATGTCCACCAACGCCCGGCGGACCTGGGTGAGCTGCTCGAGCATCTTCTCGTAGGAGAGGTCGAGCATCTCGTTCGGGTTCTCCGCGGCGTCGAGCGCACGGTTTGCCTTGGCCTCGACGATGTCGTGCGCCCGCTGGAACAGCCCCATCACACCGCCTCCTTGTCCACCCGATCGACTGGTCGCCCTCACTGTAGAGGAACACCCACCAACGAGGCGGGCGCGGACGCCGTCGACCGCTGCCCGAGCTGGCAAGCTCGCCCTCCGTGGCCCTCCCGTGGCCGTCAGTCACGTCAGGGGCCCTCAGGGACCCTCGTCCACCAGCGTCGTCAGGACCGCCAGGGCACGGTCGAGGTCGGCTCGTCCGACGTGCTCGCCGGCCGTGTGGGCGAGCTCGGGGTCACCGGGACCGAAGTTGGTCGCCGGCACGCCGTGCTCGGCGAAGGTGGCCACGTCCGTCCAGCCCACCTTGGCCCGGGGTGGTCGACCGGTGACCGCCACCAAGCGCGCCAACAGGGGGTCGTCGAGGTGAGGGAGGGCGCCAGGTGCCGCGTCTTCGACGACCCACTCGTCGCCCGGCTCGAGCTGGGCGGCAACAAGCTGGCGAAGGGCGGCTTCGGCCTCCTCGACGGTCCGGTCGGGCGCGAAGCGATGGTTGACGGTCACCGTGGCCCGGTCGGGCACCACGTTGCCGGCGACACCCCCGTCGACGGCGACGGCTTGGAGCTGCTCCACGTAGGTGCAGCCGTCCAGGACGACCCGACGTCCGCGATAGGCCTCTATGGCGGTCAGCACCGGGGCCAGCCGGTGCACCGCGTTGCGCCCGGTGGCGGGACGGGCCGTGTGCGCCCGGGCTCCCACCAGGCCGATCCGGACCCGCAGAGTCCCCTGGCACCCGGCTTCGACCACGCCGCCGGTGGGCTCGCCGAGCACCGCCGCGTCGGCCCGGAGCAGCTCGGGCCGCTCACGGAAGAGCATGCCGAGCCCGCTGTGCACGCGAGCGACCTCCTCACAGGCGTAGAAGCAGAACGTGAGGTCGACCGCCGGCTCCCGGCATGCCCTGGCCAGGGCGAGCAGGACGGCCACCCCGCCCTTCATGTCGGCCGCTCCCACCCCGGCGACCACGTCGCCCGCCACGGTCGGGACGTCGTTGCCCAGAGCGGGCGGGACCGTGTCGAGATGCCCGGCGAGCAGGAGCCGGCGGGGCCGGCCGAGCGAGGTGCGGGCGACGATGTTGTCGCCGACTCGCTCCACGACCAGGTGAGGGCACGCCGACAGCGCCGCTTCGACCATCCGGGCAACGGCCGACTCGTGATGGCTGGGTGACGGCACCGCCACCAGCGCGGCGGTCAGGGCGACGACGTCCTCGGGGAGCTCGTGCTGGTGAGTGCCAGAGCTCGTCACACGGAGGCGCCGTGGGTGCGCAGGACGTCGTTCAGCTGTGCCTTGTCGTGACGCTCGCCCTCGGCGAGGCGCTTGATGACGAGCACGCACGGCAGGAAGAACTCGCCACCGGCGAAGGCGCGCCGCCGCGACGCCTGGACGGCCACGCACCACGGCGGCACGTGCCCGCGGCTCAGCTCCTCGCCCGTCTCGGCGTCGATGACCGGGATGGACGGGTTGAGGATGACGCCGGCGCCGAGCACCGCCCCACGCCCTACTCGGGCACCCTCGGTCACCATGCACCGGCTGCCGACCATGGCGTCGTCCTCCACCACGACCGGGGCGGCCTGCGGGGGCTCGAGCACCCCCCCGATCCCGACGCCGCCCGAGAGGTGGACACGCTCGCCGATCTGGGCGCACGAACCGACGGTGGCCCACGTGTCGACCATCGTCCCATCGCCGACGTAGGCCCCGATGTTGACGTAGCTCGGCATGCACACCACGCCCCGACCCACGTACGAGCCGTACCGGACCGAGGCACCGGGCACGACGCGGACGCCCGCTGCGGCGTAGCCGCGCTTCAAGGGAAGCTTGTCGGCGAACTCGAAGGGCCCGAGCTCGGTGGTCTCGATGGCCCGGAGCCGGAAGAGCAGCAGGATGGCCCGCTTCAGCCACTCGTGGACGACGACCTCGTCGGTGGCCGGGTCGACCTCGGCCACCCGCACCTCGCCGCGGTCGAGGAGGGCGATCGCCTCGGACACCACCGCCAGCGCGTCGGCGTCCCCGACGCCGAGCTCGCCCGAACGCGCCCAGAGCTCGTCGATCCGTGCTGCAAGGTCTGCCATGGCAGCGACGTTACCCGGCGCTGGCAGCGAACCAGTGCTCCGGAGCCTCGGCCAGGCGGCGTCTCACCAGGTCGAGCGCGTGGTCCGGCTGGACCACGGCTACCCGAAGCCACCCCGCGCCACCGGGGCCGTAGAGGTCACCCGGGCTGGCGAGCAGTCCACCGTGGCGAGCCAGCGCCTCCGCCGCGCGCCAGGCATCCCCGGCACCGTCGGGCACCGGCACCCACAGATAAAAGCCGCCGGCCGGCAGCGCCGCCGGCATCCCGGCTGCACCGAGCGCCTCGGCCAGCACTCCCAGGCGCCGTCGATAGCGGTCGCGCTGGACCTCGACATGGCGGTCGTCGTCGAGGGCGGCGGCGGCCGCGGCCTGGACCGGTCCGGGCACCATGAGGCCGGCGTGACGGCGCACGTCGAGCAGGTAGCCGACCAGATCGGCGTCGCCGGCGTAGAACCCGGCCCGAACACCAGCCAGGTTCGACCGCTTGGACAGCGAGTGCACGGCCACCACGCCCTCGGTCCCGTGCTCGAGGATGGTCCGGGGCGGCCCGTCCCAGGTGAACTCGGCGTAGCACTCGTCCGAGAAGACGGGCACGCCCCTGCGGCGGCCCCACTCGGCCGCCGAGGCCAGGTCGCTCAGCGCTCCCGTCGGGTTGGCCGGGGTGTTGACCCAGGCCATCACCGCCCTCCGGGCGTCCTCCTCGGCCACCGCGGCGAGATCGAGAGAGCCGTCGGCCCGCTCGGGGACCGGCACGGCCCGGCAGCCGGCCAGCGTTGCCCCCATGGCATAGGTCGGATAGGACACGGCCGGGTAGAGGACCGTGTCGCGACGGGGCTGGCGCAGTCGGAGGTGGTGGGCGACCGACGCCACGAGCTCCTTCGTCCCGACGCACGCCGCCAGTTGCCGGGTGGGATCGACCTCCACGCCGAAGCGACGGGCCAGCCACGTTGCCCCTGCCCTCCGGAACGCGGCCGAGCCGGGCGACGTCGGGTACCCCCGTTCGGTGCCCGAGCTGACGAGTGCCTCGAGCGCAACCTCGGGTGGAGGATCACACGGGGTGCCGATCGAGCAGTCGACGACGCCGCCGTCGCCCGTCGTCCCCGGGTGGGCGGCCGTCCCCCAGTGCGCTTCGGCGACGGACCGGATGTGGTCGAGGCGGGCATAGGGATAGGGCGGCGGGACGAAGCCCGTCGGCTCCCCGCCGCCGGCACCTGTGTGGCCGAAGCGCCGGTTGGACACCGTCACGAGGCCGCGAACTCCCCGAAGCGGGCCCGGCCGACCGCGTCCAGCACGACGTGGAGCCGGGTGGCACCCGTCGCCTCCTCCTCGGAGACGATCTCGCCCTCGCGGTGGACGGCAGCGAGCACGTCGCCGCGCTCCCAGGGGACGAGCAGCTCGACGACCTGGTCGCGGGAACGGAGGCGCTCGGCGATCGTCTCGACCAGCTCGTCGAGGCCCTCGCCACCCCGAGCCGACACGGTGAGCGACCCGGGGTGGGCGGAGAGCAGGCGCTCGACCTCGGCCGTGGCGGCCGGGTCGCCGCCAGCGAGCGCGTCGACCTTGTTGACGACGAGCAGCTCAGGAAGGTCCCCGGCCCCGATCTCCGCCAGCACCGTCCGCACCGCGGCCACCTGGCCCTCGAAGTCCGGAGCTGAACCGTCGACCACGTGGACGAGCAGGTCCGAGCCGTTCACTTCCTCGAGGGTGGACCGGAACGCTTCGACCACCTGGTGCGGGAGCTTGCGCACGAAGCCGACGGTGTCGGTGACGAGGACGGTCTCTCCCCCGGGTAGCTGGCACTGGCGGGTCCGGGGATCGAGCGTGGCAAAGAGCCGATCGGCCACCAGCACGTCGGCGCCACAGAGACGGTTGAGCAGCGTCGACTTGCCGGCGTTGGTGTAGCCGACGAGCGACACGGCGCGTTGACGCGAGCGGGCTCGTCCACGGCGTTGGGTCGTCCGGGTGCGGTCGAGCTGGCGGAGGTCGGCCTCGAGACGGGTCATCCGTCGCACCAGGCGGCGGCGGTCGACCTCGAGCTGGGTCTCCCCCGGACCCCGGGTCCCGATGCCGCCAGCCTGCTGGCTGAAGGCCCGTCCCCGGCCGCGAAGCCTGGGGAGCCGGTACCGGAGCAGGGCGAGCTCGACCTGGGCGCGCCCTTCGGGTGTCCGGGCGTTCTGGGCGAAGATGTCGAGGATGACCGCCGTGCGGTCGATCGCCGTCCGCCCGAGGGCGCGCTCGAGGTTGCGCTGCTGCGCCGGGGTCAGCTCGTCGTCGAAGACGACCGTGTCGGCGTCGACCCCTTGGCACAGCTCGGCCAGCTCGGCGACCTTCCCACTGCCGAGGAAGGTCGCCGGGTCGGGCGCATCGCGTCGCTGGACGACCCGGGCGACCACATCGGCGCCCGCCGTCGCCACCAGACGGGCCAGCTCGTCGAGGCCGGCCTCGGTGCTCTCCTCGGTGCCCCCGCTGCACGTCACACCGACCAGCACGATCTGCTCCCGGACCGCCCGGGAGATCAGCGTGTCGGTGAAGGCGGTGTGGTCAGGGCTCATCGTCGCTCGGCTCGCACCCGGCCACGGCCGCCAGGTCCACCACCACGGTAGCGACCAGGACGGTCGGACCGGCCAGACGGGCGCCGTCATCACCGAGCTCGACGGCGAGGTCCCCACCCGGGTTGGCGACGACCACGGCGGGCCCGACCAGCCCCCGGGCCCGGGCCACCGCAGCAACCGCGCACGTGCCGGTCCCGCACGCCAACGTCTCGCCCACCCCGCGCTCGAAGACCCGCATGCGGAGGCGGTCGCCACCCTCCACGGCCGCCACCTCGACGTTCACGCCGGCGGGCCAGGCGGTCGACGCGGCGGCGGCCAGCGCGGGCAGGTCGACGCTCGCTGGTTCCAGGCCGAGCACGACCAGATGTGGGTTGCCCATGTCGACGGCGATGGCGCGACTACCAGCCACCGGCCCGGGCTCGTCACGTCCCACCCGGGGACGGCCCATGTCGACCGAAGCCCGGGCCAGCCACGGCCGGTCGCCGGGCTCGTAGACGATGGTGCGCACGCCCGCTGGTGTCGCCACCGTGAAGGTCGGAGGCGACACCAGACCGGCCAGCACCGCCGCTTGGGCGAGGCACCGGATGCCGTTCCCGCTCATCTCCGCCGAGGATCCGTCGGCGTTGCGCAGGTCCATGGTGAGGTCTGCGCCACCGGTACCGGCCAGCACCCGGATGAAGCCGTCGGCTCCGACGCCGCGGTGACGGTCGCACAGGGCACGCGCCACCGCCGGGGTCGACGCGACGTCGTCGAGTGGGTCGACGAGCACCACGAAGTCGTTGCCGGCGCCATGGTGCTTGGTGAGGGTGAGGGGGAGCGTCACGACGGGGTCACGAAGGGGTGGTGCAGCACGGACGACCGGATCAGTCTGGCACGGAGGGCCGGGTCGCGGTGTCCCGGGCAGCGAGAGCCCGACGGGATGCCTCCTGCCCGTTGGCCATGCGGGCCAACGCGTCCCTGGCGGCCACCGCTGCCGCATCGGCGTCCTCCACCCACACGATCCGTGGATCGCGACGGAACCACGCCCACTGGCGCCGGGCAAACGCGACGGTCCGTCGCACGGCGAGGTCCCGGGCCTCGTCGAGGCTGGCCTCACCCCGGAGGTAGGAGAGGAGCTCCCGGTAGCCAAGGGCCTGGCCCGCCGTGGGGGACAGCCCACCAGGGGCGGCCGCCAGCACAGCGACTTCCTCGAGGAAACCCTCCGCGAGCTGGCGGTCGAACCGTGCTGCGATCTGACGACCGGCACGCTCGGCGTCGTAGTGGATCCCCACGAGCACGTAGGGCACCGGAGGGTGCTCGTCGAGCCCCGGGCCCGACTCCGAGAAGGGGCGCCCCGCTCCGAGGCACACCTCGAGGGCGCGCACCAGCCGGCGCTCGTTCGCCGGGTTCACCCTGCTGGCTCCGGCCGGGTCGAGGCGGACGAGCCGGGCGTGGAGCTGGGCACGCCGTTCGGCCCGCTCCGGCGTCCCGGGGAGACCGGCTGCCTCCAGGGACGCGGTGAGCGCGTCGGCCACGTCGGGGAACCGACCAGGGAAGCGCAAGCGGTCGACGACGGCCCGGAGGTAGAGCGCCGTCCCTCCGACGAACAGTGGCAGGGAACCGCGCTCGGCCACCGTCGACAACGCGGCCTCCGCCGCCCGCTGGAAGTCGACGACGGTGAACGTCTCGTGTGGGTCGACCAGGTCGACGAGGTGGTAGCGCACCTCACGCCGCTCGGCCGCCGTCGGCTTGGCCGTCCCCACGTCCATGCCGCGGTAGACCGCCATGGAGTCGACCGAGAGCACCTCCACTCGACCCCCCGGCCAGGCACGGGCCACCCGATGAGCCGCCGCCGACTTGCCCGACGCCGTGACCCCGAGGATGGCCACCCCGAGGAGCCCCGAAGCGGGAGGGTCCACCAACGAGCGCCCCGCTGGTCCACGAGCCTCAGCGGGCGGCAACGGCGATCCGCGTGCGGTGCCTCGGCGGGTCCGTCACCGCCTCGAGGGTGCCGAGCAGGTGGTGGCGAGCCGCCTCGGTCACCCGGACCCGGGCGTACGAGCCGGCCTTGGGAGCCGAGCCTTCTGGGTCGAAGTGGACGAGCTTGTTCTGGCTCGTCCGACCGGTCACGACCGACGAGTCGCGCTTGGACGGCCCTTCGACGAGCACCTCCTCGACGACGCCTACCCGGGCCTGGTTGGCCCGCAGCGCCGATCGCTCGACGACCGCCCGTAGGCGCTCCATCCGCTCGGTGACCACGGGCGCCGGCACGAACCGGTCCGTCATGGTGGCCGCCCGGGTGCCCGGGCGTGGCGAGAAGACGAAGGTGTAGGCACTGTCGTAGGACGCCTCGGCCACCACGGCCAGCGTGGCCTCGAAGTCGGCGTCGGTCTCCCCGGGGAAGCCGACGATGACGTCGGTGGTCACCGCCAGGTCGGGCACGGCTCGACGGGCCGCAGCCAGCCGCTCGAGGTAGCGCTCTGCCGTGTACCCGCGCCGCATGGCGGAGAGCACCGCGTTGCTGCCGGACTGGAGCGGCAGGTGGAGGTGGTTGCACACCGCCGGGACGTCAGCCATGGCGGCGATCGTCTCGGGGCGGAGGTCCTTTGGATGCGGGCTCGTGAACCGCACCCGCCGGATGCCCTCGACGGCTCCGACGCGGGCGAGCAGCTCGGCGAAGAGGGGCCGTCGGCGTGTCAGGTCGCGGCCGTAGGAGTTGACGTTCTGACCGAGGAGCGTCACCTCGGTGACCCCATGCCGAGCCAGGTCGGCGACTTCGGCGACCAGGGCGTCGAGCGGGCGTGACACCTCGGGACCACGTACCGACGGGACGACGCAGAAGGCGCACGAGTTGTCGCACCCGGTCTGGATGGTCACCCAGGCCGCATAAGGCAGGTCGCGCACGGCACCGAGGGCGAGCGCTTGGGCACCCTCGCCACCGCCGTCGGCCGGCGGGCCGTCCAGGACCTCGACGACCGGCTCGCCGCGCTGTGCCGACTGGCGTAGGAGCGCCGGCGCCCGCTCGAGGTTGTGGGTGCCGAAGACCACGTCCACATGCGGGGCTCGCCGTCGGATGACCTCGGGGTCGAGCTGGGCCAGGCACCCTCCTACGGCGATCTGCATGCCAGGGCGGCGTTCGGCCAGCGCCTTCAGGTTGCCCAGGTGCCCGTAGAAGCGATTGTCGGCGTTCTCACGGATACAGCAGGTGTTCACCACCACGACGTCAGCGTCCTCGAGGTCGTCGACGGGCCGGAGCCCGTCGGCCGCCAACAGGCCGGAGAGGCGCTCGGAGTCGTGCTCGTTCATCTGGCAGCCGAACGTGCGCACGGCGAACGTCCGTGGCGCCCGGTCGGCACCGGCACCGGTGGCGGGCTCCTCGGACGGGGTACGAGGCGTCTGGTCCATGGTCCCCACAGGTTAGGGCCGAGCCGACGGCCACCCGAGCCGACGGCCACCCGAGCCGACGGCCACCCGAGCCGCCGGCCACCCGAGCCGCCGGCCACCCGAGCCGCCGGCAGTCAGGGTATCCGAGCGGTCACCACCGTGTGGATCCCACCGCGTACCAGCCAGTCGGTCACCACCGTGGCTCGTCGGGGTGCGACGGCGGCCACCAGGTCGTCGAGGATCCGGTTGGTGACGTCCTCGTGGAACGCACCCGTTTGGCGGTAGCTCCACAGGTACAGCTTGAGCGACTTCAGCTCGACGAGGTGCTGGTCGGGAACGTAGGTGATGGTGACCGTGGCGAAGTCGGGCTGCCCGGTCAGCGGGCAGACGCACGTCAGCTCCGGTGTCTCGCAACGAACCTCGTAGTCGCGACCGGGGTAGGGGTTGTCGACCACCTCGAGGACGGGTGACGGCGACGACGGCACGGCTCAGCCCCCGACCCGGGGTCCCGCCCCGGGTCGCGGGGGTCCCCCTCGGTCGCTGTCGACGCTCGACAACCAGGTTGGAGGGCGCTCGCTCCACAGGTCGACCGATCCGTCCCGGTCCGCGACCAGACCGGTCACGTCTGGCCGGAGCAGCAGGACTCGTCCGGCGACGTTGGCGTCGACGAGCGCCTCCTTGCCTGCCCCGGCCACGCGGGACCCGTCCGCACTGGCGCAGATGCCGAGCAGCGAGGGACCGGCGCCCGACCAGCACACGGCGAGCGCGCCGGCGGCAGCCAGGTGCCCGAGCAGCTTGGGGGCGGCCGGGAACAACGGACTGCGGTAGTCCTGGTGGAGCCGGTCTTCGGTCGCCTCGGGAATGAGGAGTCGGTGGTCTGCCAGGCCGGCGAGCAGGAGCGCCATCCGTCCGAGGTTGAAGGCGGCATGCTCGCGGGTGACGGTCGCCGGCAGCACCTGGCGGGCCCTGGCCGTCGGCAGGGCAACGTCGGGCACCACCACCACGAACACCAGGTCGGCGTCGAGCGGCAGCCGTACGGCCCGCACCGCGCCCCGCACGGTGGTAGCCGCCACCAGTCCACCGACCACGGACGCGGCGGCATTGTCGGCGTGACCGTCCATATGGGCGGCCACGGCGAGCGGGTCTGCCGCCCCGGCTGCTGCCGCTGCGGCGGCGGCCAGCGCCGCCGACGAACCGAGGCCCCGGCCTACGGGCACCTCCGAACGCACGGTGATGGCGAGCCGGTCCGTGCCGGCGACCTCGATGGCCACCCGGGCCGCCAGGTGCGAGGGGTCGTCGGACAGGCCGGCGCCCTCGCCTTCGGAACGGACGATCAGCTTGGAGGCCGGCTCGACCTCTACTTCGACGTACCGGTCGAGCGCCACGGCCAAGGTGTCGAACCCGGGGCCCAGATTGGCCGACGATGCTGGGGCTCGTGCGCGCACGCCCAGAGGGTAGCCGTCGACCGGCGACCCATGCGGCGTCCCGCCTGGCCCGAGCTGATCGGCGTCAGCCGTGGAGCGCCCGCCACCACCAGCCCGGCCGGGGGACGGTGGCCGCCAAGCGAAGGGGGGCGGTCACGGTCTCCGAGCCGAGACGGACGATGGCGGTCCCGACGGTCTGTCCCCGTCGACCATGGCCGATGGACCGCTCGTGCTCGACCCCAACGTCGACCACCTGGCCCGGCCAGGCGACCACCTCTGCCGGCAGGGAAACGACGACGGCGACGGCATGGGCGACGCCGCCCCAGGCCGCACGCACGGTCCCCACCTGGAGGCCGCCGGCGAGCACCGTCGCCGGGACGACGGCTGCCACCGCGCCAGCCAACAGCCGGTCGGTGACCGGTCGCGTGTCGCGGAGGGGATCGGGGATGTACAGCGGTACCGTCGTCGATGTCGAAGAACCTCCTCCCGAGGTGGCACCGCCAGTGGCAGTGGTGGCAGGGGTGGCAGTGGTCGTCGTCGGGCTCGACGAGCCGGCGGGGGTGCGTGCTGGAACAGGCACCCCGGCAGGGTACGGCTGGCCGAGCACGGCGGCGAGCACGGTGACCGTGCGTCCGCCCACGGCCACCCGGGCTGCCAGCACCAGGCACCCCCCCGCCTCGGAGGTGAAACCCGACTTGACCCCGACGACCGGGACACCGTCGACGCGGGTCCCCACCTCGGGGACGAGGTTGGCCGCCCGTCCGAGCAGCGGCAGCGTGACGGCGGGCATGGCCACGACAGCCCGGAACGCCGGGATGGCCATCCCGGCAGCGGCCACCTTCAGGGTGTCGGCAGCCGTCGAGACGCTGCCAGGAGCGACGCCGCTGGCGTCGACGAAGTGCGACCCGGTCAGAGACAGCGACGAGGCGAGGGCGTTCATCTTGGCGACGAAAGCGGCCTGCGTGCCGGCGTCCCACACGGCGAGCGCGTAGGCGACGTTGTTCGCCGACTGGGTGAGCAGCGCCTCGAGCAGCTGCCACTCGGTCAGGCGTTCCCCCACGCTGACCGGCACCGTTGACTGGTCCCCGGCGAGGTCGCGGTCGTAGGCGGCGACGTCTGCGGCCGTCATGGTGACGGTGGGCCCCGGTCCTCCGACCGGCATCGGATGGTCACGCAGGACGACGACGGCGGTGGTCAGCTTGGTCAGGGACGCGATGGGGACGGGCTGCTCGGGGCCCGATTGGGCGGCGAAGCCCAGGGCAGGCACGGCGACGGCAGCTTGCCCCGTGGCGGGCCACGGCAGCACCGGCCGCGTCCCGCCCACCGC
>JAJZBK010000006.1:96759-105494 GCA_021798955.1 Actinomycetes bacterium
ACGGCGCGGGCCTTGGAGCCTTCCGACGGCCCCACCACTCCCCGGCGCTCCATCAGGTCCATCAGCCGGCCGGCTCGGGCGAAGCCGACCCGGAGCTTGCGCTGCAGCATCGACGTGGACCCGAGCTGAGAGCGCACCACGAGGTCGATGGCCTGGCCGAGCAGCACGTCGTCGTCGTCACCGGCCTCCCCGCCCGTTCCTGCGCCGACGACAGCTTCCTCGATCCCCGCTACCACCTCGAGCGAGCGCTGGCGCCGCCAGTGGGCGGTCACCGCCCGGACCTCCTCTTCGCTCACCCACGGCCCCTGCAGCCGCTGGGGCACCGACGACGAGGCGGTGAGCAGGAGCATGTCTCCTTTGCCGATCAGGCGCTCCGCACCCGGCTGGTCGAGGATCACCCGGCTGTCGGCCAGGGAGGAGACGGAGAAGGCGAGCCGCGAGGGAACGTTGGCCTTGATCACCCCGGTGATCACGTCGACCGACGGACGTTGGGTGGCCAGCACCAGGTGGATCCCGACGGCTCGCGCCATCTGGGCGATCCGGCACACCGACTCCTCCACGTCGCGCGCCGCCACCATCATGAGGTCGTTGAGCTCGTCTACGACGACAAGGATGAAGGGAAGTCTCCGGTACCGACGCTCGTTGTCGTCGGCGTCGCCGCTGCCGGCCTCACCGGTCTCACGTCCCCCGGACCCCGAGCCGGCATCCGAGCCGACCGTCCGGCGTCGGTACGCCTCTTCGGCCTCGGCAAGCTCCCCGCGGTCGACGGCCCGGTTGTAGCCGGTGATGTCCCGCATCCCGACTTCGGCGAGCAGGTCGTAGCGGCGGTCCATCTCCTTGACGGCCCAGGCGAGGGCGTTCGCCGCCTTCTTCGGGTCGACCACGACCTGGGTCAGCAGGTGGGGAAGGTCGTTGTACTGACCCAGCTCGACCCGCTTGGGGTCGACCAGGATGAGGCGCACCTGGTCGGGGGTCGCCCGGGCCAGGATCGAGGTCAGGATGGCGTTGATGCAGGACGACTTCCCCGAGCCCGTCGCCCCGGAGACGAGCACGTGGGGCATCTCGGCGAGATTGGCCAGCACCGGCCGACCGGCGATGTCACGACCGAGGGCGACCTGGAGCGGGTGGTGGGCAGCGGCCGCCTCCGGTGAGGAGAGGATGTCCCCGAGGGAGACGAGCTGGCGATGACGATTGGGCACTTCGACCCCGATGGCCGACTTGCCGGGGATCGGGGCCAGGATGCGCACATCGGGTGACGCCATGGCGTAGGCGACGTCCTTGGCCAGCGAGGTGACCCGGGCCACCTTCACCCCTGGGCCGAGCTCGAGCTCGTACCGGGTGACCGACGGACCCACCGTCTGGCCCACCAGACGAGTGTCGACCCCGTGGGCCGCCAACGCCGCGACCAGCGTCGCCCCGCCCGCCGCCACTTCCGCGCTGTCGACGGCTCGGGCACGAGTCCGCTTGAGCAGGGAGGCCGGCGGGAGGCGCCACTCCCCCACGGACGGCCCGAGGCGCAGCTCGAGCTGGTCGCCACCACCAGGGCGAGCCGCCTCCGCGGGGACGGCCACTGCGCTCGTCGCTGGCCCATCGCCGGCTGGTCCGTCGAGGACCGCGTCCTCACCGGCTGCCCCGTCACCGGGTGCCCCGTCGAGGACCGCGTCCTCACCGATGACCGCACGGCCGGCGCCGTCGGCCGCCTCGAGCCGGCCGCCGCCGTCGGCCGCCTCGAGCAGACCGGCGCCGTCGACGATCCCCGGCACCTCCGTCCGAGCAGGGTCGAGCCCCTCGTCGAGCCCCTGGCCGGCGCCCGAGCGGCCCTCGACCTCGGAGCCCCGAGGGCCCATCCAGGCGGGCACGCCGGGCAACGGGGCCGAGGTCCGATGGTCGACCACGTCGCCGGCGGCTTCGTCTCCCGCTGACGGCACCGCCGAACCACCTGGGCGGACGGCGGCAGCGACAGCACTGGACGCTGCCAGCAACGCCGTCACCGCCCGTCGGACGGTGACGCCGGTGAACAACACCAGGGCGACGACCAGGACGGCCACCAGCACGGTGGCTGCCCCGACACCCTCCAAGCCGGCACGGAGCGGGTCACCCACGACCGCACCGAGCCACCCACCGGCTCCGGCCACCAGCCTGGTGGACGCCGTGATCCCCGGGGAGCCCCCGGCCAGGCTGGCCAGGCCGGCCACGGCGACGAGCGCCAGCGATCCACCGATGACCGCACGCACCGGTTCACCCCTGCCCTGCCCGTCCTCTCGCCGGCCGACGACCATCCGGACGCCGACAGCCAGGACGACGGCCGGTACCAACAACCGGCCCCAGCCCAGCAGGTCGCCGAGGGCCACTCGCACCAGCCGCCCTACCGGCCCGAGCGAACTGGCGTAGACGGCCACGGCGGCCAACAGGCCCAGCGTCACCAGCCCGATCCCCCACAGGTCGGCGGCGTGAGCAGCTACCAGCTCAGCAGCAGGCGAACGGCGAGCAGCTGCCGTAGTCCGACCGCGCGTCCGGGCGGGCGCCGTCGATCGGCGGGCAGGAGGACCGCTCCGTGACGGCGTCGCCCGGGTCGTCCGTGCCGTGCCGCGTGACGCCGCCGACGAGCCGGACCTCGGCCGCGCCGAGCCGGGCCGGCGGGATGAGCCTGTGGTCGCAGTGCGCACGGTAGGTCCAGGCTACCGCCGTCTACCGCCTGTTCCGAGGACCACCGGAGCCCGAGCTGGGGTAGTGGGACCGCGCGTCGGTGCGGCGATCAGACGGTGACGATGACAGGGACGATCATGGGACGTCGTCGCGTCCGCGTGCCGATCATCCGTCCGAGCACCTTTCGGGCTGCCCGCGACAGCGACTCGTGGTCCTGGTTCCCTTCGGCGAGGGCGTGAGCGAGGGCGTCGGCCACCGCCGTCCGGGCCTCCTCGAGCACGGCTTCGGTGACCGGGTCGACGGCCCAACCCCGGGTGACCACCTGGGGGACGCCCACCACGTCAGCCGCCCGGAGGTCGACCGTCGCCACGATCATCACCACGCCTTCCTCGGCGAGCACCATGCGGTCGCGCAGCAGGCCATGCCCGACGTCGCCGACCGTCGAGCCGTCGACGAAGAGGTAGCCACCGGGCACCGTCCCGTCGCGGTGCACTCCTCCTTCGTCGAGGACGACCGCGTCACCGTCCTCGCACAGGACGATCCGATCGGAGGAAATGCCCATCGTCTCGGCCAGACGGGCGTGGTTGACCAGGTGTCGGTACTCGCCGTGGACCGGGATGACGTGCTCGGGACGGACCACCGAGTGCAGCGTCGCCAGCTCGCCCCGGCGGGCGTGGCCGCTCACGTGGACGGCCTCGACGCCCGAGTGCACCACCTCGACGCCCAGACGGTGCAGTCCGTCGATCACCTTGCCGACCGACCACTCGTTGCCAGGGATGGGGTGGGCGCTGATCACGACGACGTCGTCGGGCCGCAAGCGGAAGAAGCGGTTGTCCCCCGTGGCCAACCGGGCCAGGGCGGACATCGGTTCACCCTGCGAGCCGGTCGAGATGACGCAGACCTGCCCCGGGGGAAGGTCCTCGACCTCGCCGATGTCCACGAGCGAGTCGTCGGGGATGGCAAGGACGCCGAGCTGACGCGCCAAGGCGACGTTCTTCTGCATCGAGCGCCCGAGGGTGGCCACCTTGCGACCACCGGCGATGGCGGCGTCGACGACCTGTTGGATCCGGTGCAGGTGGCTGGCAAAGCTCGTGACCACGAAACGGCGACCGGGCCGAGCGAGGAACACCTTGCGCAGCGTCTCCCCCACGGTGGTCTCCGACGGGGTGAACCCCGGCTCCTCGGCGTTGGTCGAGTCGCACAGCAGCAGGCGCACACCGGGGTCCGCTCCGAGCGCGCCCATCCGGGTCAGGTCGGTCCGGCGGCCGTCGACGGGGTGCAGGTCGAGCTTGAAGTCACCCGAGTGGAGCACCACACCCTGAGGGGTGTGGAAGGCGATGGCGAAGGCGTGGGGGACGGAGTGCGTGACGGGGATGAACTCCACGTCGCACGGTCCGATCCTCCGTCGCTCGCCGTCCACGACCGGCACCCAGGTGACCTGGTCGTCGAGCCCCGCCTCGGAGACCCGGTTGCGGGCGAGCCCGAGGGTCAGCTCGGAGCCGTAGACGGTCAAGGGGAAGTCGCGGGCCAGATAGGCGAGCCCGCCGACGTGGTCCTCGTGCCCGTGGGTCAGCACCACCCCGTCGACCCGCTCCGCGTTCTCGCGCAAGTAGGAGAAGTCGGGCAGCACGAGGTCGACTCCGGGCATGTCGGGGTCGGGGAACATGATCCCGACGTCCAGTACGAGGATGCGCCCGTCGACCTCGATGCAGGCGCAGTTCCGCCCGATCTCGCCGAGCCCGCCCAAGAACACGATCCGGACCGGGGCCGGCCCACCCCCGTCGGCCCCAGTCAACCCTCCGGACCTGTTGGGACTCCGTGACCGGTCAGACAACGGACGCCCGGTCGGCAGCGTCGGCGGCGGCCGCCGCGACGATCACCGCCGCTGCCTCGTCGAGCTCGGCGGGAGCGGGCGGGTGCGGCAGGCGGCACTGGCCCACCGGCAGGCCGAGAGCGCGGCAGGCCGCCTTGGCCGGCATCGGGTTGGGGAAGCGGTCGGTGGCCTCGAAGGCGTACGAGGACAGGAGCCCTCGGTTCACCTCGGCAGCCGTCCGCACGTCGCCGGCCTGGTGGGCCTGGACCAGGTGGGCCAGGGCCGACCCCGCCCAGTGCGAGGCGACGCTCACGACGCCAACCGCCCCGATCGACAAGAAGGGCAGGGTCAGCGCGTCGTCTCCGCAGTACACGACAAACCCCGGCGGCGCCTGGGCGACGGTCCGGGCCGCGCCGGCCACGTCGCCGGTGGCGTCCTTGACGGCGACGATGGTCGGATGAGACCGGGCCAGCTCGCAGGTGAGGTCGGTGCCGATCCGACGTCCGGTCCGGACCGGGATGTCGTAGAGCATGACCGGCAGCGCCGTCGCCGCGGCAATGGCGCCGAAGTGGGCGGCGAGCCCTTCGGGCGAGGGGCGGTTGTAGTACGGGGTCACGACCAAGATCCCGTCGATGCCGGTGCCATCGGCGGCCCGGGTGAGCGCCACCGAGTGGGCGGTGTCGTTCGTCCCGGTGGCACCGAGGACCGGCACCGTCACCGCTTCGGCGACGGCCCGGAAGAGCGAGAGGCGCTCGTCGTCGGCGAGCGTGGGGCCCTCTCCAGTCGTGCCGGCCACCACCAAGCCGTCGCTGCCGTGGTCGACCAGGTGACGGGCGAGCGCGACCGCGCCGTCGAGGTCGAGGCGACCGTCGTCGTCGAACGGCGTCACCATGGCCGTGACCACCGACCCGAAGGGCGCGCCCGCCCCGCTCACGACGTCGCCTCCTGTGGACGGACGGCTGTGGAGGTGGGGCTCACCAGCGACGAGCGTACCAGCCAGTCTCGCCGGCCACGGAGAGACCGGCGCCCGCCCTACGAGGCAACCCGGTCCTTGGGCGGGGTCGATGCCAAGGCGTCGTACTCCTCCGAGGTGTCCGTCCACGACTCGAACTCGATCACGCCCAGCTCGGTGAACTTGGTACGCAGCCAGCCGTCGGCCCCGTCCAGCAAGCCCAGCTTCTTGCAGTTGGGAACGATCTTCGAGAACAGCAAGGCCTGGAACGCCGTGCGGTCGGGTGCCTGGGCCACGACGGGGACGATCGCCTTGGGGTCGACGCCCATGCGGTCCCACACCTCCTGCTGCAGGAAGCGGTCGCGCATCCGCACCGCGGCCTCGAAGGCGAACTCTTGGCGCTCACGCAGCTCGGCCGCGCTCAAGCCGGCGTAGAACTCCTGCAGGCTGAGGACGCCGAAGGCGACGTGGCGTGCTTCGTCGGCCATGACGTAGCGGAGCAAGGTCTTCAGGAGCGGGTCACCGGTCATCTGGTGCATGAACCCGAAGGCGGCGAGCGCCAAGCCCTCCACCATGATCTGCATGCCCAGGTAGGTCATGTCCCAACGGGAGTCGGCGATGATGTCGTCGAGCAGCATGCGCAGGTGGGCGTTGATCGGGTAGTGCCCCGAGAGCTTCTCGTCGAGGTACTTGGCAAACACCTCGACGTGGCGTGCCTCGTCCATCACCTGGGTGGCGCCGTAGTACTTGGCGTCGACCCAGGGGACGGACTCGACGATCTTCGCCGTGCAGATCAGCGCCCCCTGTTCGCCGTGCATGAACTGCGAGAGGGTCCAGTTCTGGCTCTCGACGCCGAAGCGCAGCCACTCCTTGTCCGTCCACTTCTCCACCGGCGTCCCGGTGAGGTCGAAGCCGGCGGTGAAGCCCCCGGCCGCCGCCGCGGCCTCCATCACCAACTTCTCCTGGTCGACGTCGGTGTCCCAGGGGAGGTCCGTCTCGCCGTTCCACTGGGCCGACTTGGCCTTCTCGTAGAGCTTGTTCAGTTTGGGACGCGCCCCCTTTTCGTAGTCCCAGGTGAAGATGGAGTCGTACTCCGAATGGACGACGTGCCGACCGTCGGCCTCCTCCGTGCCCACGACGGACAGGATGGCCTCGAAGTCGTTGATGTCGCTGCGGCCGATGATCTCCTCGGTCGCCCTCCGGGCCTCCTCGGCCTCGTGCGTGTCGCTCATGATGCAACCCCCTGTGCTGTGTGGAACCTCAGTGGAACGAACGCGGACGGGCGGCTGTCAGCGCAGCCCCGCTACCACGTGATGTGCAGCGAGAGGCACCCGGTGCTGCGCCGAGGGCCTCGATGCCCGGAAGTACGAACGTCTCGACGAGCCAGCGGGCGTCCGCCTCGCGGGTCAGGTCGACGGTGTCCGACGGCGTGACGGTGTAGGAGAGGACGATCCGGGCCAACCACTCGGCGACCCTGAGGGACTCGTCCTCGTCCATCCACCGGCCGAGGAACGGCGCCGCGAACGTCGCTGCCGTCGACAGGAGCCGCTCGGCGTCGTCGAAACAGAGATGGCCGAGGACCGTGCCGGGCTCGTGCTCGATCAAATAGGCCAGAGCCGCATGGTCGCGGATCCGGGTCGTCGCCTCGACGATGCCGGCCACCAGCACGTCGCAGAGGTCGTCGGCGGCACCCATGCGCGCCCCCAGGGCAGAGAACAGCCGGGCGCGCTCGGTGTCGGCGACGGCAGCCAGCAGCTCCTCCTTGCCGCCGGGGAAGACCCGGTAGACGGTCGCTCGCGACACACCGGCCTGCCGCGCCACGTCGTCGATGGTGGTCTTGGCCGTCCCCAGGCGGGCGATGCAGGCGAGGGCGCCGTCGACCACCGACGTCCGCCGGGACGGCTTGTCAACGCCGGAAGGTGCTACGACCGGTGCCGTCACCGCGAGGTCGGCCTCGTGCCCGTCGGGCCGCGCCCGGACGGCCTCGTCCAGTGCGCCTGTACTCCCCCTCCAGGCTCCCACAATTGGAACAGTAAGTCGGACGTTGTCTCACCGTCAAGGAGGTCCCACGGTCACCACGCCGGCCAGCAGCTCGTTGCGCACCAGACGGGCTACCTGGCCGGGGTCGTCGAGGTCCCACCGGCCGGGGGCCGACATGTACGAGAGCACCATCCGGGCGAGGAAGTCCGCCGCGTGGCCGACGTCGACGCCGGGGGCGAGGCCGTGCCGGAGCAGGTAGGGCGTGAGGAAGTCGGCGATCACGCGGACGGTCCGGCTGCCCTCGACGGTCAGGGTGGGCAGGAGGCGCTCGGGCTCCGTCTCGAGGACCCGCTGGAGGACGTCGTGACCGACGATGGCCTGGTGGGCGAAGCGGATCCCCCGCTCCATCACCTCCTCGAGGCTGTCGGCGTCGCTGATCTCCTCGTAGAGGCGGAGGAAGAAGTGCATGAACTGCCAGGTGACGACCGAACGCACCAGCTCGTCACGCCCACCGGGAAAGTACCGGTAGAGCGTGGCACGCGACAGACCGGCCTCGCGGGCGGCGTCTTCGACCGTCGTCTTGGCCAGGCCCCACCGGGCTATGCAGGCATAGGTCGCCTCGAGGATGCGCTGGCGGACCTCCTCGGAGCGGGTCCCGTCCTCGCTCACAGGCCGAGCACGGCGTCCAGCCCGATCGTGAGACCGGAGCGTTCTGCCACCCGGCGGACGGCGAGCACCACGCCGTCCATGAAGCACGCCCGATCGGTCGTGTCGTGCCGCACGGTCAGCGTCTGTCCGGCCGAACCGAGCACCACCTCTTGGTGGGCCACCAACCCGGGCAGGCGCACGGCGTGCAGCCGGATGCCACCGGGACCGGCTCCTCCCCGCGCCCCGGCGACGACCTCTTCCTCGGTGGCGTCCGGGCGGAACGGTCCCGCCGCGACGGCCCCACGTGCCGCCGCCATCCGCTCGGCCGTCGTCACCGCCGTCCCCGAGGGGGCGTCCCGCTTGCCAGCGTGGTGCAGCTCGATGATCTCGGCTGCCTCGAAGTACGGGGCAGCCAGCTCGGCGAAGCGCATCATGAGCACGGCACCGATGGCGAAGTTCGGCGCCAGGATGCAGTTCGGCCCTGGCGGGGTGGCTGACGGCCCGATAAAGGCCGCGCCGAGCGCGTCGAGGTCGTCGGCGCCGAACCCGGTGGTCCCCACCACGGCGTGGATACCGCGCTGCGCGCACCACAGCAAGGCGGGGAGAGAGACGTCGGCGCGGGTGAAGTCGACCACCACCTCGCACCGTGCGTCGACGAGGACGTCCAGCCCACCCGAGACGACCGGCAGGTCGCGG
>JAJZBK010000006.1:105594-113720 GCA_021798955.1 Actinomycetes bacterium
CACCCGAGACGACCGGCAGGTCGCGGGGACGGCCCAGAAGGCTCGCCACCGACGTTCCCGCCGCCGCCGGGTCGACCGCGGCGACGAGCTCGAGCCCTTCGGCGTCGACCACGGCCCGACAGACCTCGCGCCCCATCCTCCCGGCCGCACCGAGCACACCCACTCGCACGCCGACACCCTATCGGTGCCCCGACCGGCACAGCGCCGGCCGGCACAGCACCGGCCGGGCCCGTGTCCTCGGTTCAGCCGATGCCGACGGGGCTGGCGTCGAACCGGTCCGGGTCGAACGGGCCGACGACCGACAGCGTCCGGTCCCCTCCGAGCACGGCGGCGGCCACTTCGGCGACGTCCTCGAGGGTGACCCGCTCCACCCGCTCGAGCTGCTCGTCCACCGTCAGCACGGTCCCGTGGAACAGGAGCCCGGCCCCCAGGCGCCCCATCCGCGAGGCAGGGTCCTCGTGGGCCAGCAAGGTGTCGGCCCGCAGGTTGCCCTTGGCGATGGCCAGCTCGCGTTCGGTCACGCCCGAGTCGGCCACAGCAGCGAGGGACTCCCCGATCAGGCCGAGCACGTCTGGGACGTGCTCCGGCGCCGTGGCGACACCCACCGTGAGCGTCCCCGTGTCGGCGTAGGGGAGGAACTCGGACCACACCGAGTAGGCCAGGCCGCGTCGCTCGCGGATCTCCTGGAAGAGCCGGCTGGAGAGCCCGCCGCCCAGCACATGGTCGACCACGGACAGCGCATAGCGACGGTCGTCGTGCCGGTCGACGGCCCGCACGGCGACCACCAGGTGGGCCTGCTCGGTCGACCGGCGGGCCACCCCCAACGGTTCCGTGCGTGCTCCCGGGGGCTGGCGGAGTGGTGCCGCGCCGCCGGCAGGACCCCGGTAGCGGGCGACCAGCCCGTCTGCCACCTCGTCGTGCCCCAGCGCGCCGGCGGCGGCCACCACCAGATTGCCCGGACGGTAGTGGTGGTCGAAGAACGCCCGGACGTCCTCGGCCTCGAAAGCCGACACCGAGGCTTCCGTGCCGAGGACCTCGCGGCCGAGGGGGTGTCCGGGGAAGACGAGCTCGGAGCTGCGGGTCACCGCCGCGTCAGCGGGCTCGTCCTGGTGCATGAGGATCTCGTCGAGGATCACCGACCGTTCGGCGTCGAGGTCGCCGGAGCGGAGCGCCGGCCTCCACATGATGTCGGAGAGGATGTCGAGGCCCAGGTCGAGATGCTCGGCCAGCAACCGGATGTAGAAGGCGGTGTACTCCTTGGTGGTGTAGGCGTTGCAGTCGCCACCCACCTCGTCGAGCACCTCGGCGATGGCAGAAGACGAGCGTTCCGCCGTTCCCTTGAAGAGCAGGTGCTCGAGGACGTGGGAGAGCCCGGCCTGCTCGGCCGTCTCGTCACGTGACCCCGTCCCCACCCAGAAGCCGAGCGACACCGAACGCGACTCCGCCATCGACTCGGTCGCCAGACGTGCCCCGAACGGGAGCGTGGCAGTACGGATCACGGTCGGAGGGTCCTCGGGTAGACGGATCGGCCCGCTGCCGGCACGCCGTCCCGACGGTGAACCCGTCGGGACGGCGGCTGGCTCGGAGCGGACGCGCTCAGCGCCGGCGCCGGCTCCGGTTCCGACGGCTGTCGCCGCCGCCGGAGCGCTCGCCGTCGTCGGTCCCCGCCGTGGCGGGCCCCAAGTCCCCGAGCTCCTCGACCAGCTCGGCCTCGAAGGCGTCCTCGAACGAGACGGCGCGGGGTGCAGGACTGCCGCTGCCGCTGCCCACACTGCCGCTGCCGCCAGCCGGGGCCTCGGGAAGCTCGCCAGCGAGCGAGAGCGACACCTTGCCCTGTGGGTCGATGTCGTCCACCCGCACCTCGATCGGCTGACCGAGCTCGAGGACGTCCTCGACACGCTCGACTCGCTTGCCTCGGCCGATCTTCGAGATGTGCAAGAGGCCGTCACGTCCGGGAAGGATGTTCACGAAGGCACCGAACTTCGTGATGTTGACCACCTTGCCCGGATAGGTGGCGCCCACCTCGGCCATCGGCGGGTCGAGGATGGTGGCGATCCGACGCCGGGCCTCCTCGACGGCGGTGGCGTCCTTGGCGCCGATGGTCACGGTCCCGACCATGCCGTCGTCGTCGACGGCGATGTCCGCTCCTGTCTCGAGCTGCAGTGCGTTGATCACCTTGCCCTTGGGCCCAATGACCTCGCCGATCTTGTCCATGGGGATCTCGAAGGAGACGATCTTCGGCGCCGTCGCCGCCACTTCGGCCCGGGGCTCGGCAATGGCCGCAGCCATGACCTTGAGGATGGCGAGACGCGCCTCTTTGGCCTGGAGCAGGGCCTGGGCCAGCACGTCGGCCGGGAGGCCGTCGATCTTCGTGTCGAGCTGGAGGGCCGTCACGGCGTCCGCCGTCCCGGCCACCTTGAAGTCCATGTCGCCGAAGGCGTCCTCGGCCCCCAGGATGTCGGTGAGGGTGACGTAGGAACCGTCGTCGTGGACCAACCCCATGGCGATGCCGGCCACCGGTGCCTTGAGCGGCACGCCGGCCGCCATCATCGACAGGGTCGAGCCGCACACCGAGGCCATCGACGTCGAGCCGTTCGACGACAGGACGTCCGACACCAGGCGCAGCGTGTAGGGGAACTCGTCCTGCGCCGGGACGACTGGCAGCAGTGCCCGCTCGGCCAACAGGCCGTGGCCGATCTCGCGACGCTTGGGGCCGCGCATGAACCCGGTCTCGCCGGTCGAGTACGGCGGGAAGTTGTAATGGTGCAGGTAGCGCTTGGAGGTGACCGGCGTGATGGTGTCGAGGAGCTGGTTCATCCGCGGCATCCCGAGGGTGGTGACGTTGAGCACCTGGGTCTCGCCTCGCTGGAACAGCGCCGAGCCGTGCGCGGTCGGGAGGATGTCGACCTCGGCGGACAGCGGCCGGATCTCCGACGTCGTCCGGCCGTCGATGCGGACCCCTTCTTCGACGATGCGCCGACGGACGAGCTTCTTCGTGAGCGCACGCACGGCTGCCTTGATCTCACGCTCGCGCTCGGGGAACTCGGGAGCCAGCTCGCTCACCAGGGCGGCCGTCACCTCGTCGAGGGCGGCATTGCGCTCGGCCTTGGCGGTCGACGCGTTGGCGGCGGCGACTCGCTCGGTGCCGACGGCAGCGACCCGCTCGTAGACGTCGTCGCCATAGTCGGAGAACGTCTGGAACGGGATGGTCTCGATCGGACCACGTGCCGCCACGTAGGCGTCGACGAGACGCCGCTGGAGCACGATCGACTCGCGGATCCACGTCTTGGCAGCCTCGAGCCCTCCGGCCAACACCTCCTCGGTGACCTTGGGAGCCCCGTCCTCGTAGTAGGCGAAGGACCGTTCGGTGCCGCCCGCCTCGACCATCATGATGGCGATGTCGGCGTCATCGGCCTCGCCGAGAGCGCGGCCAGCTACCACCAGTTCGAACGTCGAGCCCTCACCCTCCTCGAAGGTGGGGTGCGGGATCCACTGGCCGTCGGTGCCGTAGGCGATCCGCACGGCGCCGATCGGGCCGTCGAAGGGGATGCCCGAGAGCATCAGGGCTGCCGAGGCGGCGTTGATGGCCAGCACGTCGTGGGGATTGACCTGGTCGGCGCCGAAGATGGTGCCCACCACGTGGACCTCGTTACGGAAGCCCTTGGGGAACGACGGCCGCAGGGGGCGGTCGATCAGTCGGCAGGTAAGGATGGCCTGGTCGGAAGCCTTGCCCTCGCGGCGGAAGAACGAGCCGGGGATCTTCCCCGCTGCGTAGGCCCGCTCCTCGATGTCCACGGTCAGGGGAAAGAAGTCCGTCCCCTCCCGCACCGACCGGGCGGCAGTGGCCGTGGCCAGCACGACGGTGTCGCCGATGCGACCGACGACGGCGCCGTCGGCCTGTTGGGCGAGCTTGCCCGCCTCGAAGGTGAGCGTTCGGTCGGTCCCGCTGATCGGGGCCGACACGGAGATGGCGTCTGACATGACGCTCCTTGGTGGTCAGGGGCCTCCCGAGCCAGTTCCCAGTGGTCGACCTCCCGGTGGCGGAGACCCCCCGGAGATCGGCAACTGGTGACTGACCGAGTAGAGGCCCGGTCTCTCGATGTGCACCGGTCCACGCCGCCGGACGTCGTCCGGAGCCCGGAGTGGCCCGGTACCGTCTCGGACCCGGTTGCCCGGGTCCCTCCCCTGCCGGCCGACGGGCGACGGACAGGGCAGAATTGCGACCGCCCGGCACGAAGCCGGGCGGCGGTGCCGACTAGCGGCGAAGTCCGAGGCGACCGATCAGCTCGCGGTAGCGCTCGACGTCGTTGTTCCTCACGTAGTCGAGGAGCCTGCGACGACGCCCGATGAGCTTGAGCAGCCCACGCCGGGTGTGATGGTCCCCCTTGTGCACCTTCAGGTGCTCGGTGAGGTGGGCGATGCGTTCACTCAGGATCGCGATCTGGACCTCGGGCGAGCCGGTGTCGGTGTCGTGGAGCCGGTACTCGGCGATCGTAGCCTGCTTGTCGGGCATGACGTGGGTGGACCTCTGGCGTGTAGACGTGCTGGTGGTGACGTCCACCAGCGGGGTCATGCTAGCAGGGGTGCGCCGGGTGGGCGCATCGTTCACGCCTCGGTGGCCCGGCCGCCGCTGCGGCCGGGCCACCTCCGCTCACCGGTTCGGCTGTGGCGTCATCCGCAGGTAGGGCTTGAGCGTGGTGAACCCCTTGGGAAAGCGCTCCTTCGCTTCGTCGTCGGGGATGGCCGGCGAGATCACCACATCGCCACCTTCCTCCCAGTTGACCGGGGTCGACACCTGGTACTGGGCAGTGAGCTGGAGCGAGTCGAGGACGCGGAGGATCTCCGGAACGCTCCGTCCCGTCGAAGCCGGGTAGGTAAGAGTGAGCTTCACCTTCTTGTCCGGGCCGATGATGAACACCGACCGCACCGTCAGGGTGTCATCCGCGCTCGGGTGGATCATGTCGTAGAGCTCGGCGACCACACGGTCCTGGTCTCCAATCAGGGGGAAGTTGAGCGCTGTGCCCTGCGTCTCGCCGATGTCACCGGCCCATGCCCGGTGGGAGGCGACGTCGTCGACCGACAAGCCGATCAGCTTGGTGTTGCGCTTGTCGAACTCGGGTTTGGCCTTGGCAAAGGCACCGAGCTCGGTCGTGCACACCGGGGTGAAGTCCTTGGGATGGGAGAAGAGGATCCCCCAGCTGTCCCCCAGGTACTCGTGGAACCGGATCGTCCCTTCGGTCGTCTCGGCCGTGAAGTCGGGGGCGGTGTCGCCCAGATGGATTGCCATGGTCGTTCCTCCTCGTGTCGCTTGCGCCGGGACGTGGCGTTCACCCACCCCGACAGCCTCGCCTGGTCGGTTCGCCCGAGGTGCGCCGCCGGGTGGAGCACGACCACCCTACCCATCGGCGCCTCGATTGTCGACAAGTTTGGTCAGCTTTTTTCCCTCATCACGCACCTGCCCGGACCGGTGCCTCCTGCCGACGCGTCATGATGTCGGGCGATGACCGACGTCGCCGCCTTCGACTTCGACGGCACGCTCACCAACGGGGGGAGCGTGTTCGCCTTCCTGGCTGCCGTGGCCGGACCGGCCGCCGTCGTCCGGGCCGGCACCCCGCTCGCTCCCCGCCTCGCCCGTGCCGCCCTTGCCGGCGGCAGCGCAGCCGACGAGGCAAAAGAAGACCTCTTCGCCCGCACGCTCGCCGGCGTCGAGGAAGCTCGGCTTGCCGCCGTCGCCGAGTCGTTCGCCCGCGAGCACCTGGCCAGGCACCTCCGGGGCGAGGTCGCCGACCGCCTCGACTGGCACCGCCGCCGGGGGGACCGGCTCGTCGTCGTCTCCGCTTCCCCGGCCTGCTACGTGCGCCCTGCCGCCCAACTGCTCGGCGTCGACGAGGTGATCGCCACCGAGCTCGCCACCGCCGACGGTGTCCTGACCGGCAGGTACGCCGGCGCCAACTGTCGCGGTCCGGAGAAGCTCCGACGCCTCACCGAATGGCTGGGCGGCCTCGACGTCACGCCCGAGCGGGTGTGGGCCTACGGCAACAGCCGCGGCGATGCCCGCATGCTGGCTGCCGCCGACGTCGCCGTCAACGTCGGGCGTCTCGGGCGTCTCGGGCGTCTCGGGCGGTACCCGGGGCTCGGAGCGACGACACCGGAGTGAGACGGACGTCGACGGGTTGAACGGGGCTCAGCTGCTCGCCGAGCCGTCGTTGCCGGCGTCCCCGAACGCATAGACGCCGCCGGCCGACCCGACGAGCCAGTAGCCGCCCCCTCCGGGGACGGCCGCCATGCCGACGACCGGCTTGTTGAGCGGGTGACCGCCCATCGAGCCGTAGAACTGGGCATCCCCGAAGGAGAAGATGCCTCCGTCAGAGGCCACCTCCCAGTAGCCGCCCCCGCCGGGGACGGCCGCCATGCCGACGACCGGCTTGTTGAGCGGGTGACCGCCCATCGAGCCGTAGAACTGGGCATCGCCGAAGGAGAAGATCCCCCCGTCACTGGCCACCTCCCAGTAGCCGCCCCCGCCGGGGACGGCCGCCATGCCGACGATGGGCTTGTTGAGTGGGTGACCGCCCATCGAGCCGTAGAACTGGGCATCCCCGAAGGAGAAGATCCCTCCGTCAGAGGCCACCAGGTGGTAGCCGCCCCCGTCGGAGGTTGCCGCCATGCCGACCGCCGGCTTGGCCAGCACCAGGGTGGGCGTGAACCAGTCGGAGCGCAGGCCGAGGGTGCCGGCGAACGTGTCCCCGCTCACCTGCACGCTCCCGGTGGTGCCCTCCACGGTGAGCTGGGTGACCCGCCCCCCCCAGTCACCCAGGCCGTTGCGCGCCGTGATGTCGATGGCGACGAACGTCCCGATCTGCGGCCACGCCGCCTCGATCGACGAGGCGGGGACCGTCACCGACCAGGTGTGGTTCGGGTTGCACGCTTGGGGGAGACAGACGGCGTCGCCGGCATCGGGGACGGCGGGGAACGCCGACGGGGCGGTGTAGCCACCCGTGGACGCCGAGTACTGGGTCGAGGCGATGGAGCCATTGGCGAGCTCGAGGACCTCTCCGGCGGTGTCGGTCGTGGCCAGGTCGGTGAGCGGGCTGGCGTTGTCGAGCCCCCGGTACGACTGGCACCCGATGTCGCAGACGTCGGCGTACCCGCCGTAACTGCCCAACCCGGCCATCACGAAGGACCGGGCGGCCACCGCCTGGGCCTCGAGCGCCTGGAACCCCCAGTCCTGCCCTTGAGGGCCGGGTCCTCCGAGGCTGCCCCAGTAGGCGTACGACTCATTGGGGACCACTGAGGCGACGTACTGCTCGAGCGGGAGGATGTTCACGGTGCGGGCGTCGTTGTTGGCGTTGAACACTCCCTCGATGTCGCCGCGCACCGGCAGCGTCCCCGACGGCTCGCACAACTGGAGGACCAGGTCGGGAGCCGACGGGTCGCCCAACGGAGGGTCGCTCGACGGCACCGCCGTCGGGTCGGTGACGTTGCTCACGACCGGCGCCCCCCACCCCGAACTGCCCCCGGCGCACGAGCCCGACACGTAGACGTCCCAGACGTCACCGGGCAACGGCTGGAGCATCGCCGCCTGGCCCGCCGCCACCGACACCCCGGCGACGGTGAAGGGCGAGGCGGACGTGACGATGGCCGAGCTGCCGTCGTTCTCGACCATCGCCACCCGCACCTCGGTGGCGTCCTGGGCCGCGGTCAGCGTCTGGAGCGACGTTCCGCCGTAGAAGTGGCTGAGGATGGCCGTGTACGGCATGCCGTCGACGGCGTCGCCGAACGCCCCCCACTGCCCCATGCCGACCCCGGCCCCCCAGCCGTGGCCGGTCAAAGCCAGCCCGGTCGTCGCCGCCTGTGCGGACGGAACCCACGCTCCCAGCGGGACGACCGCGGCGGCGACCGCCACTACCACGACGGCAGTCAGCCGACGGCCGACCGACCGGCTCGTCCTCCTGCGGCTCATCCACTGGCCAGGTCGTCTCACGGTGCCACCGACACTACTGCCGACTGGCCGGGCCTTCGGACCGTTGGCCGGGCCTTGGGACTTGCTGTCACATGGGCAGCCAGCCGCCGGTCACGCCAGCCGCCGGTCACGCCAGCCGCCGTCAGTCGACGCCCACCGCCTGGGC
>JAJZBK010000045.1:0-3202 GCA_021798955.1 Actinomycetes bacterium
TCCGGCGGTAGGTCTCGACGAACCGCCCGCGTTCGTCGCCGTGGCGGTCCGGCTCCACGACGATGACGTCGGCGATGACGTCGGACTCTTCGATACGTGGCACGTTCACGCTCCATCCCTGTCGAGGACACCCGCGGATGCCCGGCCTGGACCGCGCGGGACGAACGTCCCGAAGCGGCGGTCGTAGAACACGAGCGGCGCACCCAGGCCCGTCCCCAGGTCGAGGACCCGCCCGATCACCAGCTCGTGGTCGCCTGCATCGTGCACCAGCTCGAGCTGGCACGCCACCCAGGCCACCGTGCCCTCGAGCACGGGCAGCCCGGTCCCCGGAGCCGGCCGCCACGCCACACCGCTGAACTTGTCTCGTCCGGACCGGGAGAACCTCTCGCAGACGTCCACCTGGTGCTCGGCCAGGACGTTGACGCAGAACGAGCCGGCACGGACCATCCGAGGCCAACTGGTCGACGTCTTGGCGGGGGCGAGGGCCACCAGGGGCGGCTCCAGCGAGAGGGACACGAAGCTCTGGCAGGTGAAACCCACCGGTTCGCCGTCCACGTCTGCGGTGACGACCGTGACGCCGGTGGCGAAGCGGGCCATGACGGACCGGAACACCTCCTGGTCGACGGCTCCGTTCACGCCCGTCCCAGGTCGATCGTGGCCCGCTCGGCGGCGGCCGAGACCTCAGCGACCCGGGCGGCTCCGGCAAGCCGGCGGGCATGGGCCACCATCCGGTCGAGCTGGCGGTCAGTGTGGGACGGGTCGTGGTGGAAGAGGACGAGGCGGCGCACCCCGGCCGATCCGGCAACGTGCAGGGCGTAGGCGACCGTGGAGTGCCCCCAGTCGGGCATGGCGACGAACTCGTCGTCGGTGAACTGGGCGTCGTGGACGAGCAGGTCGGCCCCTTCGCACAGCTCGAGGACGCCCTCGTCGACCGAGCGTCGGTCAGCGGGCGCCTGGTGGTCGGGAAGGTAGACGATGGCACGACCGTCCGCCTCGACCCGGAAGCCCAGGGTGTGGCCCTTGTGAGGGATAGCGCGGGCGCGTACGGTCACCGGTCCGAGCTCGACGACCTCCGGGCCGCTTCGCGCGTCGAGCTCGTGGAAGCGGAGGTCTCCCCGGAACTCGCCCATCTGGATGGGGAAGAACGGGGGCTTCACCGCGGCAGCCAGGACGTCGGAGAGGCGCCCGGTGTCCTGGCTGGGACCGTACACGTCGAGACGCGACCCGGGGTCTTGGAGCGGCAGGAAGAACGGCAACCCGAGGATGTGGTCGTAGTGCAGGTGGGTGAGGAGCGCGTTGGCCTCGAGCGGGACGCCAGCGTCCCGCGCTGCCCGGCCGAGCACCGAGCCCAGCTCGCGCGCCCCGGTGCCGAGATCGAGCAGGAGCGGGGGCTCGCCTTCGACAGACACCAGCACGGACGACGTGTTGCCGCCGTAGCGACGGTAGGCGTCCGACGAGCACGGGCACGAGCCACGGACGCCGTAGAAGGTCGCTCTCACCGCCCGAGGACGCTACTCGCCGCTCCGGGCAAGTGCGTCGAGCCAGAGGTACCCTCGGCCAGTGGACCAGCACACCGTCACCGCCCACGGGGTCGAGGTCGCCTACCTTGCCGACGGGCCCGGCGACGGTCCACTGGCGCTCTGCCTGCACGGGTTCCCCGACACGGCCCACACCTGGCGCCTCCTGGTGCCCCGACTGGCTGCGGCCGGCTATCGAGCCGTCGCTCCCTTCCTCCGTGGGTACGCGCCGAGCGGCCTCGCTCCCGACGGGCGCTACGACACGGGCACGCTCGCCCTCGACGTGTGCGCCCTGCACGATGCGCTCGGAGGCCGTTCCGACGCCGTCCTCGTCGGCCACGACTGGGGGGCCTTCGCCGCCTACGGCGCCGCGGCGTGGGAGCCCGACCGGTGGCGGAAGCTGGTCACAGCGGCGGTCGCTCCCCCTGCGGCCATGGCCGACACGTTCCTCTCCTACGACCAGCTCCGCAGGAGCTGGTACCTCTTCTTCTTCCAGACGCCTCTGGCCGAGCACGTCGTCCCGCTCGACGACCACCACTTCCTCGAACGCCTGTGGGCTGACTGGTCGCCCGACTACGACGCGTCGTGGGACGTGGCCCGCGTGAAGGAGGCCGTCGCTACCCCCGAGCGGCTTGCCGCCGCCATCGGGTACTACCGGGCCATGCTCGCCGGACCACCCGACGACCCCACCGCCGCCGCCGCCCAGGCTGCCGGGTGGACGATCGCCCCCCAGCCAACCCTCTACCTCCACGGTGCCAACGACGGGTGCATCGGCCTCGACACCGTCGGCTCGGTCGCCGCCCACCTCGCCAGCGGCTCGGAGGTGGTGGTCGTGGAAGACGCCGGCCACTTCCTCCACCTGGAGCGTCCCGACGAGGTGGGCGACCGCATCGTCGACTTTCTCGGCCGTTGAGCCCAGTGCCCCCCCGTTGAGCCAAGCGCGAACCGGCGGGGCACCCCGATGGCGCCGTCCGGGAGCTCTCGTGGTCGGTAGCGTCGCGGTGGTAGCCGTGGTCGCGGCGACGGCAGCGATGCTCCTCGGCGGGACCGCCCACGTGACAGCCTCCGGTGACAACGGGACGGCATCGGCTACAGGCCTTCGCTGGTCGGCACCGCACGAGGTCGATGCCGGCCCGCCGTTCGGGCCGTCCAACCACCTGACCGCGCTGGCCTGTCCGACGACCTCGCTGTGCGTGGCCGGGGACGCCGGCGGACGCGTCCTGGTCACCACGGACCCCGCCGGCGCGGCGTCGGCGTGGCACACCGTCGACGTCGACCCGGGTGGGTCCCTCGCCGCGCTGGCCTGCCCGACGACCTCCCTGTGCGTGGCCGGCGACACGAGCGGGCAGGTCCTCGTCACCACGGACCCCGCCGGCGCGGCGTCGGCGTGGCGCACCGTCGACGTCGACCCGGGTGGGTCCCTCGCCGCGCTGGCCTGCCCGACGGCCTCCCTGTGCGTGGCCGGCGACACGAGCGGGCAGGTCCTCGTCACCACGGACCCCGCCGGCGCGGCGTCGGCGTGGCACACCGTCGACGTCGACCGAGGGAACCGAGTCCTGTCCCTCTCGTGCCCGACGACCTCCCTGTGCGTGGCCGGGCTCTCCGGAGGCTTCGTCGCCGTCGGCAGCGACCCGACGGGCGCGGGCGGCGGGCACTGGTCGCTGTCCGACGTCGACCGAGGGAAC
>JAJZBK010000045.1:3212-5901 GCA_021798955.1 Actinomycetes bacterium
GTCCCTCTCGTGCCCGACGACCTCCCTGTGCGTGGCCGGGCTCTCCGGAGGCTTCGTCGCCGTCGGCAGCGACCCGACGGGCGCGGGCGGCGGGCACTGGTCGCTGTCCGACGTCGACCGAGGGAACCGAGTCCTGTCCCTCTCGTGCCCGACGACCTCCCTGTGCGTGGCCGGGCTCTCCGGAGGCTTCGTCGCCGTCGGCAGCGACCCGACGGGCGCGGGCGGCGGGCACTGGTCGCTGTCCGACGTCGACCGAGGGAACTGGGTATCAGCCCTGTCCTGCCCCACCACGTCCCTCTGCGTCGGCGCCGATTCGTGGGGAGACACCCTTGCTTCGTCCGGACCGCTCACCTCGCCGCAGACGTGGCATGTCGATGCCGTCGCGGTCACCGGGTCGACGAACTTTGCGTCTGCGCTGTCTTGTCCGTCGGCGGCCCTGTGCGTCGCCGTCGACCAGTCGGGTCGCGTGCTCGCGTCGCACGAGCCGGCTGGCCCGGCCGCCGACTGGTCAAGCACGCTGGTCGAGGGGACCAACCAGCTCGACACCGTCACGTGCCCGTCGACCCACCTGTGCCTGGTCGGTGACTCGGCCGGTGCCGTTCTCGCCTCGACGGACCCGGCGGCCGGTAGTACCAGCCGCTGGTCCCGCCGCGTGGTCGACCCCGGCGACCCGCTCGATGCTCTTGCCTGTCCGTCGACAAGCCTGTGCGTGGCAGTCGATGCCGCGGGCGGAATACTGACTTCGACGGACCTGATGGCAGGGTTAGGGACGTGGACGCGGGTTGACGCCGACGGGACCCGTCCGCTGTGGGGCCTGGCGTGCCCAACTGCGGCCCTGTGCGTGGCGAGCGATGGGGCCGGGCGACTCCTCGTCTCCACCGACCCAGGCAGACCGGGTGGCGGGCGATGGACCGCCGAGGACGTCGACGGCTCGACGACCATCTGGGCCGTCGCCTGCCCGTCGACGGCCCTGTGCGTGGCCGTCGACCAGTCGGGTCGCGTACTGAGTTCGACTCGCCCCTCGATGTCGGGGTCGTGGTCGGTTACGGCACCGCTGAGCGCTTCGGGCATCGGGGCGCTCGCCTGCCCGTCGACGGCCCTGTGCGTGGCCGGGGACGGCACCGGGCAGCTCCTCACTTCGACCGACCCGTCGGGAGGAGCGTCGGCGTGGCACGCAACCTCGGTCGACCCTGGCCACTTCGTGGCGGCGATCGCATGCAGCTCGCCCGACAGGTGCGTCCTCGGAGACAGCTCCGGCGGCGTGATGATGACAACCGACCCGACAGGTGGACCGACGTCCTGGCGTCGCCAGATGGTCGACGGCACGACCGTGGTCTGGGCCGTCTCCTGCCCGGACCTCGACCTGTGCGTGGCCGGGGACGCGGCGGGTCAGGTGCTCGTCGCCTCGGCGTCCAGGCCCACCAGGTCATAGACCCGGACGGCCCACACCCTCGGATCCCTTGCTCCGTCAGGGCAGCTCGAGCACCGCTCCCCTGCGGACGACCAGCCCCTCGGCGACGAGTTGCTCGGCGATGCGGGCGGCCCGCTCGCCGTCGTCGGGCCAGCCCGCCACGGCGGCAACTCGGGTGGCCGGGATCGGCCCGGCACGGAGCGCCGCCACCAGCCGGCCACGCCCCTGGCGGTCGGACCCGACGAAGGCACCTTGCGGCGCGGACGACCCTGCCGTACCGCGAGCCGGGTCCGGGTCCGGGCACCCAGCGCTCGCCCAGGCACACCAGCGCTCGAGCGGGCACGACGCGCACCGCGGCACACCCGAGACGCACACCAGCGCGCCGAGGTCGAGCAGCGCCTGGTTGCACGCCCATCCCGCTCCCTCCGGCACCAGGTCGTCCGCCAACGCCTGGGCCTCCCGGCCGTTCAGCACCCGACCGGCGACCGCCCGGGCGAGCACCCGGCCGGCGTTGGTGTCGACGACGCCGACGTCACGCTCGAACGCGAAGGCGAGCACGGCGCGCGCCGTGTAGGGGCCCACCCCCGGAAGAGCCAGCAGTTCAGGCAGGGTGTCGGGGAAGGTGCCACCGTGCACGTCGACGACGGCGACTGCCGCCTGGTGCAAGTTGCGAGCGCGGCGGTTGTAACCGAGCCCGGCCCACTGGCGAAGCACGTCGCCGAGCGGCGCGCGAGCGCAGGCGGCAGGGTCCGGGAAGTACTCGAGGAAGGCCCGGAAGGCGGGCTCGACGCGAGCGAGCTGGGTCTGCTGGGCCATTACCTCGCTGACCAGCACCGCCCATGGGGCACGGGTCCGTCGCCAGGGCAGGTCGGGCCGGAGGCTCGCTCCCTGGTGGGCGAGCGCGGCGCCAATGCAGCCGAGACGGCCGGGGGCGGTCCCCATGCTCACCCGGGCCGGGTCATCCACAGGCGGGTGTGCTCCCCCGTCACTCCCAGACGTCGTTGCCGTACGGGCGACGTCGAGCAGGCGCAGCCGCCCGCTTCCACACCATGACCTTGCGCCGGAAGAAGCACACCTCGTCCCCGTGCTGGTTGAAGGCCTTGGTCTCGACGGTGACCACACCCCGGTCGTCTCGCGACTTCGACTCGACAACGTCGACCACCCGCGTCTCGGCGTAGATCGTGTCGCCGTGGAAGGTGGGCTTGCGGTGCACCAACGACTCGACCTCGAGGTTGGCGATGGCCGCACCGCTCACGTCGGGGACGCTCATGCCGAGCA
>JAJZBK010000024.1:0-8256 GCA_021798955.1 Actinomycetes bacterium
TGGTAGGCACCGATGTGCTGGGTGATGCCGCCGGCCTCGCCGGCCACCACGTTGGTCGACCGGATCCGGTCGAGCAGGAGGGTCTTGCCGTGGTCGACGTGCCCCATCACCGTCACCACCGGAGGCCTCGGCCGGAGGTCCTCCTCGTTCTCCTCGTCGTCCTCGTCGTCGAAGAACTTGGCCATCAGCTCGGCCTCGCGCTCCTCGCCCGGGTCGACCAGGCGGACCTGGGCGCCGAGCTCGGCGGCGAACAGCTCGATCATGTCGTCGGTGAGCGACTGGGTAGCCGTGACCATCTCCCCCTGCAGGAGGAGGAAGCGGATGACGTCGCCGGCTGACCGGTTGAGCTTCGGCCCCAGGTCGCGAGCCGTCGCACCGCGCTCGATGATGACCTCGGTGTCGGGCACCGGTGCCGTCGACGGCGTATAGGCGGTGAGCTGGGTCGGCTCGAGCTCCTCGAGGTTCCGACGCCGGCGCCGGGGACGCCGCTGCGGAGGTCGCCCCCGCCCGACGCCGGGGCCGCTCCGACCACCGGGGCCACCGGGCCCACCGGGCCCACCAGGGCCGGCCGGTCGGCCGCCGAACCCACCGGCTCCGCCGGGTCGGCTCCCACCCGTGTACCCACCACCGGGGCCGCTCCTCGGCGCCCCACCGGAACGACCGGCGAAACCGCCCCCACCCGGGCGCGTGCCGCTGGGGGCCGACGGCCGACGGCCGCCCGCACCGGGGGGCGGCGGGATGGGACGCCCGCTCGGCGAACGCGGCGGACCGCCAGGCGGGGGTGGGATCGGCTTGCCACTGGCGCTCATCGGCGGACGCGGCCGGGCTGGCACGGGGCCCGCCCCGGGCTGGCTTGCCGGTCCGTCCGGTCGTGCCGCCGGTGGCCGCGTACCTGCCCCTCGGACCTCCGACCCACCGGGAGCGGTCGCTTCCGCCGCCGGCGCCGCTGCCCGCACCGCGGAGCTCGGCGGCCCTTGCGTCGGCCGGGGAACGGGGGCCTCGGCGCTCACCGGACCCGACTGCCCGGGAGACGGAGCGGCGGTGGCGGCGGCTGGCGCTGCTGGCGCCTGCTGGGCGGGGCGAGCCGGGGGCTCCGCTGCTGTGGCGGGGGCCGCCGCCGGACGTGGTGCGGCTGCTGGCGCTGGTGCTGCGGCTGCCGGTGCCGCCGGGACCTGCTGGGCGGGGCGAGCCGGGGGCTCCGCTGCTGTGGCGGGGGCCGCCGCCGGACGTGGTGCGGCTGCTGGTGCTGCTGGTGCTGGTGCTGCCGGTGCCGCCGCGGCTGCCGGTGCCGCCGGGACCTGCTGGGCGGGGCGAGCCGGGGGCTCCGCTGCTGTGGCGGGGGCCGCTGCCGGACGTGGTGCCGCGGGGGCTGGAGCGGGACGCGGCGCAGCCTCGGCTGCCACCTCGGACGCCGGACGGCTAGTGACCAGGCGGCTTCCGGCGGGGCGCCGGGTCGTCGACGGTCCGCCCGCCGCGGGTCCCGCTTCGGTCGAGATCGCAGAGGAAGCGGGGGACGGCTCTTCGCCGTCCGCAGCGCTCTCCTCTCCGGTCGCCTGCTTCGCCGCCGCCTTCTTCGTCGTCCCCGTGGCCTTGCGCGCTGGCTTGGATGCCGGCTCCTCGGGCTGCACTGGCCGACGAAGTCCCTCGCGGTCCGCCTTGCGGCGGGCGCGGTCAGCCTGCGCGTCCTCGATCGAGGACGAGTGGCTCTTCACTCCCATCCCGAGAGACAGGCAGAGGTCGAGCGCCTCTTTGTTCGTCAGGCCGAGCTCATGTGCGAGCTCGTAGACACGGATCTTCTTCGGCAACGGCGGTTACAGCCCTTCCAGTAGGCCACCGGCGCCGGCCTGCGCAGGTGTCTTGTCATTGTCGCACACTCCGGCAGGCGGCCCACCCCGCTCGGCGTGGGCACCGGCCATCGCGTGGCGGATCTCCGCCTGCTCGTCGGAGGCGACCGGTCGACGCCAGGCACGCTCGAAGCCTCGCCGAGCCAGGGCCCGTTCGAGACAGTCGACCGACGACCGACAGAGCCACGCACCGCGCCCGACGCCTTCGGCACCGACCACGATACGGCCTCCGGCGTCGTGACGGACCCGGACGAGCTCGACAGACGGGCGGACGGCCCGGCACCCGACGCAGGTGCGGAGCGGGGGGACTACGAGGAGCTCCCCGCGTCGGTCACGTCGGGGGCACCGTCGGCGTCGGGAGCACCGTCGGCTTCGGGAGCACCGTCGGCTTCGGGAGCACCGTCGGCTTCGCTGCCCTGGGACCACTCGGTGGCCGACACGGCCTCGCCGCCCTCGGCGGACTGCCACACCATCTCACCGGCCTCGTTCTGGACCCACTCGCCCTCGGCCCACTCCTCGCCGGCGTAGCCCGCCTCCTCCTCGGCCAGCTGGGTCTCGCTCTTGATGTCGATCCGCCAACCGGTGAGCCGGGCGGCGAGGCGGGCGTTCTGTCCCTCCTTGCCGATGGCCAGCGACAGCTGGTAGTCGCTCACCACCACCGTCGCCGTGCCGGTCACGTCGTCGAGGCGGACTTCACGCACACGCGCCGGGGCGAGCGCCGACTGGATGAGCTCGACGGGGTCGTCGGAGAAGGGGACCACGTCCACCCGTTCACCCCGCAGCTCGTTGGTGACCATGCGCACCCGAGAGCCGCGGGCGCCGACGCACGCGCCAACTGGGTCGATGTTCGGGTCGTTCGACCAGACGGCGATCTTGGTGCGATGACCAGGCTCGCGGGCGCACGCCTTGATCTCGACGGCACCCGAGGAGATCTCCGGGACCTCGAGCTCGAAGAGCCGCTTGATCAGCCCCGGGTGCGTGCGACTGACCACGATCTGTGGGCCCTTCGACGTCTTGCGGACCTCGACGATGTAGGCCTTCAGCCGGGCGCCGTGCTCGTAGCGCTCGTAGGACACCTGCTCGGCCTGGGGCAGCAGCGCCTCCACCTTGCCCAGGTCGAGCAGGGTGTAGCGGTTGTCGGTCTGCTGGACGATGCCGGTCACGATGTCGCCCTCACGACCGGCGTACTCCTCGTACTTGAGGTCGCGCTCGACCTCCCGGATCCGCTGGAGGATCACTTGCTTGGCCGTCTGGGCAGCGATCCGTCCGAAGTCGTCGGGAGTGTCGTCCCACTCCCGCACCACGTTGCCGGCCTCGTCGAGCTCCTGACCGTAGACGCGGATCTCCCCCGAGTCGGGGTCGATCGTCACCACGGCCTCCTCGGCGGCATCGGGCGTCCGCTTGTACGCCGCCACGAGGGCATTGGCCAGGGCGTCGAGCAGCGTCTCCACCGAGATGCCCTTGTCGCGAGCGATCTGCTCCAGCGCGTCGAGGAACTCGAAGTTCGTCTTGCTCATGGCGTCGTGACCTGCTTCCTCGTCTGCTCCGTCTGCTTCTGGTTCGTCTGGCCGGACTGCGGCGGGCGCGCCGTCGATCCGGACCGCTTCCCACCCGCCGTCGCCCCGCGGCCTGTCGACGGCCCCGTCGAGCCGGCACCAGGGGAACTGGGGCCCCACTCGAACACCGTCCGGACCCGGTCGACCTCGTCGTAGCCGAGCCTGGCACGCCCACCCGGAAGCGCCTCCGAGACCACCTCGAACCCCTCGTCGTCGGCGGCGGCGAGCGTACCGGTCAACCGCCGCTCACCGGGTACCTGGGGCCGCGTCTTCACTGAGACCGTCTCGCCGATCGCCCGGGCGAAGTGCGCCGGTGTGCGCAGCGCCCGCTCCACGCCCGGGCTCGACACCTCGAGGGAGTAGCGACCGGGGATGGGGTCGTGCTCGTCGAGCACCGAGGAGACGGCGCGATTGGCGGCGGTCAGGGCATCGAGGTCGACACCACCGGGCCGGTCGACAGTGACAAGCAGCACCCCCGCCCGGTGCTCGACGTCGACGAGCTCGAGCCCGCAGGCAACGACGGGAGGCTCCAGGAGGGAGAACAGGTCGTCGGCCATGTGTGCTCTCTCCTTCCTCTCGTCGCTCCGTCACCACCGTCCCACGGCCACCGTCTGCCCCTCGGCCTGGCGAAAACAAAAGCGTGGGCGAACCGCCCACGCTTCCTCAGCGTCACTTCACGTCTTCCACTGAACGGCAGGTTCTAGAGTATACCACGGACGGCCCCGGCGCTGGCCGTCCGCGCCGGAGGACCGGGTCCGTCAGTAGGCCCGCGCCACCACCGCCACCAGGTCCTCCTCGGGGGTGTCGGCGTCGGCCAACGACCCGTCGGCGGTCTGCAGGCACCGCACGGAGACCGCCTGGGCAGCGAGCGCCGCTTCGCCGTCCGTGCCGAGCGCGGCCCAGGGGACCCGGACGAACCCACCGGCAGCAGCCTCTGCGGCCTGGCTCGGATCGACGACGTCGGTCGTCCGACGAGCCAGCGTGGCGGCGGCCTCGTCGTAGAGCGCGGCCCCGGTCGCCGCCAGCGCCTCGGACACGGCGACGGTTGCCCCGCCGACGGGCACGCTCGACTTGGACCGGTCGTGCCGGGTGACCACCGTGACGATCCCCTCGGCCAGGTCGCGGGGGCCGACCTCGACCCGCGCTGGCACGCCCTTCAGCTCCCAGTCGACGCTCCGGCGCCCGAAGCTCGTGTCGACCCGGTCGTCGAGGCGCACCCGGTGGCCCGCAGCGACGAGCTCGTCGACCAGCTGCGTCGCCGCCGCCCGGGCTCCACCTTCGTCACGGACCAGCAGGACCACCACCTCCACCGGGGCGAGATCGGGTGGCAGGCGGAGCCCGGCGTCGTCCCCGTGTGCCATCACCAGGGCACCGATCAGACGGGTCGACACGCCCCACGACGTCTGCCAGGCGTACTGGAGGACCCCCTGCTCGTCGGCGTACTGGATGCCGAACACGCGAGCGAAGTTCTGCCCGAGCTCGTGGCTGGTGCCCATCTGGAGCGCTTTGCCGTCGCCCATCATGCCCTCGCACGTCCAGGTCCGGGTGGCGCCGGCGAAGCGTTCTCGTGCCGTCTTGTGCCCGGTGACCACCGGGATGCCGGCCACCCGTTCCATCGTGTCGACGTAGACGTCCCTCAGGATCCGGAGGGCATACGCGCGGGCATCGGCCTCGGTGGCGTGCGCCGTGTGCCCCTCCTGCCAGAGGAACTCCGTCGTGCGCAGGAACAGCCGGGGCCGGAGCTCCCACCGCACGACGTTGGCCCACTGGTTGATCAGCAACGGCAGGTCGCGGTGGCTCTGGACCCACTTGGCGAAGTAGCTGTTGATGACCGTCTCGCTGGTGGGACGCACCACCACCGGCTCCTCGAGCTGCTTGCCACCGCCGTGGGTGACCACGGCGAGCTCGGGACTGAACCCCTCGACGTGCTCGGCTTCGAGACGCAAGAACGACTCGGGGATGAACAGCGGGAAGTAGGCGTTCTCTGCCCCGGCCGCCTTTATCCTCCCGTCGAGCGCAGCCTGCAGCCGCTCCCAGATGGCGAAGCCCCACGGGCGGATGACCATGGTCCCCCGCACCGGTCCGTTGTCGGCCAGCTCGGCTCGGGCCACCACCTCTTGGTACCAACGCGGGAAGTCCTGCTGGCGTGGGGTCAGGGCTCCCTTGGCGGGACGCGGCGCGCCGGCAGGTTCCTCGCGTGGTGGGGCCATGGGAGCGCAGCGTAGCGGCTGACCGGAGCCACGATCGGCCCTGCCGCATCGGCGGCGGGCACGGTGGCTCCTTCGGGTCTCAGCCTTCGGCGTGGTTGCCGTACTTCTTGCGGATGAGCTCGATGCGCTCCTCGGAGGCGTTGGCGTCAACGCCCTTGCCGGCCAACAGGTCGCGTCGATCGGCCTCGGCCTCGGCCGCAGCACCGGCGTCGGCCGCTGCCAGTCGGGCGTCGATCCCCTCGGCCACCAGGCGCTCGGCTTCGGCGACCAGCGCGTCGACCATCTCGTCTTCGGGCACGACCCGGACAATGGTCCCTTTGATGAACAGGTGCCCGCGCCGTCGCCCGGCGGCGATGCCGAGGTCGGCCTCACGGGCCTCGCCGGGGCCGTTGACGACACACCCCATGACGGCCACCTGGATGGGCAACTTGCGCTCCTCGAGCGCCTGCTGGGCCGCCTTGGCCACGGCGATGACGTCGATCTCGGCCCGTCCGCAGCTCGGGCAGGCGATCAGGTCGAGCCCCTTGCGCTCACGCAGCCCGAGCGCTTCGAGCAGCTGGCGGCCGGCTCGCGCCTCCTCGACAGGATCGGCGGTCAGCGAGTAGCGGATGGTGTCGCCGATGCCCTCGGCCAGCAGGGTGGCGATGCCAGCCGTGCCCTTGATGAGCCCGCCTGGGGGCGGGCCCGCCTCGGTGACCCCGAGGTGAAGGGGGTGGTCGAACGTCTCGGAGGCGAGGCGGTACGCCTCGATCATGAGCGGGACCGAAGACGCCTTGACCGAGATCTTCACATCGTCGAAGCCGACGTCCTCGAAGTAGGCGAGCTCCATCCGGGCCGACTCGACGAGGGCCTCCGGGGTTGCCCCGCCGAAGCGCTTGTAGAGGTCCGGATGGAGCGAACCGGCGTTCACGCCGATGCGGATCGGCACCCCTCGGTCCTTGGCCTCGGAGGCCACCTGCTTGATCTCGTGCTCCTTGCGGAGGTTGCCCGGGTTGAGACGCAGGCCGTGCACCCCTGCCTCGAGGGCGGCCAGGGCCATCTCGTGGTGGAAGTGGATGTCGGCGATGATGGGCACCGGCGAACGGGGCACGATCCGGGCCAGCCCCTCGGCGGCTGCCGGCTCGTTGCAGGTGCAGCGGACGATGTCGGCGCCGGCGGCAGCCAGGGCGTAGATCTGGGTGATCGTGGCTTCGCTGTCGGCCGTCTTGGTCGTGGTCATCGACTGCACCGACACCGGCGCTCCCCCGCCGACCGGCACCGAGCCCACTCGGATCTGCCGAGTCGGTCGTCGCTCCGTGGTCGTCCAAGCCGTGCGTCCCATGGTCACCATGCTAGGACGTCAGCCGGGGATGGCAGCCCGCGACCGGCGTCCCCCGGGCCGAGCCGGACCGCTCCGATGCACTGCGGCGGTCAGCCGAACGGATTGGGCAACGGGTGCAACAGGTCGTTGGCCAGCGATGTCGCGAACAGCACGCCCAAGAAGGCGAGCATCAACCACGTCAGCGGCATCAGCTTGGCAACGTCGGCGTGGTAGGCGGTCCGTCGCCGGAACGAGCGGACCCGCTCGTAGACGGCGATGGCGACATGGCCCCCGTCGAGGGGCAGCATCGGGAAGAGGTTGAACACCCCGATGAAGAGGTTGACGGCCACCAGGAAGGCGATCAAGTCCCCCACGCCTGCGTGGAAGGCCTGGGCTGCCGTATTGACGGCACCGACGATCGACTCCACCCGGGTGCCGTTGGCGGCCGCCTTGGCGGCCGCCTTGGCGCTCGCCACCTGCTGGAACCGCTGGCCGATGGCCGATGGCGAGAAGAGGCTCGTCACCCCCGAGACCGACGCTGCGGTGAGCGTCCCGATACTGGTCACGCTCCGCCCGACCGCCGGCAGCGGCGCCACCGTCTCGAGTGGCGCGCCGATGCTGACGCCGATCACCCCGAAGGGACGCGTGCCGGGCGGGAGGGCGACACCCGCTTCTGCGGCGGTCCGGCCGTTGTCCGGGACGACGGTGACCGCTCTGCGGACGCCGCCGCGCTCGACCACCAGGTGGATCGGGCTGCCGGCGTGGTCGTGGACCGCCGTGGTGAGGACCGAGGCGTTGCCCCCGACCCGGGTGCCGTCGACCGAGACGACCACATCGCCCGCCCGGAGCCCGGCCCGGGCGGCCGGACCAGGCTGCCCGCCCACCGAGGCGGTCCCCTCGATCGCCACCTGCGTCGCGCTGGGCGTCCCCACGAACGTGAAGAGGGACCACAGGAGGATGAACGCCATCAGGAAGTGCATGGCAGAGCCGGCCACGGCCACCAGCAGCCGGGCGTGGAACGGCTGCTGGCGGTAGGTGCGGGGCTCGTCGGCCGGGTCGACCTCCTCGAGGTTGGTCATCCCCGGGATCTTCACGTACCCGCCGAGCGGAAGGGCCTTGACCCCGTACTCGGTCTCGCCCCGGCGGAACGACCACAGCCGGGGCCCGAACCCGAGGAAGTACTCGGTCACCTTCATGTGCTCGTGCTTGGCGGCCAGCAGGTGGCCCAGTTCGTGCACCATCACCATGAGGACGAGGCTCGCCACGACGACCAAGAGGTCGAGGTGGCCGGTCGCCACGGCGAGCGCCACGATGGCTGCCACGCCCACCACCAGTTCGAGGAGCGC
>JAJZBK010000024.1:8356-32680 GCA_021798955.1 Actinomycetes bacterium
GCCGGCTGTGTGATCGGTCCGGCCTCCCGGGCCGGCTGTGCCATCTCCGGCTTCGGCCTCGGCCGGGACGGTCATGCCGGTGCCACCGCAGCCACGGCCTGCTCGGCGAGCCGGCGCGCCGCGCCGTCCGCCTCGAGCACGTCATCGACGGTCCGACCCACCGGGCCGACCGGCGGGACGTCGTACCCGTCGAGCACCTCCTCGACGACGTCGGCGATGGCAGACCAGGCGATGGCCCCGTCGAGGAAGGCCGCCACCGCCACCTCGTTGGCCGCGTTCAGCCACGCTGGCGCCAGGTCCCCCTCCCTGCCGGCGCGGTACGCGAGGTCGAGACAGCGAAAGGTCGCCCGGTCGGGCTCGGCAAAGTCGAGCCGAGCGAGGCTCGTCCAGTCGATGGGGCCGAACGGCGTCGAGAGGCGGTCGGGGAAGCCGAGGGCGTAGCCGATCGGCAGCCGCATGTCCGGCTGGGAGAGCTGGGCCACCACGGCCCCGTCGCGGAACTCGACCATCGAGTGCACGATCGACTGCGGGTGCACGACGACGTCGATCGCTTCGAACGGCACGTCGAAGAGCTCGTGGGCCTCGATGACCTCGAGGCCCTTGTTCATGAGGGTCGAGGAGTCCACGGTGATCTTCGGCCCCATCGCCCACGTCGGATGGGCCAGGGCGTCAGCGACCGTGACGGAGGCCAGCTGCGCCGCGTCCCGTCCGCGGAACGGCCCACCGGAGGCCGTGAGCAAGAGCCGGGCGACCTCGTCGGGGGCACCGGCCCGCAGGCACTGGTGGACCGCGCAGTGCTCGGAGTCGACCGGGACCAGCTCGGCCCCCGGCGTCCGACGGGCCGCTCGGACCACGGGCCCGCCGGCGATGATCGACTCCTTGTTGGCCAGGGCGAGCCGCCGACCGGCGCGGAGCGCGGCCAGGGTGACGGGTAGACCGGCGAAACCGACGACGCCGTTGACAGCCACGTCGGCGACCGTGGCCACCTCGACCAAGCCGTCGGGTCCGGCGACGAGCTCGGTCCCACGGGGGAGCGACCGTGCCAGTGCCGGGGCGAGTGCCGCGTCGCCGACCGCCACCACCTGGGGCCGGAGCCGCCTGGCCTGGTCGGCGAGCAGGTCCGTCGAGCGGAGTGCTGCCAGCGCGACCACGTCGAAGCGATCGGGCTGGGCCTCCACGACCTCGATGGCCTGGCGGCCGATCGAACCGGTCGAGCCCACCACGCTGACGGTCACCGCTCCCATGCGCAGATCTTCGCCGATTCAGCCGAGCTTGAGGACGCGCACGAGGTAGTAGGTGGCCGGCAGCACGAAGAGCATGGCGTCGATGCGGTCGAGCACACCTCCGTGCCCGGGCAGGAGCCGGCCCATGTCCTTCACGCGCAGGTCCCGCTTGAGCAGCGACTCGCTCAGGTCGCCGATGGGTGCCACGATCGAGACGACCACCCCGAGCACGGCCGCCGACGACGCCGTCCAGGGGTGCATCGCCCCAACCAGCCCGATCGAGACGACGACCGACACGACGGTGCCGCCGATCAGGCCCTCCCAGGTCTTGTTCGGGCTGACCCGTGGTGCCAGGGGGTGGCGACCGAGCCACGCGCCAAAGGCCAGCGCGCCGACGTCGTTGGCCACCGTGGCGATGATGGCGCCGAGCAGGAAGGCGACGCCGTGACGGTGCGGGAAGGCCGAGGGGGCGAGCAGCAGTGCCCCGAACGCTCCCATCAGGGAGATCCAGGCCACCACCAGCACGGTGGAGGCCACCCCGGCGAGGGGCGGGCTGTGGTCGACGCCGAAGAGGTACCAGACAAAGCTGAACGCCACCAGCACGACGAGGACCAAGGGCACCGCCTCTGGACCCTTGGTGTAGGCCCCCACCAGCAGGGCGACGGTGCCGACCAGCCCGAGCAGGGTGGCGGGGCGGTAGCCCGCGCTCCTCAGGGCACCGTAGGCCTCGCCGGCAGCGAAGGTGACCACCACGGCGACCAGCACCAGCGAGGTGACCGCTCCCCCAGCGAAGGCGGCCAGGGCGACTGCGGCGGCGACCAGGCCGGTCACGACGCGGGTTACGGCGCCCCCGCCCCGCGGCGCGACCTGGGCGCCATGGGACCGGGACGAGCGAGCACCAGGCTCCTCGACCGGGGGGATCCGGCGCGGCCGGGTGGCGTGGGCCTCTCCCGGTGCGGAACGAGCCGTCGACCTTCCCTCACGGCGGGGTACCGGCGCGACAGCCTCCTCCTCGCCGCCTTCCTCGGCCCAGGCTCCGCCGCGACCGCGTCGGCGCCCAGCCCCTCGCCGCGCCGGCGGGTCGACCCGTCCGGCCACCTCGTCCCACCGAGCGGCCACCTCGTCCTGCCACGCCTCGTCGGGGTCTCCGGTCCGTCGCCCCGAGGACCCGACCGGCTCGTCCCTGGCGGGGCCCGCTCCCCAGGGATCGCCCACCGCCGCGACCTGGCCGGTCTCCGGTCCTGCCTCGCCGTAGCGATCGGCGTCAGCGTCGAGACCTTCGTCGCCGGGGCCGGCCGGGTTGGCAGCGCCGTCCCCCTGGGCCCGACGAGCCTCTTCGCGGTCGGCCGCGGCAAGGTCGACGATCCCGCCCCGTCGGCGCCCGGCACCCGGTACGGCGGTCACGGCGGCTCCGGGGGGTGTCGCCGCCAACGGTGGCTCGTCGAAACGCGCCTCGGCGTCCTCGGGCCGCTTGGCTCGCACCCGAGGGACGCGCAGGCTGCCCCGGCGCATCCGCCCGACCGGGACCGTTCCGCTCGGCCGGCCACGAGCCGTACCGAACACCTCCTCGAGAGGCCCCTCGTCCACCGGCCCCTCGTCCACCGGGCCTTCCTCGACCGGCTTGCCTTCGTCCTGCGCGGCGGCGTCGACGTCGCCACCTTCGTCGGCACCGGCCCGGCCAGCACCCCACCGGAGCGGGAACGAGTCGTCGGTGTCGTGCTCGTCCCCACCCGCAGCCCGCACCCGGTCTGCCGGCTCCGGCGCCACCGGCGGCACCGACTGGGTCGCCTCGTCGGCCCACCCCCGCGCCTCCGGCTGTGGCAGGTCGAACTCCCACGGCCGGCGATCGAGGTCAGCACCGCCGGACTCGTCGAGCGAACCGATCTCCTCGTCCTCCTCGGGAGCGAGCAGGGCGGCGTCGAACGACTGGTCGTGCGCCTCCCAGTCGGCGTGCTCCTCGCGCCAGGTAGGCCCGGAGACACCCCCGTCCGGTCGGTCGCGCTCGAGGATGGCAGGGACCTGCCCGGTCGGGGGCTCGGTCCAGTGCGGGAGCACTGCCGTACCGGTCCACTCCTCGGCCCCTCGCGGCACGGCCGTGCCGCCGGGCGCGATGGGGTCGACGGTCCCTTCGTCGCCAGCGTGGCCGGGTTGGTCGGTCAGCCGGACCGAGGGTCGGCCATCGTCGAGCTCGTCGGGCTCGCCCGGAGTGTCGGGCTGGTCATCGGCCACTGGCTCGTCCCGGGAGACGACCGGCACCACCGCGGTCGTCTCGAACGCTCGTTCGGCCCCGATGATCCGGACGCGCCCTGGCTGGGCTTCGGGCGCGTCGGGGCCACCTCCGCCCTCGCTTGGGCCCTGGTCCGTTCGCCGGTCGTCGCCGTGGTCCACGTCGGTCGTTCCCTCCCATGCCGAGCCACAGCGCGGCCCGCCATGTCAGATCTCGAGGAGCTCCTGCTCCTTGTGGGCCAGGAGCCTGTCGATGGCGGCCACCTGGTCGTGGGTGATCCGGTCGAGCTCCTTCTCCACCCGTTCGAGCTCGTCGCTCGAGAGCTCGCCGTCTTTCACCAACGCATCGAGCTCGTGACGGGCGGAACGTCGGAGGTTCCGGACCGACACCCGGCCGTCCTCCGCCTTCTGGCGGACGACCTTGACCAGCTCTTTGCGCCGTTCCTCGGTGGGGACCGGGAAGGAAAGACGGATGACGGTGCCGTCGTTCGACGGCGTGATGCCGAGGTCCGAGCTCTGCAGCGCCTTCTCGATGGCCCCCATGGCTCCCTTGTCGTAGGGCGTGATGACGAGCAGACGAGCCTCGGGCACGCTGAACCCCGCCAACTGGCGCAGCTCCGTCTCGGCGCCGTAGTAGTCGACCCGGAGGTGCTCGACCAGGGCCGGGGTCGCCCGGCCGGTGCGGATGCCGGCGAACTCGGCCTGGGTGTGCTCGACCGCCTTCGTCATGCGCTCTCGGGCATCCGACACCACCAGTGCCGTCAGGTCCTCGTCCATCGCCCCTCCAGCGTAGCGACGTCGGGCAGTGGCCACCGCCGCGCCCGAGCCCGGTCTCGACGGGGACAGCCGGTCGTCACGGTCATCGGACGAGCGTCCCGATCGGCTCTCCCCCGAGCGCGCGCCTGATGTTGCCCGGCCCCATCAGGTCGAAGATCCGGATCGGCAGGGCGTTGTCCTTGCAGAACGTGATGGCGGTCAGGTCCATCACCCGGAGGTCCTTGGCGATGACCTCCATGAAGGAGACCTCGTCGTACCGGGTGGCGGTGGGCTCGAGGCGTGGGTCGGCGCTGTAGACGCCGTCCACCCCGCCATGGGTCCCCTTGTAGACCAGGGTGGCCTCGATCTCCGCGGCACGCAGGGCCGCCGAGGTGTCGGTGGTGAAGTAGGGGTTCCCCATGCCGGCAGCGAAGACGACGACGCGCCCCTTTTCGAGGTGGCGGATGGCGCGGCGACGAATGTAGGGCTCGGCCACCTCGGCCATCTGCACGGCGGTGAGCACCCGGGTCGGCTGGCCGTGGTGCTCGAGGGCGTCCTGGAGCGCCAGGGAGTTGATGACGGTCCCGAGCATCCCCATCGTGTCCGACGTCGCCCGGTCCATGCCCGCACCGGCACCAGTGGAGCCACGCCAGATGTTGCCGCCACCCACCATCACGGCCAGCTCGAGGTCGTCCTCGGCGAGGACCTCGGCGATCTCCCTGGCGATCCGCTCGACGACGGTGGCGTCGATCGTCTCGTCCGACGCCGACGAGGCCAACGCCTCGCCCGACATCTTGAGCACGACCCGGCGGTGCCCTTCAGCAGGCAACGGGCGAGCAGCGTCGGAGCCCACTCAGTCGCCCACGACCACTTGGGCGAACTCGACGACCGTCGTCGGACCAAGTAGCTGGGCGATGGTCCGCTTCTCGTCCTTCACGTAGGCCTGGTCGAGCAGGACCCGCTCGCGGTACCAACCGTTCAGACGGCCCTCGACGATCTTCGGCAACGCCGCCTCGGGCTTCCCCTCGTTGCGGGCGATGCGCTCCACCGTCTCGCGTTCGGCGGCGACCTCGTCGTCGGGCACCTGGTCGCGACTGACGTAGGCCGGGCGGGCGAACGCGATGTGGGTGGCGACGTCGTGGGCGAGCTCGTCGGTACCGCCGGAGAGGGCGACGACGACGGCGTTGACCCCCCGGCCCTGCTGGAGGTGGAGATAGGTGTCGACCACTCCGCCCGAGGGGGCCTCCACCCGGACCACCCGGCCGACCGAGATGTTCTCCTTCAGGGTCGTCTTCAACTGGTCGAGCTGTTCCGACCGCTCCGCGACGGCGTCGACGCCCTTGGCCGCGACCAGGTCGGCCAGCTCCTGGACGAGGGAGACGAACGCCTCGGACTTGGCCACGAAATCGGTCTCCGAGCGGAGCTGGACGATCGAGGCGACGTTGTCCGAGCGCCCGACGGCCACGGCGCCCTCGGACGCCTCGCGGTCGGATCGCTTGGCATGGCTGGCGAGACCTTGTTCGCGCAGCCACACGACGGCTCGCTCCATGTCTCCCTCGCAGGCCTCGAGCGCCCGCTTGGCGTCGAGCATCCCGACACCAGTGGACTGACGCAGGGTCTGGACATCCTTGGCGCCGAACGCAGCCATGCTCACGCCTCCTCGGTCGTCGTTGCAGCGGGAACGGCGGTTGCCGCAGCAGGCGCCTCGCTTGCCGGGGAAGCGCTTGCGGGGGAGGCGTCAGGCGCCACCGCCGAGGCCTCCGCTTCCGGCGCAGCAGCCGCCTCTGGTGCTGGCGCAGCCGGAGCAGCCGGCGCAGCAGCCGCCTCTGGTGCTGGCGCAGCCGGAGCAGCCGGCGCAGCAGCCGCCTCTGGTGCTGGCGCAGCCGGAGCAGCCGAACCACTGCCCACTCCCTTGCGCCGCTGGTCGGCGATGTAGCGCCCCTCGACAACGGCATCGGCGATGACCCGGCACAGGAGCGCCCCCGAGCGAATGGCGTCGTCGTTCCCCGGGATGACGTGGGTGATCACGTCGGGGTCGCAGTTGGTGTCGACCACGGCGACCACCGGAAGGCCGAGCTTGTTGGCCTCGGTGACTGCGATGTGCTCTTTCTTCGTGTCGATGACGAAGATGGCATCCGGCAGCTTGTCGAGGTTCCGGATCCCTCCGAGGTTGCGCTGGAGCTTCTCGAGCTCACGGGTGTTGCGCAGCGCCTCCTTCTTCGGCATGGCCTCGAAGTCGCCGGCGCGCTGCATGGCCTCGAACTCCTGCATCCGCTTGACTCGGGTCGACACCGTCTGGAAGTTGGTCAGCATCCCGCCCAGCCAGCGTTCGTTGACGTAGGGCATCCCGCAGGCCTCGGCGTAGGTGGCGATCGGCCCCTGGGTCTGCTTCTTCGTCCCGACGAAGAGGATCGTCCCGCCGCCAGCCACCAGGTCGCGTACGAAACCGTAGGACTCCTCGATGCCCCGCAACGTCTGACGGAGGTCGATGAGGTAGATGCCGTTGCGCTCGCCGAGGATGAAGCGGCGCATCTTCGGGTTCCAGCGCCGTGTCTGGTGCCCGAAGTGGACACCGGCATTGAGGAGGTCCTTCATCGTGACGACAGCCATGGTGGATCCTTTCGACGGTTGGTCCTCCCCGGACGTCGCACCCTGCGAGCAGGGCGACCGTGGACGCGTCCGGGTGCGTGGTATGCGTAGACAGTGGCGCCTCGGGCACCAGCCGAGGCGGACCGAGTGTAGTGGAGGAGCCCCCCTCGGCTCCACTCGCCGCTTCGTCAGGCGGCGCCGACCGCAGCCTTCAGCGCGAGGCTGGCGAGGCGACCCGTGGCGTCGCCGACGCCTTGGCGCGCTTCGATGGGACCTCGCGCTCGGGCCGGTCGCCGAGCTTTGCTCGAAGCTGCAGCACGGCCTTCGTGTGGATCTGGCAGACCCTGCTCTCCGTCACCCCGAGGATCTGTCCGATCTCCGCCAGGGTGAGACCTTCGTAGTAGTAGAGGGTGAGGACGGTCTTCTCGCGCTCCCCCATCTGGGCGATGGCCCGTACCAGCGCTTCCTTGGTCTCCTTCACCTCGAAGGTGGCCATCGGCCCCGCCCCGGCATCGGGCAAGTTGTCGCCGAGGGTGGACCGGTCCGAGCGTTCGCCTCCGCGGAACACCTCGTCGAGCGCCACGACGCCGACGAAGGAGATCTGCCGGAGCACGTTTTGGAACTCGGCGTCGGTCATGTCGAGATCGGCAGCCACCTCGGCGTCGGTCGGCGTCCGGTGCAGCGTGGCCTCGAGCTTGGCGTAGGACTGCTCGACGGCACGGGCTTTCGCCCGGACGGACCGAGGCACCCAGTCGATCGAGCGCAGCTCGTCGATGATCGCCCCTTTGATCCGGGGAATGGCGTACGTCTCGAACTTCACGTTGCGGACCGGGTCGAACCGCTCGATGGCGTCGATCAGCCCGATGATGCCGTAGCTGGCGAGGTCCGACTCGTCGACGTGCCGGGGCAGCCCGACCGAGACGCGACCGGCGACGTACTTGACGACCGGTGCGTAGTGGACGATGAGCTGGTCACGCAGCGCACGCTCGCCGGTCTGCTTGTACTCGGCCCACAGCCGATCGATTCCCTGGCCAGCTGTGTCGTCTTGCGCAGCCACGTGATCCCCTTACGCCCGTGGATGGGTTTGCCCATACACGGCGAGCAGTCGCTCCTTGCTGACATGAGTGTAGACCTGGGTCGTCCGCAAGCTGGCATGTCCCAACAGCTCCTGGACCACCCGGAGGTCGGCCCCCCCGTCCAGCAAGTGGGTGGCGAAGGTGTGCCGGAGGGCGTGCGGGTGGGTCGGGACCGGGGAGCGACGGTCGAGGATGCGCCGAACGTCACGGGGACCGATCCGACGGCCGACCTGGTTGACGAAGAGCGCACCCGGTGGCGTCTCGGGACCCGACAGGCGATCGCGAGGGCCGTCCAGCCACGCCGCCACGGCCTCGGCACACCGCTGGTTCATGACCACGACGCGCTGCTTGTCGCCCTTGCCGACCACGGTGAGCAGCCGGGTGGTGAGGTCGACGTCGACGCAGTCGAGCGCGCACAGCTCGGCCACCCGCAGCCCCGATCCGTAGAGCAGCTCGAGCACGGCGTCGTCCCGCCGGTCGCGGTCGCTCCGACGACGGTCGCTACCTTTACCCTGGTCGTGTGCGCGCCCGTCGAGGAGCGCCGAGAGGTCGGCGTGGTCGAGGACGGTCGGCAACCGCGACGCCGGCGACGGCGCCGAGAGCCGGCGGGCCGGGTCGGTCGCCACCAGCCCCCGACGAGCGCACCAGGCGAAGTAGGAACGGAGCGACGCCGCCGCCCGGGCGATGGACGCCCTGGCGTAGCGACGCGTGGCCAGGGCGGCGAGGTAGCGACGGAGCTGGACCCGGTCCACGTCGCCTGGGGCCGCGACCCCCAACCGCTCCGCCCACCGGACGAACGCCTCGAGGTCTCTGCGGTAGGCCACCAGTGAGGACGACGCGAGCTGGCCCATGGACCGCTCGTACTCGTCGAGGTGCCACGCCACTGCTCCAGCCTACCGATTAGTCGCTTGCCGTGACAGGACCGCACTGCTGCGACAGGACCGCGCCGGCGACCTCCGGTGAGCTGCCGGGCACCCGCCGTGCCATGATCGACCCGTGCACCACGTCCTGATCGTCGAGGACGACGAACGGATCCGCACCTCGATGCGCCTGGCCCTCGAGGACGAGGGGTACGCGGTCACCGACGTCGAGTCCGGCGAGGACGCCGTCGCCGAGCTGGAGAGCACCCTGCCCGACGTCGTCCTGATCGACCTCATGCTCCCCGGCATGGACGGCTTCGAGACCTGCCGTCGCCTTCGGCGGACGAGCACGGTACCGGTCATCATGGTGACGGCGCGTTCCGACACCCACGACGTCGTGGCGGGGCTGGAGGCGGGGGCCGACGACTACGTGACCAAGCCGTTCGTGGCCAAGGAGCTCGCCGCTCGCATCCGCGCTCTCCTCCGGCGGGTGCGCCCCGAGGACGAGAGCCCCTCGAGCTTCACCTTCGGCGACGTGACCATCGAGCGCGACGCGGGCGTGGTCACCCGGGGCGGCGGCGAGGTCCACTGCACCCGGACCGAGTTCCGCCTGCTGTGCGAGCTCGCCGACAACGCCGGTCGCGTCCTGTCGCGCGAGCACCTCCTCGAACGCGTCTGGGGGTACGACTACTTCGGAGACGGTCGGCTCGTCGACGTGCACGTCCGGCGGCTGCGGACCAAGGTGGAACCCGATCCGGCCTCGCCGCGGTTCATCCTCACCGTTCGGGGCATGGGCTACAAGCTGGTGGTCTGAGCCGTGCGACGGGACGGAGCGCGGCGCGACGTGCGTCCCCGACAGGGCAGGCGGCTCCGGAACCACCTCGGCCTGCGGGCCAGGGTCATCACCGCCTTCGCCGTCGGCGCGCTGGCGCTCTCGTGCGTCATGGCTGGCATCACCTACTTCGCCGCCCGGCAGAGCATCCTCGCCGAACGCCAGGCCACTGCCCAGCGCCAGGCCTTCGTCAACGCGTCGCTCGTCGAGCAGTCCCTCCGGTCGTCGCGCACCGACCTTGCCCAGCTCCTCGAGTCGGTGGACACCCTGCCGGGCTCACAGTCCGTGCTCCACACCGACGGTCAGTGGTACGCCACGTCCATCTCGGTGAGCCAGCGGACCCTGCCCCGCGCCCTGCGCGCCGAGGCCTCGGCGGGGAACGCGGCAACCCAGCGGTTCGTGGCGTCGGGGACCCCCCGCTTCGCCGTCGCGGTGCCCCTGCCCTCGGTCCACGCCGACTACTTCGAGGTCTTCTCCCTCTCCGAGGTGGCGAGCACGCTCCGGACGCTCGCCGCCGTGCTCGGAGCGGCCGCCCTCGTCACCGTGGTGGGAGGTGCCCTCCTCGGCGTCTGGGCCAGCCGCCGCACGCTCCGCCCGCTGGTCGGGGTGACCGACGCTGCGGTGGCCATCGCCGAGGGCAGCCTCGGCACCCGCGTCGACGCCGGCGACGACGCCGACCTGCAGACGCTGGCGGCGGCGTTCAACCGGATGGCGGCCAACCTCCAACAGCGCATCGAACGGGAGGCCCGCTTCACCTCTGACGTGAGCCACGAGCTCCGCTCCCCGCTCACCACGCTGTCCGCCTCGGTCGCCGTGCTCCAGGCGCACCGAGACGAGCTCGAGCCCCGGGCCCAACGGGCCCTGAGCCTGCTGGACGACGACCTGGCCCGGTTCCGGCACATGGTCGACGACCTGCTCGAGATCTCCCGCTTCGACGCCGGCTCGGCAGAGCTGGCCCTCGACGACGTCGACCCGGTCGAGCTCGTCCGCCACGCCCTCGCCAGCTCACCGGCCGCGAACCGGGACGACCTCCGGGTGGACGTCGACCTGCGCGTCGCCGCCGTCCGCCTCCGTGTCGACAAACGTCGCTTCGAGCGGATCCTCGCCAACTTGGTCGACAACGCCGCTCGCTACGCCGGGGGCGTCACGCGGGTCCTGGTCCGTCCTGGGCGCCCGACGGACGACGGCCGAGTGAGCTCGGTTCGGGTGGTCGTCGAAGACAACGGCCCGGGCATCCCTCCCACCGAACGCGATCGTCTCTTCGAGCGCTTCTACCGAGGCGACCTGGCCGGTCGCCGGGCTGCCGGGGACGGCACCGGCCTCGGACTCTCGCTGGTAGCCGAGCATGTCAGGCTCCACGGAGGCAGCGTGTGGATCGAGGACGCGCCGGGCGGAGGTGCCCGGTTCGTCGTCGAGCTCCCCGTCGACCCCGTCGGCGCCGACGACGGTGCGGCCCGGCCGGAGGGCGGCGGTGGACCGGGCGAACCGCCCCTCGCCGACCCGGCACGTCCCGCCCGACACCCGTCACCGCGGCCCGCCGGCACGAGGGCATCGTGAGGGCGCGCCGCAGCGCTGTCGCCATCGTGGCTGCGCTCGCTGTCCTCCTCGCCGGCTGTGGGATCCCGACTGACGGCTCTCCGCAGGCCATCCCCCGCGCCGATGTCCCCTTCAAGCTGCTCGACCCCTCGCCCCCCAAGACGACGACGACCGTCCCGCCGGCCGTGGCCGTCCCCGAGACGGTCTACCTGGTCGCCCCGGACCAGCACCTCGTCCCGGTCACCCGCGACGTCGCGCTCCCGGCCAGCCCGACGGCCATCCTCGGCGCCCTGCTCGACGGACCGACGGAGGCCGAGTCGGCAGCGGGTCTCCAGAGCTTCCTCAGCGCCTCGCCGTCACAGGTCACCGTGTCGGTGTCCTCGGGGGTGGCCACGGTCGACTTCCGGACGAACCCCTTCCAGCTCGTTCTCGACCAGACCCTGGCCGTCGCCCAGGTGGTCTACACGGCGACCGCGCAAACCGGGGTGACCTCCGTGGTCATCGAGATCAGAGGCCAGTCGGTGGACGTGCCGACGGCCGCCGGCGTCCAAGTCGGGCGCCCGGTCACCCGCCTCGACTACCTGGCCGAGGCACCCAACCAGACCACGACCCCTACCACTTCGACCTCGCCCACCACCACGGTGCCGTCCGGCTGACGACCGCCCGTTCGGAGCCGGGCCTGCGGGTCTGTCCGCCGGCGGCGCTCACCGCTGTCGCTCGGCGCTCACCGCTGTCGCTCGGCGCTCACCGCTGTCGCTCGGCGCTGTGGTCAGCGCGACCAGGCGAGCCGGGGAGCGCCTGACCACAGGTGCTCGAGGTCGTAGAAGGACCGTGCCTCCTCGAGGAACACGTGGACCAGGACGTCCCCGTAGTCCATGAGCACCCACCGGGCATCGTCGAGCCCCTCGACGCGCAGCGGTCCGGGCCCACCGCTCGCCTTCACCTGCCGCTCGACCTCCTCGACGATGGTCCGCACTTGGCGGACGTTCGTCCCGCTGGTGACGACGAAGGCCTCGGTCACCGACAACAGGTCGCCCATCACGAGGACCACGGTGTCGGAGCCGCCCTTGGACGCCGCGGCATCGGCGACGACCGTGCACCGCTCACGGGTGGCCTCGGGGAGGTCCCCGCGTCCACCGTCCATCCCTGCCGAGCCGGCCTCGAGCCCGGAGCCGTCCGGACGAGGGACGCCACCGGTGCCGCTGACAGCACCAGCGCCGGCAGCGCCGGCAGCGTCAGATGTGGCAGGAGCGTCAGGTGCGGCAACAGGGAACACGGTCATCACGTGCGCTTGCCTCCTCCGGGCGCCGAGACGCCCGAGCTGGTCGTGGGGTGGACAGGGAGGGTGACGGCCGAGGCGATCCCGGCCGGACGGGGTGGACGACGGTCGCGGGCGACGCCGAGGACCACCACGGTGGCAACCAGGCACGCAGCCACGACGACCACGCACGCCCAGGCCACCCGCCGGCGGTGCCGTCGAGCCTCGCGGACAGCACGCCGTCCACCGTCAATGGTCCCGCCCCCAGACCGGGCTGGCATGCCCACCAGTGCCGGGGCGTCCGGCATCGAGGTCGGAGCACCCGCCACTGGGGCGGCGGCACCCCTCGGGACGGCAGCACCCGTGGGGGCGGCACCTGCAGGGACAGCAGGCTGCTCGAGGGTCGCTTCGACCCGCTCCGGACCGGCCGGGCACGCGTCGACTTCACGCGGTCCTGCCCGGTGGTGCGTGGCGGACGTCGGACGCGGTTGCCGCCCAGACCAGTGGTGCTGCCCGGACCATCGGGGCCGCCCGGGGCCGACCCGACCACCACCACCCTGCCTCCCCCGCCGCCGGGCACCGGGTGCGAACCTCTCGGTGTCCTGCTCGACCGACGGAGTGCGGGCGCTCATCTCCTCGTAGCGTACAGACCGCGCGCCCGGATGCAACGCATGACCGCTTCGGGGACCAGGTCGCCGACCGGCTCGCCGGCTTCGAGGCGCGTCCGCACCTCGGTGCTCGAGATGTCGAGCGGCGTGACCGGGACGACCACCGCCCGCCAGCCCGGAGGGGCCGGGACCAGCGGGGAGCCCGGGCGGTCGACGACGGCGAGGGCGACGAGCTCCGCCAGGCGGCGCTCGTCACGCCAGGTGGGAAGGTCGGGGACGACGTCGGCACCCACCACGAGGGTGAGCTCGCGTCCGCGGTCCTCGGCCAGGAGCTCCTCTGCGGTGTCCACCGTGTAGGACGGCCCGCCCCGGTCGATCTCCCTCCGGCACGGGACGAGGCCCGGCCAGCCGGCCACCGCCGCCTCCACCAAGGCGTAGCGGTCCTCGGCCGGGGTGACGGCACCCCGGGCCACCTTCTGCCACGGCTCGTTGGCGACCACCAGGAGGACCTGGTCGAGCCCGAGGGCGCGGCGTACCGTCTGGGCCACCTCGAGGTGGCCACGGTGGACGGGGTCGAAGGTACCGCCGAAGAGCCCGAGCCTGGTGCCAGCCACCGCTGCTCAGGTGCCGGACAGGGCGGCCACGACGGGGGCGAACGCCTCCATCTCCGCCTGGTGGACCACGACGTAGGAGAAGCCGAAGCGGCTCCGCCGCTCCGACAAGGTGGCCACCAGGTCCTCGACGGTGCCGACCAGCGCGACGGGCGAGCCGTCCACGACCGCCGGGTCGACGGCGAACAGGTCGGCGAGCCGAGAGACCGCCGCACGGCGGTCGGCGACCACCTGGACGAGGAAGGTGAGGCACTGGAGCTCGAGCTCGTCGGCACGCTCCCCCGCTGCTGCTCGGACCCACCGCACACGCTCGTCGTAGTGCTCGGCCGTCGCCGTGGCGATGACCTCGGGGCCGACGGCACCGGCGGCCAGCGAGGGATTGACCCCGACGATGTCGGCCATCCGAGCAGCCAGCGACAGCACGCGTCTTCCACCTCCGCCCACGATCAGCGGCGGGTGCGGGCGCTGGACGGGCCGGGGTGTACCGACCAACCCGCTGACCTGGTAGTGCTGGCCGGCGAAGGTCACCGGCTCACCCGACCACAGCCCCGTCATGACCTCGAGGCTCTCGGCCATCCGGGCGATCCGGGTCCCCGGGGGATCGAGGCCGATGCCCGCCGCGTCGTAGTCCCTCGTCATCCATCCTGCCCCCAACCCGACTTCGAGGCGTCCCCCCGACAGCACGTCGAGGGTGGCCAGCTCCTTGGCCAGCACCACGGGGTGGCGGTAGTCGTTGCCGAGGACGAGCGTTCCCACCCTGAGGGTGGTAGTGGCCTCGGCGGCGGCGGTCAGGGCGACCAACGGACCGAACTGGTCGTCGAAGTGGTCGGGGATGAAGAGCGTCGAGTACCCGAGGGCCTCGGCGTCCCGTGCCAGCCGTCGCCACTCGGTGGGCCCCTCGGCGCGGGAGAGCTGGAGGCCGAAACGGAAGGGACGCACCATTGCACGAGCCTAGGGCGTCACGTCGTACGCTGAGGCCGTGCCTGACGTCGCCTCTGCCCCGTCCGTGTGGGCTCCCGGCTCGTGGCGGGAGCGGCCCGCCGCGCAACAGCCCGACTGGCCCGACCCGGCTGCCCTCGAGGACGTCCACACCCGCTTGGCCAACCTGCCCCCGCTCGTCTTCGCCGGGGAGGCTCGGGCCCTCACGGCTTCGCTCGGCGAGGTGGCCTCTGGCCGCGCCTTCCTGCTCCAGGCCGGGGACTGCGCCGAGTCGTTCGCGGAGTTCACCGCCGACAACATCCGCGACAAGCTCAAGGTGATCCTCCAGATGGCCATCGTCCTCACCTACGGGGCGGGGGTCCCGGTGGTCAAGGTCGGCCGCATCGCCGGACAGTTCGCCAAGCCCCGTTCGTCGCCCACCGAACGGGTCGGCGACGTCGTCCTCGACTCGTTCCGCGGCCACATGGTCAACGACGATGCGCCGGTGGCGTCGGCTCGGGTCCCGGACCCCGAGCGCCTGGTCGCCGCCTACCACCAGTCGGTGGCCACGCTCAACCTGCTCCGGGCCTTCACCAAGGGCGGGTTCGCCGATCTCACCCAGGTGCACGCCTGGAACCAGGCCTTCGTCTCCACCTCTCGCGAGGGACGGCGCTTCGAGGGGATCGCCGAGGGGATCGACCGGGCACTGCGCTTCATGGCCGCCTGCGGGATCGACCTGTCGGGCGAGCGATCCCTTCACGAGGTCGACTTCTGGACGAGCCACGAGGCCCTGATCCTCGACTATGAGGAGGCGTTGACCCGCCGCGACTCGCTGACCGGACAGTGGTACGACTGCTCGGCCCACATGCTCTGGGTCGGCGAGCGCAGCCGCCAGCTCGACGGCGCCCACTGCGAGTTCCTCTCGGGCGTCGGGAACCCGGTGGGTGCCAAGGTGGGTCCGACGGCCACCGCCGAGGACGTCGTCGGGCTGTGCGAGCGCCTGAACCCCGACCGCGTCCCGGGTCGGCTCACCCTGATCACCCGGTTCGGTGCGTCCGCCGTCGCCGATCGCCTGCCACCGCTGCTCGAGGCGGTGCGCGCCGAGGGGCACCCCGTGGTGTGGACGTGCGATCCCATGCACGGCAACACGATCACCACCGAGGACGGTCGCAAGACGCGCCGGTTCGACGACATCCTCGCCGAGCTGAAGGGGTTCTTCGTCGCCCACCGCCAGGTGGGGACCTGGCCGGGCGGGGTCCACGTCGAGCTGACCGGCGACAACGTGACCGAGTGCCTCGGTGGGGTCGAGGACATCGGCGAGGGACAGCTCCACGAGCGCTACACGACGACGTGCGACCCCCGTCTCAACGCCCGCCAAGGCCTCGACCTGGCCTTCCGCGTCGCCGAGCTGTTGCGGGCGTAAGCCGCCCCGGACGGCGTCTCAGCCCGAGCTGGGGACCAGCGGGGACCCGAGCCGGCAGCCGGACGAGTGGGCCTGGCGAGTGAGCCGGGCCTCGAGCCCAGATGGACGGAGAACGTTGACCCCGGCTGCTCAAGGCGGAAGACTCTAGGGCCGATACCCGAGGAGACGGCGTCGACGCGCCACGGCGAGCATCGCAGCGCCGGTGGTGCACCGTGTCGGACCGTCCAGCCCTCAAACCGTCCGACAGCACCGGAGCACACCTGCCATGAGCCCGACGACCACGCGCGCCGTCGCCCGGACCGCCAGCCGCCTTGCCCTCGCCCTCGCCGTGGTCCTCGGCGTGACCGTCGCCGTGGTGGCGAGCGGTCCGGTCCGTAAGGCACACGCCTCCCCGCTCGTGCCCGCCTACTGGCTGGTCGCCTCCGACGGAGGCATCTTCACCTTCGGCGGCGTGCCGTTCTACGGCTCGATGGGGGGCCACCCGCTCAACAAGCCGGTCGTCGGCATGGCGGCCACCCCCGACGAGGGTGGCTACTGGGAGGTGGCCTCCGACGGGGGGATCTTCTCCTTCGGAGATGCCCAGTTCTACGGCTCGATGGGTGGTCACCCGCTCAACAAGCCGGTCGTCGGCATGGCGGCCGTGCCCGGTGGGGGCGGCTACTGGGAGGTGGCTTCTGACGGGGGGATCTTCTCCTTCGGCGATGCCCAGTTCTACGGCTCGATGGGCGGCCACCCTCTGAACCAGCCCATCGTGGGCATGGCGGCCACCCCCGACGGCCGGGGCTACTGGGAGGTGGCCTCCGACGGAGGGATCTTCTCCTTCGGGGACGCCCAGTTCTACGGCTCGATGGGCGGCCACCCCTTGAACCAGCCCATCGTCGCCATGGCAGTCACCCCCGACGGGGGTGGCTACTGGGAGGTGGCCTCTGACGGGGGGATCTTCTCCTTCGGGGACGCCCAGTTCTACGGCTCGCTCGGAGGGATCCCCCAGCGCTACCCGGTGGTGGCCATGGCCACGGCGTCCGCTGGCGGCTACTGGTTCGCCAACGCCAACGGCGGCGTGACGGCCCTCGGGAACGCCACCTACTGGGGCTCGGCCCCGCAAGTCCTGAACGCCCCCGTGGTGGGGATGGCGGCCGGCCGAGGGACGGGCCTCTTTGCCGCCTCGACCTTCCCGTCCGGCTCCTACGGCTACGACGTCTCGAAGTACCAGTGCGTCGGCGGTCTCCCGCCCAACCCCCACACCGTCGGCGTGGTCGAAGTCGTCGGCGCGTCCTTCGGTGGGACCAACCCGTGCCTGGCCACCGAGGCGGCGTGGGCGGGGGCCGGCCTCAACCTCTACGCCTACCTCACCTACGGCACCCAGCCCACCTCGGGCGACCCGTCGTGCGCCGTTCTCGCCGTGCCCGATGCCTGCAACTACGGCTTCGCCGCCGCCCAGGACGCCTTCGCCAAAGCCGCCGCCGCCGGCGTCGAGACGGCAGTGCCGTGGTGGCTGGACGTCGAGCCCACACCGCCAACCCTTCCCGCGTGGTCGACGGACCTCGCCGCCAACGCCTCCCTGGTGCAGGGGGCCATCGAGGGGCTCCACGCCGAAGGGCTCAACTCGGTCGGCGTCTACGCCTCCCCGGGTGTGTGGAACGGGATCGTCGGCGACTACCAGCCCGCTGTCCCCTACTGGATGGCGTCGTGGCAGTACCCGGGCGGACCGAGCGCCTCGTGCAGCCAGGGCACCTCGGCCTACCCCTACGATCAGCTCCCCACCGGCCCCGTCGCACTCGTCCAGTACGGCTCCCCGTACTACCCGGTCCCGGAGCCCAACATGGACACCGCCTTCGACAACGACTACGCCTGCTGAGCAGCGGCGCGAGGCGCCGGCGCTGGCGCTGGCTCCGGCGCTGGGTCCGGCGCTGGGTCCGGCGCTGGGTCCGGCGCTGGCGCTGGCGTGCCACGGGCGCCGACCAGGTGTGCGGCGTCGTTGTAGGCGAGGAGCCGCCACCGGCCACCGTCGACCTCCCAGGTGGTGAGCGAGGCGTGCGCCGTGCGCAGTTGCAGCCGGGCGCCGTCTTGGCCCCCGGCCACCGGCAGCAGGGCGAGCAACGAGGCCTCGACGACCCCCGCGTGGCACGCCACCACCACCAGCTCGCCGGCGTGGGCAGCGGCCAGCGAGCGCAGGGTCACCTCCACCCGACGGACGAAGCCCGTCCAGCTCTCCCCGCCCGGGGCGATCGGCCGATCGGGCTCGACGTCCCAGTCGGGGTCACCGAACCGTTCCGAGAACTCAGCCCACCCCAAGCCGTCGGCCGCTCCCGGGTGGAGCTCGCACACGCCGCAGTGGCGCACCACCTCGGGCGGACCGGCTCGACCGGGGAGGACGAGGGCCGGGGCCAGCAGCTCGGCGGTCTCGATCGCCCGGGGCAGCTCGCTCGCCACCAGGGCGTCCGCCCCGGCCAGCTCGCCGCTGGCCAGCAGTCGGTCGCGCAGGGCTACCACCTGGGCCACGCCGCGCTCGGTCAAGCCGGTGCACCCGCGCCGCCCGCCACAGATGCCGGTGACGTTGCACCGAGCCTCACCGTGGCGCACCAGGACGAGCCGGGTGACCGACCGGTCCGAGGGGACCGCGGCGACCGTGCGCACACCGTCGGGCGGGACGCCGTCGGGCGGGACGCCGCCGGGTGTGCGCACACCGTCGGGCGGGACGCCGCCGGGTGTGGCCGAGTGCTCCGGGCTCACGTGAGCTCGCCCACGAACGCCTCGAGCTGGCGGAGCGTCCGGCACTCGACCACCGCGTCGCAGTGGGTGCCGTACTCGCTCACGATCGAGTCGCCCGAGTCCCAGTAGGAGCGGGGCTCGGGGTTCAGCCAGTAGACGTGGCGGGCCCGCTCGCGGACGTCCTTCAGGACCCAGGCGTTCGAGGCGTGGTAGTTGTTCCGGGCGTCACCGAGGAGCAGCACGCTGGTGCGAGGGGTGATCTCCTCCCCCCAGCGCTCGAGGAACACGGCGAGGGCGTGCCCGTAGTCGGAGTGGCCGTCGACCCACACCACGTCCGCTTCCGTGTTGATGCGGTGCACGGCGTCCGCCGGGTCGTCGGCGCCCTCGAAGAGCCCGGTCACCTCGTCGATCCCGTCGACGAAGACGAAGCTGCGGACCTTGGAGAACTGCGAGTTGATGGCGTGGACGAGGTGGAGGGTGAACCGGGCGAAGGAGGCCACCGAGCCCGAGATGTCGGCCACCACCATGATCTCGGGCTTGGCCGGTCGGGGGTAGCGGAAGCGGGGGTCGACGGGCACGCCCCCGGTCGAGAGGGCGTGGCGCATCGTGCTGCGGAAGTCGAGCGGGCCGCGACGGCCGTGCCGCCGCTTGCGGGCCAGGCGCACGGCGAGCTTGCGGGCCAACGGGCGCAGTGCTCGGTTGAGGGCGGCCATCTCCTCGCGGCTGGCGTGCATGACGTCGACGTCCTCGGGCAACGGCTTGCGCAGCGACTTGGCCAGCGCCTCGGCCCCCCGGTCGGCCACCAGCCGGCGTCGGATCTCGGCTTCGATCTCAGCCTTGAGGGCGTCGATCCGACTTCGGTACTCGTCACGCAGCAGCCGCTCTTCGAGGGCAGTCAGCCCGTCAAGCGGACCCGTCTGGTCGGCGCTGGTGCCGAGCTCGTCTGCCGGCTGCTCCCCGGGCGGAGGCGGGCTGCCGACAGAGGCGGAGGCGGCGCGCGCCTCGGCCATCAGGCGTTCGAGGACGCCGTCGAGGTCGAGGTTTCGGAGCGTCCGGTAGAGGTAGTAGGTGCCACCGACCGGGCGGCCCGGCTCCATACCGGCGTACCGGGTGACCGCGTAGCGGGCGACTGCTCCCACCATGGCGTCGTTCCCCCCGGCCAGCGCGGCATACAGCAGTCGGGCCAGCTCCTCGGGGGTCATCCCCCCGCCCCCGCCCGTGCCGCGTCCGGTGCCCGCGCCCTGCCCCTGCCCCTGCCCGACGGCCGAAGTGTCGCTCCGGGCCTCGCTCCCCTCGGCGCCCTCCTCGCCTCCCGCCTCGGCGAGCCGGGCCCCCCGTTGCAACGAGAAGTACACCTCGAAGGCCGTCTCGTAGGCCCGCCAGTGGGTGGCCGACTTGACCAGGCTGGCCCCGAGGGCGTACTTGAGCGCTTGGCGGTCCTCGAGGGGAAGGTGCTCGAGCGCCTGGGCCGCGTCGAGGTGCTCGGTCAACGAGACCGGGATGCCGGCGGCCCGGAGCTCCCCGACGAACCCGGTCAGGAGGTCCATGGCGCTCGGGTCAGGAGGGCGCGTCGAGTCCGGCGAGCTCCTTCGCCGCCTTCTCGATGTCCGAACGGTACTTGAGGAGGATGTTGAGGGTGCCGACGGCCACCGTGGCGTCCACCGTCTCGATGCCCAGCACCACCAGGGTGCGGGCCCAGTCGAGCGTCTCGGAGACCGACGGGTGCTTCTTCAGGTCGAGGCTCCGGATCGACCGGACGATGCGGGCGACCTGGTCGGCCAGTTGGGCGCTGATGCCAGGCACCCGCGCTTCGACGATGGCGCGCTCGCGCTCGACGTCGGGGTAGTCGAGGTGGAGGAAGAGGCACCGGCGCTTGAGCGCCTCGGAGAGCTCGCGGGTGTTGTTCGAGGTCAGGAACACCATGGGGATGGTGGTCGCCCGGACCGTGCCCAGCTCGGGGATCGACACCTGGTACTCGGAGAGGACCTCGAGGAGGAGCGCCTCGGTCTCGAGCTCGACCCGGTCGACCTCGTCGACGAGGAGCACCACCGGCTCCGGTGAGCGGATGGCCTCGAGGAGGGGCCGGGTGAGCAGGAAGTCCTCCGCGAAGATGTCCTCCTCGAGCTTGTCCCACGACTGCCCGGCGTCTGCCTGGATCCGCAGCAACTGCTTCTTGTAGTTCCACTCGTAGAGCGCCTTGGACTCGTCCAGCCCCTCGTAGCACTGGAGCCGGACGAGCCGCGCTCCGGTCAGCCGGGCGACCGACTTGGCCAGCTCGGTCTTGCCGGTGCCGGCTGGGCCTTCGACGAGGACCGGCTTGTCGAGGCGGTCGGCCAGGTAGACGACGCCGGCGATGCCGTCGTCGGCCAGGTAGTCGACGTCCGCCAGGGACTGACGGATGGCGGCGATCGACTCGAAGCGGTGGTCGCCGCCGTGCGCTCCCGGAGTGTCCTGGGCGGTGCTCACCGGCGGACCTGCCCGTCGCCCCGCACCACCCACCTCACTGAGGTCAGGGCTTCGAGCCCCATCGGGCCCCGGGCATGGAGCTTCTGGGTCGAGATGCCGATCTCCGCACCCAGGCCGAGCTCCTCGCCGTCGACGAAGCGCGTCGACGCGTTGACCAGCACCGCCGCCGCGTCGACCTCGGCAGTGAACCGGTCGGCTGCGGCCACGTCGCTCGTGACGATGGCCTCGGAGTGCCCGCTGCCGTACCGGGCGATGTGGTCGAGCGCGCCGTCGAGGTCGTCCACCACCCGGACGGCGAGGACGGGAGCCAGGTACTCGGTCGCCCAGTCGGCCTCGGTCGCCGCCACGGCACCCGGCACCAGGGCGCAGGTCGTCTCGTCGCCCCGCAGCTCGACCCCCTCGAGGGCAGTGGCCACCCGGGGAAGGAACGTCGGGGCGATCGAGCGATGCACGAGGAGGGTCTCCATGGCGTTGCACACCCCAGGGCGCTGCGTCTTGGCGTTGACCACGATGGACTCGGCCATCGCAAGGTCGGCCGAGGCGTCCACGAAGACGTGGCAGTTCCCGTCGCCGTCGATGACGTAGGGCACGGTGGCGTGCTCGCGCACCGCGGCGATCAGCGCAGGGCCGCCACGGGGGACCAGGCAGTCGATGGTGCCGGTGGCCCGCATGAAGGCCACGGCCGACTCGTGGGACGCCTCGGCGAGGAAGCCGACCGACCCGGCCGGCAGTCCGGCTTTGGTCACCCCCTCCTTGAGGAGCCCGACGATGACACCGTTGGTAGCGAGGGCGGACGACGAGCCGCGCAGCAGCACGGCGTTGCCCGCCTTCAGGCACAGACCGAAGGCGTCGCTCGTGACGTTCGGACGGTTCTCGTAGATGATGCCGACCACGCCGAGGGGGACCCGGACTTGCGAGACCCGCAGCCCGTTGGGCCTCACCCAGCCGGCCACCACCCGGCCGAGGGGGTCCGCCAGCCCGGCCACCGTACGGAGCCCGGCGGCCATGGCAGCCACCCGGTTGCCGTCGAGGCGGAGGCGGTCGAGCACCGTGGGGGTGGCGCCGTCGGCTTCGGCGGTTGCGACGTCCCCGGCGTTGACGGCCAGGATCTGCTCGACCTGGGACTCGAGCAGGTCGGCGGCGACTCGGAGCGCGTCGTCCCGCTGGGACGACGACGACCGGGCGAGGACCCTCGAGGACTCGCGAGCGGCTGCCCCGAGGTCGTCCAAGGAGACAGGACCGTGTGCGACCATCGGCCCAGCGTAGTGCCGAGCGTCCGTCGTCACTCCTCCGGACCGACGGCCGTCGGCTCCCGCTCGGGCAGGATGACGAGGTCGTCACGGTGCACGATGGTGGCACCGAGGTCGTCGGGGAGCTCGGAGGACCGGCGGCCGGCCCAGGCGGCCACCGTTTCGGCGCCGTGGCGGGCGAGGCCCTTGGCGAAGACGACCCCGTCGGTCCCGGCCAGCTCGACGGCGTCGTCCACCCCAAAGCCACCGCGCACGCCGACCACGCCGGCGAGCAGCAGCGACCGGCCGTGCTCGAGGAGGGCCCGTCGGGCGCCGTCGTCGACCACCAGGGTCCCCTCGGCCCCGACGGCAAAGGCGATCCACAGCTTGCGAGCGGCGAGGCGCTCCCCGCGGGCAGGGAAGCGGGTCCCGACGCCGGGCCGCTCGGCCACCGCGTCGGCGACCACCCCCGGCCGCGCCGCGTCGGCGATGACCGTCTCCACCCCCGACCAGACGGCCAGCCGGGCCGCGGCCAGTTTCGAGCTCATGCCTCCACTGCCCACGGCGGTGCCGGGCCCGCCGGCCGCCGCCTCCAGCCGGTGGTCGATGTCGACGACCTCCTCGATCAACGACGCACCGTCGTCGGTGCGGGGATCGCCGGTGAACAGCCCGGCCGTGTCGGTGAGCAGCACGAGCAGGTCGGCGCCGACCAGGTGGGCGACCAGGGCGGCCAAGCGGTCGTTGTCGCCAAAGCGGAGCTCCGCGTCGGCCACGGCATCGTTCTCGTTCACGACGGGGACCACCCCCAGCTCGAGCAGACGCTCGAGCGTCCCCCGGGCACGGAGGTACTGGCCGCGGTGGACGAAGTCGAGCGGGGCCAGCAGCACCTGGCCAACGAGGAGCCCGGTCGCCTCGAACGCCTGGCTCCACGCTCGCATCAGGTGGTGCTGCCCGACGGCCGAGACGGCCTGCAAGGTGGCGAGGTCTCCCGGTCGCTCGGCGTCCTCGGCCAGAGCAGTCCAGCCGGCGGCCACCGCTCCCGACGTGACCACGACCACGCGACGCCCCCCGGTGCGCTGCGCCGCCACCTCGGCGGCCAGCTTGGCCAGGGTGCGCTCGTCGATGCCCCCCGACGGCGTGGTGACCGAGGACGAGCCGATCTTGACCACGATGGTCCGCGCCGCGGTCACCTCGGGCGTCTCCGGCCCTCGCCGGTGAGCTCGGGCTGGTCGCGGTACCAGGTGAAGACCAGTTCGCCGATGCGGACCTCGACGCCGTCGCGGGCACCGGCCCGGGCGAGGGCCCGGTCGACACCCAGTCGCCGGAGACGCTGCTGCACGTAGTCGGCGGCATCGTCGGCCGTGAGGTCGCTCAGCGCCACCGTGCGCTCGACCCCCGACCCGGACACGACGAAGGTGCCATTGTCGAGCCGCTCGACGGTGATCCCCTCCGGTCGTGGCCGGTGCACGACGACCTCGCCCTCGGGCACCGGCTCGCTGCGACGGGCGGCGTCGACCATCGCCGCCAACCGGCCGACCAGGGCAGGGACACCGGCGCCGGTCACTGCCGACAGCTCAAGGTCGAAGCGAGCACGCGAGCCCTCGGGCCCGGCCACCTCCCCGTGCTCCCCGACGGCCCCGTGCTCCCCGACGGCCCCGTGCTCCCCGACGGCCCCGTCTTCCCCGACGGCCCCGTCTTCCCTGACAGCCACGTCGGCCTTCGAGCCGACCTCGAGGCGCGGCCGCTCCAGCAGGGCCGGCTGGTACCGCCCGAGCTCAGCCAAGAGCACCCGGCGCTGCTCGGCCGGTGGGAGCGGCGCGGAGGGACCGAGGTCGAGGAGGACCACGAGCACCCGGGCCCGCGTGATGTGACGCAGGAACCGGTGGCCGAGCCCCTTGCCGTCGGCCGCCCCCTCGACCAGCCCGGGGATGTCGGCCACGGTGAAGTCGGTGGCGTCGTCGACACGGACCACGCCCAGGTTGGGCTCGAGGGTGGTGAAGG
>JAJZBK010000046.1 GCA_021798955.1 Actinomycetes bacterium
CTAGGACGAGCCCGGCTCGGCGACGCACGTACCCGCTCAGCCAGTGGACGACCCCGAACTCGGTGGACGTGACGAGCCTGCCGGGGCGAGTGCTCTCGCCGCGGCGAGGGGTCACGGCGGTCACGTGTCACACCGGCGGCGTCCGGGTGCCCGGTGCCGGAGCGACCGGGCGCCCCCTCCGCTGCCTAGGTGGGTGGCCACGCCAGCCCGGTGACGCACGGCAGCCCGGTGACGCACTGGCACCTCGCTGGGCTCGTGGTCACAGGCAGAGCACCCGGCAGCGGATGCTTCCCTCGAGGCGGCCCAGTGAGTAGGCGATCTCGCTCCTCGCCCAGTGTGCGTCGTCACGCTCCGCCCAGGCCTTCAGAGCCCTCGGCACGATGTCGGCGTAGCGCCGGAGCACCCTGCCGAGTGGCTCGGCGCGGACGCCGAGGTCCTGGTACCGCTTGGCGAGGACGGGATCGGCACGTCCGTAGAGCCGCATCTGGTGACGGGTCGCGGTCCCCACCGGTCGGAGCCGGTAGTGGACGACTGCGTCGGGAGCAAAGCCGAGCGACTTGCCCTCTCGCGCCAGCATGCACCCGATGACCCGGTCGTCGCCCATGGCCCAGTGAGGGAGATCACCCTCGGGCCTGTCGATCGTGTCCCAGACGTCCCGCCAGACCGCCCAGTTCCCTGCGTGAGGGAACGGGAGGCCGCCCAGCATCTGGGGCAACTTGTCCACGATGTGGACCCAGGGGCGCGCGGCGATCTCCGCCGGTTCGTTCAGGGCGGTGAGCTCGAGCGCGCCGCTGACGGCGTCGACGTCCGCGGCGCCGGCTACCAGCGCGGCCAGCCAACCCGGCGCACAGATGTCGTCGTGGTCCACGAACGCCAGAAGGTCACCTTCGCTGGCGGCGACGCCCTGCCGGACGGCGAACTGCTTGCCGCGTTGTTGGGAGGCGTCGACGAGCACGAAGTGCGGAACTCGACTGGCAAAGCGTTTCGCGATGTCGACAGTCCGGTCGGTCGAGCCGTTGTCGGCGACCACCAGCTCCCAGGGCACGTCGACCTGCTGGGCTACCAGCGATTCGAGCTGGGCTGCGAACAGCTCCTCGCCGTTCAAGACGGCAATGACCACACTGACCAGGCTTGGCGACCGTCTCGCCGTCATACCTGCCATCACGCGGCTCCCGCCGGGACGCGTCCCATCGCCTAAGCGTAGCGAACCGGTTCGAGACGACGTTGCCGAACGGGCGCCAGCCGGCAACTGCGGGCCTCGTGGTCGACCCATCGTGCGACGGTGGTCAGCGCGGCAGCTCTGGTGCCGGACCGTCGCCGAGGAGTGCTTCGTACGCGGCAACCGTTGCCCGGCCGACGTGGTCCCATGTGTAGTGGGCAAGGACGTGGTCGCGCAGTGCGGTCTGCGGCGGTGCCTGCCACGCCTGCGTCACGGCGCGGCGGATCGATGCCGGGTCCGCCGGGTCGCAGTACCAGGCCCAGTCACCCAGGTACTCGCGCGCGTACCCGCGGTCGGTCGAGACCACGTTGCACCCGGCGAGCGCGGCCTCGAGCGAGACGAGGCCGGTCGTCTCGAACCAGCTGGCCAGGACGTGCACCTTCGCCGACCGGAGCAGCGCAGCGGCGTCGTCGTCGGAGACCTCGCCGCGAACGTCGACCCAACCCGCGCCAGCTGCCCGGCATCGGTCTGCGTAGGCGAGGTGGTCGGGGTGGGCATAGCCGGCGATGACGAGGCGGAGGCCGGTTCCTCGTAAGGCCTCGATCAGGCCCAGCTGGTTCTTGTGCGGCTCGATGCGACCGAGGCACACGACGCTGTTGCGGTCTTGGGTCGCGCTCGGTTGCTCGGCGAAGCGAGCCGGGTCGACGCCGTTCGGCACGATCTGGATCGGGGTTGTCACGCCGAGGTCGCGACGGATGGCGACCGCTTCGCCGACACCGTTGGGAAGCAGCAGGTCGGCTGCTTCGAAAGCGGCCAGCGTGCGGAGCTCGTCGGGTACGTACCGCAGGCAGGCATCGACGAGGGGCCAGTTGCCTCGCAGGGCGGCCAGGGCGAACTGCGTGGCTCGGCGGGCACGACCGGCTGCCGCTCGCGCTCCGAGTCGGCGCTTGCCGCCCTCGGCTCGGTAGCGCTGGTCCCAGTAGATCGACGACAGGACCACCGGGATGCCGCGCCAGCGCCACTGGTGGACGTCAGCGGCGTTCAGGCCGAACCCGTGGACCAACGAGACATCTGTCGGGTCGGGATCAGTCGAGAAGTCGGTCCGTGCGTCGATGCCGAGCCGGCGGAGGGACCGAGCGGTCTCTTCGAGCTGCACGACGTGCCCACCTGAGATGCGACGCTCGTGGGGCATCCAGAGCAGTGGTCGGAGTGGACGAGAGCTGGTCATGACAGGTCGGTTCGAGCAGGCCTCACGCCGGGAGCACCTTCGATCGTTCGGCCCGAACCAGGCGACCGTGCCACCCTCACGTGGCTGAGACTGTAGCGGGCCCCGACCGCCTCGCCACCCGAGGTGGGAACCGGAGCTGCACGCTTCGACGGACCGAGACCGAACCCGGTGCCGGGACGCCCAGAGGCACCCAGAGCGGGTCAGAGACCGCGAGACTCGTCACCTGCGACCGACAGGCTGACCAAGGAGGCTGCTTCCGGCATATCGCATCGATAGCGGTCGATGGAAAGCTGCTACGATACATTGACGGCCGACAATCCGATGCTGAGGTCGAGCGATGCCACGAGTGCCAACGACGTCGACGGCGGTCGGCGCTAGGCCGATCTGCTGCGGCCCAGACGCCCCCGATGGGGCGACCCCGGTCAGGGCTGACCGGTGCTGAGCCTGAGCGGCGCCGGCCTGACGGCTGCCGCCGTGACGATCTTCGTGGTCACCCTCATCCTGGTGATCGCCCAGCCGCGGGGCCTCTCGATCGGTTGGTCGGCCGGAGGAGGCGCCGTCGTCGCCCTGGTCGTCGGTGTCGTGCACCCGTCCAACATCGCCACGGTGTGGGACATCGTCTGGAACGCTACGGCGACCTTCGTGGCGGTGATCGTCATCTCCCTCGTGCTCGACCGGGTCGGGTTGTTCGAGTGGGCGGCGTTGCACATGCTGCGCGCGGCCCGGGGCAGTACCCTGCGCGCCTTCATCTACCTGATGGTGCTCGGCGCGGCCGTCGCCGCTCTGTTCGCCAACGACGGGGCTGCGCTGATCCTCACCCCGATCGTCTACGAGCAGATGCGGGCCCTCGGCTTCCAACGGCTCCAGGCCTTGCCGTTCGTGATGGCAGCCGGGTTCATCGCTGACACGACCAGCCTGCCCCTGGTCGTGTCGAACCTGGTGAACATCGTGAGCGCCAACTTCTTCCACATCGGGTTCACGACCTATGCCGCCACCATGGCTCCGGTGGACCTTGTCGCCTTCGCCGCCAGCGTCGGAGTGCTCTACGTCTTCTACCGGCGCTCCTTGCCGACCGGCTACGAGCTCGCAGCGTTGCGCGAGCCGGCCGAGGCCATCCGTGACCACCGGCTCTTCCGAGCCGGCTGGGTCGTCCTCGGTATCCTGCTGGCCGGCTACCTCCTCTCCGAGCCACTGCACTTCCCCGTCTCGGTTCCCGCCGTCCTGGTCGCCCTGGCCTTCCTCGTCCTGGCGACGCATTCGGCGGTGCTCTCCAGCGCTCGAGTGCTGCGCGAAGCCCCGTGGAAGATCGTCGTCTTCTCCCTCGGCATGTACCTCGTCGTCTTCGGACTGCGAAATGCCGGCCTGACGACCTACTTGTCCGACGCGCTACGGGGAGCCGGCCACGCCGGGCTGGTCCCTTCTGCCCTGGTGAGCGGCTTCGGAGCGGCGGCCCTGTCGGCGGTGATGAACAACATGCCGACGGTGCTGGTGGGGGCCCTGTCGATCCACGGCGCTCACTTGGTCGGGCTCGCGCACACCGCGGCGGTCTACGGCAACGTCGTCGGCTCCGACCTCGGGCCCAAGTTCACCCCGATCGGCTCCCTCGCCACCCTGTTGTGGCTGCACGTCCTCGACACCAAAGGCATCAAGATCACCTGGGGCCAGTACTTCCGCCAGGGCGTCGTCCTGACCGTCCCCGTCCTCGGGGTAACCCTTCTGGCCCTGGCCGGCTGGGTGACCGTCGTGCGATGAACGAGCCATCGACTGGCAGCGGGGGAGCGTCGGCCTCGGCCCGGTGAAGAGCCCGCCGCCGCCAGGTCCTCCGAGGACAGCAGTCCCGCCAAGCCATCCAATCCCGCAACGACATGAGGAGCTGACCCGTGCACGCCGTCGAACCACCTACCCCCGCCGCCACGCCGTCACGCGTTCCCGTCGTCCTGTACGCCTGCGTCCACAATGCCGGTCGCTCGGTCGCTGCTCGGGTGCTCACCGAGCACTACGCGGGCGACCGTGTCGAGGTCCGGTCGGCTGGCTCGGAGCCGGCTTCGGCGGTCGACCCGAACGTCGCGACGGTGCTGGCCGAACGTGGCCTGTCGACCGACGCCGAGGTGCCCAAGCTGCTCACCCGGGTCGCCGTAGAGGAGGCCGACGTGGTGGTCACCATGGGGTGCGGCGAGACCTGTCCCGTCTTCCCTGGCAAGCGTTACCTCGACTGGGACGTCGACGATCCCGCTGGCCAGGACCTGGCGACCGTCCGGCGCATCGTCGACGACATCGACCGGCACGTCGCTGCGCTGCTCGGCGAGCTCGGGGTACCGATAGCGGCCGACGGGTGACGCCGGCGGGCCTCGGAGCGGGCCGGGGCCACTCGCCGGCGGGCCTCGGAGCGGGCCCGACCGGTTCACCAGGCACGACCCCCGTCGGTTCACCGAACGTTCACCCGGAGATCACCGTCCGTACACCCCGCGTTCCCGGCGAGGTCACCCACGCCCGTCACCATTGCGGCGAGAACAGATCAACGGACGTTGATGACGAGGGGTGCCCGTCGACTCGGCGGGAAGGAGACCAGCTGTGAGCGATCAGACGGCGTCGGTGACCGAGCTCTACCGATCGTTGGACGAGGCCGAGGTGGGCCGCAAGCACTGGCTGACGGTGTTCACCGCCGGCATGGGGTTCTTCACCGATGCCTACGACCTGTTCATCATCGGGACGGTCACGGTGCTGCTCACCCCGATCTTCCACCTGAGCACCAACCAGATCTCGCTGCTCAACTCGGCGTCCCTGCTGGCCTCGGTGGCCGGGGCGCTCACCT